>CAWENX010000008.1:0-7528 GCA_963810555.1 uncultured Bacteroidia bacterium | reverse complement strand
TAATGCCGTAGTAATGTAATAATCAAGGGGATGTGCACTTATTATATGGCCAAAAGACAATATAATCAAAAGTGTAATCAGATCCCTTTTATGCATCAGATTATGGTAAGTTTTGATTGTTAAAATTATATCTAAAATTTGTCCAAAAGTAAAGAATTTTATTTTATTAAGACCTAAAGAATATGCCTCAAAGGCTTTCTTCTGAAATTAGTAATTTGGTTTATGATGAGGAAAAAATAATAATATTAACTATTTGTAAAATCAGGTTAAATTATAGATTACCATATATTTATAGATTAATATAATGAAAAAAGAACGATTTTTTTATCTTAATGCCCCATTTACCAAAACAAACGATGACCAATCGTCCATTCGATAAAATCAGATTGGTAAAAATTATATGCCCTCAGATTAATCCCTAAAAAGGTGTTTTTCATGAAATGATATTTCACTCCGATGCGTTGATAATATCCGGGGGTCATGTCAGCTGATTTCTTTCTATAAAGGTAAAAGCCAGGTTGTATCACCAGTGAAAGCCGGTCAATCACCAATTCATATGCGGGATAAACGCTTAAAGCGATATAACGTTCAAAACGTTGGTCAAGAACATCCAGATTTCCGCCTTCGACAATAATCTGAGAGTTTTGAGAACCATTATACTCCATAGTAAAACCAAAACCAATTTTCGATTTATAATTAATTTGCCTGTTAAAAGTATTGCTCAACCCAAATACCGCATAATTTAAACCCTTCATTTGAGTTGCCAGGTCAACATTGGTTCCCACATAAAGAACATTCCGAGACCCGCCATATACGGAAATAATCCATTCGTAATGGCTTGAAAATACAGGTTTTATTTGCGATTGATATCGAATGGGTTCATCGTTTAAATCGTATGATAAACTGATTTTTGTAGCTCCTGTGTTGAGCCCTTTGTTGGGCATTTTTAGTCTGCCGTTCGAGAAATGAGTAAATCCGTATCCCAGCTCAAAAGACAAACTTTTACTCAAAAGATATTTCAAGCTTATTCCGGCATCGATATAGACGCTTTTATCGGTACTAATTGCAACATTAGTGGGATTACTGACAGGATTTAAATCATTCCAGTTAAACGTAAGTCCCAGACCTAATTCATAATTGAGGCTTAACCGGTTGACTTTGACAAATGGAGCATTGAAAAAAACATATACTGCAATAGGATTACCAAGCAATTTTGTATTGGTAAAAACTGAAGAATAAACTCCAATTCCAAATTCCGGATAACCATAGATTTGATGCCACAATTTATCACCGGTAGTTTGATTGGCCAAACGTACCGAATAACCAAAATAATGTGCACCATCAGGGTCGGTATTTTGTGGCCTTACAAAATCATTGGTCGGAAGTATGTTGCCAACATCGAGTCTGAATTCAACTTTTAATCTGGTTTTCGATGTGATAGAATCAGGACGATTCATTTGAGCCTGCCCTGAATTAGGAAAAATTAAAACACATAACATTGAAACAGAACAAAAGGGCGGAAATATCTTCATTTTAATTCCCCTTAATTAAAATTGCATAACAGCGAGAGGGACTTATATCCGATTATTGGAGCGAATGATATTTTTTGTTCTTTGACGAAAGTTGAACGACTTTTAGTCCTTCTTTTCATTCTACTCCTTATTTACTTTCAGTTTTCCTTCTTTGGTGGCATGTACTTCAACATTTTTGCCTTTCACTTTCAGGGCAATTTCATAGCCACTAAAATCAGGAGTTTCAATTAGGGCAGTTTCTCCCATCTTTGCACCTGGATATTGCTTTTCAATGGAAGCTTTAATTGCTTCTGGAAGTTCACTGTTTTTTATTTCGGTTTCTGTTTCAAGCCATTCACCTGAAAGGTCGAAGGAGGCTGAAGTTGCTTTTCCTGAAAGCATGAATTCGGCTTCCCATTCCTTAGCTTCTTCCATTGACCATTTAACTTTTTGGGCTTTAGGAAATTTTGCGACAAAGGCTGATTTAACTTTAGGAGGGATTTCTTCTTTTTTTTGTTGTTGTGCATAACCGCTAAAAATTAAGGCAGTACAGATGGTAATCATCAATAATTTTTTCATACTTGTTTAATTAAAGATTTAAAATCACAAAGTTATTCATCAATTTGGGAGAAATTTGGGAATCAAAGCTGATTGTCGAATTTTAATAAATTGCCTTTTTTTTTTTAGGTCTATCCAAAACTTTTTATACGCTTATTGAAACATTTTTTAATTATGTCCATGTTTTATTCTATTTTGTTTATTCAGCCATTTGTTGGCTTCATATGAAAGAAGAGCGCTCCCTGCCCCTACAATCATTCCGCCAAGTACGTCACTTGGATAATGTACGCCAAGATGTAATCTAGAATATCCGACCGTTCCTGCCCATAAATAGGAAGGGACAATGACATACCATTTTGGATACTCCAGGCTAAGGGCAGTAGCTGTTGCAAATGCACCGGAAGTATGGCCTGACGGGAATGAAGGACCCCTTCCGTCCGATTTTTTTGCTATATCGGGATATGTTACGAAGGGGCGCTTCCGATTTACTGAATATTTAAGCGCATAGGTAAAACCAAGATTAATGGCATCTGCTGCGACTATTACACAGGCATTCCTGAATATCTTATCATCATCTTTAATGAGACCGATAACACCCATTGTTAGCGGAACTCCCAGAATCACTTCGCTGTTAGAGTTAGAAACAAATTTAAAGAAATTGTCTCCTTGGGTAGCGGGAGAATTGATTGCGCGCAGAATTTGAATGTCAGGATTCTGTGAATACAATGACGCTGGTATAAGTAAAAGTAAAATTGCTAAGAGCTTATTTTTCATCTATTTATAAACCGTTAATGTATCTTATTTAAAATATAATTTTCAACTATAATAATTAAGATTTGGGGAAAGTCCGAAGATATATAGTAAAAAGCAAAATCGATTGTTCAAGGTAGAATTTATCCAAGTTTTAGTGAAACAATGGAACTTAAGTAATATACATTTTAATTTTAACACAATATTTATTCTTTTATAAACTGATATTTATTTACCGGGGATCCAAGTAATCTATGTATTAATTGACAGGATAATACTGTGGAAACCAGCATTATAATCGTATTGAAGTGAAATTTTATAGTTTTTGCAGATTTCAGATACAATGGCAAGTCCTAATCCCGTTGATTCGTTGCCTGTATTCTGCCTGGCAAAGCGTTGAAAAAGTTTTTCAGGAGAGATAGTAAGCGGATTGCCTGTATTTGAAAATGTAATCTTTTTATCTGAGGTTGAAATAACAATTTGCCCTCCATCGAAATTGTGCTTTAAAGCATTGTTCAAAAGGTTGTCGATAAGTATTTCGGCTAAATACGGATTGATTTTAACAATCATTGAGACAGGAAAATTCACAGTTGCCCTCACATTTTTCAATTCAATAAGTTCTTCGATAAACTCTATACGACGATTGGTCAATTCACAAAGATCGGTACTCATTTCCTCAATAAATTGCTGGTTTTCGATTTTAGAAAGCAGCAACAAGGATTCGTTGAGCTTTGAAAGCCTTGAAGCAGTCTCATAAGCAATTCGTATCTGATGATAGTGTTCAACGGACAATGATTTGTCCTGAAGTGCCATTTCAAGTTGTAACTTAATAACAGCCACTGGTGTTTGTAACTCATGTGAAGCATTTTCAGTGAAGTCCTTTAGATTGGAAAAATCTTTCTGTATTTTCTGAACCATTTCAAGCAATACCTCATTCAGTTGGCTAAACTCATATACTTTGGCATCGTCAAAATGTATTTCATGTTTCTCCCCTATATTAAAAGTTTTTAATTTATCGAGCGTCTTGAAAAAAGGTTTCCATATTGATAGGGATAGCCATCTGTTGAGTAAGAATAAGATTAAAACCATTAAGGCGAAAAGACCTAACATGAAGGAGAATATAATCGCAATCATATCTGCTGATTCAAGTTTGGATATAATGATGGTAACTAAATATGATTTCCCGCTATTATTTACATTAAATGTCATTTTCCGATAATCCACATTTTCCTTATCCCATGCTTCGTAAATAACAGTATCGGTAAAAGTTTCAAAAGAAGCAACGTCTATTGTAGGCTTAATAGTTATGGATTGATCGGGCGAATTGGTTGGAATATCTTTTTCAGGGTAGCGTAACAAATTTTGCTGTACTTTTTCTGCCCTGCTTTTGAGTATTTCATCAGTGTTATTGTCCACAACTATTCCCAATACGATATAGAGAACTGTTCCTGCAAAAGAAAACACTACAATTACAAGAAGTAAATACCTTTTATTTATTAAATTTTGAAGCTTCATATTATCTCTCTCCTTCTACGTTAAACACGTATCCCGTTCCATAGACATTCTGAAAATAGTCAATACCGGTTTTTTCGAGCAGCTTCTTTCGTAGGTTTTTAATTTGGGAATAAACAAAATCAAACGAATCAGATGAATCAGCGAAATCTCCCCAAAGGTGTTCTGCAATAGATTCTTTAGTCAATACCCGTTTTGGATTTGTAACAAAATATATCAAGAGGTCAAATTCTTTCTTTGTAAGATTTATTTGTTCGTTATTCACAAATACCTGCCTGTAATCAGGCAGAATATGGAGCTGACCAATAATTGTCTCATTCTTACCATTAAACTTTATTCGTCTGAATAACGATTTTATCCTCGAATTAAGTTCAGTAAGATGAAATGGTTTGACCACATAATCGTCTGATCCGAGATCTAATCCGGTAATTTTATCGTCGAGTGAATTTTTGGCAGATATTATGATTATACCCGTATTAGGCTGCAGCATTTTTAGCTCCCTAATTAAGCTAAATCCACTACCGTCAGGCAGCCCAATATCCACTAACATGCAATCGTATTCATACATATTTAGTTTTTCAGAGCCCTGTATTTTGCTAGCGGCCTGTTCACAACAATAACCTTCCTCTTCGAGAAAAGAGACAATAGTCCAGCGAAGGTTTGTTTCATCTTCTACAACTAAAATTTTCAATTTTTTAGCCAAAGATAAAATGAAATATTGGAGAAATTTGGGAAGTTTACACTCTGAACGGCGATATATTTCTTAAATGCTATTAATTTTTTAAAATATGAAATTGTTATATATTCGTTAATTATTTTGACGTGAAGAAATTATTTTGTTATTATAATGAAATGAATTTACCATTTTATATCTTTGACAAATATTTAAACTCTTTAACAAATTAACCATGAAAAATCTGCTAACTGTTATTCTTGTTTTTATTACAATTGGCGTATTTAGCCAGGAAACAGCACCCTCTAAAAGTGTTGACCGCAAATGGGTTGTAAAAGTTCAACCAGTTAATTTTGTTCTCCAATCTTACTCCTTCGAAGCTGAAAGAATGCTTAATGCCAAAAATGCTGTCACATTGGGAATTGGCATTCCATCTAACGGATCACTTGTCGGAAAATATGGAATTGACAAGGAAGATGTATCCAAAGCTGAATTAGGTACGATGCATATTCGTGGTGCTTATCGTCATTATACAGGCAGTTCAGGTCTTCCCAAAGGTTTCTATATTGAACCCTATCTGAAGTATCAGAAAATAAATGCCAGTGCTACAGCTACTTCGATCAGCAATGACGAAACAGACATTGATTATTCAGCAAACTTTAAAGGCGATTTTCATACACTGAACGCAGGTTTTCAAATGGGTGTACAGTTTCTTATAGCAAAAACAGTAGCAATCGATTTCTATTTCTTAGGATTGGAAGCAGGCATTGCAAGCGGTAATTTTACCGGAACACCTTCAGGTTCTTCAAATGTCGGTGATTTGTATAAAAAAGTTGATCAGGCAATAAATGGAAAACCAGCTGATAATGAAAATCCGGCTGAAGAGGGTTTTCCCTCATTCATCGCCAACAAATTAAAAGTTACGCAAACAAACACAAGTGTAAACGTTAAGGCAAGCAGCATGCCCTATCCATGGTTTCGCGGCGGCATAAGTATTGGGATTGCTTTTTAACAACTTCTTCTTTTGTGTTGTTTAAAAATATTTAATCTGCGATATCTATTGGGAAAGCGAGAAAGTAGTTGATGACTTGCTTCCCAATTTTTATTATATCATTTCTTAGCCCTTAGCTCCCAGCTCTTTGCTCTTTGTCTTCATCTCTAATCATTTGCCAGTGAGAACAACCTTACGAAGTTGAATCCCAGGTGTATTTCTCCGTCTTTCCAATTGTAAGGATATTTCCCCTTAGTGAAAGTTTTATTGGCAAACAATATTCTTTGCTCCCTGCCCGATCCATACAGTTATCAAAAGTTTTTGACTTTCTGTCAATTCCTGGCCCGGCGGCATGAGTGAGGCTTCGCTTCCATCGAGGGATTTATAAACTATACTTTTCTCGGGCTTAAATGGAATGATTCCTTTAATGATTGAATTATAATTTACAAAATAATAACCGGCTGACCTGGTTTGCTGATCATGACAGCCCGAGACTGCACAATTTTTTATGAAAATCGGAAGTACATCCTTTTCAAAACAGATAGTATCCATATTCGAATAAATCCGCCTTTCGTGTGGATATTGCCGACGCACAAATAACACTAATAAGAGAGAAAGAATAACAATTGCTGATAAAATGATGAAATTCCTTTTTTTCATTAAGATAGATTTTGTAATTCAAATTAATAAAATTAATCGAATTAAAGTTACTTATTTTAGTTGTATTTCCTTTTTTTACTAAAACATAAAAAAAAAGAACACTCCAATATGGAGCGCCTTGGTTTCTAACTCGTTAAAACTGTTTAATATTTGTCCTGAAGAACCAACTGTCCCCTGATCTCACCTTCAGGGAAAGCCTGCGTATGAATATTTACATAGTAATCTCCGGCTTTAAGCGTGTCAACCTGGGCGGTTGTCAGAGCAGGGGATGTGTATGAAATTGGAGAGGTAAAACCACCTTTGGTTTCGATTGGGAATATAACAGGTCCTGATACCCCTGCTGCACCCTGATGTATATGCATTGCGGTTGAAGGTGTACCGAAACCACTGAAGGTAATTGTACCACTGAGAATATTGGTTTTTGGGTCATGCTTAAAATTAGCCACACCTTTTGCAGGTGAAGAATCCGGAGGAGTCTCGCTGGCTCCGGTAAGGGTAGCCTTAAAAGTTGAAGTAGTGGGCATGCAGCTATTTGCCAAACTGCCAAATAAAATTACTGTTAAAAATATTAAGGGGAATGAAATAATTTTTGTTTTCATACTCATTACATTAGTTGATTAATGGATAAAACACCACTAAAGGAGCGTTCTGAAAAATGCTATCTTATAGCTGACTTTTAATTGATGTCATTATCCTGAATAAGCAATTGTCCCCTGATCTCACCTTCAGGGAAAGCTTCTGTGCAAATATTTATATAGTAATTTCCGGCTACAAGCGTATCAACCTGAGTCATTGTCAGTGGCGGGGTTGTAAATGATATGGGGGGGGTAAATCAACTCGTGACTTCGATTGTGAAGATAACTGGTCCGGCTA
>CAWENX010000007.1:0-700527 GCA_963810555.1 uncultured Bacteroidia bacterium | reverse complement strand
TTTTTTTGTTCCATTAAATATTTTTTCAGCAAATTCTGGTTTAATCGACAATAAGACTTTCATTTGTATTTGTTTCCTTCAAAATTATTTCGAATTGTCTCTACGTTATCTCTTTTTAGCCCTCTTAATTCATCTTTTGTTCCTGAAATTACTCCCTATTAAGTAACCTTTGCCTGTTAATCCGTTGTCCCGTAGGAAAAGAATAAGTATACAGAAACTTAATAATAAATGGTCTGTAACTAGGATTGCAGTTCCAATATTCTCTCAGATATTCGTCTGTAAATATACTTCGTTTACGGCATTTTAAGATAAAATCATTTTCATCAATTATATTAGTTATCTTCCCTTCAGAAATTGCAAGGGTTGTGATTACACTACTGTAATAGGCAGATCAATCTTGCGCGGCTGTTCTGTAGAATACAATTATATCACCCTTCTTAATATTCCTCTCATAAGAGCGAGAGATATAGACCTTGCTAATAGCATTCCGGTGAGGTTGATTTTCAATAAAATCAAAAGGAGATTCTGTCGTTAGAATTGAGTCTGGTAAGAGTTCAGTATGATAATCCGGATAAATAGGCACCATAAAGATGCTTGTGTTCTACGACATATATGGAAATGTAAGTTTAGGATTTCCGACATCAAATGAAGGTGAGAAATCTCTAACATAAACTAATTCCTCTCCATTTTCAGTTAATTTTATACCATATGGTACAAATCCCCAATCTTCCAACAATCCAATAAGACGTCTTTGTTCTTCTCTTTCTGTTAAAAATAGTTACATAAATCTCGTTAACTCTATTTAAAATTGCATTGTCAAAAATTATTTTCATAAAACGTTCACCCAGTCTTACGCCGTTACTGATTACTTTAAAGGTCCCTATTTTAAGTCTCTTTTTTGGAGCGAAAAACGGATTGATGTCTGAATAGTTTTCATCTTTATTTTCGATTTTTAAAAAAAGAAATGAGAGTAATTTCTCCTTATTAATAGTTACATAAGCTATTTCATCCGATTTTTTCAAAAACCACTTTTCAAAACCTTTGTAATCTTCTTTGAAACTATCAAAAAATGGATCTGTCAAATTAATTCGCCGAACAATTTTTTTGTGACTGCTAAAACTTTATAATCAACCAGATCAGGATTTCTGAAACAACTTTCTCGAGGAACGAA
Source organism: uncultured Bacteroidia bacterium (assembly GCA_963810555.1). Lineage (GTDB taxonomy): Bacteria > Bacteroidota > Bacteroidia > Bacteroidales > Prolixibacteraceae. The sequence continues at coordinate 699,356 of CAWENX010000007.1, read as the reverse complement.
TCAATTTTGAATACCCTATCTGCGATACCCAATAATTCTGCTTTTCTGTGTATCTTTCTGTCTTCAGTAATCAGAAAATCAATTCTCTCAGTAAAAACCTCATTTAGTAGTAATGTGTCATTTTTATCATTTTGAGTGACGTCAACATCATCTGAAACTTTAATGACAGAAGGTTGTAAGGCTGTAAGAGTTTTTAATACTTCGTAACTCTGTAATTTTATCCCAAATGAATAAGCATTTTCTCGATTGCTATTTTTTTCAATTTCCTGGACCGTTACCGGATGAACACATTTAACATATTTTCCTTTATCAAGCCACTTAAAAAGCACACCAATATCCTTGTTTAGGATATGACTGGCTTCCCTATGAATTACAATATTTGTATCCAATAATACTTTCATCTTTTAAGGAATTTTTTAGTGATTGCATTTAGAATGGATTGTTTTACATAAACTAATTTTGGCCAAAGAAAATATCCAGCAATCACTAATCCAATTATGATAGATAAATAAACCTCCACAGGAAGTTTTTTCCATATTTCTCTTGAAAAAAAACTAAGATTAAGAGTGTTCCTATATGCGGGAATAAAAAGAAGAATACCACAGATCAAGTTAACTAGAACCGCTAAAGCAAATTGTCCAGCACCTATTCTTTCTTTTGAAAAAATTGAGAAAAAAGCGTAGCTCTCTTGGTCTTCTTTTTTATTAAATATAACGACTAATTCATTCTTCTTAACCCTATTATCACCGATATATTTTTTAAAAGAATCAAACTCTAATGTCCTAATATTCTTCAATGAAAGAGTATCAAAAAAGGTGAGATCATAAGAATTGGGTAGAATGTTAAAGAAGAAGCATGATTTAATGTTACACAAAGATATTTCCCTGAAATCAATATCCGTATTTTCCGGAAAATTCCGCCTTTCATTAATTTTTAAATCGTAAATTATTGTTGAGCGACTAATTCCAGTCTTTCTTGTAGATAATAAATTAATGCTTGGCTCAATGTAGAATCGAAAGTATAGTCCTGTACTTTTAACCTTTTCGGTATTATTTAAATCTTTAAGATTGATGCGGATAGTGACTACTTTGTTTTCATTTACAGAAACATTAATGGGTATAATGCAAAGAGGATTCCTATTTGCAAATTTCTGTATAACGCCGTTTTTTCTATTACCATCATCTAAAAATGCATTACCTAAAACAGAATCATTAAATATAAAGCGACTATTTTCTGATTCCTTTAGTTTATCATATAAATCAACTATAGTGTGCTTATTCGAAATCCACGGAATGTAAATGTATAAAGTAATGCTTTCTTCATATATTTCGTAAGGATTATTAATTTCTGCTCCAAATTCAATAAGGGCAGAATTGTTTTTGAATTCCCAGGTGCAAATATGAAGACGATCAATCTTTAATTCCCTTGTTTTGTCGGTAAAAACGAAATAGTTATTTTCCATTAGCGATTATATTTATTTTGCCTTTATTAAAAACTCAGGTGTTAATTTATAACCAAAACCTGTACCTTTCCGGTAAAGTGGACTAATATTTCCATTTTCGTTTAACCAGTTATTGTAACCATCGATAGATGAACCTCCCATATTGATTGAAAATTCGATGCCCTTGAAAGCAATAACAAAATATATTTCCATTTGGTCTGTTGTTAAAAAATCACATTCAAAAACCATGTCAACAGAATTGCCATTCCCTAAATAGAAATTTTCGTCTTCATCATATATTTTTCTGACAGAATAAATCCAATTCTCATTTTTAAAATTGTATCTCACGTAGGTTCTGATGGGTTCTATACCTTTCTCATCAATTAATAAATCGCGCGTTTCTTCATCATCAGCTAATCTTAAAACAAAAAATTCAAATGCTATTTTTGCCAACATCCGCGAAATACTTTGATTGTTATAAGGCAAAGGTGTTGAAGAAGGAACATACATTTGTTTAATTTTACCTTCACGTATTAAGTGGAATGTTTTTTCGTCAAGATTAATCTCAATATTATTAGAATTTTTAGGTAAATATATTTCAGGAAAACAGTTTGTCAATGGAATAATTCCTTTCCCTGGAGGAATTCTCCCTTTTTTTGATTCTAACCCATTTCTAAATCTAAGGTTTTTAAAAAACTCTGTTTCCAATACCGGTTTTTCAATTTTTAATGAAAAGTAATTATTACACTGATCACATACAGCACCCTTTGGCATAACATGTTCTTTGTTACCCAGTGATTCAGGAACTACATGTTCAATACTTTTTGTATTGTCCGAATTATTTTTACAAAAAATACATCTCATCGCACTACTATATGGAGTATGGTTAATTAGTTACAGCTTAAACTTGCCATTTGCATCTTCTTTTATACCTGACCAGATGTTTAATGAGGGATTGCAAAGCACAAATTCGCGTTCAGCATTTCTGAAAATGCCGCCGCCAGGATCGTTAAAAATAGTATCCCTTTGCAGGACTGCTTTTCGGCGCTGATCTTCGAGATAGCTCATAAGCTGGTTTTTTAGCTTGATTCAGACAAAGATAGTAAATGTTGTTGTTATTTCGAAACATTATATATAAATTATTCTCACGGAGGAAATAAAGATTAATACGATTCCTTCGGATTTTCAAACGAGCGGGTGGTGATTTGGAAATTTGAAAATGTGTTGAAAGGCCGTTCGTACATGGTTTCAAAGTTTCAGAGTTACAGAGTTTCAGTGTTTAGCGGGAATTCGTGTTTTGGTGATTTAGCGACATCAGATGGTTTATGAATTGGCAGAACAGATCCGCAGGCGACCGGACAATCTGTAATCTGATCCGTTCATCCTGTCCGACCCAGGCCATCCGGGCGGACAAGCTTTTGATTCCTTTTTTCACAGATAATTATCATACCTAAACAAATTGAATAAAAGATTTTATTAAAATTATTTGGAAAGTCAAATAATTCTATTTTATATTTGTACTGTAATAGTAAAGTAGTACACTAAAACAGTAAAATCTAAAGCTTATGATTCAGATTAAAGAACTTAATTTTGGTTATTCGAGGCAGCAGACTCTGTTCAATGCTTTGACACTCAGGCTTGGAGCCGGAAGCATTACCGGACTGCTTGGGAAAAACGGCGCCGGTAAAACAAGCCTGCTGAAATTATTGACAGGTCTCCTTCATCCAAATGGAGGCGAGTTGTCAGTACTCAACCATACTCCAAAGAAAAGGGAGGCGTCAATGCTTAATGATATTTTCCTGGTACCGGAGGAGTTTTATTTTCCTGCTGTTACTATTGAGGATTATCTCAAAGCTTATGCTCCTTTTTATCCGCGATTTGATCAGGGGATGATGGGTCGCATTCTCGCTGAATTTGAACTGTACGTTAGCCAAAACCTGCAGAAGCTTTCGCACGGACAGAAGAAAAAGTTTCTGATTGCTTTTGCCCTTGCCACAAGGTGCAGATTGCTTGCTCTCGATGAACCGACAAATGGTCTGGATATTCCGTCAAAGGCATTGTTCCGTAAAATTCTTGCAGGTTCGCTCGATGAAAATCAATTGGTTATCATCTCAACGCACCAGGTTAAAGATGTTGAGAACCTGATTGATAAAATTATCATCCTGGATAATGGCAAGGTGATTTTCAATCATACGATGGAAGAAATTTCCAATAAAGTATGTTTTGTAAACGGGACTTCTGAAGATACGAAGGATTCTATTTACAGTGAGGCGGTTCCGGGAGGATACAGGATGATGATGCCAAACGGGTATGCTGAAACGGAAATTGATATCGAATTACTATTTAACGCCATTACAAATGGAAAAAAAATCGAACAATATGCAGACAAATAATAATTTTTCGTTCAGGCGTTTTATGCTGCTGTGCCGGCAATCGCTAATAATCAACAGGAAGCTGATCGGAATGACAATTATCGGATTTACAGGGATGCTTTTTGTCATTTTGTTGTATGTTCAATCAACACGTAACTTTAGAAGTTGGGATCTAAGCAGTTATGTTGTTACATTTTTCATTTTATTCTTTGGATTGGGTATAATTTACATGAGTCTTTCATTTCCTGCATTCAGGACAAAAGAGAAAAGCACGACTTATCTCCTTTTGCCTTCCAGTACATCAGAAAAGTATGTATTTGAATTGATATCCAGGCTATTGGTATATGTCATCTTAATGCCATTGTTATTCTGGCTGGTTGTGAAAATCGAAGGCGCTGTGGTCCATCGTTTTGTTACTTATTTTGTGAGTTATCAGTTTACACTTAAGGATGTCCATTGACAGCTAATATCTGTTTCAGATAAAAATTTATTTGGATGATTTATGCTATGATCAGGCATGATTATTTGCTTTTATATTTTCATTTGCAGGCGCCACCCATTTTTCCAAATCACCGCTTTTGAAAACACTGTTTACATTTTCCACTGCTTGCCGGTGGTTATTTTCTTCTAATTTATCTGCTGTACAAAGGTTTAAATTTAAGAGGATTATAATCCTGTCAATAATCACGTATTCTGGGTTTGGAAGTCAGAAATGATTTCCCCAGGTTATCCGCGGAATTGCATTACAGTGATCAACCTAACTTTCCTTGTCTTTTCATTTTTCAGATTAAAAGAGAGAGAGGTTTAATTATGGAATTCATTAATCACAAAGGAATCTTTCTTCAGATTGCAGACAGTATTTCGGAGAAAGTAATTGTGGGACAGTATCCGCCGGGCGAAAAGATACCTTCGGTCCGTGATCTTGCAACCGATATAGGTGTGAATCCCAATACGGTAATGCGAACCTATGCTGAACTTCAGTCAAGAGGAATCATAGAAAACAAGCGCGGTATAGGGTATTATGTCAATACTGACGCTGTAAACATTATCAGACAATGGAAGAGAAAGGAGTTTTTTGAGAATGAACTTCCCTTGATTGTAAAGCAGATGAGAATATTAGGCATCAGTTTCAAAGAGTTAGAACCCTATTTTAAAGCATAATAACTAATCACTATGAAAATCAGTAAAATAATATTTCTGTCGCTCGTTGGAGTTATAGCGCTTATGATCATCGCCGGAGCTTTAGATATAAGGATAAATGGCAAAAAAGGACCTGTACAGTTATCCGGCAGCGTGAATAGTAAGAAAATAACTCTTCCTTCCTTTAAAGTGCTGAGCATGAATGGAACCAAAAATGTTGCAATAGTTAAGGGAGATTCGAACTATATTGAAATTGATTATCAAAAAGATTTTGTGTATCCTGACATCAATTTCCAGGTAAGAAATGATACTTTGATCATAAAAGACCTGAATCTGTCCAGCGGCGAATGATGGGTAAAATATATGTTGCCGAGGAGCCAAATAAATTTCTGCTTATAAATTCAACCCTGATATTGAATGATAATTTTGTACAAAGCACGAGTAAGAATCTTTTTTTCGATCTGGATAACAGCAATATTAATATCCACCAGAATAATAAAAGCAGATCGTCATTTTCATATATGGATATTAAAGAAAGAAATAAGTCCCGTATTTACGGCAATGGCATTAGACTGGATTCCTTAAAAATTGATATTCAGGACTCAAGGACAGAATTACATTCAAATGTGCAGAAGGTAAAAGGAGTAGTTTCCGATAAAGGGTACCTTCACCTTGACAGTGCAAATGAAATAACTCTGAAAAAGGATTCAGAGAGTGAAATCAGGATTTTTTAATTCAGTTTATTAATATTTAAATCCATTTCTTTTTTGCAATCGTATCAGGCCGGGATTTGCAATTAGCTTCGTTGTACTTTCTGATTCCAGGTCAACCGGGCGGGTATTCGATTTCCAAATGATCATGTGAAGGATTACAAATCCTGGTGCCATTGCCCCCGGATTGCAAATCCGGGGCAGCGGGGATGAGGGTTGAATTGACCGATGTTAGACAATTAAGGATCGAACGTCACAGAAAGCAGGGCTTTCGGTTAAATTAATTAAATTTATCAGCAGATAATAACCTGAAAAATTAAACCATGCAACACTTTAAATTCTCCTGCCTGATTGGTTTATTGGCAATTGTGCTGATGATCAGTCAATCGTGTTCGCAAAAGTTAAGTGTTTTGATTACGCATCGAAATTCTACAGGATAGAGCTTACCGATACTGTCCCGTTTGTGAAATATTTCTCTGTGGATGCGCTGGGCAGTGCCAAATTGGGATACAATCCCGTTCAATGGAAGCCGGCAAAGGCAAGGGAATATGAGCTTTTTAAGGTTTCAGAATCACAGGCAAGGATCTGCAAAAAGGGAGCACCGGGCAAAGCTGCATGGGTTTTTAATTTTGATGAAAAAGGATTCAGCGCAACGTCCGGCTATAAAAAAGATGATGCCGCGAAAGGAATTGAATTCAGATTTGACAAAAGGAAAAATCATGCCACCCTCCTGGGTGTGATGGCGGAGAAAAATAAAACCCTGCTGCCGGCGGTCCTTCACCTTCCCGATATGGGGACCTTCCAGATCAGGGCTGACAGGCAGGGAACCATTGTTGATTATGACGCAAGCCGCAATGTGGGGGAGAACTTTATTTCCGTTATCCTTCCTCCGGCAACAGCCTCGCAGCCTGCAGTTAAATATACTTTTACGGTCGCTTCGATCTATCCTCAGTTCCCGGGAGTGGAATTGGAACAGTTACAACAATTATGTCGTGAGATTGTTATTTTAATGCGTGACACAGCTCAAAAATGTGTAAATGATACAGCTCTTTTCAAAGGTTTTTCAACACACATTTCCAGATCAAGATGCTTAAATTAAGTCGACTGATACCAATGAAGGAGAGCATTTACTTAAAATCGGAATAAGGTAAAAAATGAGAGCACGCAATGAAAATAAAGATCAAAAGAGTGTACGAAAAACCTGAAAAAGAAGATGGCTGCCGCATTTTGGTAGACAGGCTATGGCCACGAGGCTTGACAAAAGAAAAAGCGAGCGTTGATTTATGGTTGAAGGATATCGCTCCCAGTACAGAACTTCGTAAATGGTTTGATCATGACCCTGATAAGTGGTACCAGTTCAGGAAACGATACCTTGAGGAACTCAGTAAAAACAAGGAGCAAGTTTCATTATTGAAGGAACAAATGGGAAAGGGAATGGTAACATTAGTTTATGGAACCAAAGATGAAGAGCATAATGAAGCGCTTGTTCTCAAAGAATATTTCAGCCTTTAACCATTCTTTTAACTGCCCGTATATTTCATTTTAAATTAGCCATAGATGAAATGGAGTCCGTCAATCCAAAGAGGAGAGGGCATTAGGACATGCTCATTGAAATTGTGAAAAGGCATACATAAAAACAAAATAATGAAAGACAATCCTTTTAAAAAATTAGAAATACTTGGACAGGCGCTGTGGTTAGACTGCATGACAAAGGATATGATTAAAAGCGGTAAACTTAAAGAATTGATTGAGGAGGATGGATTGCGTGGAATAACCTCAAACCCATCCATCTTTGAAAAAGCGATATCGGATAGTCATATTTACGACATTGACATCCGCGACCTCACGCTGAAGAAAAGAGATGCTAAAGCGATTTATGAAACGCTCAGCCAGCGCGACACACAGCATGCCGCTGATGAATTCATGTCTATTTATGAAAAGACGGATTGCAAAGATGGATATGTCAGTCTGGAAGTCAATCCTCATCTGGCCCATGACACCTTTGGAACAATAGAAGAAGCCCGACGGTTATGGGCAGCACTAAACCGTCCCAACATTCTCATAAAAATCCCGGCAACTACTGAAGGTCTTCCTGCCATCAAGCAACTCATCAGCGAAGGAATCAATGTCAACGCAAACTTAATCTTTGGATTACCCCGTTACAGACAGGTTATAAGAGCTTATATAGCTGGTATCACGGACCGCATAGATCAGGGCAAGCCGGTAAAAAATATAGCATCTGTAGCAAGTTTCTTTTTAAATAGCATTGATTCTGTGATTGATCCAATAGAAGAGAATTTTACTGCATTAGGTGGTGAGCAGGCTTTTTTTGCATTAAGTATACGTGGAGAGGTTGCGATTTCAAGCGCTAAGGTTGCCTATAAAATTTATAAGAAAACTTTTGAAAGTGAATTTTTCGTTAAAATGGCTCACAAAGGAGCTGCACCACAGAGACTGGTCTGGGCCGGCACCAATCCTAAAAATTCTGATTATGAGGATATTAAATATTTTGAAGCTCTTGTCGGGCCTGATACAATCAATACTGTAAATCTTAAAACTCTTCAGTACTATCGAAAACACGGCAATCCCACAGCCACATTGGAAGTCGATTTAGGTCAGGCTTATTGGGTGTTGTCTGAATTGCCTGAAATTGGAATAAATATAAACAGAATTACCGAAAGACTTGAAAAAGAAAGCCTCAAAAAATCTGTTAAATCATTTGATAAACTAATGAAGTCCATAACAAAAAAGTCATTAGAGAAATAAAAAGAATATTGATGTAGTATGAACCAACTGAATCAATAATTGTTGATGTTTAATTGAAAACATATTGATCAGATGTTTGCGCATTTTCTCAAAGAAGAAGAAATAAAAGATCATGGAAGTAAGCAAATTTGCAGGAAAATCAGCCGATCCGGCGATGCTGATCAATGTGCCCCGGCTTATTACAGCCTATTATACCGAAGAACCTGATTTTAGCATTTCTGAACAAAGGGTCTCCTTCGGAACCTCAGGGCATCGTGGTTCAGCATTCCAAAGGTCTTTCAATGAAAAACATATTTTGGCAATTACCCAGGCTATTTGTCTGTACCGGCAGCAACAGAAAATAGACGGCCCTTTATTTCTTGGTATGGATACTCATGCCCTTTCTATACCCGCTTTTACCACTGCACTGGAAGTGTTGGCAGCAAATGGAGCAGAAGTTATGATTGCAGGGAAAGAGGAATATACTCCTACCCCTGTTATTTCGCATGCCATTCTTACTTATAATAGAGGGCGTAAAGCTGGTCTTGCTGATGGAATAGTCATTACTCCTTCTCATAATCCTCCCGCATGACGGAGGTTTCAAATATAATCCTCCCAATGGCGGACCTGCGGAATCGTCCATCACCAAATGGATTGAGGAAAAGGCAAATGCAATACTGAAAAATAATCTTAAAGAGGTAAAAAGGATTCCTCTTGAGAAGGCTCTTAAAGCACCACAACCCACAGGCATGATTATTTAAATAATTACATCTCTGATCTTTCCAGTGTTATAGATATGGATGTGATTCGTAATTCAAATATTAAACTTGGTGTTGATCCCCTTGGTGGGGCAGGTGTTCATTACTGGGAACCTATTGCCGAACATTATAAACTAAACCTGACAGTAGTAAATAAGGCTGTGGATCCGACTTTCCGTTTTATGACGATTAGACTGGGATGGTCAAATCCGGATGGATCCGTCCTCCCCTTATGCAATGCAAGGTTTAATTAAATTAAAAGATCAATTTGACATTGCCTTCGCCTGTGATACGGATCATGACAGGCATGGGATTGTCACAAAAAGTAAAGGTTTGCTGCCTCCTAATCATTACCTGTCTGTCGCAATTCATTACTTATTTCAGCACCGGCCCCTGTGGAGAGAGGAAGCATCTATAGGCAAAACATTGGTAAGCAGTCAGATGATTGACCGTGTTGCTATCAGCTTGGGCGTAAGCTTTATGAGGTGCCTGTTGGATTCAAATGGTTTGCTAGAGGGTCTCTTTAACGGTTCCCTGGGATTTGGCGGAGAAGAGAGTGCCGGAGCCTCTTTTCTTCGTTTTGATGGCAATGTCTGGACTACCGACAAAGATGGAATCATCCTCGCGCTGCTTGCCGCAGAGATCACAGCCCATATTGGACAGGATCCAGGTGAAATATACCAGGAACTCACACATGAATTCGGCGAGCCCGTTTATACCCGTGTTGACGCACCCGTAACACCGGAACAAAAAGAAGTGATTAAGAATTTGTCGCAGCAGCAGGTTCAGGTCAAAGAACTGGCCGGTGAAAAGATTCTGACTGTACTAACCCATGCACCGGGTAACCATGCTTCTATCGGAGGGCTAAAAGTATCTGCAAAAAACGGATGGTTTGCCGTTCGTCCTTCCGGGACTGAGAATATCTATAAGATTTATGCAGAAAGCTTTATTGGAGAAGATCATTTGAAACGCATCCTGGAGGAAGCACACCTAATTATTAATGACGCTGCAGCAAAAGGATTTAAGTCAGGAAAACCTTCTAAAGACAAGATATGAGTGATCAAATACAAACAAATGAAAATATTGACTCTCTTGTCAAAATGCTGGAAAATGCGGACACTAATGTTCGCAGAAAGGCCAGAAAGTCACTCGTGGCGCTGGGAAAACCTGCCGTTTCCGCATTGTCCTCGGCTTTGAAGGATTCCGAAGTATACAGGGTTCGTTGGGAGGCGGCTAAGGCACTTGGGGCTATTGGCGATGCCGAAGCCATACCTTCCCTTGTGACAGCACTTGAGGATACTGAGACTGACGTGGCATGGCTTGCAGCAGAAGCTTTGGAAAAATTCAGCAAGACTGCATGGCCGGAACTATTGCGTACATTGATCGCGCGAGGGTCAGATTCCGTTTTGCTTCGCCATGGGGCACATCATGTGCTTAGATACCAGCGGTTAGAGGGATACAACGATTTATTGGAGGCCCTGAGAAAAGCCCTCGAATCAGATACAGTTCCGGAAAGTACGGCCTTAGCCGCTTTTAATATCCTTGAAAGAATGGGAGAACGACCGGTACAGGATTTATAAGAATACTGTTATACAAATAATATAAAGGAACGAAACTATGGATAAACAAGTACAGGATATTAAACCTATTTACAGTTTTTTACCTGTTGAATTCAAGGGATTAGACTCTCTTGCCGAACTTGCTCTTGATATGCGATGGTCGTGGAATCATGCCGCTGATGAAGTATGGCAGCAACTTGATCCTGACCTGTGGAATCTAACGCAAAATCCATGGGTAGTTCTTCAAACGGTTTCAAAGGACCAGTTTCAGAACGTAATGTCGGACCCCGACTTTCGTAAAGAAAGTAGAATTCTCTTAAACAATCCCAAAAGGATGCAAATACAGTTCCGGCCTGGTTTCAGCAAAATTATCCCAAGTCTCCACTCACATGTGTGGCATATTTCAGCATGGAATTCATGTTAAGTGAGGCTCTTCCTATTTATTCCGGAGGCCTGGGTAATGTGGCCGGTGATCAGCTTAAGACTGCAAGTGATTTGGGTATTCCCATTATAGGCATTGGGCTTTTATATCAACAAGGTTACTTTCGCCAGGAAATTGATAAAAACGGTGAACAACAGGCTCTTTTCCCCTATAACGATCCGGGCCAATTACCTGTTATTCCGCTGCGTCAATCCGAATGGAGAATGGTTACGGATGGAAATTGAATTGCCGGGATATTCTGTATGGCTGCGTGCCTGGCAAGTTCAGGTGGGTAGAATTAAACTTTATTTGTTAGACAGCAACGATGCGGCAAATTTTCCTGCTCACCGTGGAATAACGAGTGAATTATATGGCGGGGGACCTGAGCTTCGGCTTAAACAGGAATTGGTTCTTGGAATCGGGGGATGGCGTTTGCTTAACGAACTTGGCATTCAACCCCAGGTCTGTCATTTGAATGAAGGACATGCGGCTTTTCTTGTATTGGAACGAGCCCGGAGTTTTATGAAAGAAACAGGGCAATCTTTTGAAATTGCCCTGGCTGCCACGAGAGCTGGAAATCTTTTCACTACACATACCGCTGTGGCGGCTGGATTTGATCGTTTTTCACCTACTCTCATTGAACAATATCTGGGGGAGTACGCTCAAAAGAAACTTGGTATTTCACTTCAGGATTTGTTGGCGTTAGGCCGGCAAAATCCGCAAATGATCTTGGAGAAAGTTTTAACATGGCTTATCTGGCAATCCGGGGAAGCGGAGCGGTGAATGGGGTAAGCCGCCTGCATGGAAAAGTAAGCCGGCATATCCTTAGTCCTCTTTTTCCACGATGGCCTGAGGATGAAGTTCCGGTTGGTTATGTAACCAATGGAGTGCATATGCCGAGCTGGGACTCCAAAGGATCTGATGATCTCTGGACAGAGGCTTGCGGGAAAGACCGCTGGTTAGGGACAATGGAAAACCATGAACAGGATATCCGGAAAATCACTGATGAAAGGCTCTGGCAGATGCGTACCAATTTACGAACGGCACTTATTCAATATGCCCGTGAACGATTATCCCGTCAGTTGGCAGCCTCGGGAGATCGTCTGAAGAAGTTGAATCTGTGAAACATTTGTTTAATCCCAATGCATTGACGCTTGGGTTTTGCACGTCGTTTCGCTACCTATAAAAGACCTGATCTGTTGTTGCACGATCCTCAGCGTCTCATTCGTCTGCTCTCTAATCCTCAATATCCGGTGCAGCTTATACTTGCAGGCAAAGCGCATCCTGCTGATCAGGCAGGGCAGGAACTGATCACAAAATGGATTCATTTCATCCGGCAACCAGAAGTTCGTCCGCATGTAATATTTTTAAGCGATTATGACATGCTTTTGACTGAACGGCTTGTCGAGGGTGTGGATGTATGGATTAATACCCCCCGGCGTCCCTGGGAAGCCAGCGGTACAAGCGGAATGAAAGTGCTTGTAAATGGCGGTATTAACTTATCCGAACTGGATGGTTGGTGGGCTGAGGCCTATACCCCTGAAGTGGGATGGGCAATAGGTGATGGAAAGGAACATGGTGACGATCCCGCCTGGGATGCTGTTGAAGCAGAGGCGCTTTATGATCTGCTCGAACAGCAGGTTATACCTGAGTTTTATAACCGGAATGAAAAAGGCATTCCCGGTTCCTGGGTGGAGCGAATACGAAAAAGCATGGCACAATTGACTCCGCGTTTTTCTGCCAATCGAACAGTACGGGAATATACAGAAAAATATTACCTCCCGCTGGCTGCAACTTATCAGTCTCGTTCTGCTGATAAGGGCAAGATAGCAAACAGATTGTGGATTGGCTGTAATGCCTTACAGCAAAATTGGAGCACAATTCAATTTGGAGAATTAAAGGTTGAAACCGAAGGAGATATGCACATATTTGAAGCCGAAGTTTATCTAAACTCCCTCGATCCAAATGCAGTGCTTGTGGAGCTTTATGCTGATGGAAAAGATGGATGCAGCTCCGTTACGACAGAAGTTAAATCTTGCAGAACAACAGACAGAAACAAATAAACCACATGTCTATCGGGCGACGGTGCCTGCAACACGTCCTGCATCGGATTATACTCCACGGGTAATACCAAACTTTCCGGGTGTTAATGTTCCGCTTGAAACTGATCTGATTCTCTGGCGAAGTTAATCTTTGAATTATGAAAAATACGAATTTAAAACATGAGTATGAAATCGGTATGGTGGGCTTAGGAGTAATGGGCCGGAATCTTTTATTAAACATGGCCGATCATGGATTCTCTGTGGCCGGTTATGACAATGACTCGACCAAAGTCGAAGCTCTTCACAGAGGAGGCAGAGGAAAGAGATATTCATTGCACAGGCAGCCTTAAGGAGTTTATCTCAATTCTTCATAAACCCCGTGCAATAATTTTGCTCGTTCCGGCAGGAGCGCCGGTAGATTCTGTCATAAACGAAATGTCTGGTGCATCTTCAGAGAGGAGATCTTATCATTGATGCAGGTAATTCCTATTTTAAAGACACCAATCTGCGCACCATCAGCTTAAAAGAAAAAGGAATACTCTTTATGGGGATGGGGATTTCCGGCGGAGAGGAAGGCGCCAGACACGGCGCCAGTATTATGCCCGGCGGATTAAAAGAAGCTTATGAAAGGGTGAAACCGATTCTTGAAGCTGTTGCCGCCAAAGTGAATGGTGAACCATGCGTTACGTATTTAGGACCATTATCATCCGGTCATTTTGTAAAAATGGTGCATAATGGGATTGAATATGGCTTAATGCAGCTTATCTCCGAGACCTATGCTTTAATGAAACTGTTACTCGATTATTCCGACGACGAACTTCATGACATTTACAGCGAATGGAATAATGGCGAACTGAATGGTTTCCTTATGGAAATTACAAGCAATATATTTGGCAAGGTAGATGATAAGACCGGCAAACGGTTGATTGATGAAATTCTTGATGTAGCCAGGCAAAAAGGAACCGGGATGTGGACTTCGCAAAGCGCTATGGAACTTCAGGTACCTGTTCCGACAATAGATATAGCAGTTGCAATGCGCGACTTATCAGTATTTGAAAAGCAGCGGGAAAAAGCGGAAAGAATTTACCAGCACCAGGGAACTCATTTCACAGGCGATCGTAAAATTTTCCTTAACCAATTACGAAAAGCGCTCTTTGTGTCTATGATTACTACTTATGCACAGGGTTTTTCTCTTCTTACTGCAGCATCTGATAAGTATCAATATCATTTGGATTTGGAAGCAGTAGCTCGGATCTGGCGGGGAGGCTGCATTATTCGTGCGGACATTCTTGAGGAGATTCAGTCAGCTTTTCATGCTAAAGGAGATCTGCCAAATCTGTTGCTTGACCCCAATCTCTCGCAAAAGATTAAAGGAAATGAGGAATCACTTCGTCAGATCGTATGCCAGGCAAGTGGAATGGGTATTCCCATACCCGGCATTATGGCTTCTCTCGGTTATCTTGATGCTTACAGAAGTGCCTGGTTGCCAGCTAATCTGATTCAGGCACAACGCGATTATTTTGGCGCTCATACTTACGAACGTATCGATGCCAAAGGAACCTATCATACAGAATGGCAGAAAGGATTATGATGAAAACAAACAACAAACTTCAACCAACCATATTCTGCCATTTTTGGAGGATCAGGTGATCTGACATGGAGAAAACTGGTACCATCACTTTTTGATTTGTTTCAGGATTTGAGTATGCCTCCTTATTTTTCTATAGTTGCATTGGATCGTATAGAACTTAACGATGAGGATTTACGAAAGCGTTTTCGGGACGGAATTGAAAAGTTTTCAAGGAAGGGTAAAGTCGACGATAAGGTGTGGATAAAGTTTGCCAAACATATTTACTATAAAAAGGGAGATTTTACAAAACCGGAAATTTATTCCATATTAAAAGAACAATGTCTCGAAATTGGAAAAAGAGTGGAAGACAAAAGCCCAGCGATTATTTTATATGGCAACACCACCGGCTATGTTTGGTGAAATTCCTAAATATCTTAAAGGAAGCAGGAATGGCAGATGATAAGGAAATGACACGGATTGTGGTTGAAAAACCAATCGGGCATGACTTTGCATCTGCTTTAAAGCTGAATCAGATACTTACCGATAGTTTTGCGGAATCTCAGATATTCAGAATTGATCATTATCTGGGTAAAGAAACCGTACAGAATATTCTCGCGTTCCGTTTCGCCAATCCACTCTTTGAACCTATTTGGAACCGAAGGTATGTAGATTATGTAACCATTACTGTCGCCGAGGATTTAGGTGTTGAACACCGCGGAGAGTATTATGAGAAAGCAGGGGCATTAAGGGATATGGTACAAAATCACCTGATGCAATTGCTCTGTCTTATTGCTATGGAACCTATGGTCTCATTTAATGCAGATGAAATACGTAACAAGAAAGTAGATGTTCTTCATGCCATCCGGACCAATACCAAAAGATAAGGTGAATGAGTTTGCAGTTCGGGGGCAATATGGCAAGGGTATGCAAGGACGTAAAAGAATTATGCGGATATCGTGAAGAAGTCCGGTGTTTCCCATGATTCATCTTACCGAGACATTTGTTGCATTGAAGCTCTTTGTAGATAACTGGCGATGGCAGGATGTGCCTTTTTATCTCCGAACCGGGAAACGTCTTCCGAGGCAAGTATCGGAAGTTACAATACAATTTCGTGCCGTACCGCATAAGTCCTTTCCTCCTGAAGCCACTACACGATTGGCAATCAGCCTGTCTCATTTTGTCTATTCAACCGGATGAAGGTATTGTGCTGCGCTTTCAGGCAAAGCAACCAGGAACGAAATTATTGTTAAAACCGGTGATTATGCGGTTCAATTATCAGCAAAGCTTTTCAATACCTATACCGGATGCTTATGAAACGTTACTTTGGGATGTGATGAACAGTGATGCTACTCTTTTTATGCGGGCTGATCAGGTCGAGGCTGCCTGGCAAATCATCATGCCAATCCTTGATGTCTGGTCGGGTAAACCTCCAACTGATTTTCCAAATTATGCTTCCGGCACCTGGGGGCCGAAGGAAGCTGATGGATTACTCAATCCCGGACATCATTGGCCATTACCAACGGAATTGGCAGAAAAATGATGAAAATCAAATCATCCTGAAATATTAAAACTTCATCTATCGCTCTCTAATTTTAAAATATTTGAAAATGAATAAATTGATCCCCGTTACAACTTTGTTTTTAGATATTGGTGGGGTATTGCTTTCCAATGGCTGGGGACACGAGTCACGCAGATCAGCCGCCGAAACATTTAATCTGGACTATAATGATATGGAAGATCGGCACCATCTCACTTTCGTTACTTATGAAGAAGGGAAACTTACGCTGAAGGAATACCTCAATCGGGTGGTTTTTTATCAGAAACGTGCATTCACGCCTGATCAATTCCAGAAATTTATGTTTGAACAATCCACTCCTTTCCCTGAAATGATTGAATTTGTGCAACAGTTGAAAGAAAAATACAAGCTAAAAATAGCTGTAGTCAACAACGAAGCCAGGGAGTTAAATAAACACAGAATAGAGAAATTTCAATTGAACCGGTTCGTGGACTTTTACATATCTTCCTGTTTTGTCCATTTTCGAAAGCCCGATGCCGATATATTCCGGATAGCATTGGATATTGCACAGATTCCTGCTGAACATGTTGTATATATTGAAAATACACAGATGTTCGTAGATGTTGCAAGAGATTTAGGGATCCGAAGTATCTATCATACTGACTACAAATCCACACGTTCGGAACTTTCTTCACTTGGATTAAAGATCTTAAACAATTGATATAAAAAAGATAGCAAGGATAGAATCGCTGATAATCATGTGAATGAGAATGGGCTTTCATAAGAGATTTGTTCATTAAATTAGTTTATAAAACTTTAAAAAGAGATTTGATGCAAACAACAAATAATTATGCACCAGGTGCTCCCGGAATTCCTGCTCGCTGGACTTCCAGCGCTAAAACCGGCGTTGGTACTGCTCTCAGCAACGAAAGCCGTGTCTGGTTCACGCTAAGCCACGGAATCTTCAACGAGATATATTACCCTCGCATTGACCAGGCCTGCATCCGGGACATGGGATTGATCGTCACGGATGGAAAGGATTTCTTCTCCGAAGAGAAACGTGATACGGGACATGAAGTGGAATGGATGGCCGACGGTGTTCCGGCATTCCGGTTAGTTAACACCTGCCATGATGGACGCTACCGCATTGAAAAGCAGGTTGTGACCGATCCACATCGGGACACGGTGTTACAACAGGTTCAGTTTGACGCGCTGCAAGGTGACCTTACCGGATTATCACCTTCATGTCGTGCTTGCGCCGCATCTGGGAAATCACGGCGGCGGCAACACCGCCTGGGTGGGCGAGTTCGAGGGAACACCAATGCTGTTTGCGCAGCGGAATGATTGCGCCCTGGCGTTGGCCTGTTCGGCTCCGTGGACGAAGCGGTCTGCCGGCTACGTCGGTTCGTCGGATGGCTGGCAGGATTTGAAGGCGCACCACCAGATGACTTGGGAATACACGCGGGCTGAAAACGGCAATGTGGCTTTGACCGCCGGAATTGATCTTTTGAAATCGCAGGGAAATTTGTCCTTGCACTTGGTTTTGGCAATGACCCGGATGAAGCGGCCCGGAATGCCATAACCAGCCTGCGCGATGGTTTTGACAAGGCAAAGCATCGACTATATTAGCGGCTGGCAGGAATGGACGAAGACGCACACGTCGCTGAAGCGGGGAGAAGTTAGCTCCTGGCGATCTTACCCAGAAAAGTCTCGCCGTCCTGCGCACGCATGAATCCAAGCAGGCACCCGGTGCCCTCATCGCCAGCCTCGCGATTCCGTGGGGATTCAGCAAGGGGGATGATGATCAGGGCGGTTATCATCTCGTCTGGTCGCGAGATATGGTGGAGACGGCGGGAGGTTTGCTCGCGGCCGGCGCGCACGAGGAAGCCCGCCGGGTGCTCGCATTATTTGCAGCGAACCCAGCAGTCGGACGGTCACTGGTCGCAGAATATGTGGCTGGATGGTTCGCCCTATTGGAACGGAATCCAAATGGACGAGACGGCATTGCCGATTCTCCTGGTAGACCTGGCCCATCGCGAAAAGGCATTGGCTGCAGGGCGATCTGGAAATGTTTTGGCCGATGGTAAGGAAAGCGGCCGGGTATCTGGCGCGCAACGGCCCGGTCAGCCCACAGGATCGCTGGGAGGAAGATCCGGGCTATTCGCCGTTCACAGTCGGGGCGGAAATTGCGGCGCTGCTGGTTGCGGCGGAAATGGCCGATTTGAATCACGAAGCTTCCATCGCAAACCTATCTACGCGAAATCGCCGATGTCTGGAATGATTCCATCGAGCGCTGGATGTATATGTCCGGTACAGACTGGTGCAAGAAATTTAAGGTCGAAGGCTATTATATCCGGATCGCGCCGAAGACAGCCGGAGCGAAGGTGTGAAGCAGTCATCAGAATAATGTGCAAGTTAAAAATGTGTCAGCCGCCGAGGATACACGCCTGGCCAGTCACCTGGTGAGTCCCGATGCGCTGGCGCTGGTGCGTTTTGGTTTGCGCGCTGGCCGATGACCCGCGTATTCGCGATACGGTCAAAGTCATTGACGCCCTGCTCAAGGTGGAGACACCGATCGGTGCCACCTGGCATCGGTATAACGACGACGGCTATGGCGAGCATGAGGATGGTTCACCTTTCGATGGAACAGGGATTGGCCGTGGCTGGCCGCTGCTCACAGGCGAGCGGGCGCATTACGAACTGGCTGCAGGCCAGGTCGAAAACGCAAATGGACTTCTGACTGCACTGGAATCCTTCGCCAATGATGGCGGCCTGATCCCGGAACAAGTTTGGGATACACCGGATATACCTGAACACGAGTTGTATTTTGGCAGGCCATCCGGTTCGGCCATGCCTCTGGTGTGGGCGCATGCCGAATATCTCAAGCTGATGACGCTCACTGCAAGATGGACGGCTTTTCGATCTGCCGCCGCAAACCGTAAAACGCTATCTGAAGGAAAAAACCATTTCCCCGCGCATGACGTGGAGGTTCAATCACAAGATTGCGCTCAATGCCTGCCTGGAAAAATCCTGCGTATTGAGTTAATGGCTCCAGCAGTCGTTCACTGGACTGCCGATGACTGGAAAACCTGCAAGGACATGTAAGACTCACGATGCCGGGCTTAATATTCATATGGCCGATCTTCCGACCAAATCGCTTTCAGCAGGAAAACAGATCAAATTCACGTTCTACTGGCCGAGAAGCAGATCATTGGGAAGGCAACGACTTCATGGTTCGTATTGCTGCATGGCGCAAAGAAGGAAACGGCTCCAAGCAGAAAGGAGTGAGACAAATGGGAAACAAGGCTAAATCAGAAGTGAAAGCGATTTGTCTACTTCGCTGTGGGGGTTGCTGCTCTCGGAGGTTTGCTCTTTGGTTATGATACCGGGGTAATCTCCGGTGCTATACTATTCATTAAAAAGCAGTTTTCTCTTTCTGCCACCATGGAAGAGATAGTCGTCAGCTCTGTTTTAGTGGGTGCGGTCGTTGGTGCAATAATCGGCGGTGCACTGACTGCCCGCTTACGGGCGACGCAAAATGATCATACTGGCCGGCATTATCTTTACTGTCAGCGCCCTTGGCACGGCTTTTGCACCAACGGTTCCCTGGTTGATTGCAGGCATGTTCGTTAGTGGAATCGCCATTGGAATCGCTTCATTTATTTCTCCGATGTATATCGGCGAATTGGTCCCGGCAAAAGTTCGCGGTTCTTTGGTAGCGGTCAACATGCTGGCGATTACCAGAGGCATCGTGGTTGCCTACCTGGTGGACTATGCCTTTGCCTGCCAGCAGAGGATGGCGATATATGTTTGGTCTTGCGGCGATACCGTCCATTGCCCTGGTCATTGGCATGTGGCTTTTGCCGGACAGTCCGCGCTGGTTGATCAGCCGATCAAAAGTTGGAACAGGCGAAGCAGGTTTTACAGCGGGTAAGGACTGAAGCCGACGTAGGGCCGGAAATCACGGACATCCAGAAAAGCATGGAAAAGCAGGGTGCGGGCGGGATGAAAGGACTATTTCAGCCTTCACTAAGGATGCCCTTGATTGTCGGCTTAGGGCTGGCGATATTTCAGCAGATAACAGGCATTAATACGGTCATCTATTACGCCCCGACCATTTTTAAGTTTGCCGGCATTAACGGCGCAGGTCCCGCGATTCTGGCCGGCGCGGGGTTGACCATGGTAATGTGGCTTTTTCATGTGCTTGCCATCTTCCTGCTCGACCGGGTCGGACAGGAGGCCTTTGT
This sequence comes from uncultured Bacteroidia bacterium, assembly GCA_963810555.1. Taxonomy (GTDB): domain Bacteria; phylum Bacteroidota; class Bacteroidia; order Bacteroidales; family Prolixibacteraceae. Next base: position 678,835 of record CAWENX010000007.1, on the reverse strand, counting down.
TACTGGTCGGAGTTGCCGGCCAGATTATTGGGCTGGCGATCTTGGGCGCGGCTTTCCAATTTCCAGCAGTTGGAGAGTTTTAAAAGTTATGTCGCCATTGGCGGTCTGGGGATTTATGTCGCCTGTTTCGCCTTTGGGCTTGGGCCGATCTTCTGGCTGATGATTTCCGAGATCTATCCACTTAAGGTTCGCGGTGCGGCCATGAGCACAGTAACGGTTACTAATTGGGCTATTGAATCTGGTTGTGGCGGTGACCTTTCTGAGCCTAGTAGCATTTTTGGGCACGCATGTAACTTTCTGGCTTATATGGAGTCATAGCTATAGGCGCCTGGTTCTTCTTTTATATGCTGGTGCCGGAAACCAAAGGTAAAAGCACTTGAACAAATTGAAGAGCACTGGCGATCAGGTAAATCACCCGCGGGCATTATGATAACGATTCTTTACACACCCTACTAAAGAGGATAGAGAATGAAAAATGAGTCATCCATAAGACCAGCCAATATAGTAGTTCTGGCGATTAACAGTGGTTCGTCGAGCATCAAATTTGCTCTGTATCGCATTGATGGACCATTAGAACGAATTCTGTATGGAAAGGTTGATCGGATTGGGTTAAAAGGTACTAATCTGGATTTCAATAACCTGACAAAGAATAAGAAAGGCAATATTAGGATTGAAATCTCAGATCACAAATCGGTGGCAAATTTCCTGATTGATTGGCTTGAAAAGCAGATTGATTTTTCTTTGATCAGTGGCGTTGGACATCGTGTAGTTTTCGGAATGAAACACACTGAGCCCGAACTCATCACTCATGAATTGCTGGATGAACTACATCGTATTATTCCTTATGATTCAGATCATCTGCCCGAGGAAATTGAATTAATAGAGGTATTCAGTCAGCGACATCCAAAACTACCTCAGGTGGCATGTTTTGATACAGCATTCCATTGCACAATGCCCCGTGTAGCTAAATTGCTGCCGATTCCACGTCGCTTTGATGCGATAGGGATACAGCGATACGGTTTCCATGGCCTGTCCTATGCTTATTTAATGGAGGAACTCGCCCGCATTGCCGGTAAAAGAGCAGCTAATGGCCGCGTGATATTGGCTCACCTTGGCAATGGATCGAGCCTGGCTGCTGTCCACGGTGGTAAGAGTGTTGACACCAGCATGGGCTTCACACCTGCCGGTGGACTAATGATGGGCACCCGGCCTGGTGATTTGGATCCGGGTGTCGCGTGGTACATGATGCAGTCAGAAAATCTGACACCCAGGCAGTTCAATCATCTGATCAATCATGAATCGGGGCTTTTTGGCATTTCTGAAACAAGTTCCGATATGCGCGATTTACTCGCGAAGGAATCCGATGACATTCGGGCGGCAGAAGCCGTGGCATTATTTTGCTATCAGGCGAAGAAGTGGATAGGAGCTTTCGCTGCTGCACTTGGCGGACTGGACACACTTGTTTTTTCAGGTGGTATTGGTGAAAACTGCCCTGTCATTCGCTCCCGTATTTGTGAGGGATTGGGATATCTTGGAATAGAGATAGAAGAAAAACGAAACAAGGCAAATGCCCCGGTTATTTCAAAAGATGCCGGGCATCTGCTGTACGCGTCATTCATACCGACGAGGAATGGATGATTGCCAAAACGGTTAGCCAGAAGGTGAATCTAAAAACTTAAATATGACATAATCATGAAAGACAAAAATGTTGATGAAAAGGATAACCCATTATCGCAGGAACTTCTGCAAAAGATGAACGCTTATTGGCGGGCTGCCAATTATCTGTCAGTTGGACAACTCTATCTTTGCGAAAATCCTTTGCTTAAGGAACCGCTGAAACTGTCACATGTAAAGTCGATGTTGCTTGGGCACTGGGGCACCACACCGGGGCAGAATTTTATCTATGTTCATTTGAACCGGGTCATTAAAAAGTATGATCTGGATATGTTTTATATCGCGGGTCCGGGTCATGGCGGCCCGGCCCTGGTGGGCAATACGTATCTCGAAGGCACTTACAGTGAGATTTATCCCAATATCAGCCAGGACGAAGCAGGACTTAAAAAGCTGTTCAAACAATTCTCATTTCCCGGTGGGATTCCCAGCCATGTATCACCGGAATGTCCCGGATCGATTCACGAGGGTGGAGAGTTGGGGTATTCACTCAGTCATGCTTTCGGAGCTGTCTTCGATAATCCGGAGCTGATCGTTGCATGTGTTATCGGTGACGGCGAAGCGGAAACAGGACCTTTGGCGACGGCATGGCACTCCAATAAATTCCTAAATCCGATCACTGACGGAGCCGTACTGCCGATCCTGCATCTCAATGGTTACAAAATAGCCAACCCGACCGTGCTCGCCCGCATCGAGTCATGATGAACTTGATCAATTGCTCCGTGGTTATGGCTGGATTCCTTACTTTGTGGAAGGCGATGAACCGGAAAAGATGCATCAACTTATGGCCGGTACTTTGGATAAGACCATTGAAAATATCCGGCAAATCCAAAGCAATGCGCGAGACAAAAACGACGCTGACCGGCCACGCTGGCCAATGATCGTCCTCAACTCACCCAAGGGCTGGACAGGACCGAAAGTAGTTGATGGACTTGCAAATTGAAGGCACTTTTCGGGCACACCAGATTCCTCTACTTGTGGATTCCGAACATCCCGATCATCTAAAGCTTCTTGAAAACTGGATGAAAAGCTATAAGCCTGAAGAACTATTTGATGAAAACGGCCGTTTTATGCCGGAACTGGCTGAACTGGCACCCAAAGGTGAACGAAGGATGGGCGCCAATCCTCATGCCAATGGCGGGTTATTACTGCATGACCTGATTATGCCTGACTTTCGGAACTATGCGGTAAAAGTGCCGTCACCGGGATCAGTTCAGGCCGCCGACACACATGTGCTTGGAGAGTTCCTGCGCGATGTGGTTAAACTCAATCGGAAGCAACGAAATTTCCGGATTTTCGGTCCCGACGAAACACTTTCCAACCGGTTGAATGCTGTTTTTGAAGTCACCAACCGGCAGTGGGAAGCCAGGACGAAAGAGAACGATGAGTTTCTTGCATCAGAGGGCCGGGTGATGGAGATGCTGAGCGAGCATCAATGTGAAGGTTGGCTCGAGGGATATCTGCTTACCGGAAGGCACGGGTTGTTTAACTGCTACGAGGCGTTTATTCATATCATCGATTCGATGTTTAACCAACATGCCAAGTGGCTGAAAGTTAGCGCAGGATTGCCGTGGCGGCGGAAAATTGCATCGCTGAATTATCTGCTTGCCTCTCATGTCTGGCAGCAGGCTCATAATGGCTTTACCCATCAGGATCCCGGTTTCATCGATCATGTAGTCAACAAGAAGGCCTCTGTAGTGCGCGTATATCTTCCACCCGACGCCAACTGCCTGCTGTCGGTCTGGGATCATTGTCTGAGGAGCCGGCATTATGTTAACGTCGTGGTCGCAGGCAAATACCAGGCGCCTCAATGGTTGACCATGGATGATGCGATCGAACATTGCACCAAAGGGATCGGCATATGGCAATGGGCCAGCAGTGATCAGGGCGCGGAACCGGATGTGGTGATGGCCTGCTGCGGCGATGTGCCAACGCTTGAAACCCTGGCCGCTGTTTCTATTCTTCGTGAACATCTGCCCGATCTTAAAATCCGAGTGATCAATGTTGTCGATCTGATGAAACTGGAACCGAATACGGAACATCCTCACGGACTGAGCGATCAGGATTTCGATGCTTTATTCACGAAAGACAAGCCGATCGTCTTTGCGTTCCATGGATATCCCTGGCTGGTCCACCGGTTGACATACCGCCGTACCAACCATGAAAACATGCATGTTCGGGGCTATAAGGAAGAAGGCACCATCACAACGTACTTCGACATGACGGTTTTAAACGATCTTGACAGATTTCACCTGGTACAGGATGTGATAAATCGGCTGCCGCAATTGGGTGCTAAGCGGTGCCTACGCTGAAGAAGATGGTACAGGACAAGCTCATCGAGCATAAACAGTACATCGACAAACACGGCGAAGACATGCCGGAAATTCGTAACTGGAAATGGAGATCAGACCCATGAATAAGTTCAAGCAACTCTGGAGCAATCTGCGGTCGAGCTTTTGGTTTATGCCTTCGCTGATTGTCCTGCTCAGCGTTGCCTTCGCGGTAGCATTGATCGAAGCAGACTCCACCGGGAGCGACCGATGGCTGGCCCAGTGGCCGCGCCTGTTTGGTGCCGGGGCACAAGGCGCGCGCGGGATGATGTCCACGATTGCCGGTTCGATGATGTCCGTGGTGGGCGTCACGTTCTCCATGATCCTGGTGGTGCTGGCGCTGGCTTCGAGCCAATACACCTCGCGTATCCTGCGGAACTTCATGCGCAGCCGCGTCACGCAGGTCGTGCTCGGCATCTTCGCCGGCATTTTCACATATTGCCTGATCGTGTTGCGCACCATTCGCGGCGGCGACGAGGGCGCATTTGTTCCAAACCTGGCGGTGTTCTTCGGCTTCGTGCTGGCGCTCGGAGGTGTCGGCGCCCTCATGTTCTTCATTCATCACATCGCCTCCTCGATCCAGGCCTCCAGCATTATCTCCTCGGTCGCTGAGGAAACCATCGCAGCCATTGACCGGCTGTTTCCGGAAAAACTCGGACAAGGGCCGGAAAAAGACGATGATGACCAGACGCCACGCCCTCTATCTGAGCGGATATTGGCGCGCCGTCCCGGCCTCGCAGAGCGGCTATATACCAGAGCGTGAATAACTCAGCGCTCCTGCGCTTGGCGCGCGACAGGAAAACCATCGTGCGGATGGAGCACGGCATCGGTGAGTTCGTTGTCCAGAATACCACGCTGGCCTCACTCGCTCTGGAAGACCAGCCGGATCAAGAGACGATTGCCGCCCTGCAGGCAACTTTTAGTATCAGCAGCCACCGCACGGTGGAACAGGACGCTGCCTTCGGCATCAGGCAGATTGTGGATGTGGCGTTGAAAGCACTCTCCCCCGGCATCAACGACACAACGACAGCCGTGATGTGCGTGGATTATCTGACGGCGATTATGGCGCGGATAGCGCCTCGGCAAATCCCCTCATCGCGCCGCTACGAGGAAGGGGAACTGCGAGTGATCGCCAAAGGCCCGAGCTTTGAAAGCTTGCTGGCTGAATCGTTCGACCAAATTCGAGGCAACGCCATAGGCAATGTCGCCATCATGTTGCGGATGCTGGGCGCGCTTCAAACCATCGCCAGTATGACGGCCAGCCCGGACCGACGACGATCGCTTCGCGATCAAGTGCAATGGATCACTGAACTGGCTGAGCGTACCCTCGAATCCGCTCATGACCGTGCGAGGATCGACACGCGGCTGGAGCGCTTGCGCGAAACGCTCGAAGCCGAGCCTGCTTTGTGCGCAGGGGAGGAGAAGGAATAGGTCTTGCAAAATTGATCACAAGCATTACATCGACAGGTACGGCCAGGACATGCCGGAAATTCAGGACTGGAAGTGGAGTCCGGACTAGAACGTAGAAAGAGAAATCACTAAGACTTAAGTGGAGAAATGATGAACATTGGTATAGCTGCAGATCATGGTGGGTTTGAGTTGAAAGTAAAACTGACAGTGGCTCTCAAAGCTCGCCGGTTATGAGGTAAAAGACTTTGGTGACTATGAGTTGGTTGTTGGGGATGACTTCCCTGATTTTGTAGTGCCTATGGCAATGACCGTGGCGAAAGGTGATGTCGCCCGGGGGCTGGCCATCTGTGGCAGCGGTGTAGGGGCTTGCGTTGCAGCCAATAAGGTGCGTGGTGTGCGTGCGGCATTAATAACGGATTCCTTCTCTGCACATCAGGGGGTAGAGGATGACAACATGAATGTCATGTGCTTAGGCGGCCATGTCACCGGATATGCCTTGGCCTGGGATTTAGTCCGGACATTTTTGAATGCTGATTTCACAGGCGAAGAACGGTTCACTCGCCGTCTTGAGAAAGTGGCGATATTGAAAAATTAAAAGATAGATTAACAAAGGAAAATTAAAAGGAAAAACCAATGATTGAAAATCAACATAATCACCATCGTCCCTACTGGAAAGGTATACATCGCAGTTGGCTTTTTTGGGTTTTCCTGTTTTTGATGTTTGTCGGTATCATATATTACATTATGAGTGTTGACTTTGCATTTGCACCTCACAAGCAAATGAAGCAGCCATCTGAAAATAATAGAACCCCATAAACATTTACAACCAAAAAATAATTAAAGATGAATTCACAAGATATTGTAGACATAGCAAAAGCATTGGTCGCCGGCGACAAAGGACTGCTGGCGATGGATGAAAGTAATCCAACCTGCAACAAACGATTTGCCGCGTTGGGGATTCCCCAGAACGAGGAGACCCGGCGCGCCTACCGGGAAATGATCGTGACCACTCCCGGTCTCGGTGAGTGCATTAGTGGCGCGATCCTCTATGATGAGACGATCCGTCAGCAGAAGAAAGATGGCACTCCCTTTATTAAAGCCATCATCGATGCCGGAATCATTCCCGGCATTAAAGTTGATACCGGTGCAAAGCTTATGGCAGGTCATCCCGGAGAGAAAATAACCGAAGGTCTGGACGGATTGCGTGAACGCCTCAAAGAATATTTTCAGATGGGCTTGCGTTTTGCCAAATGGCGTGCAGTGATTACCATAGATGATGGCATTCCCAGCCGTGGCTTGCATCGAGGCAAACGCACATGCATTGGCCCGTTATGCCGCTCTGTGCCAGGAAGCCGGACTGGTTCCCGTCGTCGAGCCTGAAGTGCTTATGGATGGCGATCATACGCTGGAGCGGTGCTTTGAAGTAACAGAGGAAGTCTTGCGAACGGTTTTCAACCAGCTTTACACACAAGGAGTGATGATGGAAGGTATGATCCTGAAACCCAATATGGTGCTTCCGGGATTAGCCTGCCCTAAGCAAGAATCGGTGGACGAAGTGGCCGACGCCACTGTGAGGTGTCTCTTGCGAGCCGTTCCAGCTGCTGTTCCGGGGATTGCGTTTTTGTCAGGCGGCCAATCCGGCTGAACTGGCTTCGGCCCGTTTGAATGCTATGAATGTTCAGGTTCAAGTCGCAACTGCCCTGGGCGTTGGCATTTTCATTTGCCCGGGCCATCCAGCAACCTGCTTTGGAAATTTGGCAAGGCAAGGAAGCAATGTGTCAGCAGCACAGCAAGCTCTGTATCATCGGGCAAAATGCAACCGGGCTGCGCGCCGTGGCGAATATAATGCCGCGATGGAAATGACATGAGCAGGACGCGATGTATGTTTCAACTAAAAAGGATTTAAAATGAATAGCAAGATCACCAAAGATGGGGATGCTCGCAATTGTAGCTAAAGAGAACGATAGTGTAATTTGAAACAAAAAAAGAGAAACAATTATGGCGGTAAAATTAAATGAAAAGAATGAAGGCAAATTGCTGGAAGTTAAACTGAGCGGCAAGCTCGACAAGGAGGACTACGCACATTTTGTCCCTGAAGTGGAGAGACTGGTCACAAAGTATGGCAAAATCCGAATGTTGATTGTAATGCATGATTTCCGCGGCTGGACTGCCGGCGCACTATGGGAGGATATCAAGTTCGATGTAAAGCACTTCAGCGACATTGAACGTATCGCCATGGTCGGCGAAACGAAGTGGGAGCAAGGCATGGCCGCATTTTGCAAGCCTTTCACTACTGCTAAAATCCGCTACTTTGATCAAGATAAGAGTAATGAAGCGCATGACTGGCTCGAAGGTCGTTGAAAGATACCGGACAGATTTTGCATGATCTAATCAACCATAGTATTGCGCATCATAGGTTCGATAGCTTTTCTTAATATTTATGTGTATTAACATTTTCAGGGAACAATTACTGTTGTTTATAATATCATTTTGCCAGGTAAAAGGTATGACGACTATAATTCAGCAGGTCATTTGCACTTCGCAACACAAAAGATTGGAGAATTTCCATCGTGAAATTCAAATTTTAAAGGAGAATAACAAACATGAAACAACAAACAAAACCACCCAAGGCTCCGGAATCGAAGCCCGATGGAAAAGAAGATTTGAAGTCGCTACCCATGCCGGAATTAATGACAAAGCTGGGATCTTCACTGGAGGGCCTTACTCAGGCAGAAGCACAGAAACGGCTGACACAATATGGACCAAACGAGATTGAAGAAAAGAAAACCAATATGTTCCTGAAATTCCTGACTTATTTCTGGGGCCCAATTCCATGGATGATCGAAGCAGCAGTTATTTTGTCGGCTGTAGCCCGTCATTGGCCGGACTTTTTCATCATCCTCGTTCTTGCTTCTCGCCAATGCCATTGTTGGGTTTTGGGAAGAACATGAGGCCGGCAATGCCATTGAGGCACTGAAAGCCAAATTGGCGGTCAAAGCAAGGGTAAAACGCGATGGGAAATGGGTTAATCCCGAGCCGCGCGAGAATTGGTGCCGGGCGACGTCATTCGCTTGCGCTTGGGTGACATTGTGCCGGCTGATGCACGCTTACTGGAAGGCGATCCGGTTGAAGTCGATCAATCCGCCTTAACAGGAGAATCTTTACCTGCCGAACGTAAATCAGGAGAGGCGGTGTTTTCAGGTTCAATCATTCGCAGGGGTGAAATTGAAGCGCTGGTTTATGCAACGGGTACAAACACCTACTTTGGCAAAACCGCACAACTGGTGCAGGAGGCCCACACCATCAGCCATTTTCAAAAAGCGGTATTGAAGATCGGCAATTATCTGATTATTCTGGCGGTAGTTTTGGTGGCAGTCAATTATTACCGTCGCTGTTTATCGTGGCGATAAAATCCTCACTACCTTACAATTTGCATTGGTACTTACTGTGGCAGCGATTCCCGGTGGCCATGCCAACTGTGTTGTCAGTAACGATGGCAGTTGGAGCCCGCCTGCTCGCAAGAAAAGAGGCAATTGTCAGCAAGTTGGTGGCCATCGAGGAATTGGCTGGAGTTGATGTACTTTGTGCTGACAAAACCGGCACACTGACACAGAACAAACTAACATTGGGGATCCGTTCAGTGTGAACGATATCCCTGCCGATCAGGTTATTCTTTTTGGCGCTTTGGCCTCGCGTGCCGAAAATAATGACACCATTGATCTGGCTGTTCTGGCTGGACTGAAAGACAAAGATTCCCTAAAAAATTATAAAATTGTACATTTTCAGCCATTCGACCCGGTACATAAACGCACCGAGGCCACAGTCAAGGGCAAGGACGGAAAAGAGTTCAAAGTGACCAAAGGCGCTCCACAAGTGATTTTGGAATTGTCAGCAAATGCAGGGAAGGTCAAATCTGAAGTTGATAAAGCGGTCAATGAATTCGCGGCACGTGGTTTTCGTTCGTTGGGTGTAGCACAGGGCTGAAGGTGATGGTAAATGGCAGTTTATTGGCGTGTTACCCTTATTTGATCCGCCACGCAAGGATGCAAAAGCAACCATTGCAACCGCACTTGCCATGGGTGTGAAGATAAAGATGGTTACCGGTGATGCGCTGGCCATTGCCAAGGAAACTGCCAAAAAATTAGATATGGGCACAAATATCCTTGATGCCAGCAGCCTGGGTGATTCAAAGAAAAAAGAAACAAAAGCGGTAACTGAAGTCTATTGAGAATGCCGACGGTTTCGCGCAGGTATTCCCTGAACATAAGTTTCACATTGTGGATGTTTTGCAAAAACTTGGACACATTGTAGGTATGACTGGCGATGGGGTGAATGATGCCCCTGCGCTGAAGAAAGCCGACTGTGGCATTGCCGTTTCAGGCGCCACAGATGCGGCACGGGCAGCAGCAGCCATCGTACTGATGACTCCTGGTTTATCGGTGATTATTGATGCCATAAAAGAAAGTCGCCAAATTTTCCAGCGGATGAACAGCTACGCGATTTACCGCATTGCCGAAACACTGCGCGTGCTGTTGTTTATGACGCTTGCGATTCTGGTATTTAATTTTTATCCTGTGACCGCAGTGATGATTGTGATGCTGGCGTTGCTGAACGATGGCGCCATCCTGTCCATTGCTTATGACAATGTTCATTATAAGGATCAAGCCTGAAGCCTGGAATATGCGCATGGTGCTGGGGATTTCCACAGTGCTGGGAATTATCGGAGTCTGTCGCTGCATTTGGTCTGTTTTATCTTGGTCGAGCGAGTTTTTCACCTTGATCATGCACATATACAGACGCTGATGTATTTGAAGTTGTCTGTTGCAGGACACCTGACGATTTTTCTTACACGAACACGCGGTCCGTTCTGGTCAATACGACCAGCAAAAATTTTATGGATGGCCGTGCTCGGCACACAAATCGTAGCGACTTTGATAGCTGTTTATGGACTATTTATGACTCCGCTTGGTTGGGGTTGGGCAGGCTTTGTTTGGGGATATGCACTTATTTGGGCCCTGATTAATGACCGTATAAAACTGCTTGCTTACCGGATTTTCGATCCGGTCAAAACCGGAACACCTTCGATTTAAAACCACAAATCGCCAAAGGTGCTTATGAACTGTACGAGCAGCGAGGCCGCCGTGAAGGCAAGGCAGATCAGGACTGGTTCGAGGCAGAACGAAAGATCAGGAAAGATGATTCTTCTAAATGAACCGATGCGAACCTCACACCAAGTATCACCATAGGAAATTATAAAATTACAAAAATGCAAAAAGATAAATTAGAAAGACTTGCTTCTGAAAGAAGCATCCCGTGTATTACCATCTCAATGAATACACACAGAACATCTCCTGATAACATACAAGATGTAATTGTTCTTAAAAATCTATTGAAAGAGGCCAGGGAGCGGGTTATCAATGAATTTGGCAAAAGTAATATTCATGATTTGTTAGAAAAAATTGATAAGCTGGCAGACGAAATAGATGCTCACTATAATTTAGATAGTTTACATATATTTCTTTCAAATTCGACAAAAGAAATAATAAGGTCATCGTGGCCAACTATGCAGGATACTGTTCATGTAGCAGAAAGTTTTGCCGTCAAACCGCTAATTAAAGTCTTTAACAGGACTGAAGAGTATTTGATCCTTTTATTGTCTCAATCTGGTATTCGGTTGTTTCATGCCATTAACGATTCTATTGCCGGCGAAATACAAAATGACGATTTTCCTTTTGCTAAAAACCCTCATTTTTTAACTGATCTTGATAAATTAAGTGATGGTAAGCAGGTTGATAATATGGTCCGCGAGTTTTTTAATCAAATTGATAAAGCGGTAGTGAAAGTTTACAATAAAACAGGGATGAAAGGGGTTGTGATTTGCACGGAAGACAATTACAGCCGTTTGATGCAGGTTGCAGAAAATTATTCTATTTATCTTGGACGTGCCAGAATAAACTACAACGATACAGCAAATCAAACTATTGTCTCTGATGCATGGCCAATAGTTTATATGATGCAAAAACAACGCAGAACTGAGGCCATCAATGAAATGCAGGAAGCTGTTGGGAAAGGTAAGGTTATCACAAATTTATCAGACATATTTCTTGCAGCTAAAGAGGGTCGGGGAGATTTATTAATTGCTCACCACGATTTTCATCAGGCGGTAAGAATGACAGGAGAGTTTTCATTCGAATTAGTAAATGATGTCACATTACCGGGAGCAATAGATGATATAACAAGTGAAATTGCCTGGGAAGTAATTTCTAAAAAAGGTCGTGCAATATTTACAGATCAAGAAGAACTAAAATCTTTAGGAGACATTGCTTTAAAAGTCCGTTATTAGCAGACTCACAAAGAGGTACTGGCAATCTGATGAAAAAGGTTATCATAGTTTTCCTTTCGCACACACTTTGCACCTTCTGGTCAATAATTGTTAAACCTTTTATTGTTTTTAAAATTTTGGTAAGACGTAGACATTTAATCATCAGTTTAAAAAATGATAAACCACATTCATTCTCATCTTTCGACGTTAAAAGCGATATCCTGATAACAGTTATTTTCATTACTGGTTTTTTGCTCAGGGTATCAGGAATTTTGAGGCTTGAGAATGGATCAATTTTATATATTGCTACAGGAATTCCATTGCTTCTTTCAACGTTGAGTTATTATTATTACGGAACATTTTATGATGAAGTTGTTGATCAAAAAGACTGACTGATCTTTATAAAAGCCAACATAACTTTTCGCAGATAAAATTAATCCATCACTTTTAATTTTGCCTTGGTATACGTATGCCTTATTGGAATTCATTAAGCCGGCAGAATTCAGCCTTTACCATTAAATACCCTGAAATGGTTGACGAAATATTCCCTCACTTTGAAGTGAATAGAATACCTGATTTTGGGAAGGATAATTTGTGGTTTCTGTAAAATAGGATATAGGATTTGTAGGATTTGTAGGAAACGGAGGAAAAAGATGTGATGATGTTTTGATGTGTTGAAGAGAAAAATTATGAAGGCAGACTTGTCTGACACTTGTCCGACTGCTGGCGGAACCTACGGATCGGCTTAAGCCAATTTCACCAGGTTGTTTTAAGGTTAACGGAAAGCGGCAAATCAGCAATAATAGCAAAATAATCACATGGTATCTATCCGAAACAGCGCGTCCAATCCGCCCGGACGACCAGTCGGACGGGGCGGATTCATCCGGGCGGGCCTGCACGAGAATAACATAACCTTATTCCCTCAATAGAATTCAATCGTCCCGTTAAAAGACCCTTATTCCATTATTAATGAGGGAATAAGGGAAAAATATGTGTTGCAATCACATTCTGCTGAGGGAATAAGTGAACTACTTTTAATTCAAGTTACATTAGAGTTAAGTAGTCCATATGTTTGTAAAAAAGTAAGTTTCAGGATTTCTATTTAAATTTAACTAAGGATAAAATATTTAAATAAAACACTGAAACTCATGGTACAAGTTAATAATTTGGATTTTAAAGATCAAAAGATTTTTGTTGGTTTTGATGCACATTTGAAGAGTTGGAAGGTTACAGTAATGACAGAGAATCTTATACATAAAACATCTTCACAACCACATGATCCAAGAGCATTATACAATTACCTGAAAAAGAATTTTCCTGGAGGGAATTACTATTCAGCATATGAAGCGGGGTTTTGCGGGTATTGGATACACAATGAATTATTATCTTTAGGTATAAATTCAATAGTGGTCAATCCTTCGGATATACCCACGACAAATAAAGAAAGAGTGCAAAAAGAGGATAAGCGGGACAGCAGAAAGATTGCCAGATCACTAAGGGGTGGAGAACTAAAAGCGATTTTTGTCCCTTCTGAAAAAAACGCTTGAAGACCGGGCTCTTTTGCAGTATACGGCATACCCTGACAAGAGATCAGGTGAGGTATAAAAACAGGATAAAGTCATTTCTGTACTTTCTGGCATACAGATCCCGGAAACATTCAGTAACCCACAAAGTCGCTGGTCTAAGCGTTTTATGCTCTGGCTGGGTTCAGTTGAAATGAAGCAGGAAAGCGGGAAATTGTCTTTAATGGCCCTTATCCGGGAGATTGATAGTTTGCGACAGAACCTCCTTGTTATAACACGAGAGATTCGTATCCTTTCGCAAAGTGAACTTTACAGGGAAAATGTCAAATATCTCAGAAGCGTACCGGGTAATTGAGCAAATACCAGAGACCGCTTATATTCCCGAACACGAAAACCTAAGGGGGAAAAGATACATACTACAATTAATAAATGCTTTTATTATATTATTAATCAATTAATTAAATCATCATGAGCACAGAAAACATGATTTATGAGTTACAATAACTTAAACTAAACGGAATGCTTCAGTCCTATTAAAGGATTCTTTCAATGCCACAACAAGAACAACCCGGAATCCATCATTTTATGGCACAACTCTCAGAGGCCGAGATACAGTCACGTTTGCACAATCGTACCCAAATGTATCTTAAACTCAGCAAACTCCGATATGATGCAATATTGGAACAAGTGCATTGTACTTCAGATCGAAATTTAAGCAAAGAGACCATTGCTGCCATATCCGATTGCGGTTTTGTTAAACGGGCCGAGAATATCCTTATTACGGGTGCTACCGGTTGTGGGAAAAGCTATATCGCTTGTGCTATAGGTCGGCAAGCCTGTGCCTTTGGATACAAAACCTTATACTTTTCAATGAGCAAGTTTCTGGAAAAGATTACTTTATGTAAGTTAGAGGGTACTTTGCTCAAGTTCCTGACTCAGATAGAAAAAACACATTTGCTGATACTTGATGATTTTGGGTTACATCCGTTGGATGCTAACTCAAGACTTGCAATACTCCAAATCCTGGAAGACCGATATGGTAAAAAATCAATGATTATTACCTCACAATTACCTGTTGGTAATTGGTACGATTACATTGGAGAATCAACAATCGCCGATGTAATTATGGACAGATTGTCAGGCAACGCTCATCGCTTCGATTTAAAAGGAGAATCACTGAGAAAGAGAAATATTAAAATTTAATCCATCTTCGTCTTGCAAATCCATCTTTTAACATTTGGTTCAATTTGCACCGGAATAGTAGTTCAATATACTCCGGAATTTTCACATTATCAAGCATATAAAAATCTTGAAATGATAAAATGCCATAAGCGTCACAAGTCAGGACCCCCTCGAGTTTGTTGGTTCAACTAAGTCTATGGACTGACAATTTTACCGTTTTTTCTTAAACTTTCACCTTTAAATTCAATTCTGTGAGAAGAGTGGACAAGTCTGTCCAGAATCGAATCGGCAATGATTTCTTCACCGAATATATCATACCAATTAGCTACCGGTAACCGGCTTGCAATGATCGTTGATGCTTTCCCATGTCGTTCTTCGATCAGTTTAATCAGGTCAAACTGTTGCTGTTGTTCCAGACGGAACAGTCCAAAATCAACCACTATAAGGGAACCTGTTTTGGAGAGGAATTCCTTTTTCCAGTTGGTGATCTGATTGGGGTGAAGACCGTATCGTTTCGATAGTTAAACAATACTTTCCTGTTCCTTCAACGCTTCAATGGCAACTTTTGCCTTAAATTCTGCTGTAAATTTTCTCCTGCTTTTCATAGACAACAATGTTAATAAATCAAATTAATACTGCTGTCCTATTTTTAGGGGTATCTTTAATGTGATCGTTGTCATTGTTTCATATTTCATAATTACAGTCTTTTTTCCATATTACATCGTGATGAAGTTTTTCAGCCATTCATTGGCAGGTTGTTTCTGAATCATTTCAGGAGTATCAAATTGCTCAATCCCGCCTTCGTTCAAAATGACGACCTGTGTCCCCAGTGCAAATGCTTCACGCAAATCGTGGGTGACCATGACAAAGGTAATTCCCAGTTTTTGGTGCATCTCTTTTAACTCCATCTGTAGTTTTCGGCGGGTAATGTTATCGAGAGCGCCAAGCGGTTCGTCCATCAGTACTATTTCGGGTTGTGAAGCCAAAGCCCTGGCAACGCCAACCCGTTGCTGCTGACCACCGCTCAAAGCAGAAGGAAATGAATTCAATTGCTGATCATCGAAGTTCATCATGTCTGCTAAATTGCTCACCCTATCCTCGATAATCTGAATGGGAATACCCGAAATGCTTAAAACAAACGCTATATTTTGTCGAACCGTTAAGTGAGGGAAAAGTCCTCCCTGCTGAATGACATACCCAATACTTCGCCGAAGTTGAATTTTGTTCCAGTTTGCTATATCCTTGTTCATGACTGCAATGCGCCCGGAATCAAAACAGGTCATTCCGTTAATGAGTCGCAACAAAGTTGTTTTACCGCTTCCACTGGGACCAATAATGGTAACAAATGCACCTTTGGATATTGTCAGCGAAACATTGCGCAAGACAGGCGTCCCGGGTTGGTAGGATTTGACAACATTTTGTATATCAATAATTGTTTCTGCCATTCCCCTATTTTATTAATCCGTGTGACTTTAAAAAGGTTTGTGCAACCTCAGCGGGCGATTTTTTCTCAATTTCTACCTCGTAATTCATTTGCAGCATGGTCGAATCATCAATGAGACCATCGAGGCGTTCGAGTAGTCCGTTCAATTCCGGATATTTTTGCTGAGTTTCGTTTCTAATCACAATACCAGCCTGGTAGGCAGGAAAAAACAGCTTGTCGTCTTTCAGTACCCGGAGGTTCATTTGGCGTATGCGTGGGTCAGTTGAAAAGGCGTTGATAACGTCAACAGTGTGGTTTTCGATCGCCTGAAATTTCAGGTTCACATCCAACTCCACTAATTTTTTAAAGTTGAATGGATAAAACTTGCATAGTCCGGTGAATCCATCTTCGCGTTCGAAAAAATCGAATTCAGCACCAAACACAAATTGATTGCTTTTTGCAGCAAGCTCTGAAAAGGTTCGTATATTTTCTCTTTGAGCCAAAGTTTCAGGTAATGCCAATGTAAAAGTATTATTGAAACCCAACCGACAGACCCAGTCAAACTTGAATTGTTCCAGGTAGGCTTTTTTTAAAGCTGAATACAAACTGTCAGGATCATGAATTTGAGGTTTTTTCAGAACAAACAACCACGCAGTTCCTGTGTATTCAGGATAAATATCGATTTTGCCTTTCAACATTGCAGGGTGGATATTAGAAGTACCGCCACCAATGCCAAATTTGCGGATGACCCGAATATCCGTGTTGCTTTCAATTATCTGTGAAACGATCTCTCCTAAGATGTACTGTTCTGCAGTAGGCTTTGACGCCACAACAATTTCTTTTCTGAAGGAGTTGCCGGAATTTTTCAGCGCAACAAAAAGAACCAGACCCGCCAGAATCAGCAGACCAAAATATTTCAGGAAACGATTCTTCTTTTCGGTTTTCTTCGCCTTTAATTTCAGCGAATTCCCGATTGCGCCGATGGATAAATCGGCAACCAATGCGAGCAAGGCCACCGCAATTGAACCCACTAAAATCAGAGAAGAATTATTTGTATTGATACCCCGGTAAATGGCCTGACCCAAACCTCCGGCGCCAATAAAAGAAGCCAATCCTGCCAGCGCGATGGTCATTACCACCATGGTACGAAACCCGCTTAAAATGGTAGGGAATGCAAGAGGCCACCTGATGCGTAAAAAAGCCTGCCCTGGAGTGGCTCCCATTCCTTTTGCAGCATCGAGTAACAACGGATCTACTTCACTTAATCCTGTATAGGTGTTGCGTATAACAGGCAGCAATCCATAAATAACCAGAACCACCAGCGCGTTTCCATAACCAATGCCAATAAATGGAATGAAGAGTCCAAACATGGCAATGGATGGGATGGTGTATAAAAAATTGACCAACCCCAAAACAATCCGGCGTAATTTGGATTTGTGCAGAAGGCCAATGCCGGCACCCAGACCAATTATCGTAATAATTACAATGGCGCCAAGGCTTAAAAGAATATGCTGAATAAGCAGTTCGTAAAGATATTCCCGACGATCGGCAACCGTTTTAAAAATATCGTTCAGCAGAGCCATACTATCCTGTTTAAATCGGGTTTAATTCGGGTTATCCTGAAATTAATGAGCCAATTATTCCTTAATCCATAATGAATCGACAAAATAATTCAGCCTATCGGTGTATTGAGTTTCCACCCTAAAACCATGATCTTTGGCAAGAATATCAATAGTTCCGTAATCAAATTTACGTGAAAGCTCCATAAATATGGATTCCCACTTCCTGAAATGAAAACTTTGCTCCAGATCAGCGATGTAAACTACTTGTTCCGATTTCGAAACCAGAAAGCTTTTCACTTCGCCAGTCACCGGGTTATATTCTGTGTGATGTTCGAATTGATCAGGATCAAAATTTGCATTAAGTTCCCTGTTTAAACGGATTAAATGATTCAGATTAAAACATCGGGTATGACCATGCGGATCGTTATAAGCCTTCATGATCACGGCCGGCGATTTTTTAAGATCAAAACCAATCAGCACTTTATCGCCTTTGTGACAAAGACTTGAGAGCTGTGCTAAAAACAGGTTTATTTCTTCATCGGTAAAATTTCCAATGTTGGAGCCCAGAAAAAGAATAACTTTTCGCAGACCCGAATGACCATTCAACTTATTGACTTCTTGAAAATAATCACCTGTTTTAGCATTGACTTTCAGAAAAGGCAATTCGATTTTAAGACTTTCAATTAATCCAATATTGGCCTTGTGGCTGATATCAACCGGAATATAATGAAAGCCGACCGAATTTCCAACCAAAAATTGCAATAGAATTTTTGTTTTCAGGCCATCACCCGATCCAAATTCGATCAAATCAAACCCCAATACTCCCTGATGGAATGCATCGGTAATTTGTTTCCTATGGGTTGTAAATATTTCATACTCACAATCGGTCAGGTAATACTCAGGCATTTGCATAATGTCCTGAAATATGGAGGTACCGGTATCGTCATAGAAATATTTCGACAATAAAAATTTTGGATCTGCAGAAAGTCCTCGTAAAGCATCTTTGGCAATTTCGGAGATTAATATTTGCTGTTCCATGTTTTAAGAAAATATTTCAGCATTCCGGTTTTCAGGAATACCAGTTTCATATGGGTTCTCCGGGTCGTTGCTCCATTCAAACCATCCGCCATCGAATACTGATACATGCGGCCAACCCATGAGCCAGGCATTGAACCAGGCTTCACTTCCACGCCATCCTGTGCCACAATAATAAGCCAGGTGTTTTTCAGGTACAATACCCACTTCTTTCCAAATTTCTGCCACTTCGTGAAACTCACGAACGGTATGATCGACGTTGCGATAATTTTCCATGTGATAGGCATCGGAACCACTATTTCCGAAGATAGCTCCCGGAATTCGTCCTTTTTTCTCGATATAATTGTAACCACTCACTTCACCAATGTATTCGGACCAGCTTCTTACACAAACGATGTCGGCATCTTTGGCTTTTATCATCTCTTTAGCCTCGTTAATATCAACGATGATTGAAGGATTTGCCGGAATTTGCAAGCCAAAATCAGTAACCGGTTTCCTGGGAACATCGTCGGTGCTGATTTTATAACCAGCATCTTCCCATGACTGAAAACCACCATTTAATACTCTCACATCTTTCACACCTGCATAAATCATAATCATTGCAATACGGATGGCACCAATATCACCGGCAGCACTTCCCGGGAATTCGTCATTGTTGTCGGGGAACATAAATTTACCGTATAGAATAACGGTGGTGTCAGAGGTAATGCCATGCTGTAACAATGCTTGCTCTAACTCTTCCGGCGACCTTCTGTTCCAGGTTTCAGGCGCTTCGAGGGCAAGTGTGTCCATATCAATTGCTCCCGGAATATGTCCACTCAAATAAGCATCCCGGTTGCGGTAATGAGCATGACAAATCACAACTTTTTGTCCTTCAATTTCAGTGGGCATTTTTCCCGAAATGATGTCGTTCACCCAACTTGCCGGTACAAGATTTTGAAATTTTGGAAGAAAATCCATTGGAAGTTCATCATTTACAGACCATTCTTCCTGAAAATGGTTGTAAACTCTGATTTTTTGGTAATCAGCCCGGGAGAAACGTTCTGCAATTTTTTCAGTTTCCTCTGTCGAGTAACCATACAGCACGATTTCATGTTCAGGTAAAATCCCTTTCGACCGCACGATTTCAATCCAATCGATGTAATTGGCCCATTTAGCCGATAGACTTTTTGCTCCTAAGATATGTCCGCCACGCTTTTCATCGTGAAGCCTCCATCCATTGTAGGCGTCTACCTGACGAATGTCAATGATTTTTAAGGGTGGCGATGGCAATAAAGAAGCCTCCTCAATTCCTCCAGAGGGGCTTTTTGATGCAGCAATTATGGACATTAACTCACTGGTCGTTATTTCAGTAAACATAGAAATCTAATTTAATCCTTTATGACCCGAACACCTTTCCCCAAAGCATCCCAACTTTAAGACTGCAGGCCAGACCTGTGGGCGCAGGATAATGCCAAAAAGCACCGGGATTGGTTTGATCTCAGCAATTACATTTCCGTTCCAAATAACTTTCATTTTAAAAGTAATTTTATAATCAAATGTTTATTTAACACTCTTTGAGGCTCGCTGGTTCAAATCAGCGTATTTCAATTTAATAAAAATTTCCCATCTTTTTAATTATTTGTGCGGGCGCCAAAGGCAAAAGAGTCTTCAGCGAAGGCAGACCGAAACCCTTAATTCCAATCCCCATTTGATTGCTTTGCCTGTTTCTGAACAAAGCGGACACGACAATTCCGACAATCACATGACCCTCGACAATCTCCATCATGATGAACAACCCTGCTTCCGGCCGCGTCTTCTCTTTTATACAAAATTTACCGGATTTGCCATGAACAATAACAAAATGGATTTGTTAACCTCTAATTAAAAGAAACGTCATGAATTCTACAAATTCCTGGCCATCATTGCGATACGAAAATTGGAGCGATACACTTGATACACTTCACATGAAAATGCAGATCATAGGTAAGGTGAAGCTTGCGTTAAATCCTTTTTTAAATCAGTGGTGGCAGGTAGCCTTTTATCTGAATATGAAGGGAATGACAACAGGGCTTATCCCTTATGAGGATGGCGTTTTTGAAATTGAATTTAATTTCATCGATCACAATCTATCCATACGGTTAAGCAATAACCAGTTGAAAGTCATTCCACTTTTCCCCTCTTCTGTGGCAGAATTTTACAGGGATTTCACGGATATCCTCAAATCCATGGGAATAAACATTGTGATCAATACCTTACCTTCTGAATTTGCTGATCCGGTAAGATTTGAATTGGATAATGGGAAAAAGTCGTATAATAAAGACTTCGTACACACCTGGTGGAAGATTCTTATTCAGGTACAAAAAGTATTCGAAAGCTTCAGATCCGGATTCCGTGGTAAAAGCAGTCCTGTGCATTTTTTCTGGGGTACCTTCGATTTATGTGAGACTCGTTTTTCGGGAAAACCGTGTGCGATTCCTGCAGGAGCCGACAGAATTCTGAAATTTGCAGAAAACGAGGAAAACTTCACTTTCGGATTCTGGCCAGGAGATAAAAATTATCCACATGCGGCTTTTTATTCATATTTCTACCCTGCACCTGAAGGAATAGAAGTTCCAGGTCATCAGGGTGAAAAATATTATAATAATAATATGAGGGAGTATATTATTGATTATCAAGAAGTGATTGATTCCGGGAACCCGGCAGAATCAATTCTTAAATTTCTGATCGAAACTTATGACATTGGGGCAAGAGCCGGCGGATGGGATGTTGAATCATTAAAAGCTGAAATACCTGTTAAGCAGGTTTATGGTTAATTCAGACCGAATTATAAATTTTGATAATTTCAACTAATATAAAACGTTATGGCATATTCCTGCAATCATATTGAGAATGCCGACATTAATATCAGCGCAAATACGCCTGAAGGATGCGAAGAATGCTTAAAAACGGGTGATTCCTGGGTACATCTAAGGCTCTGCCTTGAATGCGGACACGTTGGTTGTTGCGATAATTCAAAAAACAAGCATGCTACCAAACATTTCCATAAAACCGGGCATCCGGTTATCAAATCCTTTGAGCCTGGTGAAAACTGGGAATATTGTTATGTTGATGATCTTTTCTCTGAATAGCGCCTGCCGAATTGAGGATTTATTTCCGGTAGAAGTTTTATTTAATCAAAAATGGAAAAATGGATAGTTTCGCCTCTTTCTCATACCTCACACTCAATATGGACAGCAAAACCATTGCCGATGCGAAATGGTACTATCCTGAATTAAGACCTCTTGCAGATTTTACTAAGGGAAGAATCATATCCTGGAAAGATGCCCGGATTATTAAGACTGAATAAATAAGTGCAATATAATGAATGAATCAAAAACTGAGATAAGTACCGGGGAGGTAGTTTCTTTATTGGAAAATCCGTCTGTGTGTATCATAGATGTCCGTCCTGTTGATGCATGTAAGGGATGGAAACCGGCCGGGGAAATACATGGTGGACATATTGGAATTGCGACAAAAAAGAGGACAATTCTCTAAGTTCTTTGCCGCTTTTTTAGTTTGCTGATACTTAATTTCATATTTATATGGGGTTATGTATCCTAACGAAGGATGTAATCTTCGTCTTTTGAATCACATCTCCGGATACTCAAAAACGGATAGTTCAGCTTCATGTATGGTGTCGTATTTTTGATGATAAACACATTCTGTTTTTAAAGTTTTAACCAGGCACTGTGTAGAATTGCAATAAAAAAATCATAGGAGGTTGCAGTTCTCTTTGAAGGGAAATTCTTTTAGAAATTGAGCTTAAAAATTCTATTTTCAAATGGTTACAAAATATAAGGTGTTATTGCTTTCCGGGGTGTTTCTGTTGACAAGCTCTTTTCTGAGGGCTCAGGATTTTAGTACCCACACGGGATTCGTATCATTTTTCGGAAAGAAACCTTTTGACAATATCAGGGGCGATAACCATGAGGTGGAAGGTGCCATTAACACAAAAACGGGCGAGGTTGAATTCCATGCGATGATAAAATCTTTTCATTTCCAGAACAAAGCTATTGAGAAGGACTTCAATGAAAAGTACATGAATTCGGAACGATATCCGGAATCCGATTTTGTTGGAAAAATTTTAAACCTTGCCGATATCGATTTCAATAAATATGGAGAATATCAGGTCGTAGTCGCGGGCGAAATCACCATTCATAACGTAACACGGAGGGTTTCTCATCCTGGCATCCTGACGGTCACCAAAGATGAACTAAGTGCGAAATCCCAGTTTATAGTGAAACCGAAGGATTTTAAAATCAAGCTGCCAAAAATGTTTGGCATAAAAATGGCAAGGGAAATCAATGTGTCGGTGTATATGAGATATAGCAGACAAAAATGAAATTTTAAATTACATGAATTGTCTTGCTGATATAACTGATAATCTTACGATTATGTTCGATTACCCTAATACGATACGCAATTATGTTTCGGCATTCGAAGAGTTTATCAATTTTCAGTATAAGAAGGAGGCTAAAACAATAGCGCAACAGCACGCTGCCTGCCGGGTTTCGGTGAATCGTTGACGGTAAATTAGTAAAGAAAAAACAGCACTTCGCAGGAAGTTCATCGGTTAAATCCTTCCCTTCGTGTAAAACAGACCATAGCGGTTATACTGAGAATACTAAAGACTAATAATTCAATGGATAACGCACAAACTCATCTCAGCTGGCCGGATTGGGTACAGCACCTTTTTGGGCTCTGAAAATTAAACGGACAGCTTACCCCTTGGAGCGATTGTTGTCTCAACCTCACTTTCCTCTCGGAATGAACCCGGGAATGCCAGTCTCCACAACGGCATTAAACCTGACCCGCGTCTTGATTCCATCGCTAATCTCCCGCATGGCGTCTTCAGGAAGGGTGGAGACGTCAAAGTTCTCAATGATCCGTCCGGGAGTCTTCGAGGTGGTCAAGAGGGCCGTCCCGCGTTGGATAGCCCAGGCAAGCAAGACCTGCGCCGGGGTCTTGTTGACCCGTCGGGCGATGGCGGTGATGACGGGATCTTCCAGCAAATTGGGCTCGCTGCTATGCCCCAGCGCCGCGAAGGCTTGAAGTACGATGCCATTGTTTTTGCAATAGTTCAATAGCTCCCATTCCGGGAGGTAAGGATGGGATTCGACGTGAACTACCGCGGGTTTGATCCTCGAGGCCTCAAAGATTCCTTTCACCTGTTCCAGGCCAACGTCCGATAATCCGATGGCCCTGCACTTGCCTTCGTCCACCAAGCCCTCCAGCGCCCTCCATGTATCCAGTAACGTCACCTCTTTGTCATAAATCACCTTTCCGTTCGCGTCCCTGGGGTCCTGCTCGTCTCCTGGTTGGAAGGCAAAGGGGGTGTGAATGAGATAGAGATCGATGTAGTCGAGTTGGAGTTTTCTGCGGCTCGCCTCGAAGGCGGGCTTGACGCGTTCCGGACGATGATTGGTGTTCCAGAGCTTCGTGGCGATAAACACCTCCTCCCGCTTGATCTTCCCCGCCTTGAATACCTCCTGTATCGCTTCGCCAACCTCTTTTTCAGTCCGGTAACGTTCCGCAGTATCAAGCAGGCGAAATCCCGCTTCCATCGCGGCCCTGGTAGCCATTCTTGTTGCGACGGGGTCGGGTATAAGTGTGCCAAAACCGAGCGCGGGGATCGTGCCGGATCCGTTGTTGAGGGGTAGCTTCGTATATCGAATGTTGTCGGGTTGCACCATTGTATTGATCCTCCATTATTTAACGGTCGGACTTCAGCCTGAAAGTGTCGCCGACCATCTCATGTGAACCTAACTACTAAATAGGTTGCGAAATTGCAGTCTATCATTTGTTAGATTTTTGTTAAACATATTAAGTGTCAATAGTTATGAAATAATTGATTTGAGTAAAGACTGCAAAACCAAAATTTCTCACTTTATAACCAAAATTAAAATTTTAAAATGACAAACCCAAAAATTATTGGCACAGGTTTGTAAATAAAGTTACAGTTCAGGGCTAATATTGCCTGAAACCCGAAAACAATAGTCATTGTTTGAAATCTGCTCCGATTGTCGTTGATTTCCATTCCTCCAATTCTGCCGACATGAAAGCAAGTTTATCCGACACTCGTTTATATGCATCACTTCCGAGAAACAGGTGGATCGGTGGATGTGAACTTTCGGCCAATTCAATAAATATTTCAACTGCACGGTCCGGATCGCCCGGTTGTTGTCCGTCCGAGGATAAGTAGCGGTCTTTTGTATTTTTTACTGCTTCGTAACCTTCAATTTCAGTTGGGATTAATGCCAGCGAGCTTTTGGTCAGGAAACCTGTCCTGAAACCCGATGGTTCTGCAACAAAAACCTTAATTCCAAATTCCTTGACATCCAGGGCGATCACTTCTGAGAAAGCTGCCACAGCGGCCTTGGTAGCCGAATAAACAGACCAACCGGGAGCGCCGGCAAAGCCGGCCACTGAACCAATATTAATAATGCAGCCCGATCGGTGACTGCGCATTACCGGCAGTACACTCTTTACTACTTGTATTGTGGCGAGTACGTTAATATTGAAAATATCCCTGATATCCTGTTCCGCAATCTCTTCAATTGTACCATCCATCCCATAACCTGCATTGTTAACGACAACATCAATCGTACCGAACGCTGCCAGCGTTTGTTGTATGGATCGTTCAATACAGACCAGATCATGCAGATCGACTTCCAACGGGAAAAAACGGTCACTGTCAATCAATCCAACCGCCTGCCTCAGTGTATGCACATTACGTGAAGTTGCCGCAACGCGGTAACCCTTACCGAGCAGTTTTTTTACGAGGATCAGTCCCAATCCCTGAGAAGCCCCTGTCACATACCATACTTTTGAAGTGCTCATGACCTTAGGTATTAATATTTAATTTCAGCCATAAAAGTCACACCGGATATTTTGATGGCGGCTTATAATGGTGCGACCATGTTACACCAGTTTAATTACACGATAAAATTTATTCTGTCACGTCTGTTATCATTTTATTAACGATCATCCAGCGGTTATCGATTTTATGAAAAGAAAGAAATTCATCATAATTAAAATCAAACATTTTAACATGAACTTTGGCCACGGCTATGGAGTTGATCACATCTATCGAGATGATGGTTCCTTTAAAAGGTTTACCGGAATCTTTCGGGCTTTGGCGGTTCTTTACTCCGTCAAGGTACTGAATGAGCGTTTTGGCATAAGGCTGCCCCTTAACATCCCCGAACAATAAGACGCCGGGATTAAAAATGGTTTCCAGGTTATTGATATTTCCCTCATAAATACCTTTGAAGTAATAGTTTTCAAGCGCCTGGCTGATTGCTGATGAATCTTGCTGATTATTTTCCATTTTCTTTAATTTTGGTTCCTGTGATACCACCAATGCGCAGAACAGAAAAACGGTTAATAAAAGCTTCTTAAGCTTAATTGTGCCCGGCTCCCATACCTCCATCGACGTTAATGACAGCGCCTGTAATAAACTTGCTCCTGGCAACAGTATAAACCATTTGTGCAATATCTTCTGCTTCACCCACATGGTTAAGCAGGTGCAAACCTGCACTTTGATCAGAATCATTGGCGTGCATAGGCGTACGGATAACACCCGACGCAATTGTATTAAACCTGATGTTCTGTTTACCAAACTCAGCTGCCAACTGCCGGGTGAGCGATTGTATTGCTCCTTTGGAGGCAATAGCTGCTGTGGCATGCCTGCTGCCAAGCGCGAGATTCACCATCGGTGTGCTGATATTAATCACTACACCATCGTGTTGCTTAAGCATTTGCGGAATGATGGCCTGAGTGGTAAAGAAAGTGCCTTTAAGGTTAGTATCAAGAAACCGATCGAGATATGCTTCATCCACTTCGAGGAATGGCCTGGTTTCAAAGATACCGGCATTGTTCACCAGTACATCCACGGAGCCAAATTTTTCCATCGCTACCGCCAACAGTTTTTCACCGGTCTTTTTATCGCTTACATTGCCTGCAACCATGGCGAGGTTTGCCCCGCCTCCAAGTTCCAGGTAAGCCTGCTCCAACTTTTCGGTTGTAAAAGAATTGATCACCACATTGGCCCCTTTTTCTAAAAAATAACGGGCAATCTCTTTTCCAATGCCTGAGGATGCGCCGGTAACGATGATTGTTTGTTTTTTCATATTGATGTTTTTTATTGCGGAATGCTTATTTTTTCAGGCACAGATTCATGTTTCCAATTGTGCCGCCGTTTATCGGCTGCGGTCAACAGCTCCCGGTCTGCATTTAGAGAAATAATCGGACTACTCATCCGTCAGGGTTGCTGATTCAACATCATGAACCCTCAGGATTTCCGAAGTTTCCATTGACGGTGTTAACTAAGATAAATGACAAATTATAACAAAGTTACGATTAAAAAGTTCGTAATGAAAAAGCATTAAATAAAGTTAATCAGGTGAAATGATTGATGGATTATTCCCCATTATATTTTCCTGAGAAGCGGGAGAAATGTCTGAGCTATGGTTAAGAAGATTAAAGTGATTAATAGATGTCTGAACTATAATTTAAGTGATTGATATGATTAGTGTGATTTTTGATAAAGGAGAATCACAGATCAACATTCAAAGAGGGAGGATTGCAATCGAAGATCAGCGAAGCTAAATCGTCAGCAGCGGCCGGGATTATACCGACCGCAATCCGCGTTACGGATATTGCGAAAAAGAAGACGGGAGCGATGCTTTTCAGCGGTATGAAAACGGAGGTGCATCGATCAACTGGTCGCATTATACTCTGAAAGCCTTTCAAAAAGCAGGGCCCGATGAGTAGTTGTAGAAGATCAGGGAAGGCATTCTTAAAGGCATTGATGAAGGCGCGTTCCAAGGATACTGCGGTGACACAAATATGACTAAGGACTGGAAATCATGGAAAGGAGAGTGCTGGTGATACGAAGGCTACCTCTGCGACGGTTACCCGGCGCTGCTTGCTATGAACCCGGAGGACGATTGAGGGACCAGTAATCAGTTAACAGTGAACAATAAACAATAAACGGTAAACGATAAACGATAAATAGTAATCAGCAAGACTTACAGGCTATTGACCCCGATTCCCCTTGCTCGTGCGGATTTGCAATTCGTGTGCTTTCACTCATGCCTCCTCAGATTTGTAATCTGAGGGTATCAAACCGGGAATTGAAGACTTCTCCGACTGCTTGAGGATCGGCGAAGCCAATTTGCAATTTCTTTCTCACTTACCATCCCTGATGTTTTTTTCTGATCATGCAGAGTGTGTCCAAAAAATGAGAATCCGGTAGCCGTCGGATTTAACCGCAAAGAACGGGAGGATTTTGCGCTGAGACTGCAAAGAACTAAATGGGTGTTTCGCCCAAAGGATAATTTTGTCAAAGCCTGTCCGCTCACCGGCAGAAACGGCAGATCAGCACAATCTGCTTCACAATAGCAGATTCCCTGATCCCCTTCATTTGCGGTGAAGGGGTAATGGTTCTTCGTTTTCAACGACCCTGCCCCCCAAATTCGCCATTCTTCATTGACATCGCCGATCTTCGAATCTTTAACTTCTTATTGTGTAACGCCTACGGCGTAAATAATTCAATGGATAAACGTTTTCTATAATACCGTATGCGCTACGCGCAAAAATAATCGGCCCATCCGCACACAAGCACATGAATACATCAGTATATCAATATATCACTATATCACTATATCACCCCATCAGCACATCATTACATCAGTACATCAACGCATCCGCACACCAGCACATGAATACATCAGTATATCAGTACATCACTATATCACCCCATCAGCACATCAGTACATCAACGCATCCGCACACCAGCACATGAATACATCAGTATATCAGTATATCACTATATCACCCCATCAGCACATCAGTACATCAGTACATCAACGCATCAGCACACCAGCCCATGAATACATCAGTATATCAGTATATCACTATATCACCCCATCAGCACATCAGTACATCAACGCATCCTCACACCAGCACATGAATACATCAGTATATCAGTACATCACTATATCACCCCATCAGCACATCAGTACATCAGCTCATCCGCACACCATCACATTAACACATCAACACGTCAAAACATCAGCACATCAGCCCCTCCTGTCAACGCTTTATCCAATCGATAGTCTGGATACTGTTTGAATACTGTTTGTATATAGTTTGAATACTAATTAATAAAGTGAAGCGGGGTTAAAAATGAAGTTAAAAAGTTTATAAGCCGGGGTGAAAACGATTCTGCATATCGCTGCTAAACATAAATAATACCGTTGATCTTCGATAAGGATGTTAAAATACCCTTAAAAAAGTTGTTGCGAAACATGATATTATGATTACAAGAGCCTCCGGGGCAAATACGGAGCAAAAGCGAACCAAAAGCGAAGCAAACACGGAGCTGGAATTCTTGAGATATTGTTAAATATAGTTCTGGAATATCTTTTATTATAAATTCAAAACCTAATTAAGAGAATAACATAATGTTCGAAAATTATTTGATGGTCATTCGATCGCGAAGCACAGGCAATTCAATGGTCATTCAGTCCCGATTCCAAAAGCTTTCAGGAGGGAATTCAATTGAAGTTGAAGACTCATTGAAAGGGAGAGTCCTTTCGATCAGAGGAACCAATTAATTAAAAATGAGCGACTTTTCAGCTTTGTTTTCAACCGCATTACAGGTTAATTAATAGTCAAATTGTATTTAAATTGTTGTGAAAAACTGTGTTTGATACGTCTTTGGCCTTATCATGGCAATAAGATCTGAGGTGAAACTTTGCAACTCTGAAATGCTATTTCATCCATTCAAATACGCGGTAATGCTCTCCATTCATCCCAAGACGGGAATAGACCTCGCGGGCTGATTTGTTTGATTCATCGACATAAAGCCTGATTCCCTTTAAACTTTCGTCTTTTTCTACCATTGATTTAATATGATTGTAAAGGGATTTGTAAATACCTTTCTTTCGGTAAGGGGGATCGACATATACCGATTGAATCCAAATTACTGTACCGTTTCGCCAATCGCTCCATTCATAGGTTGTCAACAATGATCCCACTACTTCACCTTGAATAACGGCAACGTAATAAACACCCAACGTCTCATTTTTCAGAACTGCCTCCACTCCGGATTGCACAGAATCATGATCCAGTTTGCAATCTTCAGTTTCAACGGCCATTGTCTCCTGAAACTTTACAATATTGCTGCAATCGGACATTTGGGCTCTGCGGATTTCTATATGCATCGGGAATCTATTAATAATATAAGCTAAATTTAGTAAATTAAACTACAAAGTTGCTTTTTTATTCTTTAATTGACTTCGCCGATATTCGATTCATTAATTTTTTAATTCCTTAATTTCTTAATTCCTATAGTCTTTAGTCTTTAGCCTTCCTGACAGCATGAATCAGTTCAACATTCCCATATCGATCTGCATCACAATATTTTCAATCATTCGATCTTCGTTTACCGGATCATAGGCTGCTTTAAGATTCTGTCCAAAAATTCGTGCAATCGCTTGCCAGAAAAAAGCGTTTAAACCGCCTTTAAATTCCTTTAT
Organism: uncultured Bacteroidia bacterium; assembly: GCA_963810555.1. GTDB lineage: Bacteria > Bacteroidota > Bacteroidia > Bacteroidales > Prolixibacteraceae. The sequence goes on along the minus strand of CAWENX010000007.1, from coordinate 648,810 downwards.
AATCTCATAAGAGGATTCTCCCGTTTCACGATCGATTAATTTAATAAGGATTCTTCCTTCTGAAATGGTCATATGACGGATTTCAGCTTCGAATTCGTCGAAAAGTTCTTTTTCTGCTTTTTTCACATAATCTTTTCTTTGCCGTTCTGTTTTAAAACTCAAATAGATCCTGTTGTATGCTGCAACTCTGAAGGCTGCTAACTTCGCCAGGGGATATACTTTTCTGACTTTTCTTTCGAGTGCTGTGTAACGTCTTTGCTGTCTTCTTGTCATTTGTCTGAAAGAAGGGAACACAGTATATTCTTTGAGTTGAAGGTGAAGAAAATAACTTGTTGAATCGATAGTTGAATTATCTTGATTATGCGGGAGTGTATCCTGAATCTGGCAAAAAACGATGGCAGGAAAAAACAGACCAAAAATCAGAAGGAACATCTTTGCCATAAAGCAACACATCAATTTGTGGTCAAATTTAATAAACGTTCTCAAATCCATCAGGTTTATTTCCTTAATATAGCATAAACTTTGCAAATGCTTAAATGTTAATTTGGTATCTTTGTATGCAGAGACGTACTATGTATATTTCATTCATTATTAATATCATCTGACTGATGGCAAATTATCAGGTTGAGGTTGCTTCGGAAATAGGGAAACTTGAGGGTGTTATAATTCACACACCGGGTCATGAAGTGGAAAATATGACCCCGGAAAATGCGCGTATATCACTTTACAGCGATATTCTTGACCTGTCGGCTGCAACAGATGAATTTCTTCAGTTGAAAAGAGTTCTCGGCAAAATTACACGCATTTTTGAGGTAAAGTCTTTACTGAATGATGTACTTTATGATGAAAAGGTCAAAGAGAAACTTGTCCGTGAAGTTTGTGAGCAGGAAAATGTAAACAGTGAAATAGATCGTTTGCTGAATACGCCTGCGGATACTCTTACAGGTGAATTAATAGAAGGTGTTGTTCTTCAAAGGAATAACCTGACAAGATATCTTAACAAAGACCGGTATGCAGTTCATCCTCTTCATAATATTCTCTTCACCCGTGATGCATCAATGGTTCTTTGGAATGAAATATTAGCCGGGAAAATGGCCGTAAAAGTTCGCCAGCGAGAGCCGTTGATTATGGAGACGATCTTCAGAGAGCATCCTGAATTTGGAATAAATATAATTAATCCTTCCAAAAGAATAGCTAATTGGGGCGGATCGGGAAATCTGACGATTGAGGGGGGAGATTTACTCATCGCAAAGGAAGATGTGATCCTGGTCGGAACAGGAGTCAGGACCTCATCTGAAGGAGTTGATTTTCTTATTGAACTGATAAAGTCCGAAAAAACAGGTCCCCGGCACGTAATCGTACAGGAACTTCCCAGGGAACCTGAATCTTTCATTCACCTGGATATGATATTTACCTTTCTTGACAAGGATTCCTGTATAATCTATGAACCGCTTATTCTTAAAAAATCAAGATTTCAAACTATTCATATTATCGTCGAAAATGGGGAAGTGACAGGAATAAATGAAGAAGAAAATCTGCTGAATGCATTAAAAAAGTGCGGAATGGATTTGTTCCCTGTAATTTGCGGGAAGAAAGGAGATTCCTGGATTATGGACAGAGAACAATGGCATAGCGGTGCAAATTTTTTAGCTGTTGCACCGGGAAAAGTTATCGGTTACAGGCGCAATAACCATACACTTGAAGAATTGAGTATAAGTGGTTTTGAAATAATTTCCTCGGAAGATTTTTTAGCTTCCAATTCAAAAGAAGATAAATATAAAAAATTAGTGATCACAGTTCCCGGAGCAGAACTGGCCCGGGCAGGAGGAGGCCCGCGATGCCTGACTATGCCGCTGCGCAGGGAAAAAGTTGAATGGTAATTTAAATGTAGAGATGCAGGGCGTGCGTCTCAATAAATAATTCGTTTAATGAGGAAATTGAAAAATGAAGAACTGAAACGTTTAACGGTTGAGGATTTTAAGTCAGCCGAAAAGATTCCTCTTGTGGTTGTATTGGATAATGTAAGAAGTTCAAACAATATTGGATCGATATTCAGGACATCGGATGCTTTCCTGGTAAAAAAAATTTATCTCTGCGGGATCAGCGCACAGCCGCCTGACAAGGAAATTCATAAAACAGCCCTTGGGGCTGAGTTTTCAATGGATTGGGAATATTTCAAAACAACAGCGGAGGCCCTGAAAAAATTAAAAAGCGAAGGTTTTACAATTATTGCAATAGAGCAGGTGGATGAAAGTATTTCTCTTTCGGATTACGCCCCGGGTATAAGCGAAAAAATCGCGCTTGTGTTTGGAAACGAGGTAAAGGGCGTTCAGCAGGAGATTGTTCATTTGTGTGATAAAACAATTGAAATACCCCAGTTTGGTACTAAGCATTCATTCAACATAGCCGTAAGTGCAGGAATCGTGTTGTGGGAGTTGTTTAAAAAAGTCAGATTATGAATTACGAATTATGAGATATAATTTTCTAAGAGAATTATTTTGGATAGTTTTACTTCCTTCAGATATTTACATATGAAAGGTATTTTTGAAGATAAAAGTCATAAATTGATACATAAATTCTATTGCAGCTCTGGCTAAACATTGCTATATATTTATTTCATTAACAACATTAACTTTCATTAACTATGACAGACTTGTATTCTTTAAAGAACAAAACTTTAAATATCGTTGTTATAGGAGCCCATCCTGACGATGCCGAGCTTACAACCGGTGGTACAGCGATAAAATATGCACAACTCGGACATAAAGTGCTTTTTGTCTCCCTTACAAATGGTGATGCAGGCCATCAAAGCATGGGAGGAGGTGCTCTGGCAAAAACAAGAACCGCTGAAGCCGGGGAATCAGCCAAAAGACTTGGAGTTACATACAAGGTGCTTTCAAATCATGATGGTGAATTAAAGGCTGAACTCCATATCCGGTTTCATGTCATCAGGTTGATCCGTGAATGGAATGCCGATATTGTTATTTCGCATCGTCCTAATGATTATCACCCTGATCACAGAAATGCAGCTGTACTTGTTCAGGATGCCGCTTACATGGTACTTGTGCCGAATCTTGTGCCGGACACGCCACCATTGAAAAAGAATCCCGTTTTTCTTTATGAACAGGATCACTTCAAAAAACCTTATCCCTTTCAACCCGATATAGCAATTGATATCTCGGATGTTTATGAGAAGAAAATGTATGCTATTTCTGCACACAAATCCCAATTTTTCGAATGGATTCCATGGATTGAAGGTTATTCAGACGAAGTTCCCAAAGATGAAAAAAATCGGTTAGAATGGCTGGCCAAAATGTGGAAACAGCCGATTACTCCTGAAGTAAAGGAATCACTGAGAAAATGGTACGGAAAAGATAAAGCAGATAAAATCACAGATGCTGAAGCTTTCGAAATCTGTGAATACGGAAGACAACCGACAGATGATGAAATAAGGCAATTATTTCCTATGATCGGACATTAATGGAAATGTGATTCAAAGGAAATATGAACGGACCCTAACCGGCAAAGTAAAAATTACAAGACTCAATTGGTGAAATCATTTCTCTGTCCTAAGACTATTGGATTGATCATAAAAAATACCATAATAGTAAAATCTGAATGCAGATAGAAATAACGGGATTCCCATTGTAACATATAATACAGAAAGGTATTCGGGAGGTACAAATCCTGATTTCCTGAACCATATGCCTAAAGTTATCATAAGGGTCATAAGGATATAGCTTTTCAGATTAAAAAAGGAAAAGGCACAAGGATAATCATGTTTCAGGTTGATAATCCGTCTTGTATGTTTGAATGATATTTTAGAGAATAACAGAATATAAAATAAAACACCTCCGATTGCTGAGAATATAAGTCGAAACCAGAATAGATCGTGGTAATGTATAAATATAGAGCCGCCTTTAAATAATAAGATTCCCCCTGCAAATGTCCACACAAGTGCAGCAATAAAAAGGAGATAGCGCTTTGGAAGGTTGGGCTTGAGGGATTGAATCAGATTATTCACGCTTTTTAGAAAAAATTAAACCACAGTAAATTAATAAATGTTCCATTATAAAATTCAATTGGGCAAATATATGAAATACTATTTTACAAACTTGCAACAATCACATTTACATTAAAAGCAGTACAATTTGCTACAAATTACTTAAAAAATAAAAGGGGATAAAATAATCCCCTTTTATTTTTAATATATAATATTCAGTTCATTGTAATAAAAGTTTGAAACTCTGGTCATCAAAATATTTTGCAAACTCAAGATCTGTTTTTGCAAGTGTTTTGTATGCCGGATCCTTTTTAATTGCATTTCCAAGATTCTCATACATCATACTTGATTTTGCCGTGCGTGCGGCTATGATAGCTTTCAGATAGTCTATCCTTCCTGATTCAACGGGAGCATTGTCCAAGGTTCGGAGCGCACCATTTGTATCACCGCTTAATAATTGGGCAATAGCCTTATTGGCAAAACTCCCTGTTTCGTCATTAAAATATTTGGCGGCTGTATCGTATTGTCCCTGCATGATTTTAACTATGCCAAGATTTTCATTTACTTCTTTACCGGCTCCCGATGCAGCGCCAAAGAGTTCTTCAGCTTTTAATACCTCATTCTTTTTAAGAGCTACACATCCCAGATTATTTTGAACAACAGGATTTTTAGGATCTAAACGGTCAGCTTTTTCTAAATCGCTGCTTGCACCTTCGATATCACCCTGGTTTAACAGGATTATTCCAAGATTGTTAAATCCTCTCCAGTCGTCGCTGTAAATTTTGGTGAAACTGGTGTAAATAGCCTTTTGTTTTTCCGGATCATTTGTAAGTGAAGCCGCATAAAGCAATTCAGCCTGATTCAGCTTTGACGGATCGCTTGATGCAAGACTCCTGATTTCCGCATCAGTTTTGCCAATCAGATCGACAGTGGCAGTAATTTTAGACCGGCGCAACTGGGGAAGAATATTCTTTGCAATTACTGTAAAAGCAGAAGAAAGATTTTTTATTTCCCTGTTACGGACTTCAGGATCTGAATACATTGAAAGAACACGAAGAATCAGCTCTTTGTCCTGTATATTTGATTTTTCCATTAACGCTTTAAAGCCTTCCCAATCTTCCGGAGTATATTTGGTGTTTAAATCAGTCCTGATACTTTGTTTTGAAAGCATATTATCTACCGCTTTTGTAGAAGTCCCTTCCCGATTTTCAGATAGTTTGGTATTAAATGAAAGTGTACCGTCCGGAGAAGCATAGGCTGATATTTCGACTCCTTTGAGTTCTTTATTATCACCTTTATAGGCTTCATAAATGTATTGATCGAGACGTTGCATTTCTTCTTTTGTCAACTCGGACTTCCGTACATTTGCACTGTTGATCAGGTAAACTAAATCGGCTACATATTTATCCGGAACGATCCGCTGGAATTTATCAATTGCCGGATCATATATTCCTGTTGTGTTTTTTTCTTTCTGAATTCCTGTGATCGTTAAAGGACTTTTATCAACAAGGGTAGAAGTAGCAAGCACGCCATGTGCTATTTTTACCGGATCAAAATCCAGAGATGCTTTCCCTTTAGTGGCATGTATTTTTATTACCAGATCGGATATACGCATGGAATATTCATAAGGTGCACCATCCTTATCAGAAAAACTGCCCCCGCCGGAAAAACTGATCACTTTATTATTGGCCCGAACAGACTCTCCCTGCAGCATAATCGGATCGAAAGATTTTTCTCCTCCGGCATATTGTATGACAGGTGTAACAGCAAGAGTTGCCTTTTTCAGAAAATATTTTTCAGGGATTCTGCCCTGAATTGCAAAATTAACATTTCCCCCATTGGCTTCAAGAACCTCAGGAGTAACAGAATAATTGATTTTGTAAGCTTCCTTTTTCATTTTTTGCAGGCTTGCACATCCGGAAAGCAAAAAAACAACAAGAGTGAATAAAATTGTAGTAGTTAGTCTAATCCTCATCATAATGATTTTGTAGATTTAATAATTGTTTTATAAATTGTTTATATATTAATTATTTATGATCAATCTGTTTTTTGTTCAACTATCTGCAAAAATAAAATCTTTCGCTAAAAATGAGATAATAAATCATGCATTTAACTCAGAAATCCTAAAATTATTATTTTACATAGAATATAATATATCTCTAATATCTTATGTGCCTGGTTATATAGTTTTTAGGTATTTATTCAAATTCTGGTTGCAATTCTGAATCGCAAGAAATGAACATTTGTTGTTTTGTGCAAGAAAATTAATTAATATTAACAAAAATGCCCGATATTTTCGGGCATTTATGAGCTATAATATTTATTGTTGATTTGGTTTTCGAAAAGAATGCCTTTGACTATGACCCTTGTCATCACCACGATCATATCGGTGGTCATTCTGTTGGTGCCGATCCCCCCTTCCTTCATGTGTATGTTGTCCCTCCTCATTGACGGGTCGGGGTAAAAGGGCTTTACGTGAAAGTTTTAGCTTGCCGGATCGTTGATCAATTTCAAGCAGTTTAACTTCAACAATATCCCCTACTTTCAGAACATCTTCGGTTTTTTCAATTCGTTTCCAATCTACTTCCGAAACATGAAGTAATCCTTCTTTGCCGGGTAAGATTTCAACAAAAGCTCCAAACTGAACTATTGATTTTACTTTCCCTTTATAAACTTCCCCTACTTCAGGGATAGCGACTATAGCCTGTATCCTCGCTACAGCGGCTTCAATTGAATCTTTATCGGGAGCGCTGATCTCAACATAACCGTGGTCATTAATCTCCTCGATTGCAATAACAGCTTTTGTATCAGCCTGAATCTGCTGAATAATTTTTCCGCCGGGTCCAATAACAGCCCCGATCATATCTTTCGGGATCGTCAAGGTGACAATGCGGGGAACGATGGGTTTATAATCCTCACGAGGTTCTTTAATCACATCGAGTATTTTACCCATAATATAAGTGCGGCCTTCTTTGGCCTGCTGCAAGGCTTTTGACAAAACCTCATAAGATAATCCCTCAACCTTAATATCCATCTGTGTAGCAGTTATTCCTTTTTCTGTTCCTGCTACCTTGAAATCCATATCGCCGAGGTGATCTTCATCACCCAATATATCGGAAAGTATAGCATATTTATCCGAGTCTTTGTCAGTGATTAGTCCCATTGCGATGCCTGCGACAGGGCGGGTTATTTTTACTCCTGCATCCAGCAGAGCCATAGTACCTGCACAAACCGTTGCCATTGATGAAGATCCGTTCGACTCAAGAATATCAGAGACAATACGCACAATATAAGGAAAACCTTCAGGTATCATTCTTTTCAGAGCACGGTGAGCAAGATTCCCATGCCCAATTTCACGCCTTGACAATCCTCTTGAGGTCCTTGCCTCACCTGTACTGAACGGTGGAAAATTATAATGGAGAAGGAATCTTTCGCGTCCCTGAAGGGTGACATTATCAATGATCTTTTCATCCAGTTTGGTTCCAAGTGTTACACTTGTTAAGGATTGTGTCTCGCCGCGTGTAAATAAAGCTGATCCATGACTACCCGGCAAATAATCTGCTTCGCCCCAGATATCACGTATTTGAGTGGTTGAGCGCCCATCCAGCCTTATGCCCTCATCAAGTATCATCCGGCGCATTGCTTCTTTCTCGATGTCATGATAATACCTGGCAATAAGTTCTTTATTCACCTCGGTTTCCTCTTTACCCTCGCTGTATGCTGCAATAAAGTCTTCCCTGATTTTTTCAAACGCGTCAGTTCTTAAGTGTTTGTCGCTAATCAGTGAACGGGCAGTATCATATACCTTCTGATAAATTTCTTTCCGGATGGTCTCAAGGAGCTCTTCGTTATTCACTTCATGAGAGTATTCACGTTTCTTTACTCCGAGTTCTTCCGCGAGTTCCATCTGCACTTTACAATGCACTTTGATGGCATCGTGAGCATATCTGATGGCTTCAAGCATCTCCTCTTCGGAGACTTCATCCATTTCTCCTTCTACCATCATGATATTATCATAAGAAGCTCCGACCATAATATCAATATCCGCACCGGCCAATTGTTCTGCAGAGGGATTAATCACCAGTTTACCATCGATACGGCTGACACGGACTTCCGAAATCGGACCGTTGAAGGGAACGTCAGATACAGCGATTGCTGCCGAAGAAGCCAACCCTGCCAGGCAATCGGGCATCTCGTTTTTACCTGAAGAGATCAGGACAATCGACACTACAGTTTCAGCGTGATAGTTTTCAGGGAATAACGGTCGCAACGCCCTATCTACCAACCTGGCAGTTAAAATTTCGTCATCTGATGGCCGGCCTTCTCTTTTTAGAAAACCTCCGGGAAACCTTCCTGCTGCGGAAAACTTTTCACGGTAATCGACTGATAGGGGCATAAAATCAACATTTTCTGCAGCTTCTTTAGCCGAAACAACAGTCGCCAGCAACATGGTATCACCCATTTTTACTACAACCGATCCATCAGCCTGTTTGGCCAATTTCCCGGTTTCGATGTTAATCGTACGGCCATCGCCAAGATCAATCGTCTTATTAACAACTTTGTACATAATTCATTTAAAATATTGTTTATACTAAAAAATAAATGGGTGGGGCTTTTTTGTATCCAAAAAAAGGCAATTCTTTGATTGCCTTTTTTATAAGATTTATTTACGAAGATTCAATTCCTTAAGTATGGCACGGTACCTTTCGATATCTTTTCGCTTCAGGTAATCGAGCAGCGAACGCCTTTTGCCAACCATTCCAATCAATGCGCGCTGGGTGCCAAAATCCTTTTTATTTGATTTGAGGTGTTCCGTGAGATGATTGATACGATAAGTAAATAAAGCAATCTGGCCTTCAGTTGATCCTGTGTTGGCAGAATCTTTGCCAAATTTCTCGAAGATTTCCTTCTTCTTTTCAGCTGTTAAATACATTTACAATAAATTTAATTGTGATACAATCATTGCGCCGCAGCATTCGCGTTCGATAACAACGGCTCAACATTAATTAAAAAAACGCCCAAAATTACTAATTATCTTTTAATAATTAACGCTGGGCTCAATTGAATATTAATAAACATGCAAAATAAAGGATTGTTTTTATAGTCTCCGATTTTAATTGTTGTTTAAAAAGTATTAGGTTCTTTATTTATAGATGAAATATTCATGCTGAGATTTGAAGTTTTAAAACTGACAGGTTTTAAAAGAAGATATTCAAAGAGTGTATTTAACAATAACTTAAAAATTCCACCTCCCTGTTTGCTCCGCTTTTGGTTCGCTTTTGCTCCGTATTTGCCTTAGAGACTCTTGTAATCATAATATATAAGATTGTTAGTAATTATTTTTAGGGTTTTATAACTTCTGAATCGATGATAAATGTAGCAGATTATTTAATCTTCAGATGACTTTTTAACATCATAGCTTATTGCATCATCGACATCTGCCATTGCAAGTTCACTGCAACAGTCATTTTTGTTCTGATCTGGCCCGCGAAAGTCAGGGATGGATACAATTCAGATCCTATTGTCTGATCATTATTCCGATTATAATTCCGACTATCAGTATAAGAAATTTGGTTGTTATTTCCGGAGGTATCCTTCTCTCTTTAAAGTTTGTTTTTTTGCATCAATGAATACCTAAATACTTTTTAGCGCCTTTGCAAAATGCTTCATAACGGGACCCCTTATCTGGTTTTGATTCTTCTTTCCATACATTAAAAATAATTTCTTTCTGAAAAAACAAAATTCTGCAAAATTCTTCTGATGAATATTTGTTACCTGCTCTTATCCCGGTGTATTGCATAATTCTGTTATCAAGGATTTCATTCCATTCGTTTTTCGAATCGATGCCCGCAATGTGAAATATTCTGTCCGTGCATTTATTATCCCTTCCCAGAAATATACATGGGGCACAAATGTCATCTTCACCAGATGTTATTGTAATTTCTGCCTGATGGTTGGCAATAATATCATTTGCTGCCTTGTAAAAATTATGATTGTATTTTTTATCCGGGACAAATACTTCGAGCCCTTTACCATATAATTTAATGATATCTAAAAAATGATGTGGTTTTATTTTAATCATAATCACTTTATTTTGTTTTTGTCCTATAGGCCTTAAATGTGATCTCTGTTTCAACATCCTTAAACAAGTTCGTAATGTAGTCCGCACTCATTTAAATGTCTGGTAATTATATGATTTATGGTGTAAAATTAAATATTTTGGTTATTTATTTAACATGATTGTCCCGTATCTTTTACTTTTCAGCAAAAAATAAAGGAATTCATAATATTTTTCTCCAATTCCCCATATTCCCGATGGCATTCTTGGTCTCTGTTTATTTAAAATGCGGGAATACACAACACTTTGTTGGAAATTCCGACAATCCCAATAGATATAAATAAATAAATATATCTGATTTTCAGCTTTTTGTACTCTCTGTTTTCTTTGGCACATTTTTTTCAATAGTAAGGGAGTATTAATTGCACAAAGTCAGAAACTTAAATTACATTAAAATGAAAAAGTATCTTTTAGTATTCGTGCTGCCGTTGGTTTTCATGATTTCCGGTTGCAATCAGAAGAAAATCGACCGTCTTACAGTCCAAAGGGACAGCCTTATGGCTGTTAGTAGTGCTAAAGAAGCGAACATCGCTCAGTTTGTAACCGCCTTTAACGAAATTGAAGCTAATCTTGATTCTATTAAGGCGAAAGAACAAATCCTCGATAAATCGGCAAAGGCAGGAGAGGTAAAAAGTGACCGTAAAGAACAGATAAAGAGCGATATCGCCTACATTTATTCTTTACAGCTGAAAAACCGTCAGAAAGTTGCTCAATTAACTGCCTTGTTGAGAAAGTCAAACAAACATACAGCCGATTTGCAGAAAATGGTTGATAATCTTAATAAATCTATCGAAGAAAAGGATCAACAAATTGCTTCTCTTACCGACGAACTTGGAAAAGTGAATATCCAGGTTAAGGATTTGAATCTGAAAGTTGGCGATCTTACCAATACTGTTGGCAATTTGACCGCTGAAACCCAGCAAAAACAACAGGTTATTGAAGAGAAAACAGCTGAACTGAATACCGCTTATTATGTGATGGGAACAACCAAAGAATTGAAGGAAAAGAATATTATCACCCCGACAGGCGGTTTTCTTGGAATAGGGCGTGCCGAAAAGGTAACACCTGATGCTGACATGAGCAATTTCACGAAAGTGGATATTACATCATTAAATGAAATCCCGATCAATCAGAAAAAAGTTTCAATCGTTAGCTCTCATCCTAAAGATTCTTATCGTATTGAAGGTGAAAAAACCGCTGACGATCTTGTTATCCTTAAACCGGCAGAGTTCTGGAGCAAATCCAAAGTTCTTGTTATGGTAGTGAAATAAAATTACTAACAATCAATCACCATCAAAGGGGTGCCTCGAAAGAGACACCCTTTTTATTTGGGATGTGATGCACAAGTTTTTTTGTAGAGACGCGGCACGCCGCGTCTCTTATACAGCTTTTTCTTTCCGTCTCTTTACAATTTTCTGGATTTAATCTCAGCTTCTCCCAAAATCTTTCAGGATCAAATTCTTTAATTCCTGCCTTCCCCTCTTCTCATTTTCTCACCTTCTCATCTTCTTACTTCTTCACCTTCCCACCTTTTCACCTTCTCACTTTTTCACTTTATCACCTTCTCACTTTTTTATAACTTTGGAACTTTGTATAAGTTGGAACATATTATTTATGGAGTCTATCCTTGTTGTTGACGATGATGTAACTTTCACACAAATTCTTCAGATTTTTTTGAAAAAGTCTGGATACTCCGTTGACGTTGCTCACAATGTCATGGACGCAACAAAAATTCTGGGCAGGGAAACGTATCAACTCTTTTTATTTGATTACCGCTTGCCCGATGGCACCGGTCTTGATATTATGTCCGCTGCAATGAACAGAAACAAAAAGGTGCCAACCATAATTATGACCAGTTTTAATGATGTGCGGACCTCTGTCCGGGCAATGCGGATGGGAGCCTTTGACTACATAATTAAGCCTATAAATCAGGATGAACTGTTGATGGTGATTAAAGAAGCTCTAAGAAAAAACGAAAATCCTGCCGCAAATTTAAACGAATTGGGTTTGCCGGACTTTGTTACGGGCCAAAGTCCTGAATCTCAAAAGCTTTATGATCAGGTAAAATTGATTGCCCCTACAGAGATGTCAGTGATTATACAGGGAGAAAGCGGTACCGGGAAAGAATATATTGCACGTTTAATTCACAGTTTGAGCGATCGAAGAGACAAGCCATTTATTGCTGTTGATTGTGGAACTTTGTCGGCAGAGCTTGCTGCCAGTGAACTTTTCGGACATTTAAAGGGATCTTTTACAGGAGCCTTACAGAATAAAAAGGGCAAATTGGAAGAAGCAGACTCAGGCACACTGTTTTTAGACGAGATTGGAAATTTGAGTTATGAGGTACAGGTAAAACTCTTGCGGGTATTGCAGGAACGGGTTATTCAGCCTGTAGGTAGCAATAGGGATATAAAAATAGATGTCAGGATCGTCGTTGCTTCTAATGAGGATTTAAAGAATGGTGTGAAAAATGGGAAATTTCGTGAAGACTTGTATCACCGCTTAAACGAGTTTAAAATTGAGGTGCCTCCTCTAAGGAAAAGGATGAGTGATTTTCCCCTCTTTATTGATTTTTTCATCCAGGAGTCCAATCGTGTTCTTCATAGAAATGTAAAACAGCTTTCACCGGAAGTCCTTGAAATATTCGGCAATTATGACTGGCCTGGAAATATCAGGGAATTGAAAAACATTATTAAAAGATTAATCTTGCTGTCAACAGGAGAAACCGCACATAAAGAAAGTCTGCCGGAAGAAATGATCCTTGATATAAACCACCCTTTTCGGCCTGAAGGAACTGATATAAAAGCCTGGCAGGAAAATAAAGAAAGAGAGCTTATTGAAAAAACACTCAAAGAGGTAAATTATAATAAATCCAAAGCTGCCAAATTACTCAATATTGACAGAAGTACCCTTTATGTCAAGATGGAAAAATACGGAATGATGTAATAATGTGATGATAAACAGAGACCTTAGAATGGAAAAATAGAGAACGGTTGTATATATTCCGGTCTCCGGTTTCCGGTTTCCGGTCTCCCTTCTCCGTTCTCCAGTCTCCTCTTCCCATCAGCACATCAGCACATCAGATATCCTTACTTCAATTTCTGCCATTAATTGTTCAATTTCATCAACCGCTTGCGCTATATCCTTATCCTCAACGTCCTGATGATTGTTGTCGATTCTTTTTTCCAGCTTTCTTAAATCACCTCCTAAAACTTTTGCTCCGATTTGAGAACTCCTTCCTGAAATCTTATGAAACAAAATGGCTGTTTCACTGATTTTATTTTGTTTATTTAAGATCTTGATCGACTCAACATCCATCGTAGTTTCCGAAACATATTGCTTTAATATCTTTGCCAGTTCTTTCAAATCACTGCCAATCATTTGCTCAAGTACCCCTGTATCCAGTTTGCCGTTTTTCCCTTGTTCCTTAACATCTAACATTGATTTATCCTTTGCGGTCTGCTTTAGCTGCTTATTTCCTTTGCCGTCTGCTTTAGCTGACGGAATAATGACATCAATTCATTTTCCCTGAATGGTTTCATGAGAATATCATCAAAGCCATGTTTCAGGATTTCAGCCTTTTCATCAGGCAGCGCATGTGCAGTAAGGGCAACAATAGTTGTTTTATGGGAAAATCGTTTTCTAAGTTCTTCGCATAATGTAAATCCGTTTATATCCGGCATCCTGATATCAACCAAAACCATTGATGGCTCTGTTTCATATGCAGTATTCAATAAGGATTTTGCCGAGTTAAATGAGACGTGCTTTATATTGTGTTTTGATAAAATATCGGAGCAAAGTTGTAAAATCAGATTATCATCATCTACCAACCATACTTCCCCCTGATAATGCGAGAGGTTTATTTCTGTATTATCTTTTCTAATATCTGATTGAGCAGATTTATCATACGGGATATTGAATGTAAAACAAGAACCTTTCCCAGTCTCACTTTCCAGAGAAATTTTGCCTCCCTGTCCCTCAACCAAAGCCTTCGTGATGCTTAATCCCAGCCCGGTTCCTTTTAATCGTTGTTCTAAGGGGGAGTCAACTTGTTCAAACTGATCAAAAATTCTTTCCTGCATATCGTGAGGAATTCCAATGCCTGTATCAGTAATAGCGAAGATCCAATTCTCTTTGTCCTCAATATTTTCTTTGGACACCTTTACTATGATTTGTCCCTTTTCTGTAAATTTCACCGCGTTTCCCAACAGGTTTAATAGAATTTGTTTTAATCTGAAGGGATCTCCGCTAATGGGACTTTCTTCTATCTCATCTTCATTATAAGATAAATCAATATTTTTTTTCTCTGCCTGCAATTTTACAATCCTTATCACTTCATCAATGGTTCGTTTGATGGAAAAATCTGATTTTTCAAACGTAAATTTCCCGGAGTTTATTCTGCTATAGTCCAGAATCTCGTTTATCACCTGCAAAAGGTGTTCAGATGAGTCCTGAATTGCATCAATATAAGAATGTTCGTTTACTTCGTTTGAATTCATGAAATTTCTTTTCAGTTTTTTCAATTGCTCCGAGTACCCGATTATTGATTGAAGGGGAGTTCTGATTTCGTGGCTCATGTTTGATAAAAACCTTTGTTTTGCCTGGCTTTCATATTCCGTATCCGCCTTGGCTTTTTCAAGCAGTAACCGATACTTGTTGCTTCTTGTCGCATCTGTAAGTATTAACACAACGATTATGACGGTAGAAATAAAGAATATTATAATGATAATATGAATCCGGGATATGCTTTCTTTTATTACATTTTGAGCTCTGTCTTGCGTAGCAGTGGTTTGACGGATGACATCTTTTTCGATTTCCGCCAAAAGTTCAGTTATTTTGTCATTGAAAGTTTTTTCAAATTCGTCCACTTTGGCTTCCCTGTATAAAAATTCATCCCGTCTTACATTTTGTGTCTTGGATATATTGTTAATTATCTCCTTAATCTCAGCGGATTTAGTGTTTGGGTTTGCCAAATGTATAGTATCAATTTTCGTGGTTATATCTTCCTGTTCGATTTTTTCTAACTTAATTGTGTTCTTTTTTGATTGCCCGAAGATTTTACTCCAGAAGTTTTTTTTAGGTTGTTTTCCCATTTCCAGGGTATCATATCTTGTCGTTGTTTTTTTCTGCTCATTGGTACGGACTAAAGCATCACCATTTGAATTAATGTCTGATAGCGTTGAATCAAGTAATTGTATTTGGTCTTGAATAGGGTTGTTGCTATTATAGTCCTTTCTGTATTTTAAATAACTGAGCAACAGAACATTTCTCTTTTGAATGAGATTGTTGATTGAGTCAATCAGATGAATTTGTCGTTCGTTGTCAACACAAAGTGCGCGTAAGGAATCCGAAAATAGTTTTATTGAGTTACTCTGTTTAACAAAGTCTGAAAATGATTTTTCATTTTCAGAAGTAATCTGGCTTCTGAATAGTTTCTCGGATTTATCAATTTCAAATAAAAAATTGTTTAATGCACTTAATTTTTTGTTAGGATAAGACAATTCACCCACTGTCTTGTGAATGTTATTAAAAGCAAGTTTATAAACAAAATAAATCCCTGTCAACGTAAAAAGGCTGATCAGAAACACAATAATGGTCTTTCTTTTAATTGATGAATTTATGCTTTGCATTTAACTTTTATATTGTCTTAACTCAATTCGTTTATTTAATCCCGCTATAATCAGCACATCAGTACATCATCCCATCAGCACTTCAGCAAACGAGTTCTTGATTATTCTTGCAAATATATATCCGGGCTCTGTCCTTTGATACTAAACTCACATTTTATCTTCCATGAAATTAATGAGATTTCTTACTTGGTCGGGCGAACCCAGGACAAAAAGCTGATCCTGCACATTAAGTACATATTCGCTTCCGGGATTAAAAAGATATTTGTTTTCACCGTTTTTCAATCCGATTATGGTAGTCCCTGTAGTACTTCCGATTCGCAATTCTCCAAGTGATTTTCCTGCATGACGGTTTGACATTTTGCGGCAATTGACTTCATGAATACTGACGTCCTTGTTTCGTTGAAGCAATATATATTCAACAAATTCAACCACATCTGGCTGTGTTACGAGCCGTGCCATACGCTGCCCTCCCATTCTTTCAGGCATAATCACATTGGTTGCTCCGGCTCGTCTGAGTTTAGTATCCGAGCCTGGTTCAGAAGCCCGACTGATAATTGTAAGAGTAGGATTCATGCTTCGGGCAGTCAGTACGACAAATACATTGTCGGCATCATTTGGCGTAGTGGCAATCAATGCTTTTGCATGATCAATCCCTGCAGCACGCAAAACGTCTTCATTCGTTGCATCACCCTGAAGATAAAGCAAATTGGGATCCTCCTGTATCCTCGATATGACATTTTCCCTTCGCTCAATAATAACAAACGGCTGATTATGATCAGTTAATTCAAATGCAGCCTGTTCCCCGTTCCGGCCATAACCGCATACAATGACATGATCGGTAAGTTTTTCAATCCTCTTGCTCACCTTTTTATTTTTTAAATTTTTTACAAATTTACCATCAAGAAAAAACTTTACGATAGTTGAACCTACAAAGGCAAAACTTCCAAGACTAAAGATAATCAAAAATGAAACGAAAAGCTTGCCTAAGGGTGAAAGAGGTCTTACAACCTCGAAGCCAACCGTCGAAATCGAAATAACGGTCATATAAAATGAATCGATAAATCCATAACCCTCGATAAAATGAAAGCCTGCAATACCCATCACAAACGCGGAAAAAATGAGCAGTATCGCAATCCTGAAAGTTCGCGTTGTCTGTTGTTCAAACGTGTTCATGTAAAATGATTTTATGCCCTATTGTGCATTCAAGGCACTTTCCCGGTTCACAATAAAAATTATGTAGGTGTAAAAGCGCCTGCGATTCAAGGGCATTCGAAGCCGGAATTCCTGCTGTCGCCCACCGTTTTATTATGGAATTGTTTTCCGGAGCCAGTTGTTCCAAAATTTCCAGTGCATGATCTTTTAAAGACATCCTGTTCTGAGTTTCACCATAACAAAAATAGAAAGGAACAATAACATTTATGAGAATAAGGTTAAATATTTGCACTCCGAATATTTTTTTCCTGTTGACAGAGTCTTTGTTGAAACTGTAATGAGCATCCCAGTATTCGGAAGCGCAGATTGAAAACAGAGTTCTCAGTTCCTGAAGATTTTTAGCCTCTGTAACCGCTGAAAACAGGTTGTGGGATTGATGAATCAATTTGGCAAATTGCGCCAGCCTGATCGATGGAAAATTGGCAGGATACATGCGCATAAACTTCCACAGATGAGATGGAATTGGTTTTAAGCCATATTTTACAGCAAGAAATCTGTACTCTTTTCTCAATTCAAGGTAATAATTGTCTGCATCTCGATAGCTATCGGGATCATCGCCCAGCAGTCCTGATTGCCCGAATATCAGTGCCTCGATCTGTAAAAGTGAATCGTGATGACGGGCAAGAATAGATTGCGGAAGCGAACGGGCAAGCATTTCGAATGGAACGCTGTTTTCTTTCAGTCCGAAATACCGGGCAAGAATCCTGTAAAAAGTTTCGGCCCAGTCATCTTTTGTTTCTGCAAGCCCCTCCCGGATCATTTCAACCTTTTGCTTCAGTCTTTCAATGACTATGCCGTTCAGGAAAAATTTTATCCTGAAAGGATCGACTTTGTACAGTTGCGAAGCACACCTTGCCCAGTCGTGGCTTTCCATCAGGGAGATCCAGTTTTTCTCAATCCGGTCAGGCCATTTTATTAAAAGAGAAGGAACAGCCGAACCTGTATCATTATAAACGGTGATATCATGTTCTGCAACTATATGAAGTATTGTGTTTCTGTAAGATGAGTCTTTTTGATGTCCATGCCTGTTCCAGTCTGATGATTTCAAATGAACTTCAACATTGCCGGCCCAAAGAGTAGGACCTATCTTTATCCTTGCATCAAAAAAATCCGGTCCCGCATGGGTATTATGCCTCCCGGGACTTATAACTTCAACCGGATCTCCTTCAGTTGTAACCAATGAATCCTGGATATAGAGCTTATAATTCCAAATGAAATGAAGAAAATCCTCTTTCATAAGCCAGTCTTTAAACTCATTAAAGTTACGAAAATCTTATGGTAAATTTATCACTTGATACTAAATCCTGTTGAATAACTAAAACTGGATTTAATATCTTTGAAAATTAATTAATCGATTAAAGACACTTCATATGGAAATCAAGGAAAAGGTTTTTCAAACACTGAAATCTAATGCGGCCCCTCTTAAATCAGGCGAGATAGCAGAACTGGCAGGACTGGATAAAAAGGATGTCGATAAGGCAATCAAACAACTTATGACCGAAAATAAGGTCGATTCTCCCAGGAGATGTTTTTATGGTTTAAAGATTTAGAGGAAATCCGGTCATTCATTTTGTTTTTTGATTTTGATTTTTTAAAGCTAACGCTTCTTTAAGCTCTTTTATTCTTGCCTCGGAATAAGTTATGAGTTTGAGATATTCAGAACTATCCTTCTTAACGGCTTTTAAAAAAGCATTATAATATTTGAGAGACAGGGTTTCACTATTTTGAAGCTCATCATAGGCTGTGGCTAATTCGAAATGAATAACGTATTTGGAGGGATCAAGTTCGTACGCTTTTTTAAGCGGCGGAATAGATTTCTTATAATCTTTGTTCGAAATATATGTATTTCCTAAATGGTGATATATATCTGTCAGGTAATAAGGCTCCGCAATTTCTGATGCAAGCTTCAGGTACTCAATACTCTTTTTATAATTTTCTGACTTTTTGTAGCAGAGTCCGATATAATAAGCGCTGACCGCATCATCAGGATTCATTTGTAAATTTTTCTCAAATAAATCAATGGCCTCTTTTGGCCGATTTTCCATGTAATAACAAATTCCAAGACCTGTCATCACATCGGAAGTTGAATCACTTTTCGAAAGGTACTTTTCATAGGGAATAATTGCAAGTTTGTATTCTTTTAAGTGATGGCGGAATTGCCCAAGCTTGAGTAACAAATAGGGGTCGTCGGGAAAATATTCAAGACCTTTTTCAAGAATTTCAATTGCCTCACTGTACTGATCCTTATTTTGATAGACAGATGCGAGATTAGTATAGTTTGCCGGATCTGTTGGATTAAGATCAATCACTTTTTGATAAAGTGAGATAGCGAGATCAGGATGATCCGTACGTGCAGCGCACAATGCCAGATGTTTGTTAACAAGTAAATTTGTGCTGTCGCGCTGATAGGCCGATATTAGAATTTCAAAGGGTTCCTGGTACATCCTTAAATTAGAAAATGCCCTGACAAGTTTTAAGGCATAGACATAATTTGTTGTGTCGGTCCGGTAAAGCTCTTTGAAATAAGACAGCGCCTTTTTATGATCGCCCAGGTTTGAATTCACTTCTCCTAATTCATTAAGGATCTTTGAGTTTAAAGAATCGAGCTGGTATCCTCTTTCCAGGCTTTTAATTGCACCTGTAAAATCAAAACGCTTTTGAAGAATGATCCCTTTCTTCAGATAAAGCAAGGGTTGTGCTTCCTCTTTTATAAGTGCACTGTCGATAATTTGAAGCGCTTTATCATATTCGCTGTTTAGGATCAGAATGTCTAGTTCTTGTGCCCTGAGAAAAAAGGGGAAGAGAAGAATCACTATTGCAATAAAGGTTTTCATCAGAACTATCAGTTAGTTTCACGTGTAAAATTTTTATTACATAAAATTGATAAAGGCTGTTATATCATTAATGGCAGCCTTTATTAATTCTATTATTTATGTTTCTTAATGTAATTTCACCTCGTCGTTTTGAATCCTATAACCTGTTACTTCTAAGGATAATAAACAATCTTGCTTTTTTTTGAGCCCCTTAACCTGTCACTTTTATTGAATCATCTGGTTTTAAAGTCCCCGTAGCCAGGGTAAACTTTACAGGTATCGTATAAGCAACTGGTACAGCCTTACCTCCTTGTTTGCCGGGCTTCCAGGCTGGCATTTTTTCCAATATTCGTATGGCCTCCTCATCGCAACCGCTTCCAACCGAGCGCATAACCTTAATTCGGCTGATCTTTCCGTCCCGCCCTATTACAAAATTGACAAGTACGACTCCCTGAATGCCATTCTTTTTTGCTTTTTCAGGATATTTAAGGTTGTCTTTAATAAATTGTCTCATAGCGTCCTCACCTCCTGGGAATTGAGGCATCTGTTCTACAGCGACATAGACTTTTTCACCGTCAATTTCCTCTTGTTTTGAAGCAATTGATGTTTTATTTGCTGAAAGCGTAAATTTTACCGGCAATAAATAAGAAACATTAACTGCTTTGCCACCTTGTTTGCCAGGTGTCCAATCCGGCATTGATTTAATGACTCTCAGAGCTTCCTCGTCGCATCCGCTTCCGATACCTCTTACAATTTTCACTTTCACTACTTTACCTTTATCATTGACAATAAATGAAGCTATCACAGTCCCCTGAATCCCCATTTCCTTTGCCTTAGGAGGATATTTCATGTTATCCATTATAAATTTCATCATCTCCTTTTCTCCTCCCGGAAATTGAGGCATCTGCTCAACCTTTGAGTAAACCCGGCCAATTCCTGGTACAAAGAGGGCAGTTGATTTCTTCACTGTGTCTGCCTGGTTCTGAACTTCTTTGCTTGTCTGAACCCCATTAGTCTTTTCGATTGCAGGATCGGTTAATTCTCTCACTGAATTTGTTGCCTCTGAATTTAAAGGAGCCATCTTGACTGCCTCAGGTGTTGTAGTCTCATTATTATCCATCGGATTTACAGCCTTAAAGGAAAAAGCTGCAAAAATCAATGCCACTACCGGTAAAATCAACAGATTTTTCCATGTAGCATAAGTCCTTGTTGGTTTTCTGTTAATCATGATGATCCGGTTTTTAATTAAGCTGTTAAAACTATGTGCAAATTGAAGTCTGTTAGTTTCTGCTGGAATACTCAAAAGCCTGTACTGGTAATCTTTTATATTGACTAAACGGCTGGTCAATTCATGATCGGCAAGGTATTCATGATTCGTTTTAACCGCCCTCTTAACAAGCCATGCCGCAGGATTAAACCAAAAAACGGAAGTGTACAATTCAATCAAAATAAGATCAAACGTATGACCTTGTCTGATATGCGCGTTTTCATGAGCTATAATATCTTCAGCATCGCCTTTTTGGTAAAGCTTTTTCGGAATCACGGCATAAGGCCAGAATGAGAAAGGCGGATGATCTTTATCAGAAAGTACCAGTTTTGGAAATTTGGCTGAATGTAAATGGCCCTTCCTGATGATTGAGACAGTTTTGATGATACCAATCATCATACGCAAGATCAGTAAACCCGAAACGCTCAGCAATATGGCTGTTATCAATTCGTTATAATCGAATGAATTTACCTTGCCTGAAACTATTTCCCCAGCGGTAATGGCTGAATTAATCACAATCATGTTTAAAGGAACTTCCTCAGGCTGAACAGTTGCCGGCGTAAACCACGTTGTCTTAATAAGAGGTATGATCATCGGGATTACAAGCGTCAGGATTAAAATGACTCTGTTCCTGAAATAAAACGTGTCTTTTCTGAAAAAGAACAGGAAGCAGAGGTACAATATAACTGTACCCGCTGAAGCTTTTAAAAGATAAGCAATGAGTTCATTCATCTTATTTCCCTTACTTAATTATTTGAGTCAATCTCTTCAGGTCGTAAGTACTTATCTGTTTTACAAAGGCTGCCGGATCCTTCACAGCAGCCTTTGCAAGTTGAAAATATTAGTTTAGAACAAATTTAATGGGAATCGTATAGGATACTGCAACCGCCTTACCATCTTTTTTCCCGGGCGTCCAGTGCGGCATTTGATTTATCACCTTGAGTGCCTCATCATCAAGTCCTTGAACACCTTTATATACTTTTGAATTCGTTACTTTACCGTTCTTGTCGATCACAAAATTTACGACAACAGTCCCCTGCACTCCGGTTACTTGTGCTGTTTCAGGATACTTAAGATTATCTTGTATGAATTTCATCATAGCTCTTTCTCCACCGGGGAATACAGGCATCTGCTCAACTTCATTATAAACTACTTCCTCATCAGCATTGAGCGTCTGGCTTTTTAGAGTAGACTGATCGGTCATGCTATCCTTTTTATCAATAGCATTGTCACATGAAAAAGCTGCAAAGATCAGTGCCACGGCAGGAATAATCAACAAGTTCTTCCATGTGGCATAGGTGTTGGTTTGTTTTTTGTTAATCATGACAATTCGGTTTTTAATTAAATTATTGAAACTATGAGCTAATTGCATTCGGTTAAATTCTTCCGGAATATCAAGGAGCCTGTACTGGTAAGTTTTTATATCGGCAGAACAGGCCGTCAATTCATGATCCGCAAGAAATTCGTGATTGAGCCTCACGGACTTTTTAATAAGCCAGGCAATGGGATTATACCAAAATATGGCAGTATATAATTCACAAAAAATAAGATCCATCGTGTGTCCCTGTCGAATATGGGCATTTTCATGAGTAATGATGTCCTCCGCCTCTCCGCTCTCAAAGATCTTTCTTGGAATTACCGCATAAGGCCCGAATGAAAAGGCCGGGTAATTCCTGTCTGAAATGACCAGCTTCGGAAATTTGTCTGAATATAAATCTCCATTCTTAATGATTGAGACAGTCTTTATAATGCCAATTATTGTGCGGAGCATTATCATGAAAGTGATAACAAGCCAAATCGCTAAAATCAATCCCTTATAATCAAAGGAACTCGTTGCCCTGTTAAATGTCGCCCCGACAGTGATCACGGAATGAATTATTCCGACTGTAACCGGAGTTTCAGCATTCGTCGAAATCCGGATAAGCGGCAGGATTAGCGGAACAAGCATTGTCAAAATTAAAATGACCCTGTTCCTCATATAAAATGTGTCTTTTCTGAAAAAAAGCACGAAGCATAGGTACAATACTATTGTCCCCGCTGAGACTTTAAGAAGATAGGCCATCAGTTCGTTCATTTTATTTCCCTTTCTCTATCATTTCAATCATTTCTTTAAGATCATCAGTCGTAAGTTTCTTTTCGTTTATAAAGAAAGATACGACATTTTTGTAAGAAGAACCAAAATAGTCGCTGACGACTCCCTTCATAAAGGTTTTCTTGTATTTTTCCTTTGTAATCAGCGGATAATACTCATGATTATTCCCATAGGCTTTATGCCCCACGTATTCTTTCTCTTCAAGCCCTCTGATGGTAGTGGATAAGGTATTGTAATGAGGTTTGGGATCGGGCAGCAGTTCCAGCAAATCCTTAATAAATCCTTTACCTCTTGTCCACAGGACCTGCATAGCCTCTTCTTCTTTTCTTGTCAGTCTTTTCATGAAATAATTTTATTGATATGATTATCGGTTCAAAGATAAAACGGATTTTTTAGTTATGCAACTAATTTTCCAAAAAAATAACGAAAAAATTAGTTTATTTTTTAATTACCTGTCATCCAATATTTTATAATGACAACTTTTTTCACATCATTTTATTTCTATCAGATTAAGGTTCAAAGAAAACCTTGCAATACAACCCCACCGCGAATAATAATGTAAATGCTCGAGGGCCTTGAAAATCTTTGCTTATCCTTTGCCGTCATATTTATGCTTATCCTTTGCCGTCACATTGATGCTTATTCTTTGCCGTCATATTTATGCTTATCCTTTGCCGTCACATTGATATTGATGCTTATCCTTTGCCGTCATATTTATGCTTATCCTTTGCCATCACATTGATGCTTATCCTTTGCCGTCATATTTATGCTTATCCTTTGCCAATTCACATTGATGCTTATTCTTTGCCGTCATATTTATGCTTATCCTTTGCCGTCACATTTATGCTTATTCTTTGCCGTCACATTTATGCTTATTCTTTGCCGTCATATTTATGCTTATCCTTTGCCATCACATTGATGCTTATTCTTTGCCGTCACATTTATGTGACGGAATAATATGTAAAGGCACAGAACAACTCCCCAACCCTGTAAGAATTCAACAATTGGATTTACCCTTAATCAATTGATATTGATTATTGAATTAAAATTTCATGACGATTTTGTATTCGATAACTCAAAACTTATTGGTAAGGCATATGCGACGGATACAGGTTTCCCATTTTCTTTCCCCGGGATCCATGTCGGCATAGAATGAATAATCTTCATTGCTTCATTAGAAAGCGATTGACCTGGACTCCGCAGGATTTTCATATCCGTGATATGGCCTTTTTGATTAACAACAAAATCTAAAATTACAGTACCCTGAACATTATCCTTTATAGCTATCTCAGGATAACTGATGTGCGCTTTAATAAATTTCATCATATCTTTCACTCCACCGGGGAATTGGGGCATCTGCTGGACAACCACAAAAGGCTGCATTGTATTTTGAATTCCTGTGAAGTCAGCCATTCTCATTTGTGCCAATCCTTTACCGGATGCCTCACTGTTTGTCATTACCTTTCTATGGATATTGCTATTACAGGAAACAGTTATAAAAAGCAGTCCAACAAGCGGAAGGATCAGAAATTTTTTAAACGACGCGTGAGCGTAAGTTTGTTTTATGTTATTCATGGCAATAAATTTTTAAATAAACTACTGAAAACATGGATAAGGGAAAGAAGGTTAGGTCCTTATGAAATAATTAAAATATAATACAGAATATTTTACGATGATTCGAAAGAGATGTTTACAACTTTCTCTAAAAATGATTTCGTTCACTCATCCCTAATGACAAGGGGAAAATATTCATCATGTTTTCAAGACGTTTTTATGGTCTAACCCCCCTTTTTCTTCAATTTCCTGAATTACAGCCGAAAAGATGTTTCATTAAGCCACTGAAAATCATTTATAACGGAGTTGGCAGAGGCAGTATTTACATGACAATCCCGATCTCCATCATTTTATTGAAAATGCTTATTTTATAATACATATTTGCCTTGAAGGACAATGTGCAATTCTATTTTCTATGCCGGTTTTAAGGCTGTTCCATGCTGTTACCAAAACGGTACCAAATAGGGGTTGTCTGTACACTTACTGTACACTTACTGTACACTTACTGTACAAAATTAGTACAGCTATAGTACAGAGAGTATACAGTGAGTGTACAATCAGTATGAGGATATTCCTGGGCAGGTATGGATAATATTATCGGGAAAAGTTTTGGAATAACGGCTTCTTATAGCTTTTCAGGCATAATAATATTCATCGGTAATCTTTAACCGGATTATTTCAATTAAATCGATTAAGCGGTAATTAATTAATCGGAAAATTTGCGCAGGATCGTTAATCCGTCCCTGACAGGGAGCATATAAGTTTCAACACGGGGATCGTTTCTTACAAAATCATTGAACTGAAGGATCCCTTTGGTTTGCTCGTCTGATGCTGAAACTTTTTCGACCACTTTTCCACCCCAAAGAACATTATCGGCAATAATAATTCCACCGATCCTTACTTTCGGGAAAAACAGCTTGTAATCGGAGAGATATTGCCGCTTGTCGGCATCGAGAAAGACAAGGTCAAACGTTTCATTGAAAGAGGGTATTATCTCTACGGCATCACCTAAATGCTGAACGATTTTATCTTTCATCCCGGCTTCAGTAAAGTAAGTTGAAGCAAAGCTTTTAAGTTCTTCATTGATATCGATTGTATGAAGGATTCCGTTTGCTGAAAGTCCCTTAGCCAGGCAGAGTGCCGAATAGCCTGTAAATGTGCCGATTTCAAGAATACGATCCGGTTTAACCAGCTTGCTTAAAAGGGTAAGAATCGATCCCTGCAGATGCCCGCTGCACATGTATCCGTTAAAAAACTTTATGTTGGTTTCCCTGTAAAGACGGGCGAGCAGAGGATCTTCCTCCTCAATATGAGATAAAATATATTGATCAATCAATTTATTAGTTTTCATGTATAACTAAATTCGTAAAATTTTGAAATTTATGTGTAAATCAATACAGACAATTTATCAATATCAAGTACTTCATTGGCAATGTCCATTAGATGAGAGGTGGTGATCTTATTGATTTTTTCCGCCGTCTTTTCGAAACTCTCCATTTTGTTATAAAACATAAAACTCTTGCCTAAAGAGAGCATCAGATCTTCGTGGTTTTCCTGCGACATGGCCAACTGTCCGATCAGTTGTCGTTTGGCTTTGCTTAACTGTATGCTTCCCAGGCTTTTAGACTGGAGAATTTTTATTTCCCGTTTGATTAATGATATGGCTTTTTCAAGATGCTCTTTATCGGTGCCAAAATAGACTGTAATTGTTCCTGTATCGGTGTAAGCCATATAAGCAGATTCAAGATTGTAGGCAATTCCATTCCTCTCACGCAGGGCAAGGCTGAGTCTTGAGTTTCCTGATTGTCCGGCCAGTATATTGTTTAAGAGGACAAGGCCCAATCTTGAAGGATTATAAATATCATAAGCCAACCCTCCTATAATACAGTGTGCCTGGTAATGTATCCTTTTTTTCCGATTTTACCTGGGGAGTATAATCAAGATATTTTTCGCGAAAATGTATTCTTGGATTTGAAGTCATCAGGGCAAAATAATGCTCAACAAGACGAAAGAATTTTTGACCTGATATTTTACCGACTGAACAGATCACGATCTGATCGGTATTGTAATTTTTAGCCATAAACCGTTGAATGTCATTACGATCAAATTTTCTGACATTATCCGGTGTTCCAAGAATATTCCGTCCAAGGGGATGACCATCAAAGAGCAGGTCTTCGAATTCATCGAATATCAATTCGGAAGGACTGTCGTTGTAAGAATTGATTTCATCAATGATGACATCTTTCTCCTTTTTCAGTTCATTATCAGGGAAAGTGCTGTTGATAAGGATGTCGCTTAATAGTTCTATAGTCCTGGGATAATATTGATTGAGAAAAGAAGCGTGAATGGCAGTTTCTTCCTTTGTGGTATAGGCGTTCAATTCACCCCCCACATCGTCGAGACGGCTGAGGATGTGAAAGCTTTTACGTTTAAGTGTGCCTTTAAAGATGGTATGTTCGATAAAATGGGCGATACCCTGTTCCTGAGGCCCTTCATCGCGCGAGCCTGTATTGATAATGATTCCGAACTGGGCGACCGGTGAATCGACATACATGTGTACAACCCTGATGCCATTGGGTAATGTTGAAGAAAAATATTCCATTAATTCCTTATAAATCCAGCAAATGAGGGACAAAAGTATTGAAAAAGTTTCAGAGTTTCAGAGTTTGAGGAGTTCGGGCTCACTTAAAGGATTAAAAGAGTTTGCTCTGTAACTCTGAGACATTGAAACACTGAAACTTTAAACATTTATTCCGAAATTTGCAGTGAGGAGTTTGCAGAAAATTATTTTTAATTACTTTTGCACGGCAATAAAACGTATGGTGCCATAGCTCAGTTGGTAGAGCAACGGACTGAAAATCCGTGTGTCCGTGGTTCAATTCCACGTGGCACCACGAAAGGGGGAAGGAATCAATCTTTACCCCTTTTGTTTTATTATCCTCCCCATAAATAATCTGAAAATAGATTTTTTTAACTAAATTTGGGAAAAGTAAATGACGTTAAAATCAACTATAAACTCAAATAATCAACCTTAATAAATCGTCATGGAAAAAAGAAAATTTACACGCCGTCAGGTGCTGACAACAGTTTCTGCCGGTTCATTGGCTACAATAGCTGGAATGCCTTTAACATCTTATAGTGCAGGCAGATCGCCTAACGGTACTTTGGCAATCAAAGGTGGAGAAAAGGTTCATAAAGGTGGCTGGCTTTCCTGGCCTGTTTGGGATCAGTCGGCTGAAAAGGATATTGCCGAAATGTACCGGACAGGGCATTGGTATATGGGTTCAGGGGAACATGTTGCCGATTTTGAAAAGATATATGCCCAGATAATGGGCGCAAAACGATGTGTGGCAACGGCAAGCGGAACAACATCACTCGTTACGGCTCAATATGTAGCCGGTGTGGACGCCGGTGATGAAGTCCTTGTAGCTCCTTATACTTTCATAGCGACCTATAATTCTGTCTTTCTCAATAAAGCCCTTCCTGTTTTTGTTGATACCGATCCTGAAACGATGCTGATGGATCCTAAAAAAATTGAAGAGAAGATTACCGACCGCACCGTGGCCATTATACCTGTTCACATTTACGGCTTGCCGTGTGATATGGACAGCATTAATAAGATTGCAAAAAAACATAACCTGAAAGTAATCGAAGATGCATGCCAGGCATGGTACGGTGAATATCGCGGCAAGAAATTAGGTACACTGGGCGATTTAGGCTGTTTCAGTTTCCAGAATTCAAAAAACCTTCCGGCAGGGGAGGGGGGAGCAATTCTCAGTGATAATGAAGAACTTGCAGATCGTTGCGCGTCCTATCGCAATGTGGGAAGAAGATATGGAAATTTCAGGGGCGAAGGTTCAAATCCTTTCCGGGGCAGCAATTTCAGAATGCAGCAGGTTCAGGCGCTCGTGCTGATGTCGCAGATTAAACGCGTTCCAAAGGATAATGAGGTACGTCTTGCCAATGCCATGTATCTGGACAAGAAATTAAAAGAGATTCCGGGCATTGTTCCTGTTAAACTTGCTGAGGGGGGCACGAGGTCAGCATATCACCTTTATGCTTTGCGGTATATTCAGGAAAAGTTTGGCAATGTTCCGAAATCCAGATTTATTCGGGCACTGAATGCTGAAGGTATACCCGTTGGCGGAGGATATGGTCCGCAAAATAAAGACGGTTTGATTGAAGATGCATTCAATTCAAAAGGATTTAAAAGATTGTACTCACCCGAAAGACTTAATCAGTGGCGTGAACAAAATCATTTGCCTGGAAATGACCAAACCTGTGAAGAAGCAATAGCCTTCACCCAGAATATTTTGTTGGGAAGCAGTCAGGATATGGATGATATCGTTAATGGCTTCACGAAAGTTTATGAAAACAGGGCTGTATTGCTGGAATAGACAAAATCGGTACAACTACAAGCAGGTTTTGTAAAAAATAATTCCATAAGACAGACAATATAAAAATCCAATGCCGGTAATGGTATCGGATTTTTTTAAATTTGTCGGCTGTTCAAAAGTTGTCTTTGCCCGATAGAACGTGAATGATTAATTCCGTTTTATTAAGCCAGGTCTGTATGGTTTTTATAGAAATGTTACATAGAAGAATTATATGAAAAATACCTGTTGGAACTCCTTCCGCCTTACGGCCCTGATTGTATTTGGTTTAATACAAAATGGTTTATGCCAGACATTTAGTGATTGGAGAGGTGAGGGCAGAACAGGGGTGTATAACGAAACAGGTTTATTAAAAAAATGGCCTGAAAAGGGGCCGGAAATGCTCTGGTCTGTTACCGGTTTGCCCAAAGGCCATTCTTCTGTGGCAATTGGCGACCGGAAACTCTATATTACCGGTACAAGAGACTCGGTTGAGGTACTTGTTGCCATGGACAGGAATGGTAAGAAATTATGGGAAACCCCTTTTGGGCGCGCATGGACTAAAACCTACCCGGAAAGCCGTTCCACACCGGTTGTTGACGATGACAGGGTTTATGCAACAAGCGGAATGCTTGATGCAGCCTGTATTGATGCAGTAAGCGGGAAAATCATATGGTCAGTTAAAGTTCATGACAAGTTTGAAGGGAAATACTGTAATTATGGAATGTCGGAGACTCCTGTCGTTTCCGGTGATAAGATCTTTTACACACCCGGAGGAGATAAAACAACTATGGTCGCTTTGGATAAGAAGACCGGAAAAACCATCTGGACTTCTGAAAGTCTGAATGAAGAACCACGCTATTTAGCTCCATTGTATATCGACAGAAATGGTAATCATCTGATTATAGGAATGACTGAAAACTATGTTATCGGTGTTTCCGTCAATGATGGTAAAATATTATGGAAATATAATTACGGCGCTTCGGCTATCAAAAAGGAAAATGAACATGCTACTACCCCTTTGTTTTGGGATAACTCTATTTTTGTTTGCAGCGGATACAATCATCCCAGTGTAATGCTAAAACTATCTGAGGACGGTTCTTCAGTTTCCCCTTTATGGAGCGAAGACGTTCTGGACAATCATCACGGGGGAGTTGTCAGGGTGGGGCCTTATATTTATGGTTCCAACATGGAAGGCAACAGCAAGGGGAAATGGGTTTGCCTCGATTGGTATACAGGGAAGACAATGTATGAAACGGAATGGATCTGCAAAGGCCAGATCATAGCCGCCGATGAAATGCTCTATTGTTATGAGGAAAAAACAGGTACCTTTGCGTTGGTTAAAGCTACCCCTGAAAAGTTTGAAGTAGTCAGTTCTTTCAAAATTCCTTTGGGAACGGGTCCTCATTGGTCACATCCTGTTATAAATAACGGTACTTTATTTGTACGCCATATGGATGCTTTAATGGCTTTTGATATAAACAGATCTTGTGAGTGACAGGATTTTTAAACCGGTAATAAATAAAGAATTAATAGTCTGAAAATAATATATTTAAACTGAATGAACATTGACTTTATGAAGCGATTAATCTTATCTGCAATTATTTTGTCAGCTTTTATTTTTGATGGATTTGGCCAGGTGACCAGCGAATGGCGAAACCTTGGCAGAACAGGTATTTATGATGAAACAGGCTTATTACAGAAATGGCCTGAAAGCGGACCTCAATTATTGTGGTCCGTTAAAGACCTCCCCAAAGGCAATTCATCGGTTGCAATTGGTGATAACATGCTATATCTCACGGGGACAAAAGATACAATGGAAGTCCTTATGGCTTTCGATATGAAAGGAAATAAACTATGGGAAACGACATTCGGACGGGCCTGGTTAGCCTCGTTTCCTGAAAGCCGATGCACACCGACAATTGATGGTAACAGGATATATGTGACTACAGGTAAACTCGATGCCGCCTGTATTGATGCTCAAAGCGGTAAGATATTATGGGCAGTTAAAGTAAATGATAAGTTCGATGGAGCCTATGGTTCATGGGGCAAGGCTGAATCTCCTATTGTATTGGACAACAAGGTATTTTTTACCCCTTCCGGTAAAAAAACGACGATGGTTGCCCTGGATAAGATGAGCGGTGAAACGATCTGGGCATCTGAAAGTCTGAAGGACGGATCTTCTTATGTGTCTCCCTTGCTTATTGAAAGAGGCGGTAAACGGCAGATTTTAGGTATGACTGAAAAATATGTTTTCGGAATCAGTCCTGATGACGGTAAAATAATCTGGAAATTTGATTATACTCAGGCTGCCAATCCTCCGGCAAAGTATCCGATCCAGATCAATACTCCACTGTACTGGAACGGCGGTATTTTTGTATGCCAGGGATACAATCAGCCCTCCGTAATGCTTGAATTGTCTGAGGATGGTACATCAGTAAAACAAAAGTGGATAAATAATGTGCTCGATACTCACCATGGCGGTGATGTACGAATCGGAAATTATATTTACGGCTCAAACTGGGAAAATAACGCTAAGGGGAAATGGGTCTGTGTGGATTGGAATACCGGGAAAACCATGTATGAAACAGACTGGATCTGCAAAGGGCAGATTATTGCCGATGACGGGATGTTATACTGTTATGAAGAGAGGTCAGGAAATGTTGCCCTTGTAAAAGCTACACCCGATAAATTCGATATTATAAGCTCATTTAAAGTCCCTTTTGGAAGCGGAGTTCATTGGTCTCATCCCGTTATTAATAAGGGAATTCTTTACATCCGCCATATGGATGCATTCATGGCTTATAATATTAAAGAATAATTTAAAAGTTTCAATGCTTCAATTTCTCAGAGTTTCAATTCTGCTGATAGGCCAAAAGTTCTGAAACATTGAAACCCTGAAACCCTGAAACTGTCTTAACATATGAAACGATTCTTTTTATCTCTGTATATAATATTGGGATTAACTCTTGCCGGAACTGCACAGACAACCAGTGAATGGAGAGGAGTTGGCAGAACCGGAGTATACAATGAAACCGGTCTTTTGAAAATTTGGCCTGAAAAGGGTCCCGAACTGATCTGGTCACTCAAAGGACTCCCTAAAGGGTATTCCTCGGTCGCTATCGGCAAAAACATGCTTTATCTTACCGGTACAAAGGATACTGTTGAGGTGCTGATGGCCTTTGATATGAAAGGGAACATGCTCTGGGAAACCCCATATGGGCGTGCATGGACAGCCTCATTCTCCGAAAGCAGGTGCACACCAACCGTCAATGATAACAGGATTTATGTTACTACCGGTAAACTTGATGCGGCTTGTATTGATGCCCTCACAGGAAAGATTATATGGACTGTAAAAGTGAATGATGAGTTTCGAGGGAGTGTGCGGTCCCTGGGGAAATGCCGAATCTCCGCTTGTTTTGGGTAATAAGGTATTTTTTACTCCCGGAGGATTTAAGACTTCAATGGTTGCATTGGATAAACTGACCGGAAAAACGGTGTGGGCCTCAGAAAGCCTGAAGGATAGCGCAACCTATGTTTCACCCCTTGCAATTGAAAGAAACGGGAAACCGCAAATCATAGGTCAGACACAAAAACGCATATTTGGCATATCTCCTGACAATGGTAAGATTATTGTGGAAATTTGATTATGGTGCATTGGCAGGACTTCCCGATCACGATAATATTCAGATTAATACGCCCCTTTACCACAACGGCGGAATCTTCAGCAGCAACGGTTATGGCCATTTCAATGTGATGCTTGATTTATCAGAAGACGGAACTACTGTAAAACAACGCTGGAGTGAGGATGTAATGGATACCCATCTGGGAGGTTATGTATTGGTAAACGGATATATTTATGGATCAAACTGGCAGAATAACGCCAGAGGGAAGTGGGTCTGCCTCGATTGGAATACAGGGAAGGTGATGTATGAAACTCAATGGATAAACAAAGGTCCGATCATCTCAGCAGACGGAATGCTTTATTGTTATGAAGAAAAAACAGGGAATATTGCACTGGTAAAACCAAATCCTGAAAAGTTTGAAGTGGTCAGTTCATTTAAAGTCCCCTTCGGCAGCGGCCCTCACTGGTCTCATCCCGTTATCAGCAAAGGGATTCTTTATATCCGTCATGGCGACGCCCTGATGGCGTATAATATTAAAGATTAAGATATTTCATAGATTTAGATAAGTTATCCTTTGCCGTTGACTTTAGTCAACGGGCATATGCAAATTTAAACAATGGCTTTAGCCAAATATATTCATTGTGAATTTTGGCTAAAGCCATCATTTTTTATCAATGTATCCATTGACTAAAGTCAACGGCAATTGAACAATTCGTGCAATTCGTCATCCGATAGCTATCGGATTCGCTTAATTCGCCTTCTCAATCCTTATCCTCGCATCCACTGAAACAATCTTATCGCCTTTCCCGATAAGCGGATTGATATCCATTTCCTTTATTTCCGTTGCGAAGCGCAGCATCGTTGAAAGCCTGACAATGATTTGTGCGAATCTGTACCTGTCTACTCCCGGCTTGCCTCTGTATCCCTTGATAAGGGGATAAGCCCTCAGGTTTCGGATCATTGAAAGCGCTTCTTCCATTGATAAAGGTGCAAGCCCCGATGTGACATCCTTAAATACCTCAACAAATATCCCTCCTATCCCGCAAAGTATAACGTGTCCGAAGCGTGGCTCATAAACAGCGCCGATATACAGCTCCGTTCCTTCAACCTGTTCTGAAATCGTAACCGACGAAACCCCTTCGATTTTCATCAGTCGATTAAATTCCAGCCTTACTGATTCGTCTGATCGGACATTTAATGATACTCCTCCTACATCCGTTTTATGAACCGGACCGATTGCTTTCATAACAAGAGGATATCCGACATTTAGACCTGCTTTAAGTGCCTCCTCTTCGGATTTGACGATTATCTCCCGTACATAAGGAATGGAAGCTGCGCTCAGCAGAGCATGTATTTTTTCAGACGGAAGTTGCCCAGTTTCAGATTTTTCAATAATACTTCTGATTTCAGGCACATTTACTCCGTCATACACTATTGATCCATCCGAGGGATAGGGAGTCCTGTATACGCGCGTTAAAGCCCTGCCGAGCAACACCTCGTCAGGGAAGTTGATATTTCCGTGCGACAGAAAATAAGCCAGGTCTTTTTTTACGCTCATGACAGAAGGAAGGATGGGATAAATCGGCTTCCTGCATATTTTCATTTTCTTGTCAAGCACTTCATAGACATCTTTAACTGAGGTAAGCCCTGTACTGCCATAAATTACTGCCATCCCGTTAATCTCATCAAAATCATTCTCACATACGTCAACGATTGCTCCCAGTTGTTCAGCAGTTCCGGTTGCAAGAAAATCAATGGGATTTTCGACAGACGACCCTGCAGGCAATTGCTCTTTCAACTTCTTTTTTGCAGGAGAATCCTCTAAGCGCGGAATATTAAGTCCTCCCGATTCAAGAGCATCGGTAAGCATTACCGCCGGACCTCCTGCATGTGTAATGATGGCAATATTCTTCCCTTCCAGTTTACGTGTCATAAAGACTCCTGCAACCGTTGTCAGTTCTTCGCGTCCGTAACATCTTACAATACCTGCTTTGCGGAACAGGGCCTCAACGGCAGAATCCGAACTTGCCATTGCCCCTGTATGGGAACTTGCAGCACGGCTCCCTGCTACAGAACTTCCCGCTTTTATAGCAGCAATCCTGAAACCTTTCCTGACAAGCGACCTTGATGAGAACAAAAACTTATCGGGATCTCTTATCGTTTCAACATAGAGAAGCTTAACCCTCGCCTGTGATTCAGTGTCAGAATTCTTGTCCCAGTATTCCAGCACGTCTTCGATCCCGATCTGTGCAGAATTTCCTACCGATATAACCCTCGAAAAGTGAATTCCTTTTGGGATGGCTGATTCCATGATAAAAACTGCTGTTGCTCCTGAACCTGATACAAAATCACATCCCGAAGGATCAAGGTGGGGGATAGGAGTGGTAAAAACTCCTGCGTAATTTGGTGTAAGCATCCCAATGCAGTTTGGTCCTATAAGGCAAGCGCCCGTTTTATTGACTGCATTGGCAAGCTGCTTTTCAAGTAAAGTTCCTTCATTTCCCGTTTCACTGAATCCCCCGGAAATCACTATAAAAGCTCGTACTTTTTTCTTTTCAGCCAATTCGCTCACCATTCCGGGACAGGCTTTGGCAGGAATCGCAAGTATAGCAAGGTCGGTATCGGGAAGATCGTCCAATGAATTAAAGGTTGTTACGCCCTGAATATTTTTATCGTTGGGATTTAGTGCATAAAGTTTACCTTTATATTCATGTTCGATAAGGTTCTTTAGCAGTTTCCCACCCGGTTTCGTGACATTGTTCGAGGCCCCTACAACAACAATGCTTTCAGGAGCCAATAATTGTTTATTCAGCATGAATGATAAAATTCCTGGTTCATTATTCAAATTTACATAAAAATAATGAAGGATAAAAAATACTGTTCATATATAAATCTAAGTATCATACTTTATAACACTTTATTATTATTTAGCGGATTGAATTTTATAGCAGCGAGTGTAATGAATTAGTAAATTCAATAACAACAAATTGCGATTTTATTAGAGATAAAATCATGTGAATATTTAAATAGTTTATTTTTTTTGATAATTTTAACCCGACTGACTATTGCCTGTATAATCAAAGAAATAATATTTTATGCATAATAGGCATAAATACAAGGGTTTGTATAGGGACCGGGGGATTAATGCAGATATTATTAACCAATTTATTGAGAAATATGGTCTGTATATTCTTCTCTCGCTGACGGCCATTATCGTTTTTATAGTATTCCACGACTTTATTATCTTTAAGAAACTCTACCTTTTTAAAGGGCTGGCCAGTGATTCGGTCAATGATACCTACCCGAATTATATCCTTATTTCCGATTACCTCAGAACAGATGGAATACCCAAATGGTCCTTCCGGCAGGGAATGGGACAGAACATTTTTCCTTTCAGTTTTCCCGACCCCTTTGTTTCTTTCCTCTACCTGCTCGGGAGAAAATACCTTGCTTATGGTATAGCTTATATGGAGATCTTAAAGATATTTCTGGCAGGAGTTTTGTTTTATCTTTTTCTAAAAAAACGTTCGCTCTCTTCCATTGTTTGCATCATAGGAGGATTGATGTATTCTTTCTCCGGCTTTATGATTGTTGGAAGCAGTTGGAATCTCTTTTCCACTGAAGTTGTATACCTTGCTTTTTTATTGCTGGCTTTTGAAAAATTATACCAGGAAAACAACTGGCTTTTATTTCCCGTTGCAGTAGCCCTAATATCCATATTACAGCCCTTCGATCTTTGGTTGTTCGGTCTGTTTCTGCTAATCTACATCCTTGTTCGTCATTTTGAAGAGAATGAAAAATCTTACAAAAAACTCTTCAACATCTTGTTCCACACCGGTCTTTTAGCCTGTCTGGGAGTGGGTATCGGTTCATTTTTCTTCCTGAGTGAAGTGCGAATGATGCTCAACAGCCCAAGGGTAGGCGGATCATCAGGATATTTCAGCAAGCTTCTGTCACAGTCTCCACTACTGTTTGAATCAGGATTACACTATGTTACAGCAGTTATGCGCCTTTTTTCCTCCGAGTTATTGGGAAACTCCAACAATTACATGGGGTGGTACAATTACATGGAAGCTCCGCTTTTTTATTGTGGTTTGATTAACCTTCTGTTAGTTCCCCAATTGTTTCAGTTTCTGGATAAAAGAAGGAAGCAGATTTATGCTGTTTCGCTGATTGTCGTCTTTCTCCCATCGATTTTTCCTATCCTTCGTTATTCCTTATGGTTATTTACAGGCAATTATTACCGCATCTATTCATTATTCGTAGCAATTGTGTTGATGTTTTTCAGCCTGCAGGCATTGTATTACATATTTAAACAATGCAAAGTTAACCGTAAACTGCTGATAATAACTCTGATTATGCTGTTGATTGTGTTATATTATCCTTATGAGTTATCAACGCGATATGGTATCTTGAATTCAAATCTTCGGAATCTGATTACCCTGTTTTTGTTTTCTTACACAGTGCTGCTCTTTTTGCTCAATGCAAGGAATTACTTTCCCATTCAACTGTTACTGATTTTACTGATATGCATTGAACTGGCCTCTTTTTCGGGGTTTAATGTCAATGAAAGAAAGGCAATTACCAATACTGAACATAAAAGGCATATGGGTTATTGGGATTATACAAATGAAGCCATAACCTTTATTAATAACATGGATAAAGGGTTTTTCCGGATTGCTAAAAATTATTCCTCAGGACCTGCTGTCGACGCCAGCCTTAACGATTCCAAAATACAACGGTACAGAGGCACTGCATCATATCATTCCTTCAACCATCGTCATTACGTAGAATTTCTTGCCGGGATGAATATGATTGATGAAAAAGTAGAAGCACAGACAAGATGGTTGAATGGATTCAGAAATACTCCCTTACTTCACAGTTTCGCAAGCGTAAAATATTATCTGGTCAGACATCCTGACAGGTTTACTAATTTGAATTATGATTCATTGACGACCATACATAACTTTATAATATACAGAAACAAATTTGTATTGCCGCTCGGTTTTTCATATAACTGTTATATCAGAAGATCAGATTTCAATTCGTTACCTCCCTTTCAAAAAGGAGTGGCGCTTTATAATGCCTTTGTCCTCAATGGCACAATTTATCCTGATTATCTGAATGTTTTTCCTCCGTACAAGGCAGAGAGTAATTCGAATATTTACCATTTCAGGGATTACTTTGAAGATATTAAAGACCGCAGAAATGATACTCTTGCTATAAGCAAATTCGGCGAAAACTATATCAAAGGCGCCATCGATTTGGACGAAAAGAAGATGCTTTTTCTTTCCATCCCTTACAGCAATGGCTGGTCTGCTCTTGTCGACGGAAAGAAGCAAAAACTCTTAAGGATTAATATCGGTTTCACCGGATTACTTCTCGATAAAGGTCATCACAATATTGAGCTCTCGTATATTCCTCCTATGTTTTATCCGGGAGCAATTATTTCAGGTGTTTCTATTTTATTATTTGCCCTGTTAGTAATCCTTAATAAAAGAAGAAAAGGTATTCAGAATACTCCTTTATGAACAAAAATTTCTTATTTACCTTTTTTTACCACCACGAACAAGGAGGAGCCGAAAACTATCACCTGAGGCAGATTCATTTCCAGTCTCATTAATCCTTTCAGAATCCAGTTGATAAAAGAAACAGGTAATTTAATATCAGACTCAACTCGGTAATGGCCTGATCTGATTTTCATCCTCTGATAAGTGCGTATCACAGCAATAACGGGTGAAATTAAAACAGGCCAGTATTTGTAAGAAAATCCGTTTTTCACAGCTTCTTCCGGCAATAATTCTTTCAGCTTTTTATGATGATACCGTTCCCTGATTCCAACACTGATATCGTGAGTGCCCCTGAATATCTTCAATGAAGGGAGATTAAGTAAGAGTATCCCTCCCGGCTTCAGAA
Source organism: uncultured Bacteroidia bacterium (assembly GCA_963810555.1). Taxonomy (GTDB): domain Bacteria; phylum Bacteroidota; class Bacteroidia; order Bacteroidales; family Prolixibacteraceae. Next base: position 610,206 of record CAWENX010000007.1, on the reverse strand, counting down.
TATTATGAAAATCTTCAAGTGTCTTCTTTTGGTCTTCCAAATTGAGAAAATAGAGCGCATCGCAGCAGGATATCACATCCATCGTCTCAGGCTCAAAATGAGCCGAAACCTCTGTTAATGAGGCTTTAAAAACATCCAGGTTTTTTCTCTTGCAGGCCTCTTCGGCAAATTCCGAAACATCAAAACCCCGGAGATTTGAAAAACCATTATTCCTAAGAAAGATAAGCAGTCCTCCTGTTCCGCACCCGGCATCAAGAATTGAGATAGTTTTATTGCCCGGAAATTGTTTCTGAATAGCTTTTATAACCCGTTCATGGAGAGTAATATACCACCAGTGCTTACCCTCCGCCTCAGCCATTCTGTCATACTCGTCCTTATTGCCCAGCATCTTGCCCTGATCTTTTAATCAATTTTACTGACCACTGCGGAGTGGCATTCTGGTCAAGATATTGTTTCCCGACATATTCTCCCATTACGCCAAGGAATAAAATCTGGAATCCTGAAAAGGTGATGATCAAGGTGGCTATGGCTGTCCACCCCATCGGTATATTCGGATTTTCCAGTCTTTCGAGAATAAATGCGATTAAAAGTATTACACCGACAAGGAAAAGAAAAAATCCAAGGAAAATCATCACCCTGAGAGGCTTGATAGAAAAATTCACAAACATATTGAGGTAAAGCGAAACGAGCCTGGCAAGATTATAATGGCTTTTCCCCTCTTTCCTTTTTGAATGTTCCACTTCAACAGAACTGATACTCGAAGTAACCCTCAGAATCAATCCGTCGATATAAGGGAAGGGGCCCTTATACTTTACAATCTCGTCAATAACATCCCTGTGAATGATCTTAAAACTCGAAAGATAAAGGTGCTTCGGCTTCTCCATCAACAGGTTGGCGGCAAAATCATTCAGCCTGCTTCCTAAATTCCGGAACAAAGAATGCGCTTTCTTCCTGTATTTTGAATAAACCACATCATACCCCTTTTGCAGTTCATCGTATAATTTCATTATCTCCGATGGCGGATTCTGAAAATCGTCATCAATTATTACAGCGCAATCACCGGTACAGTGTTTCAGTCCGCACATCACCGCATTGTGCTCGCCCACATTTTTACGAAGCGAGATAAATGTAATGTTCTTCTCAGCCTTAACCAGCCACAGGCAAACCTTCTCGCTGTTGTCCCTGCTGCCGTCGTTCACCAGAACCACCTCAAAATCCAATCCGCTTAATTCACCTTTCAGCGCCTCCACAAGGGCGCCAATGGTCGCAGAACTGTCATAAACAGGAATTACAACCGATAATTTCATAGGTCAATCGTTTTTGTAGAGACGTGGCGTGCCACGTCTTTCAAGGGGCGTGCCTAGTCTTTCCAGTGATCAGCGTTTCGTTCTTCGTATAATTCGTCTCAATTCGTGAAATTTTAAAACTGAAACACTGTAACTTTATTTATTAGGGAAAGTATCCCCGTCATATTTTTCAAAAATATAATCTTTTTCGTCAAAGTTGGTCGATGCCACAACAAGCAATATCGCATCGGGTGTAAAATCAAACATCACATGCCAATCCTCAGGCGCGATAAGAAGACATTTCTCAGGAGCATCAAGGTGAAATATCTCTTTCTGTCCGGTCCCGTTGTTGTTATAAATCCTGCATGAACCCTTCAGACAGATGGCCGCCTGGTAGGTATTTTTATGGCGATGGCCTCCGCGATAGGAATTATCGGCATCATAAATATAGAAAAACCGCCTGATTTTGAATGGTATCTGGAAATCCTCCAGCACACTCAGCGATCCGTTGTTCTTGGCAAATGTATTCAGTTCGATTAGTCCCGCCATCCCATTTTTTTCATATTGCTAACAAGTATACACAAACCATCCGAAAAATCCAAAATCAGATTAACTCACAAAAGCAAGACATTTCGGCATTTATCAATTAAAGTTCTAAATATCAGGAAAATATAAATTGGCTCCCTGATTAATATAAATCCTTAAAAATTAATTCTCTGTTTGTCCCTGTCATATCGGTACCAAACAGGGGTTTGCTGTGCTATTGCTGTGCACTTGCTGTGCTATTGTTGTGCATTCGTTGTGCTATTTTGGCACAGTTATTGCACGTTGATTATATAACAAATGCACAACAAATATGATGATAGTATGGCACGGATAAAAGGAGGAAACAGGATGACCGGCAAGGTCGGGAACCTGGTTTATACACAATGGAAAGGCATTGATGTGGTTAGAATAAACGCTGTCAGGAGCAAAAGTTCATGGACTGATAAGCAGAAGCTTCACCGCCAGAGGTTTAAGGCAATCAATGAGTATTGCGGAAATAACCAATTTCTGATACACACGATCTGGAACATGGCGGCGGAGAACGGGCACGGCTATAATTTATTCCTGAAGGCCAATACCCCTGCCTTTTCACATGAAGGTGAACTGGCCTTTAAGGATAAGCTGCATTTTTCGGCAGGGAAGATACCTCTGCCTTACCAGTTTACCGCAAAACGTTCGGAAAGCGATCCCTCAAAGGTACAGGTGAATTGGACTGATGAGCCTTATTTTGCCAATCTTCACACGCACGATCAACTAATGATGGTATGCGCCTATCCTGACCGTTTTACACAGCCCATCGCAACGGGAGTTCTTCGCAAGATGGGAAAGGCTTTGATCGACCTTCCGGCTGATCCTGAGACGATTACAGATATCTGGCTCTTTTTCAGGGATTCAAAGGGCGAGGCGTATTCAGGGGATCAGTGGTTTGGGATATAATATTTTAATCGGGGGAAGTAATTCATTTTCTGCTCAAATTGCTGCAATTATTTGAAATAATCTCTCCTTATTAAAGGACAATGTAGAAGGGATTGTTTTACCAATTATACATTTCATCCGCTAAAATCAAACTCAGATCTTTATAAAAAATGGTTACGAAAGTTGTGATTGTTAATTAAATGACTTAAATTTAAGTTCTATATTGATAGTAAGCATAACTTACTTTTTTGGGAAACTTACCTTATAGGTGTTTGCACTGTCATTAGTAGCCTGGCAGCAAGTGAAATATAATTGATAATAGAAAGGATGACTGAAAAAATAATTCCTTTTAAAAATGTAACCATTAAAATCAAAAGTCATGAAAAAACTGCTATTGTTATCAGCAATGCTGATCCTTGGAGATCTGATGGCCCAGGAGGTGCAGCAAGAGGTTAAACTTTGGACAATTTATCCAGGTTATGTTGTAACGAATGACGATGATACCATTCACGGATACATTAAACTGAACAATTACGTTGATAATCAGCGGAAGGCCCTCTTTTACAATAATCCGGCTGATGAAAAGTTTGCGGTTAGGTACAGGGCTAAAGACATTAAAGCCTATAAAGTTGGTCCACGCTATTATGAAAGTTTTAAATTCTGGCCCAAGACGGAAGCACGGGGAGTTCATTTTTTTCTTAAAGTGATTGAAGGACCCGTATCATTTTACAAGTGGTATTATGAACCGGTAGAAGATTCGAAAAAGCGTATTCAGTTTGATGATGACGGAATTACAAAGATTGATCTGAGTTTCAGTGAGGCAAAGCTTTCGACACAACTAATCGCAGTAAAGCTGGACGGCGAACCCGAAGCGTTGGATAACCTGAAGTATGCTACTAATTTCAAGAAAAACATGAGCAAGTACCTGGAAGACTATCCTGAACTTGCATCAAAGATAGCTAATAAAGAAGAAGGTTACCGTTTTGGGAACATCGAAGACATAATCCGTGAGTATAATACCTGGTACCTGAAGAATCATTAAACAAATCACCAGCCATTCGCCTCTTCTATTAATAGTCAGATACTTGAATGTCGGACTATTCAGAATCGGTCCGTGATTATTTACGGAAACGCTTTCTCAAAACCGTAAGTCCCGCCATTTAACAGAAACAAAGGCCTTGATTTGCCAAAATCCTGAAAATAAGTGGTATTTGCCTGCTCTTCAGATCGAAAAAGGATGCCTATTCGTGGGATCAGTGGTTTGGGATATAAGTATGTGCGATATAGCTTTCTATCAATCTAAATTCCCTGGAAATTCACTATCTTTATTGCATGAAACAAAGTCTTTATATTGACACCTCGGTATTTGGCGGTTATTTTGATGAAGAGTTCTCTGAGTTCACAAGACCACTTTATGAGAGGATTCAGAGTGGAGAATTTAAGCTTTTATTTTCATCAATTACACAGGACGAACTGAGTACCGCACCACTGAAAATAAAGGATTTGGTTAAAAGTTTAAAGATGGAGAACACGGAATTTATCGAGACTAATGATGAAGCAGTAGAATTAGCAACACGATATATTGCCGAAGGGGTTGTTGGACAAACATGTTTTGCGGACTGCCTTCATATTGCACTTGCAACAATCCATCGTGCAGATTATTTGATTAGTTGGAATTTTAAACATATTGTGAATGTTCAAAGAATTCGCGGTTACAATTCAGTAAACCTGAAATATGGATACCGCGAATTGGAAATACGTTCGCCAAGAGAATTTATGAGATATGAAAGCAACGATTAAAAAAACCTTTGACGCAGTAAAATTTATGCGAGATCAAAGGGATAAATTGAGTGAAAAGCTTTCCAAAATGACCAGGGAAGAAATTGTTGAGTATTTCAGGCAAAGGAAAATGGAAAACCCAACAAAGCCCAGTGCCTAAATGGAGGTGGGTTATTCGGATTATTTTATAGCTCCAATTCCAACAGGAGTTTTGCGAAAAAGGGTGGGGCTTTGATCAAGCTTCCGGCTGAACCTGGGACTTTTACAGGTATCTGGCTCTTTTTCAGGGACTCAAAGGGTGAGGCGTATATGTGGGATCAGTGGTTTGAATTGTGGCGATTATTTTGATACCTTTATCTTTCTTTAATAAGTGTAAGAGTATGACTAACCAAAAACCTAAATTGTATTCAAGGGGTGTAATAATTCTTTTTTCGACTTTAATGTCCACATTTTTCGGGGCGCTGCTCTTTTCGTATAACCTGATTGAAGCGGAAAAGAAGAAAGGAATTCTTTTTGTCCTCCTGTTTGCTGTGGCATGGAATTATCTGATCGGCAGACTGCTTGGATATATTATTCACAGCATTTTAATCAATTTCGGGATTACCAACCTCTCAGGAGGGATCATACTGGCCTTTCTTTTCTGGAAAATCTATCTGAAAGAAACGGTTGAATTTGAGAGAAAGAAAATCTGGGTGCCCTTGATTTTATTAATTGTGGTTTATGGGGCCTTTGTTGGATTTTTGTTAGTAAGTCAGAGCAGACTTTGAGAGAATATTGTACTTATTGAAATGAATGCTTATTTTCAGAATAATAAGGTAATTTGACATTTCTTAAAATCATAAAACTTTAATACTTTTTCTGGTTAACAGTATTTTAGGATAAAATTGTAAGTTCTTAAACTATAAATCTAAATCAATGAAAATAAAGTATACAGTCATTGTAATAATTCTTATATCTGGATTTTTTAGCTGTACGAGACCTAAGAAATTAAACCAGAATAATATTGGTGAAGTTGATAGCTTAACTAAAATGGTTTCTTCAAAAGCAGAATTTGTAGAAATTCCAGGGCCTAAATGGGAATTGAACAGATTTTTAAAAGATTCTACCGCTAATTTACTAAGGCATGAGATATTAATTAAGGATACAACGCAGTTGATTTCGATCGCTGAAACTATCTTATTCGATATTTATGGTAAACAAGAGATTATTGGAGAAAGACCCTATGAAATACATCTATATGGTGATTATTGGATTATGATGGGTACTCTTCCTGAAGGTTGGCAAGGAGGAACTTTTACTATTGTGATAAACAGAAGAACGTGCGAGGTGAAAGGCATTTCACACGGTAAATGAATATAGTATTCAGTATTGCAATCGATTCAGCTATATTGGGATAATTCGGAGTCGATGGAAATTAAAATAAGAAACATCAGAGAATCCGATTTTAATCAGCTTTTGGAGCTGTTTAAAGAGTTTGCCGAATTTGAAAAACTTCCTGAGCGAATGATCAATACGCCTGAAAGGATGGCTGAAGAAAAGGATTATCTTAAAGGTTTTGTTGCAGAAACAATCGATAAGAAAATTGTTGGTTATGCAACCTGTTTTTTTACCTATTACACATGGATCGGCAAATGCCTTTATATGGATGACCTGTATGTGAAACCTGAATTCCGTGCGAAAGGGATAGGGAAGAGGTTGATGAACCGGGTTATTGATTTTGCAAGAAGTTCAGGATGCCATAAACTTCGGTGGCAGGTTTCGAAATGGAATAGTCCTGCCATTGAATTTTATCAAAAACTTGGTGCAGAAATTGATGATATTGAGCGGAATTGTGACTTGATTTTGGATTAAATTTGGAAGCTATTTATAGAGAATATGAATTTCAAAGATATCCTGAAGAGCCTTGCGCTTTCGTTTGTCCTCTCGCTTACGCTTACCGCATTAGTAACCCTATTGTGGAACCTGTTTGTGAAAAAGTCGGGGGCGGTGGTGGACTGGAAGACCTCTTTTATGGCAGCGATTATTGTCGGGATTTTTATACCCTTCAGCAGAAGCAGGGAAAAGAAAAAATGACGGTTTGAGATTCTTTCTCTGATCGTGGGATTGGCCGTATTTGAGTTCCTTCCCATTTTAGGATGGGGGATTAGTGATACCGCCAGTTTTGTAAAGAATCCATTCAGACTTGGGTATCTGATTATGATGGTTGTTCTGTCACTCATGGTCGTTATACTTGTCCCGAATGAATGCAGAGGCTTTTCGGAAGGGGAGAAGACAGTTAAAAGACAGAAATTTACCATTCTGTTTCTGCAGATTATCCGGTACTGGCTCTAATGTTTTCGGCCAATTTCGACCGCCATTCTGTTGCAGTTTTCAATACTGGGGAGTGGATCAGAATTGCAGGATTAATTATCACATTCACAGGATTTTAATTAATGAACTGGTCAGTCATTATCCTTGGAAGGCATTTCAGGGTGGATTTAACGATTTAGAAAAATCATCAGCTTATTACAACAGGGCCATACAAATACATAAGACATCCGAGATATGCAGGTATCATGTTATTTCTGAGTGGGATACCGATGATTTTTAACTCCTGGATTTTTATTATCACAGGTCTCATTACATTTGCAATATTGTCCTGGAGAATTGAGGACGAGGAAAAACTGATGCTTGAAGAGTTTAAAAATGAGTGGGAAAGTTACAGGAAAAGGACACATTCTTTGATTCCATTCATATATTAAATCTGCTGAATTGGCCGATTTGAAGTGAATGTCGTTTAATTCGACCCTTTACAAAATCAGGAAGTAACCTTAAATCATCTTACCAAAAGTTTAGATAGTCCCCAGCCCGATAGTTTCCTTCATTCTTTTCCGAATGATTTGGTGACTGTGCTATTCTGCTACTTTTTAATCAGTTTGATAATTGCTTTCGTTATTCTGCGATGACATATGTATATTTGTCGGCGTTTAGGGCTTATTCAAACTAATTAATTTATCCGGTTATTTCATGTTCAGAGCGGCATTCATTCTTTTTGTCTCCTTGATTGTAATTTTTTCACCCGGCGATTATGCCTCTGCCAAAATTAAGGATAACGGTAACAGAAGTCCAACACCTCAGAATAAAGACAGCCTCACCCTGAATAAATATATCAACAAGGATTTTATTCTTAATGTGAAGAAGTGCATTGGCAAAATAAAGGTTGATGGGATTCTTGATGAAAAAGACTGGCAGATAGCGGATAAGGTGACCGATTTGTATATGGTTTTACCCTACGATACAGGTCATTGCGTTGCCAGATCGGAATGTATGATGACTTACGACGACAAAGCCTTTTATGTTGCCGCGATTTTCTGGGATACCATTCCAGGTAAAAGGCCAGTGGAATCGTTAAGACGGGATTTTGATTTTCAAAAAAATGACAATTTCTGCATTTACATCGATCCTTTTAACGATCGGAACAACGGTTACTCTTTTGGCGTAAATGCCTCAGGAGCCCAGCGTGACGGTTCGATCAGCGAAGGAAAGACCAATAATCTTAACTGGGACGGCAAATGGGAATCGAAAGTAAAAAACTATCCCGACCACTGGGTTTCAGAATTCCGTATACCCTTTAAAACATTGCGTTATATACCCGGCGTGGATTACTGGCATATCCAGTTCTCAAGAAACGATATGAAACTGAATGAGAAATCAGCCTGGGCTCCTGTGCCACGTCAGTTTCCTACCGCATCACTTGCCTATACAGGCGAGATCAAATGGCAAACGCCTCCTCCTGAACCAGGGCTTCAACTTTCCCTGATTCCTTATTTGTTTGGCGGCGCTTCTCAAAATATTGAATCAGGGGAGAAAACAGTGTACAAGAAGAATTTCGGCTTTGATGCAAAGTTGGGATTAAGTTCTTCGCTAAACCTCGACTTGACCTATAACCCTGATTTTTCGCAGGCTGAAGTCGATGATCAGGTGACCAACCTTAGCCGATTTGAACTTTATTATCCTGAAAAGAGGCAGTTTTTCCTCGAAAATGATGACCTGTTTGCCAATTTTGGTTCATCGGATATCCGGCCTTTTTTCTCTCGGAGAATTGGACTTGATGCCCCGGTAAGGGGTGGAGCACGTTTAAGCGGTAAAGCAGGTAACGACTGGCGCATAGGGGTGATGGACATGCAGACAGAAAAGGAAGGGGATTATCTTGACAGGAACTTTTTTGTAGCTTCCGTCCAGAAAAGGATTTTTGCAAGATCGAACATAGGAATGATCCTTGTCAACAAACAGCAGATGGGAGTTCCCTCAGGTTGGGAAGGGAATAGATACAACCGCGTGGCAGGCCTGGAATATGACCTCCTCAGCCGTGACAATTTCTGGACCGGTAAACTTTTTGCCCAAAGATCGTTTACACCATCGGTCACCTCAACCGACCAATACTCCCAAGGTCTCGAATTGACCTACTCTCGAACTTCGTACCTGCTGGGATTCAGGGAGTATTACGTTGGGAAGGATTTCAATGCAGAGACGGGCTATGTTCCCCGCACTGATTATCTGCGCCTTTATCCATCCGCGACATTTAAGTTTTATCCTCAAAAAGGGAGCATCGAATATCACGGATTCTCGACCGAAATGGATAATTTTTACAGGGTAGGAACCAGTGATTTAACGGACAGACAGTTCAGGAGCAATTATTTTGTAAGGTTCAGGGATATGTCGCAGATCGATCTGAAAACCAATATCTCCTATGTAAAGCTCAGGAGGGATTTTGATCCTACCAATTTAAGGGACCATATCGGCAATGATGAATATTTTCTTAAATCGGGCAGTGATTACAATTGGTTTGACGGCTCCCTGATGTTTACATCCGACACCCGCCGGGCTTTCCGGTATATTCTCCAGACAGGGTATGGCGGATTCTATAACGGCAGAAAATTATTTTATTCGGGAAATCTGAATTACCGTGTTCAGCCTTACGGATATGTTTCCTTGATTCTTAATTACAACGATCTGATACTTCCGCAGCCCTGGAACCGCACCGGATTCTGGTTAATAGGGCCCAAAGTGGATATGACTTTTACCGATAAATTATTTTTCTCAACCTATGTCCAGTACAATGAACAGGCAGATAACCTGAATATTAATGCCCGGTTCCAGTGGCGATACAAACCCGTTTCAGATTTCTTTATCGTATACACCAACAATTATTTCCCCGGCAGAATGAGTCAGAAAAACTGGGCTTTGGTGCTGAAAATTTCATACTGGATCAATTGAAAGAAGTGAACAATGAACAGTAAACAGATGACATTGAAACAATACATTGAATATTTAAAGCTAAAAAAGAGCTGCTCCCACTTCATAACAAAATGCATCTATTGATATATTTAAACTGTAATTAAATGATTGGAATGAAATTCCGGATTACAAAACATGGATATAAAATAGTTCAGGTATTGGGTGGACGCAGTAACGTTTTTCTTTTTACAAATGGTGAAAAAAACATACTGATTGATACAAGCCCGAAATTCCTGTGGTGCATTCTTAATCATCGCTTAAAGAAATTAAATATAAGCAAAATAAATTATTTGATCCTGACTCATGCGCATTTTGACCATGCAGCAAATTCCCGCAAGATTAAAGCACTATACGGAGCAGAGATCATTATTCATCAATCAGAAGCAGCAAATCTGAACACTGGGACGAATCCCATAACCAACGGCACCAATATTTTGTATAAATTAATCACAAAACTCCAATATACACCATTAATTAATTTTCTGAATTACGAACCTTGCCGCAATGATTACGCCATTGATCAAAAGTTCGATCTTAATCAATTCGGATTTAATGCCTTCATCCTTCATACGCCTGGTCATACAATTGGTTCTGCGAGCGTTATAATTGATGACGAAATTGCCATAGTGGGAGATTGCATGTTCGGTATATTCAGAAACTCAATTTACCCGCCGGTAGCATTTGATTCCAGAGAATTGATCAAAAGTTGGGGAAAGTTGCTCGAAACTAATTGTTCAGTTTTTATTCCCTCTCATGGTTCTGTTAATTCAAGGAAACTTGTGGAAAAAGATTTTAAATACTATGCTTTACGAATATTGAAAATTGAAATCCCGTGAAACATGTAATTGATAATTAAGAATTGACAGTTATAGGATTAATTTAAGAATTAAAGAAATGGTCAATTACCTTGCGTCAAACATTAGTCATTCAATAGTAAGGATGACAAGTTGTGTTGATGTGTATTTATGTTTTGTTAACAGCCGGCAAATATCGTTTAATTAACAATTTCTGTTATTTTTGCCTTGCTTTTATTTATCCGTGATGAGTAAAATGAAGAATGATAAACAATTGAAGCTCGACGAACGTTACCTGAGAATGGCATTAATATGGGCCGAAAATTCCTATTGTATCAGGAGACAGGTGGGAGCGCTTCTTGTTAAAGATAAAATGATCATCTCTGACGGATATAACGGCACCCCTTCTGGATTTGAGAACAAATGTGAGGACGAAAACAACAGGACAAAGCCCTATGTTTTGCATGCGGAGGCCAATGCCATTACCAAAGTTGCCAAGTCACACAACAGCAGTGAAGGCGCTACTCTTTATGTGACCTCTTCACCCTGTTTGGAATGTTCAAAACTGATCATTCAGGCTGGAATTTTAAGAGTTGTGTTTTCAGAACCTTATCATTTGAACGATGGAATTGAACTGCTTGAACGTGCAGGCATTGAGGTCATAAAAATAGACATTGATTGAAGTGATCAGGATAAAGTGATCAGTAAGGTTTTCCACTGAACACTGAAAACTGATAATTGAAAACTAAATAAATAAATGGACAATAAGACAAGGAAAGTAGTTATCTGGACGCCGATATTTCTGGCCCTTACCCTGATCATCGGTATATTTCTGGGAATTAACATTCATCGGCAGAGTCAGCTTCCGGTCAGGCTCTCGCTGACAGATAAAAACAACAAGATTTCATTGATAATGAATCTGATTCAGCGTTATTACGTTGATTCAGTCAATATAAATAAAATAACAGAAGAAGCCATACCCGAAATATTAAAAGAGCTTGATCCTCACACAACGTACATTCCTGCAAAGGATATGAAGGAAGTGTCGGAAGAAATGTCAGGAAATTTCAGCGGAATAGGCGTTCAGTTTTCCATTCAGAACGACACCATCATGGTCATTGATGTTGTTTCCGGCGGTCCGTCTCAAAAGCTTGGAATAAGGGCCGGAGACCGGATTGTTGCAGTTAATGATTCTCTGGTTACCGGTAAGAAAATCACCAATGATGATGTTTTAAGATTGCTCAGGGGTAAAAAAGGATCTAAAGTAAAAGTCGGGATTGTCCGGAAAGGTTTCAGTGAGATTCTGCCGTTTGATATTACAAGGGGCGAGATACCTATAAACAGTGTCGATGTCAGTTATATGGTTGACAAAAATACCGGATATATAAAGATTGGCCGTTTTGCCGAGAAGACGTATGATGAATTTATGCAAGCTCTTTCCCAGCTCTCCGGAAAAGGGGCTGAGCAACTGATTATTGATTTACGCGGAAACCCGGGAGGATATCTTGGTTCAGTGATAAGAATCGCCAACGAATTTCTCGATAAAGGAGACTTGATCGTTTATACTGAAGGCCGTTCTCAGCCCAAAAGAAGTTTTTATGCCGAATATAGGGGAAAATATTTCGGTAAAAAAATTGTTGTTCTTGTGGATGAATTTTCGGCCTCTGCCAGCGAAATATTTGCCGGCGCCATCCAGGACAATGACAGGGGTACAATAATAGGCCGCCGTACATTTGGGAAGGGATTGGTCCAGGAACAAATCCCCTTTGGGGATGGTTCAGCCATTCGGCTGACAGTGGCACGCTATTACACGCCATCCGGACGATGCATTCAGAAACCCTATGATAAAGGAATTGCCAATTATTACGCAGATATTGAACACCGCCTGTTGCATGGAGAGCTTGAACAAAAAGACAGTATCCATTACAACGACACATTAAAATATTATACCCGTAAAGGTAGGGTAGTTTATGGCGGAGGAGGAATTATGCCCGATATATTTGTCCCCGCCGACACCTCCGGAATAACAGGTTATTACACCAAAATCACTCAAAAAGGATTGGTTTACCAGTTTGCTTTTGATTATGCAGATAGAAACAGGAATGAACTGAGTAAGTTAAAAACAGGTGATGAATTTATTGCCTATCTGAATCATAAAGGGATTATGTCGGAATTCATTTCATATGCTGCAAGTAAAGGCGTCCCGGAAAACAAATCGGCTCTGGACGTTTCAGGCAAAATTATTGAAACCCAACTCATGGCCTATATTGCCCGGAATATTATCGGAGAGGAAGGTTTTTATTCCATTATCGGCAGAATAGACAATACCTTTCTGGAAGCGGTAAAAGCATTGAATACGGGTAAAATGCTTGTAAAATCCAATTGACCGGCAATGCCTGATATTACTTTGGGCCACGTCGTTGATTTGAAAGTCGTTTTGGATTGAAATAATTTCGTAACTTGAGTAAAATAACCACGTATGTGCGGGGTTATGAATATTTTAGTTGTACAGAAGTTTTACAAAGTTCTTTACTAATTGCTAATTTTTAATTCTTAATTAATATGATGTAGCTCTCTGATATTATTTTTACTTCACGTTGCTTAACCTTATTCTATGAAAAGGGTATTTATACTTACCTCAATGTTTCTGTTTATCTCTGCTGTTTATCTAAGGGCAGGAAACCGGAGTTTTCTTAAAGATCCGGACAACAGCAATTCCCTGTTGAATCAGGTAGACAATAATTTATACTGTACCAATGACTCCTTTTTAGTTACAGAAGAAAGAAAAATTATTTCGGATCCTTTAGATACTCTGCACTTAAAGGATAATATGAAAAGATGGGACCGAATATACAGACGAAGTATCTCTGTCAATAAAAATGATTTTAAAGGTCACCTGCCCCTTTTTGAAATAGGAGTAAACTCTTTCGCCAATACGAATTATTCGGGATATTCAGTTCCCGGTTTTATGGATCTGAAACAATTTAGATCCCTCGAAGTAAATATCCGAATATTGCGTTACAGTTTAGGATTGCAAAAAACAAATGACAATTTTGGTTTGCTGACGGGTCTGGAATTAAATCTGAACAATTATTATTTTTCCAATCCTTACACTCTTGTTGATCAAGACGGACATACTGAACCTCTTTTGCTTGATGAGAACGGTTTGAAGAAAAGCAAACTATCAACCACATTTTTATCCGTACCCCTTTTATTTGAAATTCAGTTCCCAGATAAAAAATCCAAAAGGTTTTTTATTTCTGCCGGAGTTATTGGCGGACTGAAAATAGGTTCTCATACCAAGGTTAAGCATTTCAATGATAAGACAAAAAATCATGATGACTTCAATATAAATCCGTTCCGTTACGGAGCAACTTTCAGAATAGGTTACAGTGATATTAATATTTTTGCGACCTGGTATAAGACACCTTTGTTTAAAAGCGGCAGAGGCCCTGAAATGAATCCGTTCACCATTGGTATCGGATTAATCAATAAATAGCCAAATTGCGAATTACATGATGAGAAATATTAAAACTTTAAGGGGAACGGAGACAGGAGAACTGAAAACGAAATGATTCCAAACGATCCCCGGTCTCCGTTCTCCAGTCTCCTTTCTCCGTTTCATTTGTCATTCGTAATTCATTATTGAATACTTATCTTATTTGCTCCTGGTTGAAGATCAATGCTCTTTCCTTTCTGTCTGTATATACCTGTAAGTTTCCCCGGAAGGAAGATTGTTCCCTTGACCTTGCCGTTTGCTTTCTTCAGATTAAGTTTGATCAGTTCACCTGTTGGCGGATGAGGCAATTGGACATCCATAAAATTCAGTTTTCCGAAAGCCGGTTCAATTGTAACGCTCCTAAAACCAGGACTTGAGGGATAAATTCCTGCCACAGTGTGTAGAAAATCAAAACAGGGGCTCGCGCTCCAGCCGTGGCATTCCGACCGTGGATTGATATCCGTTTCGCCAAAAGTCGTCATTCCTTTTGCAAGCATAGTTTTCCATGGCCCAAGCATATCAAGATATCGGTCTGCCATCCCGCATTTCTGCAAAGCCCTGAAGAGATAGAATTTAAAGTAAAGTGTCGCCTGGATTAAATCCTTTTCGGTGAGGATTTTCTGCATTAATGCAGGTTGTTGCTCAGGCGAAACAGTATTGGTCAGTATCGCCCAGATATTGGTATGCTGTGAGAATATATCCTTTTTCGGCGTTTCTGCGATCATCCCTTTTGAAGAGCTGTAACAGTTCACCATTACGGATTTTCTCACCTTCTCTTCAATAGCTTGGTATTTAAATGCTTCCTCTTTTAATCCCAGCGCCCTGAACATCTCAACAGCATTCTGCAAGGCATAAACATACTGAAGCGCCACATTGGCTGAATAACCGTCATCTGCACCGGGAGGAATACCGTTCATAAATCCTTTGCTCCAGTCAGTAAAGTTCCACCATTCAAGATGTGTCGGCATACCTGTCTTATCCACTTTTGAAGCAAACCAGTCCAACACACCTTTCATGCCGGGTGCGAATTTTTTAACAAAAGAAAGATCATTGCAGTACATATAATAATCATGGATCATATCGATCCAGATCAGTGAATAGGTGGGGATGATCTGAACAATATAGGAAGGATACCTGCTCTGTGTGAGGCCGTCAGGTAAACGCGAATCGTCAAACTGCTGAATGGCATTTCGCATAAGTCTGTCATCACCTGAAACGTAAAGAGATACAAGCGCCTCGATTCGTGTATCGCCGATATACTGGAGCTGTTCGTAATAGGGATCGAAATAACAGTCATCCGCGCTGTTCCGGATTGTACGCCATGCCGCATCCCATATCTTCGTTAAATCAGGATCGGATGAATTGAAATGTGCTTTCTCCATGAACGGGTAAGCCGTGTAAACATTATAATAATCATTGATGATAAGCTCCTCATCTGCGGTCTCAATATCAAACTGGATATACCGGAAGGTCTTTCGGGAGAAAGATTTAAAACTGCGGTTATTACCTCCGTCAGCCTTTATCAGGTCGTAATACCCGAAAATATGTTTCCCTTCAATAGCATTTCTGTCGCCTTTAAGATCTTCGGAAGCAAAATTACCGGCAGGCTCTCCCAATGGATTTTTCTTTTTAGGTTCAAAAAGCGATTCCGCATAGGTGATTTTGATCTTTGAATTCTTACCCCTGGAGATCCATAATTCAGGGTATCCTGTGGTATGTACTTTTTTGTCAAGTAAAATGCTGACCTTTGAATGAGGAGGAATTGTTGTGGGAGTATCCCCGTCAATAAACCTTTGTACATTTTTAATTCCCAAACTTCGGGATTCAACTCTGGCAATCGATTTAAAGCGTTCCACCGTCTCCTCCATAAACGGGATCGGCCTTGGCACCAGAAACCAGCTCCCTCCGTAAAGAAATCCTCTTCCTACTGCAAATTCTACGGTTGCTTTTTTAGGTTTCAGCCATTTGCTGTCATCATAACCGGTATCTTTCCAGCCCCAGGGATACCAGTGCGCATCGATCTTCTCTCCCGGCCCTGCAATATAATAAGCTCCCAGTGAATCGGTTGTGAAGGGAATACATTCGTAAGCAATATTTTTGATGACTTTCCATTCTCCCTTCTCCCTTCTCCCTTCTCCATTTTTCTTGCCTGAACCGGTGTTAATATCAGAACCGGCAGTGTTTTCATCACCCTGTAAAATAAAGGCTGTCTGAAAGGTCTGCTGGGCCCCTCTTCTGTACTCCCCGAAATTGATCACTTCTGCCGAAATACAGTTTTTTCCTTTCACAAGGTATTTTGAAATATCGACCGTCTCATAACGCCAATGATTCAGATCCCCCAGCGCCGGACCGTAACAGACATATTTCCCATTGACATAAAGGCGGTACCGGTTATCGGCTGAAACATATATGATAAATTTCGAAGGCTGACTGTCCAGATCAAATGTTCTGCGAAAGAGGAAAACACCGTAATCAAGTGTCGATTCTGTCGGATGGGTAATCCACTGCGCTCTCCAGGCATGTTTCAATTTGGTATAGTCTTTACCTTCATAGTTGATATCAACCTTTGATTCCTGTGAAAAACCGGAATAAAAAAACAGACCACATAAAATCAGCGAAAAGATTGTCCTCATATTTTAGGAATTAATTTGTTATATCGAACCAGTGCCTTTTCATACGGCGCTTTTTTACACAACAACCGGATATAAAGGTAATTTCTTCCGTATGAAAATCAAAAATGATTTTATGCTCTCAGTTATAAAATGTTTATACCATCCGGTTAGGAAAAAGGCCTTTTGTGCCTTTAGGTACAAAATGTGCTGATCAGCCTGTTCCTGGATTCCGGTTTATATTTTATCCTTAAGGGATAAACATCGGAAATTTTTAATCGGTTTTTTTATAAACATTGAATCCCATCGGGATATATAATGACTGTAATAAATAACGTTTCGTGCAGTTGAAACCAAAGTTGAAAACCTATCGCTTGTAATTAAATCGTTCTTCCGACCGTAAAGACTTTTCCGGGAAGTTGAACTTCAACCTTATTTGAATAACAATTGTATCCCGAAATTTCAGAATCGAATGACGATTGCATCTCGAAATTTCAGATTCAGATTATTTACCAACATTATGTTCTCCTTTCAAATAGGTCTTGAATTTAAAAAGAAGTCCCGATGCTTCGGGATCAGACATATATTTATCAATATATTCAAAATTCCAGCTCCGTATTTGCTCCGTGTTTGCTCCGTATTAAGTCCGTATTTGCCCGAGAAGCTCTTATAATCATAATATCAAAATTCGCAACAAGTGTTTTAAAGGCGTCATAACATCTGAATTGAAAATCAATGAAGACAATTATGTTTAACAGAATCATCAATAATCTTCTTCATCACCAGGTATATAATTCTTAACTTTATTTTACAAATTTATGAGACATGAGATGTGAGTGATGAGTTTTAAGAGATGAGTGAAGAGTTAATTGACGCTTGAAAATTGAAAATTGATAATTGAATTAAGAATGATGAATGATGTATTATGAGTTATGTATTCAATTAATTAAGAGATTCCTCACTCCGCTTCGCTACGTATGGGAATGACACCTGGGCGTAACAATGGGGGGTGATAAGGGGCGGCTCTGCCGCCCCTTATCACCCCCCAGCCCTCAGAACAAAAGTGTCATGCCGACACGAAGTGAGGCATCTCATGAAGCGAGATCAACAGGCACTAATAAAAAATCTGTCTGGTACACGAAGTGAGGCATCTCAGGGCGCTAAACCCTTTCGGGGTTTGAAACCCTCGAAAGGGTTGGGTAAGAGTTAGCCGGCTAAAAATACCTTGGCGTGACTTGTCTGCCCCTTCGGCCATAGGTAAAGTCATAGCTGATCATGAACTCATGGGTTCCCGAGGTCACCTGTGTGGGGTGGAAGGTTGTCAGGTCATATGAATAGCCGAACCTGAGCTGGTTGTTGACATTGAACTGGAAAATAAGGGCGTAGGAGTTTTCCATCCTGTAAGTGGCACCAATCCAGAACCGGTCATAAATGATCAGGGTGCCCGAAAAATCCATGTACGAAGGGGTCCTTTCGGCCCAGCGGTAAAGAATAGTTGGCTTGAACTTGAAAACATCATTCAGGAAGAAGACGTATCCTCCCATGCCGTAGAAATGGAGGACCTCGCGGTAGACGGATTCATTCTCCTGGCTTTGAACGCGGTTTCTCAGCAGTTTGGGCGAGGAAGCCCCGAGAAAGAAACGGTCGGAGTGCCACATAACGCCGAAGCCGACATTGGGAAGCATCTTCAGGTTAATATCATTGGCATAGATTGGGTCGGTGGGATCGTTGATGATGAGGTCGGTCAGCCAGGCCTGGTAGAGATTGAACCCTCCCTTGATGCCAAAAGAAAGATACTGGTCACGGGTGAGCCGGACACGATAGGCATAATCGATGTAAAGGCCGTTCTGGCGTACCGGTCCCCATTTGTCATTGACAATCGAGATGCCCAGGCCGACATTGTAGCGGCGAATGGGCCCTTGGATGGTAAGGGTATTGGTGTTGGGGGCTCCGGCAAAACCGATCCACTGGGCCCTTGAAATGCCTGTCACATTCAGGAAGCCTGAACTTCCGGCATAGGCGGGCTGAACGGCCAAAAGATTGCTCAGGTACTGGGTATAGACCGGATCCTGCTGACCATACCCGATCAGGGGAACAAGAAGCAACAGTAATATATATAGTATTTTATTTATCATTAAATCAATGTTCAATGTTCAATGTTCAACGTTTCAGAGTTTCAATGTTTCAGAGCTATTTGTCATTCGTAATTAATTATTTAGTATCCAATGTAAACAAATCCTTTAACAATCCGATTGACTCCGCCCAGTTCAAGAATGTAGTAATAAACTCCTGTTGGTACTAATTTTTTGTTAGTCAATGTACTTTGAACTGTGCTTCCGTCCCAGTCATTCTGATAATCATCGCTCTGGTAAACAAGTTGTCCGGAACGTGTATAAACATGCAAATGTGAATTCGGATAATTTTCAAGCCCCGGGAATACGAGATGTTCATTTATCCCATCGCCGTTAGGCGAGAAGGCCTCAGGAACCTTTAATCCTGCATCGTATATATCAATTGTCACGAGGGCTGAATCGCATAAACCCACTACATCGCACACTTCATAGAGAAAATCGTCTCTTCCGGTAATTCTTCCTGCCGGCATATAAGTTATGGTACCGTCCGGATTGACTCTGGTCTTACCCCTTGAAGGAGGCGTGAGGACATGTACGGAAGCCGGATCCAGACTTGCAGTGGATTCATCATTTTCCAGTACAGCTATGGTTGTATCGGTTGCCCAGGAAGTTCTTGCATAATCCGGTTTAGCAATGATCTGGTACAATTCAATCGGGAATCTGAACGTTTTGGAGGATTTACAGCCGTGTATATCGACAACTTCGAGAGTGTATAGGCCTGCGCCGAGGAGATTTGCGGAGGCTTGATCAGTTGCGCCTATGATTCTTCCTTCTGAGGTAGACCATTTATAACTTAATCCCATTCCTGCCGAGACTGATCCATCCACGATCATGCTTCCGTCCTTCTGAGGTTGAAGTGATGAAACAATTCCTGCTATCGGTAAAGGATCAATTCTGACGGTTACAGTATCACTGTCAGTTTGTCCAGAACGGTCTGTAACGCGAAGCATCACCCTGAAATCTGCAGGCAGAGTCCCGGAATAAGAGGGGGAGATAAGGAATTCGGTATCAATACCCGTGAGCCGGGTCAATGCGCCACCGGAATCAAGGACTGACCAATCGTATCTTACAATATCACCGGTTGATCGCGATGCATCGAGCTTAACCTGCTGACAGGAGCCTATCAGGGTTGGAGCCGATATTATTGCATCTATACCTGTGGGGAGGACTATTATTCTACCCATTTTCAGGTTATTTGTGCAATCGGAAGCATTTCGGGCAGTGACCTTAAAGAAATAGACGCCTGCTTGAAGCCATGTGACACTGACTTTTGGTCCTGTGTTTCCTCCGGTGAATGTGGCTGAGGTTGAGGGACAAGTTCCAGGCACAACAGCAAAGTTAACAGTTGAATCATTATAAAGGTCCCAAACGTAGGTATCACCCGGCATTTGAACGATCTCCAGAGTCGAGGTGGTACCGACATATACGATTGGCCCGGCTTTGGCAGGAGTCAAAGCCATAAGAAGCGGCAGAAAAGCTGCAGCCACCGATCGAATCATATGTCTTATCTGACCTTTCATTTATTCAATGTTCAATTTTTCACTGTTTCAGAGTTTCAATGTTTCAATCCGCCCTCCGCATTCGCGGAGTTTGGACAAGTGTATAATGTTCAATTAAAAAATCATTCGCCTTCGGTGTCATTAGTTATTAGCTTCGTGTCATTTGATCCCGAAGTTTCGGGATTAATATTTCATCACTAATTGACTAAGGTCTAAAGCCTGTTTTCCATGCACAATTGACTACCTCCCGCACGTGCGGGATTTATAATTCATAATTGACTTTATTGATCTTTAATTCATAATCCTTAATTTATAATTTGACTTCAGGGCGTACTTCTCCCATCTGCCGCAGAACAGCTTATTTTTATCCGTTTCATGCGGGCATGCTTTTCCCGTTTTGCCATTTTCATGCATTTCTCCCAATTCGTCTGCATTTCAATGACGATTATTCATTTTTTACAATATTTATTCATCAACGCCGGACTCTAATTACAAAGACAATTTTTAGGGCTTTAGGCTTTAGCCTCCGGGCTTCCTGTCTGATCAAATCATCCGGGCTTGCCTGTCCGACTGGTCATACTGCCCGAAACCTCAGGTATCGCACCAGGCGGAATAGCTTTAAGCTAAAGCAAAAGCATTTAAACATTAAACCAGTAATCTTAGTCGATGCGACAATAAATGCCTTTAATAGCCACATTACCTGTCTCACCCAGATTGCTTTTGTCGTTATTGTCCGTATATATTTATATCATATGCGAGCCGTTCTCTTTTATTCAATCAATCTACTTTTCGTATATGGTTATTACTCTGATCATACCAGGTAAATTAAACTTTCACCTTTGGACAATTTGGCGAAATGAACCTTGTTCACAATCGGCCATCATTTGTCTGTGATCATTGCCGGCTGATCCTTGCATTCATTATTAGTCATTACTTACCTATCATCATCCCGTACATGCGGAACAGAACTTTGAGTTATCAGCCTGCCATAAGCGTATACCTGGCAAATCCAACTGTTTCATGTCCAAGACATAAGAAACTCTGTGTGGCTGTCTCCACGACGCTTCAGAACCGTATGCCTTCATTGATGTTGAAGGTTCAATCTTCGATGTTCAGTGTTCGATTTAATTCTCTTTTAAATTTTCAATGTTTAATGAATTAATTTCATTGCACTTTAATCATTATTATTCAATGTTCAGTTTTAAGTTCTCATTTCTCACTATCCACTGTTCAATTTTTAGTATTCACTGTTCAGTGGTTCATGTTCAATGAATTGAACATTAATCATTGAACATTATTGTTTTCAGTTCCCTCCGTTCCTCCCACGGCCGGGCTGGTGGCCGAAAGGAGGGGGTGGGGTTGTGAAAAAGCAAGTTATTTTAAGAACTTTCGAATACTCGTTTCATCATCCATTCCAATCCGTTAATTTGTCTGATTACCCGGAACAAATGTGTCCGGAGTAGTAGGAGTAACAGAAGGACGAGGATCTAATGTCTGTGTAGCAGTATCAGCTTCATCCGCAGCGCCAGGTGCCGAACAGTCAGCATTTACAACATCCCATAATCCTACAGAATTTTGTCCGTCAACGGCAAGGGTGATCGGAGTGGAATTGATGCCCTCGAAAGTGTTATTTGTGATCGTAACACGGACATAAATTGAAACGCCGGTTGATGTATCAGTAGCGTTCGTTGTGACGTGTGTTCCACTTGGAGTTCCGCTGGTAACTGTTACAGGAGAGGTAAACGCCTTATCATATGCCCATTCGATAACAGCAGATTGACCTGATCCCAATCCTGACAATGTAAGAGTTGGGATATAGTAATTGGTGAAGTTAGCTGCCACTACTTCGTAATATAATACCTGGGTCCCAAAATTGTATTGCATTGCTGTTCCGTTCCATGAGGCTCCTTTTACCTGGTCAAAGCATTGGTTTTCTGCTGCATCATAAGCCAGGGAAGCTTTTGTCGAATGATTCATATTTTTTATATCGACAACAAAAGCGTTGATTGGTTGAATGGACCATGCATTGAAATTATTTGTACATGTACCATCTTTCAATACGGCTACGAAAGTCGGAGATGCTGCAGTAGTACCTGACAATATCTGATCAGACCATGTGATTTGCACATTGTCAGCAGAATTGGCAGCTCCATAGTTTGCACTCGTTGTCAGAAGATCTGGAGGAGTTCCGGTCGTTGTAAGCCTTGTTGCCAGATTTGTTGAAGTAACACCAGTTCCGGCATCAGTAGTAATGAATTGGGTATTTTTAGTAGCCCAAAATGTAAAATCACCATCCTGATTTGAACCTGCAGTGTAGGTATAAGGCTTACCAGCCTTAGGATGCAGGGGATCATCGGTACAACTGACAGTACGAGGGTCCGAATCATGCGCTGCCTGCCCAAATGAATAAAATGAAGCTGTCAGTGCAATGAATAAAATAATAACTTGTTTTTTCATGATTTTAGAATTTAAAAATTTAAAAATTTGATTGATATTAAAAAATTGTAATTCGTTGAAATTTAATATTTTGTTGTTTTTGTATAAAAGGAAGTTTTTGTTTTGAATAAAACAGAATAGTCAACCTGGGCTTCGTGAATGTCCGGGTGGAGCATTGGAATCCTGAGTGAGCTGTAAACCATAAACCCGACCAGTGTGATTGAGATTCGACATCTCTGGAAAGTTGTTTGGAATTCCTGAATTTTTGAATAAATGGATTTTGGTAACATATCCAGGTATTGATATGTATGATGCGGTACAGGCATCCTTGATGCTTTCCCATTCGTGGCTTATCGCCTTTTTTGTTTTTCTCGGTGTTCTTTTCATGTTTTTATTGATATTAAATGTTTTACATTAGTTCAATTTTATGAGACTTGGCCTTGGTCTGATAGTAATTGTTCGGTATTGAGGTGCAGAAACATTACCATGACAATCTTCTACCGTGTATGTTATAGTATATCGCACTTCATTGAACGTGACACCATCGCCTGCAATGTGTATTTCGGAAGAAATGGCAGAAGGCTGGCCGGTTCCACTGAACAGAGATGTTGTTGTACCTTCCAATACTATGCTCCAATGTATTGTCAATGATCCGGGAGAACAGCAGTTATCGCTTAGTCCGCTCAGATCAAGTCTGGTATCCCCCGGACTGAATATGTAATATTCCGGGCGGTCAATGTTAAGATTTTGACTGCCATTATCATAGATCGCAGTAATCACATTATTGACACATTCACTCATGTCCTGGGAAACAAACGTCGGTGGCTGATGATCTGTAACGGTAACGAGTTGGGTACATTCGGCATACCCGGAGATATTTTCTGCCCGCCACGTGATGGTTGTGACACCCAGGTTAAAAGTGTGATTTCCGATCGGACCGGTTCCCGACCCTGTTGTTGCCCCGGTCATGATCCAGGTGTACGTGATAGGTTCGGCTCCTGAAACCTTAACAGGGAATCCAGGATCAAGTGTGGCAGTACATCCACCTGCATCTGTGGAGGCATTAATATCGGGCTGACAATCAATATCCGGTTTGGATACAACAGTAACTGTGAATGAACAGCTTACCGTATGTGAATGAATATCTGTGAATGTGTAGGTAATAGTGGTTACACCTACATTAAAGGTATTTGGACTTGGAACAATATTTATGCCTGACGGATCACCGGTCCCCGTACCTGTGGTTACACCTGTCATTTCCCAGGTTAGGGTTGGGTTCGGACAGTTGTCGCTGTATGTAGGAGGAGGAACTGTAACATTTGATGCATATAATTGTTGGTAATCAGCCGGAACTGTAATATTTCCCGGACAGGCCAGTACAGGAAGCAGGTCAGCAACAGTGACCGTCTGGGTACAATTTGTGACATTTCCTGAGGCGTCGGTTACCGTCCAGTGAATTGTTGTAATCCCAACGGGATAAGTTCCGCTTGCATCAGTATCGCTTGTCTTGTAGGGAGAATCGTTTGTTACGGTATAAGCTTCATTGCATGGATTGTTAATAGCGGGAGCCGGAACAGTAACCGCAGCATTACATTGTCCTGCATCGGCATTGACTGAAACATTTACCGGGCATGTAACAGAGAATCGGGGTGCTGCTAGGTTTTTAATCCATACAGTATGAGAACAGGAAGCTGTCAGACCGTGGACATCGGTAACAGTGTAGGTTACAGTGGTCACACCTACATTGTAAGTAAGGCCGTCAGCATAGTTTATTCCTGTTGCGGAGCTGTTGCCTGTTGTGGCTCCCGAGAGGGCATAAGTGAGACTGGCTATACCACAGTTATCGCTGAAGGTAGGTTTCTGTACAGTTGTGGGTACCCTGCTGCAACCGCCATCTGTAATCAGGTCAATAGCATTAGGGGGACAGGTTAAAGCCGGGGCCTGTGTATCGGCGACAGTAACTGTCTGGGTACAATTAGTGACATTTCCTGAGGCGTCGGTTACCGTCCAGTGAATTGTTGTAATCCCAACGGGATAAGTTCCGCTTGCATCAGTATCGCTTGTCTTGTAGGGAGAATCGTTGGTTACGGTATAAGATTCATTGCATGGATTGTTAATAGCGGGAGCCGGAACAGTAACCGCAGCATTACATTGTCCTGCATCGGCATTGACTGAAACATTTACCGGGCATGTAACAGAGAATCGGGGTGCCGCCAGGTTTTTGATCCATACAGTATGAGAGCAGGAAGCTGTCAGACCGTGGACATCGGTGACAGTGTAGGTTACAGTGGTCACACCTACATTGTAAGTAAGGCCGTCAGCATAGTTTATTCCTGTTGCGGAGCTGTTGCCTGTTGTAGCACCCGAGAGGGTATAAGTGAGACTTGCTATACCACAGTTATCGCTGAAGGTAGGTTTCTGTACAGTTGTGGGAACCCTGCTGCAGCCGCCATCAGTTATCAGGTCGATGGCATTGGAGGGACAGGTTAAAGCCGGGGCCTGTGTATCGGCGACAGTGACCGTCTGGGTACAATTTGTGACATTTCCTGAGGCGTCGGTTACCGTCCAGTGAATTGTTGTAATCCCAACGGGATAAGTTCCGCTTGCATCAGTATCGCTTGTCTTGTAGGGAGAATCGTTTGTTACGGTATAAGCTTCATTGCATGGATTGTTAATAGCGGGAGCCGGAACAGTAACCGCAGCATTACATTGTCCTGCATCGGCATTGACTGAAACATTTACCGGGCATGTAACAGAGAATCGGGGTGCTGCCAGGTTTTTAATCCATACAGTATGAGAACAGGAAGCTGTCAGACCGTGGACATCGGTAACAGTGTAGGTTACAGTGGTCACACCTACATTGTAAGTAAGGCCGTCAGCATAGTTTATTCCTGTTGCGGAGCTGTTGCCTGTTGTGGCTCCCGAGAGGGCATAAGTGAGACTGGCTATACCACAGTTATCGCTGAAGGTAGGTTTCTGTACAGTTGTGGGTACCCTGCTGCAACCGCCATCTGTAATCAGGTCAATAGCATTAGGGGGACAGGTTAAAGCCGGGGCCTGTGTATCGGCGACAGTAACTGTCTGGGTACAATTAGTGACATTTCCTGAGGCGTCGGTTACCGTCCAGTGAATTGTTGTAATCCCAACGGGATAAGTTCCGCTTGCATCAGTATCGCTTGTCTTGTAGGGAGAATCGTTTGTTACGGTATAAGCTTCATTGCATGGATTGTTAATAGCAGGAGCCGGAACAGTAACCGCAGCATTACATTGTCCTGCATCGGCATTGACTGAAACATTTACCGGGCAAGTAAGAGAGAATCGGGGTGCCGCCAGGTTTTTGATCCATACAGTATGAGAGCATGTGGCAGTAAGTCCGTTTACATTGGTAACAGTATAAGTAACTGTTGTAATGCCGACATTGTAAGCAAGGCCGTCGGCATAATTAATTCCTGTTGAGGGGCTGCTTCCGGTTGTTGCTCCTGAAAGGGTGTAGGTGAGACTGGATATTGCGCATTCATCTCCAAAAGTCGGCCTGCCTATGACCGAGCTTACAAGGTTGCAGCCACCGTCAGTTATCAGGTCAACAGCATTAGGCGGGCAGGTAAGAGTTGGTGCCGGAATAATTCCTCCTGTATAAGTTACACTTGGAGACGGAGAAACGACATTTCCGCAAGCATCTGTCACAGAATATGTATAGGTTACAGACCAGTTACAGTTATTACCGGTTGGCGTTCCTGATTTTGTTACCGTGACTGTACTGCAGTTATCGGAATATTGAGCTGCTATTTCTGCAACAGTTGGCCCTGCCGGTGCACCGGCAATACCTGCAACTATACCATTTTGTCCTGTTGGAATAGTTCCGGTCAATACAGGAGGTTGATCATCGATAACAGAAAATAACTGCGAACAGGAAGATGTACATCCGTTTGCATCTATGATAGTAAGATTTAATGTAAATGAACTATTGCAATTTGCAGTTGATGAAACTGTAACCGTGGAGCTGTTTGTAGCCCCTGTAATCGTACCGCCAGTTCCTGATATGCTCCATGAATAGGATGACATACCCGCCGGACCTGAAAAAATGTTATCTGCCACTCCCGGGCATACGGTAGTCCCATTACCGGTAATTGAACAAGTTGGCGGTTGGTGTATTGTAATGATTAAGTTGGATGTTATCGGATTTGAATTTGTACAACCATGAACATCGCTTACACTTGTTATGGTATAATTGTAACTTGCTGAAACGTCCATTGGCAGGGGCGGGAGTGTAACGGAGGACGATGGTGAAGTTGTAGTAATTGGTGTTTGCGGGACCCCGTTTATAGTATAATTAAAAGTGTAAGGCTCTTGTCCGCCTGAACCTGTAAATGTTATTACAGGCGCAGTTCCTCCCAAGCAGGTTTCCACTGCTCCCTCTGAAGGATTAATCGAAGCAGATACCTCGTTGTAAATAGTGACATCAGTGGTTTTTGTTATGGATCCACACCCATATCCATCTGTGATGGTCAGGGTATAAAGACCTGAATTGGCAACAGAAACATTGGGAATCACCGGATCTGCAATATCTGAGGTAAATCCGTTAGGTCCCACCCATGAATAAGTGAAAGGTGGTTTTCCTCCGGTCAGGTTGGCGTGAAGGTACAATGTTCCTCCATCACACACGGGATTTGGTGTGGGAGGGTCAATAGTTGCCGGTGAGGGAGCAAGTGTAGCGAAGGAGATGTCATCGAGCCCGAAATCATTTCCGTTTAAAGCCGGTTCATTGTTAATGATTCTGATTACGGCTGTTGTCACCCCAGGAGGGCATACCCAGGTGGGTTGGCTGTAAAAGCGCACCCAGTTGGATGGCGATACCTGTGAGTTGTTGGCAGGTCCTGCCCCTAAATTTGCGACTGTCCCGACTTTTACTCCGTTAACTTCAAACTGAAGTTTTGCATAATTTCCTACCGTATTAAGGCTCATGGCCCAGGCTGAAAAATAGTAAGCAACTCCGGGGGTTACAGGAACAGTTTGCTTCCAGATTTCATAAGTATTTCCCCATCCATTCACAATCATGAACTTTCCTGTTCCGGGATTCATGCGGTCACGTCCAAAAAAGTTAGTATGATAGTTATTTGCATCAGCCCCAACACCATAAAGTCCTTCAGGCACTAATTCATTTTGAACACCCGCGATGTCTGCCCTGTATCCGTAATCTGTAATAAAGTCAGGACTTGCCGCATTATAACTTTCAAAGTTTCCGTCAGTAACAAGCTCTAATGCAACATTATAAGATTGTGCTGCTGTGCATGAATAGGCATTTGTAACAGTGACTGTATAGATATCCGCTATATCAACCAGTAATTCTGCTTCTGTCGAAAGAACCTCACCATCACTTGCGGCCCAGGAATATGAACCTCCACCCGAAGCGGTCAGAAGAACGTCTCCGGCATTCTCACCTGTCAAACAATAATTTGCCGCAATATTTACAAAGGGAGCAGGATTAACTGTAACGGTCACAGTGAAGGTAGGTCCGACACAATTACCAGAGGTGCCGGATACCGGAGTAACTGTGTAAGTGGCTGTTTGAGGTGAAGACGTTGGATTTACCAAAGTCTGGCTGATGGAAGACTGTCCTGTCTGTGCGCTTCCCCCTGTTATTCCTCCTGTGACAACCGGAGCAGGCCATGAATAAGTCGTACCTGCAGGAACAATATTCCCTCCACCATTTGTGGGGATTATTGCAGGAAAGGTATTGCCACTGCATATTGTCGCAGTGCGGTTTGTAACATATGGTGCAGGATTGACTGTTACAGTTGCTGTTGTGGTGGATGAACAGCCGTTTGCTGTCGCAGTGATAGTAAAAGTAGTGGATTGAGCTGTGTTTAATGTGTTGACTAAAGTTCCGGAAATTGAAGAACCACTTCCGTTCGCAGCGATTCCCGTAAGATTCGTTGTATTTGTTCTTGTCCAGGTATAGGTCGTTCCGGAAACATTATTCGGATTTGAAATATTAATTTGTGATATTGATGTGCCTGAACAGGTTGTCTGAGATGAAGGGGTTGCATTAACTGTCGGAATGGTATTCACAGCCATCGTAACAGTATTCGATGTGGCAGGATTTCCGGCTGGACAAGCGACATTTGATGTTAATACACAAGTGACAACATCACCATTTACAGGAGTATAGGTGTATGTTGGACTGTTTGCCCCAACATTTATTCCATTTACTTTCCATTGATAAGCCGGTGTTGTTCCTCCATTAGTAGGGGTGGCCGTATAGGTGACTGAAGTGCCTGAGCAGATCGAATTTGCCGAGGGAGAAATTGATACACTGACGGAAAGCCGGGAATTGATCGTAATCGGGCTTGTTGCCGTTACAATACCACAACCTCCTGAGGCCGGAATTGTATTCGTTACTGTATAAGTCCCGGGAGTACTTGCAGCTAAATTTACCTGACCGGTCGCTGTACTTACAAAAACCAGCCCTGCCGGGGCGGCAGAAAAAGTACCGGCTACACCGCCTCCGGTAAATGTCGGAAATGGATTTGCTGCATCCGAACAGTAAGGGTTGCCGTCATAATTAAATGTTGCAATGGTTGCAGGATAAATGACGAAAGGAGTAGCCGTGCGGCAGCCGGGATTTGAAGAACATTCTGCATAGAATGTGTAGGTTCCGGGTGTGTTGGTGTCAGGGAGACCCGAACCTGCAATGCCTACAGGATTAAAGGGTGAACCTGAACCAATTAAAGTACCTCCCGATGGGGCTGTATACCAATTAAGTCCGTTCACCGTGTATGAAACTGTGATCTGGATATAATCAACAGTCGCGGTTCTCGAATATGAAGTATTGCCATTGATAGCTGATAATACTACACCAAAACCGGATGTATTGATTTCTGCCGGAGTCCAGGTGGTTCCCCACAAATCGGATGATCCGCCATAGGTTGCTGTCTCTAATCCGGAATTGGACCAGTTTGTTCCGGTTATTGCCTTATTTGTTGACTGAACACCTCCTACAGCTTTGACTAAGCTTACCCTGCTGTCTCTCAACAAAGGTGAAGTTGAACCGCTTGACTGACGATTTATTACAACTGTTATTCCATTGATAGTAGCATTTGCAGGAATTGCAAATCCATAATTTGATCCTTGCAGATAATGGGTGGTTGATGAGGTTGGAACAGACATAGTAGCGTAGGGATTTCCTGCAACAGTGATATTTCCTGGAGTACCCCATGCGACTGTACCGACAGCATTATTGTCAGTTCCTGTTCCGGCATTTCGGGGTCCGCTGTCATATGTTCCCCCTGCAGGACACCCTGAAGAAGTCAATGCCCCGCTGCCTCCCTGGCAGATGTTGGCTCCGGTTGTTGTTGGTGAGGTAAAGACCACCGTAGCGCTTCCTTCCGGTCCCCAGCAACCAGCGGCTGATAATGCTCTAAAATAATATGTCCCTGGTGAACTAACCAGTTGTGATGAGGAAGGTGTAGCTGTTGATGTTCCTCCTGAAGTTGTACCCTGGAAATAAATGGTTCCGTCACCCCCATTCGATGCCGTTAATGTGGCACTATTGCAAAAAGTTCCCCCTCCCGAAACTGTAACGGCTGCCGGTAAGGAAGTGACAGTTATCTGAATAGCAGACGAAACATTTGTGCATCCTCCTGATGTTACCGTTCTTCTGAACCATGTCGTTTGGGTTAGTGAAGAAGGGGTATAATTTTGCCCGTTTCTTGTGCCGCCCGCATTCCCAAAACCTGCCACAGCGCTTGTTGTACTGCTTTCCCAGTTATAGGTATAGCTTCCATTGCCACCGGTGGGTAAAGATCCTGATAATGTGTTCGGTGTCGTTCCTGAACAAATCGTTTGCGGCGAACTGACTGAGTTATTTGCGATGACAGGATTTATAGTAATCGGGCTTGTTGCCGTACCAACGCCACATCCGTCTGATGCAGCTATTGTATTTGTTACTGTATAGGAACCTGGTGTGCTTGCGGCTAAGTTTACCTGTCCTGTGGCGGTACTTATAAACACCAGCCCTGAGGGAGAGGAAGAAAAAGTACCTGCAACTCCTCCGCCGCTGAATGTGGGGGATGGATTGGCGCCATTCTGACAATATGGGGTCCCGGCATAGCTAAATGTTGCAACGGGCAATACAGTAACTGTGATCTGGATGGCAGGAGATGTATTGATGCATCCACCGGATGTAACTCTTCTTCTGTACCAGGTGGTTTGAGACAAGGTTCCCGGGGCGTAATTCTGTCCGTTGTTGGTTCCGCTTGCAGGGGCAAATCCTGATAAACTGCTTGTTGTGCTGCTTTCCCATAAATAAATATAGCTGTCATTGCCTCCGGTTGGTATTGTGCCCGTTAAAACGGCAGGTGTTGAACCTGTACAGATTGACTGTGCTGACCCTATCGTGTTCCCCGCAATTGATGGAATTACTTTAACGATGATTGGTGTCGAAGTGCTGCTGCATCCTCCGGAGGTTACTGTTCTTCGGTACCAGGTTGTTTGCGATAATATCCCCGGAGTATAATTCTGTAAATTGCTTGTTCCGGAAGCCGTTGTAAATCCGCTTGATGGACCGGTTGTACTGCTCTCCCATAAATAGGTATAACCGCTCCCGCCGGTAGGTAAAGTGCCGGTTATCGTTCCCGGTGCATCGCCTGCACATACCGGCTCAGTATATGTTGCCAATATGTATAGTCTCTTGAATGTCCCGACACAGGGATCCCCGAAAACCGGATTTGTTGCAGGAATACTTGCAGTATTATTTCCAAGAAGGTACCCCTCTGCCACTGTCTGACTGGTAAGAGCATTACATCCTCCGATTGTGAAGGCGGGGCAAGCGCCATCAGGAGTGCCATAACTGGAAAAACCTACATTGATAAAAACCGTCCCTGTTGGGGCAGTCAATACTGCATTGGTATTTTCGGCTGCCGTTGCACAAATCACTCCGTGTGTTATGTTAGTATAATCTATTGTATTGTTTCCGATCGTGGCAGTTACTGTTGCTGTTACTGCTGTTCTTGAAGCTGTTGTACAGCCATTGTCTGTTGCATCTACATAATAGGTTGTAGTTGATGAAATGCTGGGTGTTGTAAATGATGTTCCTGTTCCAAGGGATGAACCGCCTGATGATGCTGCATACCAGTTAATAGTGCCGGCAGAAGCTGTTGCCCCTAATACAACTGTTCCCGTTCCGCATCTTGAACCCGGTGTTGTTCCCGTTATTGTCGGATTGGTACAGCACTGGGCATAATAACTGACACCGTCGATATCAACATCATACGTGTTAGTTTCGGTGAATCTGATGTAACGGGCGTTAATAGGAAGGGTAAAAGTTTCAACTATAAAGGAAAGGCTCGATATCGTGTAAGTATTAATTGTTATCCACGAAGAACCATCTGATGAGACATCCACCCTGTCATCGGGAGTGCTGCCAGTTGAGGGATTTCTTCGCCATCTTATGCTGATTGTTCCGCCTGAATTCAAATAATTTCCACCAGTGAGATCTAAGACAAGCTGATCATTGGTATCGTTAAGAGTTGCAACATTGTCGTCATAAGCGTTCAGTGAGTTGGATGCATTCACTACCCCGCTTTGCGAATAAACTGCAGTGGCATAACCCGAACAATATCCTGCTGGGGTTGTCCATGAAATATTAACCTGCCCGTCAGCGCCAAAACCGCCTGCTCTGTTTCCCCAGGATGTCCGCAATGCACCACCGCCCCCCCCTCCTGGACCAGAACCGTCATTTCCGTTTCCTTGCGAGCCGTCTCTCCCATTGCCACCGTTTCCGCCTCCGGTAATAACGCCGCCAATCGAGTTGATTGTCCATGTGTTGGTGTAATTGCCGTTTGCCGCGGTGCCCGCAGATGAACCGCCGCCTCCCCCGTATGAATCCGTCACGCTGCCTCTCGCACTGTTACCCCCGCTGTATCTGACATTCCCTACACCTGAACCCGCTGCTCCTCCCGAAGCAGAAGTATTACTGTCATCACTGACACTATTCCCTCCTTTTGCCCGAATAGTAGCAAGAGTATTAAACCATGAATCACCTCCCGGATTGGTATCTTCACTTCCCATCCCAACATTTACCGTATAAATATTTCCGGGAACAACAGTCAGCACACTTCTTGAATAAGCCCCGCCGCCTCCCCCGGCAGCAGCGCCATTGGATGTAAGGGTACCTCCTTTCCCGCCGCCTCCCCAACATTCGACTGTAACTGAAGTTACACCGACAGGACAAGTCCAGATATATGTTCCGGAAACTGTATAAATTGATTGAGTCTGTGCATTGGAGTTGATTGTAAACAATAGCCCTGCCAAAATTATTATCAGGTATCGCTTTTTCCTTATGACCAAACGAAGAAAGGAATAATGACAAAATAGTGTTAAGAGGAGAAGCAGGAATAAAATACTGTAGAAACTGGAGGAATTCTGGTAATTATCAGTTTTGGACAAACTGGATTTTGTCGAAGTATTTTCAGCGTGATTCTTTAATAAATTACACCCCTGAAAGTAATCCAACAGTGATATGTTATGAGAGGGATTCTCATAATATCTGAAATCATTTAAGGAATAGCTGTAACGGAAAGCACTGCAGGGAAATACATTCTTTACCCCGGACTGCAATTCAGCAATCCCTTTATCCCTGCAACGATCTCCGTATGAAACAAAGCCCTTAAACAGCAGCAGAATAACCAGCCCTATGATTTTTATCTGTCGCAAATTATGCTTTATTACACTTATTATATTTAAATCGGCACTAAAGTCTATAGTCCGATGCTACTTTCCGTATTCTGTTACCCTGTTTCCCGACGCTTTTTTGAAAACTGAATGGTTAAGTAGGGTGAAATCATTTTGTTGTTATTTATTATTTTAAACTTTCTGAACTTTTATGACAATCCTGTATTTGTTCCAGAAGATGAATCTGCCTTAGTTTTTAGTAATCAGAATTAATGAAATATTAGAGCTGAGACAGGAATGAAGAATATTGTCCGTTTTATCCTCAGGTGTACAAACTATATTTTCGATCGATTTTATATCCATAAACTCAGGGAAGGGTCTGAGAAATGCACCCTTTATTGCCAGCTTGGTCGTATCAGCAATAACAATGGTCTTCTGGATACGAAGACGATTGAAATAATACATATTTTTTTTCATAACTGACATATTTTTAATGGTGGTACAGTTGTTTGTGGATATGACCTGTACCCTTTACCCCCTATTACCATTGAGAACGGTAAACATAGTATAAAAATGGAGTGCAAAATTAAACAGATCATATTATTAATTAACATTGTTTTGTTGATAACATTGTTTTGTAATGCCCTTATTCAAGTTTAGGTGATGCAAATTTACATTAAAAAATTTACAACAGTATAATATATTTACGTTTTATTACAAAAATAATCTATTATACCTCTTCTCATTAATTTTAATTAAAATATTTTACTTATTAATACCGAAATGAATCAATAGGTTACCCCTAATTACTAATTTTTTAAATAAATATTTTAAATCGGTAAAAAAATAATTTACGATTCCTTTATTTTTTTGAGCTTATACCATTATTTAACCATCTGTAGTTTTGATTTGGAACAGTGAGTTGTAAACCGGAGACTGAAGTGCGAGTTACCTGAATGCCGGCCGCAAGGATATCTGTGTAAAAATATACTGTGCAGATCAGGATGTGATTAAAGCAAAAGTCAAACTTTTTATTTATCGTTACGGATAACATTGTACTTAACAATATTTTCAAAATCCCATCGCCATTTTAAGTCCTTATTTGCCTAAAGGGGTCATCTAATCATAATATGGAAAAATGTAAATGATTTTTTTTAGGGTATTTTATCATCTGTATCCCGATTTATCGGGACAAAGTCAATTATGATTTTCAGGATTGGAATGCAGAGATAAATTAAAATTGTAGAGACGCAAAATTTTGCGTCTCTACTCATCCGTTTTTTGTAAAAGAGAAATTCTTTCTCTCAATATTTGCGTCAAATAGTAAACAGCTCTTTCGGAAAAATTGATCCCTTAGGCCAAATATTACTTTTCAGCAGGTTCAGCTTTCGAATCATCTGATATCAAAATCTCGGTTCTTCTGTTCTCTCTTTGTTCTTCTTGAGTACAGGGATTTGGCGAACATTTGTGAATTAATTGCGTTTTGCCATATCCTATTCCTGCAATTCTCGATTTATCAACCCCTTTCGAGATTACATAATCAACCGCCGCTTTAGCACGGAGGCGGGATAATTTGAGATTGTATTCAGCCGATCCCTGTGAATCAGTGTGAGAACCCAACTGAACATGATATTGCGGATGTGATTTCATCAGTTCTGCAAGTTTATCAAGTTCTTTGGCTGTCTCGGGCATGACTTGCCATTTATTGACATCATAATAAAGATTGCGAAGCACAATCTTTTGACCGACTGTAAATTTCGTGGCCGGCGCGGCAGGAAGAGTGTCCCTAACGATGACTTTGGTTTCTTTGACTTCTTCCTTTATCACAGGAGCTTCTTTAATAGTGACTTTTTTGACAACTTCTTCGGCTGTTTTATTTTTTTCAAAGGTCAGTTTATAAATATTATCTTCATCCTTTCCGGAGCGGTTCGATGTCAGATATCCAAATTCAGAATTATCAGAAAGAGTCATTGAAAAATCATCGTATTTTGTATTTACAGGGGATTCAAAATGTCCTATTCCACTTCCGTCATAGGGGAACCTCATGTAATACAGATCCAATCCTCCCAGACCGTTTCTTCCGGTAGATGAAAATATAAGATAAGTGCCGCCGGATTTTTTTTTCATTATATAAGCAAATTCTTCTTTCCCGGGTGTATTTATATCAGGTCCAAGATTAACAGGAGTTTCCCATTTCCCGTTTTTGCGAACGGAATAGAAAAGATCTGTTTCTCCGTAACCTTCAGGCATATCGCTTGAAAATACAAGAGTGTCGCCTGATTCCGTAATGGCCGGATGACCAACAGAATATTCGGGGCTGAAGAACGGGAATTCACCCCCCTGGATCCATTTCCCTTCCTGATTTTTCATTATTATTATTTTTAACCTGAGTAACTCATCCTGGAATGGCCTTCGTTTAAGGGATTCGTCTTTAAAGTTTTCTGTCACAAACAATTCGCCCGTCTTTTCACACCATGCCACAGGGCCAGTATTAATCTTTGGAATGGTCTCATTTAATGGCTGCGGTTGTCCGATAAGACTTCCCTCTTTGTTAATTTTCACTTCGTATAAATGATACAATTTCTTTTTTAATTTAAAAGTGAATTTTCCCCCATTTAAATCCTCGAATTTTGAGAAGAAAAGTGAACCATTGACAAGTGCAGGACCAAAACCGTTTGTGGTTGAATCAGTTACCTGTTCGGAAACCTTAACAGTTGAATTGTCGAATAACGGATTTTTTATTGTCTGGGAATGTACCACTGGTGAAAGTAATATCATCACCAGCAGGTAACAGATGCTGTATTTTTCATTAAGAGATTTCATCGTATTAATATTTCAGAGTTTCATTTTTTTATTCTTTCATTATTTGAAGTCTGATTGTCTGCAACCTAAGCTCTAAAAGTACCTTGGAGAAACCAATTTGTGCTTTGTGTATGTGAATTCATAAGAAATCATCACTTCATGTATTCCTCCCTGATATTTTCTCAGATCGGTGAGTGTGAAGTCATATGCATATCCCACACGGAAATGCTTGTTGGCAATCCATTGGGCAATCACTCCCAGCGCATCGCCTGAACGGTACATAC
This sequence comes from uncultured Bacteroidia bacterium, assembly GCA_963810555.1. Lineage (GTDB taxonomy): Bacteria > Bacteroidota > Bacteroidia > Bacteroidales > Prolixibacteraceae. The sequence continues at coordinate 573,677 of CAWENX010000007.1, read as the reverse complement.
CACCCACCCAGAATTTTTCAGCCAAAAGAAAATTTGCCGACAGATCATACTGAACCGGAGCCCCCCTCACCATTTTAGTCATAAACGTAGGCTTGAACTTCACCATATCCGAAACATCAAAAACTGCCCCACCGGCAAAGTAAAGGTGATCGGACTCTGCCGATGTGGAGTAATTATTAACGTTTGACTGATAATTATTCACAAGGATTTTTGGTAAGGATAAACTTAAATAGTACCTTGGGGAAGAGAGGTACAATCCCAATCCGAAATTCGGCATAAATTTATTTTCGACATTTGATTGAAATGCAGGATCCGCTATATTGTCCGGGTATTGTTGGTATTCGGTGAGATTATTGCTGTAATTGGTAAAGCCCCCTTTAATTCCGAAACGTAAAGTTGTAATATCATTTAAATAAATCATATAAGAGTAGTCGAAATTTGCTGTCAGTCTTTTTTCAAGTCCTACTTTATCACATACGACATTTAGTCCTATTCCCACATTTTCATTTCTTAAAGGTGTTTGAAATGAAAATGTCTGTGTTGTAGGGTGACCGTTTAATCCTACCCATTGGAACCGGGATAAAGCCATAAATCCGATTGTCTGCCAGGAACCGGCATAGGCCGGATTTATAGTTTGCAGATTGAATATATACTGAGTGTACATCGGATCCTGCTGCCCTTTCGAAAAATATGCTGTTGTTATCATAAGCATCACCAAAGATGCTTTTTTTATTATTTTCATATTCTTTTTTATCTTTTGTCTTTAATCTTTAGCCTTTAGTCTTTTATATTTCAACTTTTATCTTCTGATTTCTATTGCCTGTTTCCTTCTTCCTGCCTATCTGTTCAGGAAAATAAATCCTGTTAGGACATTTTTATTATTTAATTTCAGGATGTAGTAATATGTGCCGACTGTAAGTTGTTTCGAACCAATATTCCCTTTCTGATCAGAGTTGCCGTTCCAGAAAGCGTTGACATCACTGCCCCAGAAATCCAGGTTACCGTAATGGTCCTTTTTGAATACAAGATTTCCCCAACGATTGTATACCTCAAGTATGGGATTCTCATAATTATACAGACACCTGATTTTGAAATAATCATGAATCCCGTCTCCGTTGGGAGAGAAGGAATTCGGTACGAAAACCTCACAGTTCTCATCTTTGATGACATTTATTGTGACTGTTGCAACAGAACAAAGGGCAGGATTACCATCATCACAGACCTCATAGGTAAATGAATCATGGCCTATGTAATCAATTACGGATTGATAAGTAAAATCGCCATTTGCGGAAAGACTAAGTGTTCCATGCGAAGGAGGCTGTACCGGCGTGATGTCAACTGAGAGATTATTTCCATCTTCATCCGTGTCGTTGCTCAGAACATTATCATTGAGTTTTTTATTCTCTTCTATCTCAAAATTATCGTCATTTGCATGGGGAGCGTCATTCGCATCGGTTACCATAACAGCTATATCCTGTATATCTGAAAGACTGACAGTACAGTTATCGGACACATTTACCTGAACATCGTAAACATTATCACCATTTGAATCACCAGGATTTTCAAAATCCGGGGCAGTAACGAAACTTAGAACACCAGTAGCACCGTCAATTTTAAAAAGTGACTGATCTGTTCCTCCTGATATTGTATAAGTCAGCGTCTGTAAAGGAACATCCGTATCGGTGGCCGTAACTCTTGTAATTTGCAACGAATTTTCAGGTACCGAAATGGTCGCTGTACTGCCGCTGCCATCAGAAGTAATTGCCGGAGCAGTATTACAGTCATTCACAGTTATTGAAGCCGTGTCAGAATATGAGAATGAACATTCACCGCTTTTGATCATGGCCCTGTATTTTGTTGAGAAAATTAAGTTGCTGATCGTTAGCGAGTTTGAAGTATTTGAAATGTCATTAGCCGTTAACCAATTATCCGTACTTGACTGCCAGCCTGTTATGGATCCCGTATAATTTGTTAAAACCAGAGTAGTACTGTTGGAACAATTACAAACTGTGGAACTGCCTTCAATTATCCCGCCCACCGAAGGTGGATTAACCGTGATTGTTGCTGTCGTTGAGTAGACAGGCGGACATTGGCCGTTTTTCACCTCTGCCCTGAATGTTGTTGTTTTTGTCAGATTTATGGCGGTATATGTTTCCGTGGTATTTGCAATATCCGTCCAACCTGCACCGTCATCAAACTGCCATTTGGTGATTGTCCCTGTGTAGCCGCTCAGGGTGAGCAGGGTGGAGTTGGTGCCTGAACAGACTGAAGTGTCTTGAGCTACACTTCCTCCATTGGGCTGCGGATCAACTGTAACCATAACTGTTGATGAATAGACAGACGAACATGTGCCGTTTGTTACTTCTGCCCTGAATGTAGTAGTCTTTATCAGGTTAGTTGCAGTATATGTTTCCGTTGTATTTGCAATATCTGTCCATCCTGTACCGTCATCGGACTGCCACTTGGTGATTATCCCTGTGTAACCGCTCAGGGTAAGTAGGGTAGAATTGGTGCCTGAACAAACCGTGGCATTATCAGCTATTGTTCCCCCAACAGCAGGCTGATCAACAGTGATTGTAACTGTTGCGGAGTAAACAGGGGGGCATGTGCCGTTTGTTACCTCTGCCCTGAATGTCGTAGTCTTTGTAAGGTTAATTGCAGTATAGGTTTCTGTTGTATTTGCAATATCTGTCCAACCTGCGCCATCATCAGACTGCCATTTGGTGATTGTTCCTGTGTAACCGCTCAGGGTGAGCAAAGTAGAATTAGTGCCTGAACAAACTGAACTGTTTGGAGCTACGATTCCTCCTGTTGCCTGAGGCTCAACATTAATTGTAACTGTGGCGGAGTAAACAGGGGGGCATATGCCGTTTGTTACCTCTGCTCTGAATGTCGTGGTTTTTGTGAGGTTTGTTGCAGTATATGTTACTGTAGTATTTGCAATATCCGTCCATCCTGCACCGTCATCAAACTGCCATTTGGTGATTGTACCCATGTAACCGCTCAGGGTAAGCAGGGTAGAGTTTGTTCCTGAACAAACCGTGGCATTATCAGCTATCGTTCCCCCAACAGCAGGCTTATAAATGGTGATTGTAACTGCTGACGAGTAGACTGGAGGGCATATGCCGTTTGTCACCTCTGCCCTGAATGTTGTCGTTTTTGTCAGGTTAGTTGCAGTATATTTTTCCGTAGTATTTGCAATATCCGTCCACCCTTCCCCGTCATCAAACTGCCATTTGGTGATTGTGCCCGTATAACCGCTCAGGGTGAGAATAGTAGAGTTGGTACCTGAACAAACCGTGGCGTTATCAGCTATCGTTCCCCCAACAGCAGGCTGATCAATGGTGATTGTAACTGTTGAAGAGTAGACAGGCGGACATGTACCGTTTATCAGCTCTACCCTGAATGTTGTCGTTTTTGTCAGGTTAGTTGCAGTATATCTTTCCGAAGTATCTGCAATATCCGTCCAACCTGAACCGTCATCGGATTGCCATTTGGTGATTGTCCCGGTATAACCGCTAAGGGTAAGCATGGTAGAGTTTGTTCCTGAACAAACCGTGGCATTATCAGCTATCGTTCCCCCAATGGCAGGCTGATCAATTGTGATTGTAGCTGTTGAAGAGTAGACAGGCGGACATGTGCCGTTTGTCACCATTGCCCTGAATGTCACGGTTTTTGTCAGGTTAGTTGCAGTATATGTTTCCGTAGTATTTGCAATATCCGTCCAACCTGAACCGTCATCGGATTGCCATTTGGCGATTGTCCCTGAGTAACCGCTCAGGGTGAGTAGTGTTGAATTTGTACCTGAACAAACCGTGGTGTTATCAGCTATTGTTCCTCCGACGGCAGGCTCATCAATGGTGATTGTGGCTGTTGAAGAGTAGACAGGCGGACATGTGCCGTTTGTCACCTCTGCCCTGAATGTCGTGGTTTTTGTAAGGTCCGTTGCTGTATACGTTTCAGTAATATTTGCAATGTCCGCCCAACCTGAACCGTCATCAGATTGCCATTTGGTAATTGTCCCTGTGTAACCGCTCAGGGTGAGCAGGGTAGAGTTGGTGCCTGAACAAACTGTGGCATTTTCAGCTATTGTTCCTCCGACGGCAGGCTCATCAACAGTTATTGTAGCTTCATCAGAATATGAGGAGCAACTGACGTTTTGTAATACAGCCCTGTATTTGGTTGTCACAGTGAGATTGGTTGCTGTATATGTTGATGATTCATTGGCAATATCTGAAACAGTATTCCAATTATCAGATGAAGATTGCCATTTTAAAATGGTTCCGGAGTATCCTGAGAGTGTTAACAACGTGCTGTTTGTTCCTGTGCAAACATTCGTTGAACTGGCTATCGTACCTCCTAAAGGCGGGGCTAATACAGTGACATTCAAAAATGTTGGAGTCATTGCATTACATAGACCGTCATAGTAGTTGACACTGACTTGCTGATTTCCTGCTGTATTCCAGGTTACTGTTACGGAATTATCGGTATTTCCTCCTCCTGATGTAATAGTCCCTCCTCCGGAAACAGTCCATACATAATTACTTTTACCTGTTTCAGTTGTATAAATATTTCCTGATGAACCGACACAAGGTGTCGTTTCAGATGATATAAAAGTAGGTGTAGGCCTGGATTGTAGGGTCACAGTTACCGGGACTCTTGAACTACTGACACATCCGTCTTGTGATGATTCTGCATAGTAGGTAATTCCATTGGTTAAAGGAGCTGTAAAAACAAGAGCTGTTCCTCCTGTAGGGGTTAAAAACCAGTTAACCATTCCCGGACCGTAAACAGTTACTGATAAATTGACGACTGACGCACCTCCGCAAAAAGTCTGATTTGCGTTGGCTATAATGATCGGCGGAGTGAGCAATTCTACTTCGACCGGAGTTCTTGAACTACTTGAACAACCGGTTGTCGTATTTAATGATTCTCCATAATATGTCGATCCGTTTGTGAGCGCAGTCGACAGATTAAGCGGATCTCCGCCGGTTGCATCGACATACCATTTAATGGTGCAGCCGGTAGGGGTAGTAGCTGAAAGACTGGAGATTGTAACCGGAACCGAACTGCAAAGTTCTTGAGGTGAACTCGCAGTTGGTGGTAAGGGCAGAGGATTTAAAATAAAAGAAATCTCACCACCTAATAAAATTGTACAAGGATCAGGTGTGGCCATTGAGGCTTTTACTTTGACCTCAGTTCGATTATCTGTCAAAGGATAGGTTTGCAGACTTAGGTCGGATCCGTTACCTGTTCCTTCTTCCCCAATTCTTGTAACTCCATCGATTGCCACCAAAGTATAAAGTATCCCGCTTTCAGAATTTTGTATTGTGACTGTTCCTTGGGAATTGGCGCATACAGTCGTAGACGGTGATGAGATGATTTTATCGGTCGGGCATTCATCCTGAGCATTTGAAGTATTTTGATTAATCAATATTAGCCCTAACATGAATAGGAAGATTAATCTGGCTGATAAGTACTGTTCTTTTTTCATTATGAACTTGGTATTCTTTAATTCTGGTTATTATTTAGGTCATTACCCGTCATTTATTACTGCCGGGCTATTTATGAATTTTCTGTAAAATGATTTTTTATTTTTTTACATAAAAGAAAGTTCTCGGCTTATGTTCAATTTATAAAAATGAAATATCAGAGTATCTGAATGGAATTGTTTTTTATAAGTATGAATAGAGATACAGATGAAATAAGTAACATATTAAAAGACGAAAAAAAGATTTTTAAAATCCGTCTTGTTAAAGAATTTGTATTTTTCATAAGTGTAGTGTATATTTTTTACACTATGAACAGCTTTTTTTAATTTCGGATCAAAAGAATAAAGTAATTGGGTGCGAAATTAATCATATTTTGTTAAGTTGTGTAAATTTTTATACAATAATAATATATTTTTTACTTGTTGGTTCTTTTTTTTGGGATTTTTTTTGAATATTATTAACAATACGGTGTTTATAACTACAAATAGCAAGATTTGTTGCCGTTTTTATTTGATAAAGTAAAAAAATTTAACAGTTTCCTGGTGGATAATTTGTTTAAGAAAAAATGAAACTTGAAATGAATTCTGCAGAAATCTGAATATCCGGTTTGATTTTGTTGATTCTGTTTTCAAGATTATTTTTTTATTGATTTGAGGTACTGAGGTACTTGAAGAGAACCCCTTATCCAGGATAGATAATTACTTATGGGATTCAATATGTATTTCCAATAATTCAGACTTGTTTTCAAAATCTTTTTTGAAGCCTGGGTAAGATGATAGTGTGAAATAATAACTTTTACTGATTACTTAACAAGGAAATCAAACATCTTCCTTTCCCCTATATATCCTTCGAGTCTGTCATTGACATTCACGGTACCTACTCCTGACGGAGTACCTGTATAAATAAGATCACCCATCTTAAGCGTGACAAATTGCGATACGTGAGAGATGATGGTATCAAAGTTAAATATCATATCGCCTGAATTTCCCTGCTGCACAACTTTCTGGTTTAAGCGTAAAGAAAATTCAATGTTTGACAGATCGCCAAGTTCCTGTTTGGAAATAAATGTTCCGAGGACGGCCGCTGAATCGAAAGCTTTTGCTTTTTCCCAGGGTAATCCTTTTGCAGATAGTTGTCTTTGGATATCACGGGCGGTGAAATCGATCCCGAGTCCGATCTCTTCATAGTATCTATGGGCAAACCGGGATTCTATGCTTTTTCCAAGGCGGTTAATTTTAATAACAAGCTCTACTTCATGATGTACCTCATTGGAAAATCCCGGAAGGAAAAAATCTTTGTTTGATAACAACAGCGAGGAATCCGGTTTCATAAAGAATACCGGTTCCTCCGGGATCTCATGATTCAATTCCTTAATATGTTTAATGTAATTTTGACCGATACAGATGATTTTCATTTGGTACGAATTAGACGAATTACACGAATTATACGAATTAAGTTAAAGTTTACGGTTCATCTCTTTTAGTTTGATCGCAGTTAATACTTTTTTGGTATACAGGGGAAATTCACCCTGCATCATCCACCCATAATAACCCGGTTCTTCTTTAAGGATCTTCTCAACTGGTTTTCCCTTATGTTTTCCGAAATTAAATATTTCAACACCGTTATCATCATAAACAATACGTCCTGCGAAATCAACATTTTTGTCATAACAAGAAAAGGAAGAAAGAGATTCGATATTATTTGTTACAGGAACAATTTTCTTTCCGCCATCCTCTAAAATTACACCTTCATACCTGTCGATCTGAGCTTGTAACACCTCGTAAGCTGCTTTTGTGTCTGCCATGGCGCTATGGGCATTTTCAAGATCTTTATAAAGGTAAAATTTATAGGCTGCAGCGAGGGTTCTTTTTTCCATCTTGTGAAATATAACCTGTACATCGATGAACCTGTGTTTTTTTAAATCAATATCAACATCAGCGCGAAGGAACTCTTCGGTGAGCAGTGGAATATCGAATTTTATGGAATTGAAACCGGCAAGATCGCAGCCTTCGATAAATCTGGCGAAATTTTTAGCCACCTCTTTAAAAGAAGGGCAGTCCTTCACATCTTCATCATAGATGCCGTGTATCATTGAAGCTTCAGGTGGAATTGCTATTCCCGGATTGATTCTCTGCTGTTTTTCCTCTTCTCTTCCGTCCGGATAGATTTTCAGCAATGCTATTTCAACAATGCGGTCAGTTGCTATATTGATCCCTGTTGTTTCAAGATCGAAAAATACAATCGGTTTCTTAAGGTTCAGTTTCATTTTAATTGTTGACGAATTAAGAATAATTACACAGAGATCACTGAGAAAAACACAGAGACTGATTACTGTGGAGACAAGGCATGCCTTGTCTCTGCTAATTCCTAATGCCTAATAACCTAAGCATTGATCATCATAGGCATCAGCAGCATAAGCAAATCTTCGCTCTCGTTTTCGTTTTCTGCAGGAAGGAGCAAGCCTGCCCTGGAAGGATCAGAAAGTTTTAGCCTTACAGCTTCTGAAGAAATATTTGAGATTATTTCAAGAAGGAAGGTTGATTTGAAACCGATTTCCATTGGATTCCCTTCATATTCGCATTTAATTGTCTCAACGGCAGAAATTGCAAAATCAATATCCTGTGCGGAAACCACCATTTCGTTTGGCGTTAATTTAAGCCGGACAAGATTGCTGGCCTGATTCGCAAAAACGGAAACACGTTTTAATGTAGTGTAAAGTTCCAGTCTGTCAATACTGAGCTCATTGGGATTATTCAGCGGGATAACAGAATTATAGGCCGGGTATTTGCCCTCTACAAGCCTGCATACCAGTTTTGAACCGTCGAGCGTGAAAAATGCATTTTTATCATCAAATTCAAGCTTTATATCCGATTCTTCACGTGGAAGAAGATTCTTCAGAAGGGAGGCCGGCTTCTTAGGAAGAATGAATGATGAGATGTCATCTGATTTTGCATCTGTTCTTTTGTACCTGACTAATTTGTGAGCGTCAGAAGCAACAAAAGACATTTGTTCAGGCGAAAGTTCAATAAATATACCGTTCATAACCGGACGAAGTTCATCATCGGCAGTTGCAAAGAGTGTCTTGTTTATCCCGCTTAACAATACATCATGCGAAACCACTATGGAATGGTTCTTCTCGTTAAGGTTTGGCAGTACCGGAAAGTCCTCCCCGTTTTGACCTGTTACTGAAAATTTACCATTGGCGGAAAGTATTTCCACAACCATTGAATCAAGGTCTATATTAAATGTGAGCGGCTGTTCCGGAAATTCTTTTAACGTGTCAAGCATAATCTTTGCCTGGATGGCGATCAGTCCATCCTCCGAAGCATTTTCAAGCTCGAGTTTGGTGATAAGTGTGGTTTCGAGATCCGAGGCGGTGATGGTCAGAGTTTTTCCTTCGAGCTTAAATAAAAAGTTATCAAGAATAGGTAACGTGTTTTTGGTACTGATGACCCTGCTGATTGCATTCAGGTGCTTCAGTAATTCGGTGCTTGAAACAATAAATCTCATCGGCTTATTTATTTTAATTAGATTATAATGTAATTCTATCTTTCTCTTATTGTTGAAGAAAGTAGTTTAAACAGTAACTTTTCAGAATCTGTCACATAAATGTAACGGCAAAGGATATTGTGTCACGAAGATACAAAATAATTAATAATTAAAAATTAATAATTAAGAATAAATCAGGCAACAGGTAAACTGATAACTGATAACTCTTTGCCCTATGTCCTTAGATCTCATCTCTTTGATCTTTCAATTCTTTACACGCCTGATAAACCAGAATGCCAATCCCCCTATGATAACCAGCAGAACGGGAAGAACTACATTTATCAGTTGCCACATAACAGATTCATCCCTCAGTTTAACTTTATCCAGCAGGCGCATTTTCATTGTTCTTGATCTGAGGTTCATTAATCCGGAATCATCACAGAGATAGTGCACCGCGTTGATGAAGAAATCCTTGTTCCCGAAGATAATTTTCGATACAGGATCAAAACCAAGGGGCTGGGCAGGGTCATTTCTATTGTTATAGTTAACCTTATTTGCGATCAGGTGCCCGTTCGAGAAAAACATCATCTTAGTGGGCTTGCTTTCAGTAATAACCTTTTCACCATCACTTAATCCAAGTTCTGCAGTCATCCGGTTTTGGAAAACTGAGGTAAACTTTCCCTCCAGCAATAGCCCTGTAGGTATAAAACGCATATTAAAAAGCTCCTTTGCAGGTGGGGCATCGATCATTCCAAGACTCACTATCATCGGACACCGGTTGGTTCTTGCATATGGTGATGTTGTAAGAATGACCGAACTTTTAATCCCCTTGTTTTCACTCACCGTGTCGATTGAACTGATAAATTCGGATAATACCCTGCTTACATTTTTCCCGATTGGATTATTCTGAGATGGTTGGAGCAGAGGCGAAAAATACCAGGGTGCAACAGAATATTTAGGGGGTTGTCCTTCGATTGCCGTGTTGACTCTTATCTGTAAGCATTCAGCATCCTGAATCAGGTCATGATTAACCCGTATACCGTAATGAAATAACTGGTCACCGAGGTTCAGATCTTTCGGCATTGCAACTGTCATCATCCCGTTTGAAAGGCTATCCAGGCTTATACTAACCGGATCAATCAGCCACATTATCCGTCCCCCATTCATCAGGTACTGATCGATCATGAATTTATCCTTTTCCGGAAATCTTTTCTCAGGCCCCGCAATGATCAATGCTTTAATGCTGTCTGTTTTTTCACTTAGTTCTTCCGACGTCACCCTGCTGATATTAAAACTCTCCGAGAGTCCATTGTTAAAATCAAGCAAATGCGCTTCATCAAGTTCTCCGTGTCCGGTCAGATAGGCTATTTTTTCTTTTTTCTCCTGAAACAACAATTTGATACCCCTGATAAGTTCGAATTCAAGCAGCTCCATCGAGTGGACAAAATTCTCTTCATCCCTTAGCAAGGGATTATTCACCAGTATATTAACGATAACCTCATTGCCTCCTGCTCTAAGTGAAACTGCAGGAAAGATCAGTTTATTTGAGGTCCCCTGCCGGGTTTTAATCCTTAAGTTGGTCGGGATAATTCCCCGCTGTATCAGGCTCTCAAAATATTTTCCCTGTTCTGAAGGCTTTGCGATGTCGTAAGGATTGGTTTTTTGTATGATTATAGGCTTTTTGCAGTAAGTCTTCATGTCATGCAGTTCATCTGTCACTGCGGTCTGCAGTTTTTTGAAACCCGGCGGGAGGTCACCCTCCAGGAAGATTTCAGCCACAACAGGTGATTTTACATTACTCAGAATTGTCTTTGACTGGGGTGAAATAGTGTAGCGCTTTTCCGATGTCAGATCAATTCTGAAAAAACTGCTTTGTGAAAAAATCAGAATTGCAATGGCTGCCACGGAATAAGCTGTGATATGAATAACGGATCTTTTTAACTGCTTGCGCCGCCATTCCAATACAATTTTCGTAAGCAGGAGAAAAAATCCTGCCATCAGGATAAAATACAGAAGGTCGCGGCTGTCAAGCACTCCCCGGCTCACCGATTCGTAATGAGGATCAATGCTCAGAGAAGTAAGAAAAGTTGAAATTTCCTGGTTTGAAGTCAACCCTGCAATAAATTCAAATCCTGTGTACCATATAAAACAAAGAAAAAGGGAGAGAAGAAATGAAATGATCTGATTGTCGGTAAGCGAAGAGGTAAATACTCCGATAGTAAGATAGATAACGGCAAGAAAGAATAATCCGGTATAACTTCCCCATGTTGCCCCTGTTATCAATAGCTCCCACGGGATTGCCGAGCCACCAGACCGAAAGAAAATAGATCAGAGTGGGCAGCAGCGTTAAAATGACTACTACCAATGCTGCCAGGAACTTTGACAGAATAATCTGCATTTCACTTAAAGGGCGGGTGAGGAGAAGTTCTATCGTTCCGTTTCTTTTCTCATCCGCAAACGTTCTCATTGTTATGGCTGGTATCAGGAACAGGTAAATCCATGGAGCGATTTGAAAGAGTCCTGATAATGTTGCATAACCCCCATCCGGGATATTGTAACTTCCTCCGAAGACCCAGAGAAACAATCCTGTCGTCAGCAGGAAAACGATCACTACGATATATCCTGCAATAGAACCGAAAAACTGTATAATCTCCTTTTTAAACAAACTAAACATAGATTACTCCTTGTCAGTATCTTTTTTCAATCATTTTTAACTCTCATATCTCATCCATCATCTCTTAAAATATGAATCATTTCTTCCGCTGCTTTTTGTGCACATCCCGGACCACCGAGTTTACCTCGCATCTCTTCATATCCCCGGAGCATATTATCTCTGTAAATACTGTCCTTGAGTATCCTTTCCAGTTCATCCCCCACATTCTTTGGAGTGCATGTTTCCTGGAACAGCTCCTTTACCACCTCCCGTCCCGTTATCAGGTTCACAAGCGAAATAAAGGGCGCCTTGACAATCATCCTCTTTATCAGGCCGCCGAGCCATCCAGCTTCAATCCTGTAACAAACAACCTGCGGAACATTCAGAATAGCAGTCTCAAGGGTTGCAGTCCCCGATGCAACAAGCGCAGCCTTCGATTGCTGCAGCAGTTCACAGGTCTGACTGAAAATTATCGGTATCCCATTTCCTTCAAGTGATTTCTCATAGATTTCCCTGGATTGCGAAGGTGCACCGGCTATTACAAACTGGTAATCCTCCAGTCCTTTAACAGCTTTTTTCATTACAGGGAGTATCCTTCTGATCTCATGGCTCCGGCTCCCCGCAAGTAATGCGATCACTGGTTTGTCCGGAAGATTGTTTCTATAGATAAATTCTTCGAATGTTTCCCCCTGATTTGTTCTTTTTGCCATTTCATCTACAGTCGGATTGCCTGTGTAGTGCACTTTATAATCATACTTTTCGTAAAAATCACTCTCAAAAGGGAAAATCGTAAACATCTCATCCACATACTTCTTTACCTTATAAACCCGTTTTGTTTTCCAGGCCCAGATCTTGGGTGAAATATAATAGAATACCCTTATCGTATGTTTTTTTGCAAAAGCTGCCATTGGCAGGTTAAAACCGGGATAATCAACCAATATCATTACATCGGGTTTGAATTCAAGCAGTTTTTCCTTAGCTAAGCTGAAATTCTCCTGGATTTTGTGAAGGTTCATCAGTACCGGTATAAGACCCATAAAAGCCATCTCCCGATAGTGCTTCAGCAGTATTCCTCCCTCAGCCTCCATCAGGTCGCCGCCAAAATAACAGAACTCAGCGCTGTGGTCCGCTTTCTTTAATTCATGCATCAGGTGTGAAGCATGAAGGTCCCCCGACGCTTCACCGGCAATGATAAAATACCTCATATCTCTAAGCTCTTTAGGGATTTAGGCTTCAGGCTGAAGGCTGCAGGAAAATTAAAGAATAAAGGAATTAAGGAATTAAAGAATATTGTAAAATGTTTATTTGCCATTTTTCTCCAACCAAACGTCTGATTATGAAATAATTCTTAATTTTTTATTCTTATTTTTACTCTCTATCACTGCACCTGCCGCATACACCTTTTACTCATCTGTCTATCTATGTGTAACTAATTTTTTATCAGCACATCAGCACATCAGCACATTTGCTTAAATGAACTTCAACACAAATACCACTATCCCCAGAACGATCGTCGCCCCCAGCACGCCTCTCCCTGCCCTGTACCTCCCGCTGTTCACCAGCAACAGAAAAGGGATAAGATTGGGAAATACCGCCAGGCTGATTACATGCACCAGCTTTTTCGTTTCTATCAGGAAACTCAGGTATCTCTCGAAATCAGTGCTGTGTATCCTGAAAAGAAAGTAAAGCAGAAAAAAGATCAGAGGAGTGATTATCCCTGCCAGCACACCAAAAATAAAACTGTTATAACGTTGTGGTTGTTTTATTTCTGCCATAGCTTCAGAATTTCCATTTTTTCATTACGTCAAAAGCTGAATAAGCCGTCAGGTCGGTGCTTACCGGAACTACCGAAACAAAACCGTTCAATAGGGCAAAATCATCTGTATCCCGAGCCTCGGCCTCGGCATTGTTGAAATATCCTTTCAACCAGAAATACTCCCGCTCATGCGGATCGGTTCGCCTTTCAAACTCTTCCACCCATTTCCCCCGGGTCTGACGGCAAAAGTTGATCCCCTTCACTTCTCCTTTGGGAATATTGACGTTTAAGCAAACTCCCTCAGGCAGTCCATGCTCGGCGATCTTCTGGAAAATTCGCGCCACTACAATCTTCGATTTTGTAAAATCTGCATCGGGATTGTAATCTTCAAGAGAAAAACCAATTGAGGGAATACCGTGAATGCACCCCTCGAGTGCTGCACCCATTGTTCCTGAATACAAAATTGACACTGAGGTGTTTGCTCCATGATTGATCCCTGCAATCACAAAATCAGGATTCTCCTCAAGAAGTTGATTGCACGCCAGCTTCACACAATCTACAGGGGTGCCGTTGCATGAATACATTAAAACACCGTCAGCCTCAAAGTGCCTGTTCACTCTCAAAGGATGATCTACCGTGATGGCGTGCGACATCCCCGACCGAGGGCTCTCCGGGGCCACCGCCACAATCCTTCCGAACAGGCGCATCACTTCGATCAGTTCAGCAAGGCCTTTTGCGTAAACCCCGTCATCATTGGTAATCAGTATAAGCGGCCTCTCTTCCTTTTCTTTCATTCCAAAAATTTCATTCCTTCAAAGATAATCCTTCCCTGCAAACCATCTTATAATTTTGGGAATAAAAACTTTTAGGATTTTCATTCTTCGAAACCAACATTAAAAACCATACCCCAAATTCCGGAAAAAGAGTTGCCAATATAATACCAAATCAAAACTTTATTCAGTGCTTATTCGGTTCTTATTCAGAGCTTGTTCGGTTATAACCAAATAAATACTGAATAAAAACAATTAATGTACTGAATCAAAAATGAGGATGGTACGGCGATAACAGAGGTTTTGTTGGACGATGCTGTTGATATGTGAAGAAGAAAAGCTATCAGTACAATCATATTTTATTTCTGATAAATTATTGAGATTTAATGATGGTTCTCTCGATGTAATCCGCTTATTTTGTATATGAAACAACGGAAACATGGAACGGGCATGGCTTGAGATCATATTTTTGTGCGGGATGGTTTTGCAGATCATTATGCGGAGCTATTATGCCCGGTATTATGATTCGGGGTCGAACAAGAGATAATTCAATAACCGTGAGAGGCTTTACCTGTTTTTTATTTTCGTGGGATTCCAGCTGCTTCCGCTGTTTTATGTTTTTCGACCTGGTTTTCCTTATTCGATTACGATCTTCCGAAATGGACAGGTTATCCGGCCATTCTGCTCTATTCTTTCGGGGTGTGGCTGTTTTTCAGGTCACATGCCTCCGCGCGAGTTGAAGAATATCTATAACTTGTCTTTTCGTAATTATTTGAGAATGTTCACCCGTATGAATTTTCCCGCTTTGGGGGCATATTTCATTTGGCTGATGTTTTATTATTTTGTCAGGGTTGGGTGACATCAGAAGCGTTTCTCCCTTGTGTCCGGGTTGCAAACCTGATTTCTTATCTCCTTTTTCACGCAGGCTTTGATTCTTGAACCGGAATAAGTCATGAGAAGGAGGAAGAGAACTGCTGCCACTGTATTTAGGTGTCTTGAGCCTTTGAACTTCTTCTTAAGCCCTTGCACCTGGAAAGTCAGTTTGTCAACCCTGATTAAAAGATCATAAACCATATCTACCAGCTCATCCTTGATCAATTTTCGCAGTTCCTCTTTCGAGACCATAACATCCTTTGCATTTAACAAAGATCGACAGCAATAATTCTATCTGCATTATTTTAAACACATTGTTTATCAATAACGAAACATCATGTTATCAACAAATAATAAGCTGCAAAGCTGATTTTTTGGGTTTTACCTCTGTGAGAATCGCACAGATGAAAATAAACAGACAATTTGCACTCTGAGCCACAGAAAACGAGTTGAACAAGAAATTAGCGATTCTTATTTGATGCAGATTTATCTAAAAAATTAAGGACCTGAGTAGTTACAATAATTCTAAACTATTCTTTCATTCCTTCATTCTTTAATTATTAATAATCAAACGATCAGGTTTAATAGTTTCAATTTTCTGATACTTCATGAGTTGCTTTCTGGTGCTTTGATCATTGTCAGCAACATCTTAAAAGGTGAGACTGCCTCAACAGAATGAACCTCTCCCGCAGGTAAAATGATACAATCGCCGTTTTTCAAAGGGTATTTTTGTACGCCGATGAAAAATATACACTCACCGTCGATGATATATACAAGAGCATCAAAAGGGGCAACATGAGGACTTAACCCCTGGCCTTTGTCAAATGCAAAGAGAGTTATAGTGCCGGTTTCCTTTTTAATGATTGTTTTGCTTACCACTGAGCCTTCCGCATAAACTATGTTGTCAGTCAATCTGAAGATTTTAGAACTTTCCATAAATGTTGTTTAATAATTCCTGATTACAATTTAATCCTTTTATTTATTAAAGTGAAATGAATGCCGTGCATCTTTACTTTATATCCACACTTCCTCAAGAATTTCGCCCTTAATTCCCACCTTCACAGCTTTTATAGAAATTTCTCTGCCGGCTTGATGAACTGCCATTTCAATTAACTTAAGTAATCCGCCGCAGCAGGGCACCTCCATAATTAAAACCGTAATTGTATTGATCTTTGAAGTCTCAGCAAGGGTAACCAGTTTTTGAAAATAGATTTCTTTCCCCTGGTCAAGTTTGGGACAGGCAATTACGAGTGATTTTCCTTTCAGCCAGTTCTGATGAAAATCTCCCAGTGTGAAAGCCGTGCAGTCTGCGGCAACAAGTAAATCCGAATTGACAAAATAAGATGCCGATGGATTGATAAGATGCAGTTGCACAGGCCACTGTCTTAACTGCGATTGCAGAGAGTCTTTCAAATTCCTTTTATTCATTCTCAGGTCAGACGGATTAATTACAACAGTTTTCGATTCAGGACACCCTCCGTTGAATCCACCAACTTGCGCATCCTTTTCAGTTGGCTCCTGATGAATTGCACGTTTAACATCTTCAATGTTGTAATTCAGCTGTTTCGCATTTTCTATCAGGTAAGCCATCCCCTGTTTCAGATAACTCGTTTCGTTATGCACTTTCAGATGTTTCAAATGGGCGACTATCGTGTTAAACCCTTTGGAAGCCATGATTTCCATCACTTTTACTTCATTATAAGGCTCGCTTTCCCTTTGTTCAATTGTTATTGCTCCTTCGGGACAATGTCCGATGCAGGCGCCAAGCCCGTCGCACATTAACTCACTTACAAGACGGACTTTTCCATCAATAACCCGGAGGGCTCCCTCATAACAGTTCGGCACGCATAAACTGCAGCCATTGCATTTATCTTCATCTATTTTTATAATATCACGCTTCATTTGTTTCGTTTAAATAATTGTCAAGATAAGTAATCTCATCATTGTACAAAAATATACTGTATCGCGGGATTAAATTGTAACATTTGTTACACTTTGATTACTTTTGATAAAAAACATGCTTGAAATATTGAAAGAATCCCCTTTATTCATGGGATTGGAAACCGGGGAAATAGAAACACTGATCAATAACACATTACATCAGTTTAAACAGTTTGCAAATAGAGAGGTTATAGCTTATTCGGGCGAAACGGTGTGGAAAGCTATAATATTGCTTGAAGGCAGGCTTCTGGGCGAGATGCCCGACCCGATGTCCATCGGACCAGATAATCTTCTTAAGATTGAGGAGATTGATCCTCCCCAGATGGTAGCGGCAGCATTTCTCTATGGGCCTCAGAACGTTTTCCCTGTCAACCTTTCAGCCCTTTCTGATGGAAAACTTTTGGTAATCTTCAAAAAGGATTTTACCCAGATGTTGTCAAAGGATCAGCGTGTTCTGAATAATTATTTGAATATTGTTTCAGCTAAAGCCCAGTTTCTTACAAAAAGGATAACATTTCTCAGCTTAAAAACCATCAGAAAAAAAATCGCTTATCTCCTGATGCAAAAACTTAATAAAGATGGAACTACATTGATGATTGATCAAAATCAGACACAACTTGCAGGGTTAATGGGTGTCACAAGGCCTTCTCTTGCGCGGGCGATCGGCGAAATGGAGCGGGAAGGTCTTATCAAATGGAATAGAAATGAAATCTTAATAATAAATCCGGATAAACTTAATTCAGCATTGAAAGGATGAACCGTGAACGGTAATCAGTGATCAGACCCACACAATTTAAAAAACGCGCGAAAGGGAACTAACAATATATTAACCGCAAGGACCATCAAGTTTTCGCAAATGATTTCTATGGTTTATTCAAATGTTCTTTGAAATATTTTTATGCATATTGATAATCCGGGGGATAATTTTTTTCAAAAGGAGTGCCCTTTTTATCCCGGCACATAACCGACGAAGTATTTTATTCCATATTGCATTTATAATAAGCATCCGGTTCTTGCCTTCGCTGACTCTGGTGCGTCACAAGGCGTGCGTTTATATAAATCAAATACCTGTAATGATGAAAGAGCCTTACGATCAAATTTGCCGTTCGTGTTGAAGTCCACCTGGCACAGGGCAAGGAAACAGACCGTGATAAGCTCAGGTGCAGGGCGAAGGTAGTGCATGAATGTGGGAGACCCTAACGGGGCAGGAGAAGTCCGCCAGCCGCCGAGGCAGTCAGATATACCCGTAGTAGTGAAGATAGCCGAAGAGGTAAAAGCGGCAAGAGCGAATGGGCATTACTATAAATATGTTTCAAAACAAGGATTAGCCGTCTGAATTGGTGTATCACCAGAAACAGATAAATATGGTTATAATCATTAGAAGCGGGACTTTATCGTCAGGAAAAGTCGGATGAATTTGGAAGGTATATCTGTAAGGACTGCAGCAAAAAGATTCTCTTTCACATTAATAAAACGAAATCCTGCGAAGTACCTTACAGAAGAGCCGTAAGCTGGAAAACCGCACGTACGGTTTTACGAAGGGGACATTGAAGGTTTTATCCCTTCCCGGCTCTATTCCAATGTTTTAGTGCTTTTGTAGCAAATATTACTGTCTGAATATTACTTCAATCTATAACGATTTATCTAAATTTTTCGTTACTTTAGGACACGAAACCAACAATAATATATCTCACATAGCCATGAAACCGACATTTACTGCACGTTATCAGACAATTGCCATTGTTTCACTGATAACCTTTTTTCTTTTCAAAATCACTCCTTCCATCGCCCAGGAAGAAGACGACTCCATGGATATTCTTAAAAACTGGTGGGAATGGACTGACGGCTCAAACATGCTGATCCACAGCATCAACCATCAGGCTTTTCAAATGCTGGATAAAAGGGAAAGCGAGATAGCTGCCCTGAAGACAAAAGAGGACTGGATGGCCCGGCAAAAAAAGGTAAAGGAAACACTCTTGAAAATTGTCGGCCCCTTTCCTGAAAAGACACCCCTGAATGCCAAAATCACCGGAACTATTCAAAGGGACGGTTACCGCATCGAGAAAATACTCTACGAATCAATCCCTGATTATTATGTAACCGGATGTATGTTTATCCCTGACGGGATTAAAGAAAAGAGGCCTGCCATCCTTTATGTTCTTGGCCATTGGGAACAAGGATTCCGGGCAAAGGAGGTCCAGCAGTTTATTTACAATTTTGTCAAAAAGGGATTTATCGTCTTTGCAATAGATCCCGTCGGTCAGGGTGAAAGGAAACAATACTACAATCCCGTCACAAAGAAAATCGATATCATGGGCGCCACTAACCAGCACTCCTATATGGCACACCAGTGTTTCCTCATCGGGTCTTCCACAGCACGCTATTTTACGTGGGATGGTATCAGGGCAGTCGATTACCTGCTTACCCGCAGTGAAGTGGATCCCAGCCGGATAGGGCTGACAGGCATATCGGGGGGAGGTACACAAACCGCCTACATTGGAGCAATGGATGATCGCATAAAAGCCTATGCTCCCACCTGTTACATTACAGGTTTTCGGAGGCTGATGGAATCCATAGGCCCCCAGGATGGCGAGCAGAATATGTACCATGCGGTTGTCGAAGGAATCACCCATGCCGACTACCTTGAAGTCAGTGCCCCGAAACCTATCCTTATGGCCACCTGCACAAGGGATTTCTTCAGCATACAGGGAGCACGTGAAACCTACCGCGAGGTGATGAGAGCCTATAAAGCTTTTGGCAAGGAGGAAAACTTTTCAATGGTCGAATCGGATTCTGTGCATGGGTACACCATCAAAAACGAAGAGGCTATTTATGCCTTTTTTCAAAAAGTATTCAATTTGCCGGGAAGCCCCAAATTCGAGCATCTTTCTTACCTGCCGGAGGACGAACTGAATGTTACACAGACCGGGCTTGTTCTATCTTCCGTTAACGGTGCAAAAATGCTTTTTGATATCAACCGTGATGAAGCTGAAAAAAAGATAACCGCCCTGGAAAACGCAAGGAAAAATGTCACTGCTCATCTGGCAAATGTCAGGCAAAAAGCCAAAGAGCTTTCAGGTTATATTGCTCCTCAGCCGGAAAAAGAGCCTGTATTCCGGGGAGCATTCCCAAGGGACGGATACCGATTGGAAATGTACGGCCTCAAGGGTGAAAATCAATGTATTGTACCCCTGTATCTGTTTGTTCCTGATAAACCCGGAAAATATCCTGCCATTGTTTACATTCACCCACAGGGAAAATCGGCAGAGGCCGGTCCCGGTCAGCAAATTGAAGAGCTTGTAAAAAAGGGATTTATCGTTGCAGCCCCCGATGTGATCAATACAGGGGAGACAAAATTCAAATTCCGCAACGATAATCCCATCAATTTCGGAACTGTACTTATCGGCAGAAGTATAGTGGGTATCCAGGCCGGAGATATTGTCAGGGTAGTTAACTATCTGAAAACAAGAAGCGATGTGGATAAAAATAAAATAGGCGGGATGGCCATAGCGGAAATGACCCCTCCCCTGATTCATGCTGCTGCTTTTGATCCTTCCATCAGCAGTGTCGCCCTGATAAGTCCTCTTATTTCATACAAATCGATCGTGATGAACAAGTATTACAAATTCCCTTTTACCTGTTGTGTTGCAGGGGCGCTGACTGCCTATGATCTCCCGGATCTTACAGGGTGCATTTCTCCGCGTAAGGTCGTTCTTGTTAAGATTAATGACCAGATGAAGAATCCGGCATCCAAAGAACTGATCGATGAGGATATGGCCTTTCCGGAAAAGGTTTATGAACAGAAAAAGGTATCCGGCAATCTGAAAATATTGTCTGAAACAAAAGACATAGATTCTCAGATAGATTGGTGTTTTAAATAGCCGGTTCAGCAACAAAATAGGGTAAGAGAATATCTTCGAAAGAGTATAATCCATTACTCTTATTTTTTAGGTTATGAGCAATAAAGAGGGCTCCGTTGCCGAAGGCTTCTCTTGTGATGGATTCATGAATCAGGCGGACAGTCTGATAAGGGAATCCGAATATTACTTCATGTTTCCCTACAATCCCGCCTGCCCTGATCGAATTGATCTCCGATCTCTCCACATCCAGGGCTTCTGCTATTTTTAACGCAGTACCCGATACCCCCTCTTTCTGCTTAAAATGCTCCTCCACAATTTCAATATCCGACCAGGGCGAAATCTTCTTCAGAAATTTAGCCGCAAACATCAGGAAATTAACCCCAAGGGTGATATTTGGCGACCAAAATACGGTGGTAATCTCCGATAATTCTTTCAAAAGACTGATCTCTTCCTCTTTATAATGGGATATAGCTGATACTATTTTTATTCCCCTTATTCCGGCAAGTCTGCCGTACCAGTATATCGAACTGCGTGAAGAAAAATCAAATATGAAATCAACAGGCTGTTGATCCAGTAATTCTTTGATACTTATATGCGAACTGGAATATATTGTGCCGGGTACTTCCTGTTCAAATCCCAGAAACTCAGCCGCCGACTTATACTCCTGCAAAGGCCTTTGCCTTAGTACCCAGTTAAGCGTAAAACCTTTACTCTGAAGTATTACGGAGGCCACAGCTTTCCCCGCCTTCCCAAATCCTATCAACCCTATTTTCATACGAAATTGTGTTTCTCCTTTTACCGTTTGTCCAGCTTCAGGTTTACGTTAAGTACATTACAGATCAAAAATCAATATATCTTTTTGAATTACAATATATTACAACAATATTTCTGATTTTCTTACAAATCTAATAAATTAAAACGTTTTTCCAAAATTAATCCGTTTTTAAATCAGGCAAAAGACCAATTAAACCAGATAGTTTAAGTACGTTTTTCAGATCAATGATTCGTTTGTCAGTGATATTTGTTAATAAAATTTACTTGACTAAATGCTGAAAAATTCGTATAATTAACCAAATTTTCAGCTTCTCTCCTTCAGATTTAAAAACCTGTCAGGTCTGAAATTTAAATAGTACTGAACAAATGAAAAACCGTATGCCTGCTGTAGCCGGCACATTTTACCCGGCTGATGGAACAATCCTGAAGAACCAGGTTTCCAAACATTTTGATAATGCCACACTGACATCAGAGACCAATGTCGCCGCCCTGATAGTTCCTCATGCAGGTTATGTTTTCTCAGGCGATGTGGCGGCTTCAGGTTATGCCAAACTAAAAAGGGAAGCACAATACAAAAATATCTTCCTGATCGGGCCTTCACACCATAAATTCTTTAACGGAATCAGCATTTATCCCGGAGGTTCCTTTATCACGCCAATGGGAGAAGTTAAAATCAATCAGGAAACTGCCGAAGAACTTATGAGCTGGAATCATTTTATATCCTATGACGAGGAAGCAGACGTAGCGGAGCATTGTCTTGAAGTTCAGCTGCCTTTTCTGCAATACCGGCTTACGAATGAATTTCAGATCGTTCCTCTTATTGTCGGGAGCGATAATCCTGTCCTCTGCAAACATCTTGGCGAAGTCTTAGAGCAATGGTTCAACGAAGATAATCTTTTCGTGATCAGTTCCGATTTTTCCCATTACCCACCCTATGAATCAGCCGCTGTGTTCGATGCAGAAACGGCAAATGCAGTTGTTTCAAATAAATTTGACAATTTAAGAGACTCCTGCAACCCAAGGAAACGGGCTTTTCCCTCAAATACCCAGACCGCCCTGTGCGGCGCTTCAGGTGTCCAGACGCTGATAAGCCTTACTGAAAAAAACCCGGATATTTCCTTCGAAAAGATCACCTACAAAAATTCAGGAGATTCAGCATACGGAGGAAAAAAGAACGTGGTCGGTTACTGGGCCATCGCTGCAAACAGAAAGTAATCAGTCTGTCATCCCTGATCGTTACTTATCACCCTCGTATTCCCTCGCGCGGTGTGTCCTGAAGTGAAAGGACAAGACAAGGTCTTTAACATGCTGTTCAAAAGATGCAGGGATTTCTGAAAAAGAAGTGATCCTTCGCTGGCGGTCTGCAGGGGCAGCCGGCAAACCTCTTTGCGGTGCTGTGTGCAAAATCCACGGTATTGAACGGACAAGGAAAAGGCACACCGCAAGACGGGGTTATCAGTCCTTTACTGGCTAACCTGTTCCTGCATTATGCTTTTGACATGTGGATCAACATCAAACACCCTCAGGTAAGCTTTGAACGCTATGCTGACGATATTATCGTGCATTGTTACTCTCAAAAGGAAGCAGAGGAAATACTTTTGCAGATAAAAGAGCGTATGGAACAGTGCAAGCTGGAAGTACATCCCCTGAAAACTAAGATCGTTTATTGTAAAGGCCACAGGCGAAAAGAGCCACACAAAGAAGTTCAATTTGATTTTCTTGGCTTTAACTTTCAACCCGGGCCCAATAAGGAGAGGTCGGGGGGAAGGATATATAATGTCTTTGATCTGGCAATAAGTACAAGTTCTCAGAAGAAAATCACCGAAAAAATCACACGAATGAAAATCCATCGCGATTCCACCAGCACCATTGAAGAGATAGCCGGCAGGCTTTGCTCCAAACTTGATGGCTGGATCAATTATTACGGTAAATTCAGGAAGTGGGACTTTCTCCGGGTATTCCGCAGGTTGAGCTACAGGTTAATGCTTTGGGTACAGAACAAATACAAGTTCAGGAGTATACACGATGGGTATAACTGGCTGCGAAATTATCAGAAAGTTCATCCTTATCTGTTTGCACACTGGCGGTATGGTTTTAAACAATGACTGGAATGACAAGAGCCGTATGACGGGAGACTGTCACGTACGGTTCTGTGAGAGGCTTGGGCTGAAATGCCCTTGCCTACTCGACATTACATCGTGTGGCATTATTAATAATAATAACATTGTCCAAAATTCTTTTTTACAGCTTATTTGAGAAATTTAATAAACTGCTGATAAAAACCATGCGATGCAATGGCGCGAAGGCAGAGACGAGAAACTTTTGATTATTCCCTTGATTTAATGCCTATCCGGGGACGATTCGTTTGAAAGGCGACTTTGAAATAAAATAAGCAGAAACAAGGCATTTCTTGTCTCTGCAGCAGTAAACTGTGAACAGTGACTCTTCATTCTTCATTCGTAATTCTTCATTGGTCTTTCGTCATTGATTTCATCGATCTTCGATTCCTGATTATTATTAGCTTTATAGAGTTTAAATAACAGCCTGATGTTAAATCTTCCCCAATATTCATTCAGAATAAAAGAAAGAGGCGGTAAAAGATACATTTTTGATGCGATGCGTCAGAAATGGGTCGTTTTAACCCCGGAAGAATGGGTAAGACAGAATTTCATCCGTTTTCTGATCACAGAAAAAAATTACCCTTCGGCTTTGATATCCATAGAGCATCCCATCCGGATGAACCGGCTCAATTTCAGAAGCGATGCGGTTATTTATACAAAATCGGGAGAGCCTTTGGTTATTATTGAATGCAAGGCGCCGGAGGTAAAGATTTCACAGGCGGCCTTTGATCAGATCGTGCGGTATAATTTTGACCTGAAAGTGAAATACCTTATGGTGACCAATGGAATCAACCATTATTGCTGTATGATCGATCAGGATATGATTGGTTATAAATTCCTGGCAGAGATTCCGGATTATAACGAGCTTTAGGCTTTAGGTGTTTTGAAGAATTAAGGAATCAATAATTAAAAAGCGGCAGGAGGAAGGAGGAAGTGGCAGGAGGCAGCGGCAGGAGGCAGCAGTCCCGCATGTGCGGGACCACTGCAACTGCTTACTGCTACTTAGGCTACGGTTACTGCTCCTGCAAAAGCTGAGTTGGAAACCTCGCCGCTTTCGCTGATAAAGGCCATGTAGCACTGCACCAGGTCGCCGCTGAAGGATGAAGGCACGGTGACGGTCTGTGTGCCGTCTGCACGTTCAGCCAGTTCGTTCACTGTGACTGCCTGATTTTGTACAGGATTGTAGACCACGAGCAGGGTCTTGTCGGTAGCGCTTGCCCCGATCTCTCCCGTGTTGTCGTCCCAGTCGAACTTCACAGTCCCGGCAACGGTAGAGCTTGCCACGGCATTCAGCGACCCTGCAAGGTTGCCCCTCGCCACAAGGGCGTTGGGATAATCCACCGCGATATTGGGGTACGTTCCCGTGAGGGCATTCTTGATGTTGTACTGCATAGCAGCATTTATCCCCGTCATTTCCACAGCATAGGACTTAAACCCGATCTGCAGAAACTCGCTCATCGGTTGTAAAAACTTCATCGTAACAGCCCATTTCTGCCTTTGCGTTAACTGTTTGTCCGTTTGTGGATTCGCTACACTCGCCGGTAACACCCTCAGCACAGATATCCCTTTCCACGTCGACCCGACCACTTGTCCTATCTTACCTGACAGTACGCCGATTACTGATTCTTTTAATTTTGCCATCTTACTTAGGTTTAGTTAGTTAGTCAATAAATTCTTAAGACTTTTCTTTTCAATTGTCAATTTTCAATTGTCAACTGTCAATTTGCCTTTCCCTCCGCTTCAAGTCTATATCAACTCTAATCCCGGGTATTGTCTCAACAGTCCCTTTCACGGATAAATATAAAGATACAAAATAGTGGATTAAAATGTCCTTTATCAGTGTGATATTCACTTAGTTGCATCTAAATGCACGATGAGAGGAATGTTGATGAAAGGTTCTCATCCAATCCTGCAGATGAGGGATACAAAAATGAAGAAAAAGAAGCTTTGAATTTAAAGAATAATTATCCGACGGCTTGCCACTTACCAGTTAATTAAACTGTTGTACAAAGTCACATATGTCCACTATTTATGTTTTGAAAAGCAAGAAATTTAAATAATACCATTTTCATTGTAGATAAAATGGACAGAATTATTCCTGATCAAACAAAAAAACTATCAACTCGTTGGATATCAATAAATATTTTCATACATTGTTTTTTCATTAATGATTTAACCTTAAAATAAAAATGCTGCAAGAAACCAATGACGAAAGAAAAGCGGAGTGCCCAAATTGTCATGGTGCTCTTAAAAAATTACCTGGTGCAAAGACAAAATGTCCGCACTGTGGAGAATTTATTTTTGTTCGTACAACGCCTGAAAATGTACGTCTTGTGGTTACAAAAAGTGAAGCATATAAAATTGACGAGCAATGGCGCATATTGAACGGAACACAAGAAGCCTATCTTGCGGAACAAAAAAAATTTGATGATAGAAAAGAGGTATTGCGTAAAAGGTTTGGTGGAAAAGAGCCTTCTGATAATGATGTTCGATGGAGTTTGCTCAATGATGAACTTCCAAACTACGCACGAGATGCTCAATGGGGTCTATATAGAAACGCAATATTTCAAATGGCAGAAATTCTCAGCGGGGAGAATAAATTAAGGGATTCACTTCGTATGTTTCTTGGTGTTTGCTATCTCGATTTGAATGGACCAACCAATATGCCTGTTGATGAAAATGGTAATGTCTTTACAGAGATTGAAGATATTAAGCCATTTGATCCCGAACTTAAGATTCTCGCACCTGGCGTTATTGCAAGGATTCAATCAATCATTGAAGAATTAGAATTAAGTAAAGAGAATGTGCGTGAAATTTATCTTGATTTTGCTAGCACGATGCAGCGATCAACAAAAGCACCTATTAGTCCAATAGATTGCTTAAAAGAACTGGAAGTAGAGATTTGGGGATAATAATCCACTAATCAATTAACTTGCTTGCAATAAAACCTGTAAATTATTTAATCTGTTCATCTTAAAACGTTAAAAATCTTAATTTTAATATGGATTTATTTTGTTAATCCAAAATCTCTTTGATAAGTTTGTGTAAAATTATCGAAATTAACTATTATGTTTTAAATATATTAACATGAATCAGGAAGAATGGAAAAGATTTTATGACATATTTGTTCAAATTCATTCCGACTTTTCAACCTTCTATTTAGATTATACTAAGGGATCTAATAGAAAAATTAGGGATAAAGCTGAACGAAATGTCGATAGGTTAATAGGTCATGCAATCTCTCATATTGAGAGTAATTATGAATTGTACGAATTACTTACTGGTTCTGGATCTGACTATAGCCGGGCAATTATTTTTGATGAGTTTAAACAATGCCGTTACTTTGAACGCGATTTGAGTGTCTTTCTAAGTAAAATAGAAGAAAAGATATCAAGTTTTAAATAATTTTTCATTTTACTTGCGCCTATTACTATTACAAAAACATAAACGATGCAATCAATTAGGAAAAAAATAAGGACAAATACAAGAGTCATAAAAGACTTGTTTACTAAATATCCTGATACCTTTCATGCATTTAAAGAATTGATTAATAATTCACTTCAGGCATCTGCAACAATTATAGAAATTAACATTGAATACGAAAATTTGATCACAGTAAAGTCACCAATAAATAGTATTGAATTAGTGGATAATGGCGTAGGAGTATCATTTAGTGAATTTGATAAAAAAATTCTTGAAATAGGAACGACTGTTAAACAAAAGGGTCAAGGAATTGGTCGTTTCAGTGCATTACAGATCGGTGATTTAATGCATATTGAAACTGTGGGTTTTGATAAAGAAAAGAATAATTATTCAAGAACATTATTTAGTATTGATTCATCTGATTTAAATAACGTTCAATTTGATGAAACTGATTTCAATATAGATTATGAATATTTAGGGAGATCCGTTAATACTTATTATAAGGTTAAAATAGAGCATTTACATCATAATAAACAATCAAAGGTTTCAAAGAGGAATCAAATATCAGATAAATTTCTTCAAGATAATATAAATCAATCATTATTTGAAAATTATCCTTACGAAATATTCAATAATAAGGCTACTTTTAAGGTAAATGGTAAAGCATTAAAACGTGAGGATTTTGTAATCGGATTGCCATTGACGAAAAAAAACAAAATATATAGATGTTAATCGCAACGAAAATGAAATGTCTTTTTATTTCTATAACATAAAATCAAATTTAAATAAGGTAAAAGTATTTTTTCAAACAGAAAATTCAGGTATTAAAAGCGTTTCTCAAGAATTTACCTATTCATCTGATTGGTTCACCCATGATCTTGGGACCTGGTTTATTTATGTTGAATCTGAATTTTTAGACAGTGACTTATTCAGAAACCTGGATATAGAAACATTAGGGCATGATGAAATATTAAATCTGAAGAGACACACTAAAGAAACCATTAATAACTTTTTTCAAGCGAAAAACAAAAGATTTGACAAATTTATCAAGGACTTGGAGAACGATATTTATTATCCATACAAGAAAATCAAACCTTCATCAATATCACAAGAAATTCTATTTAAAAAAGCAGCTTATCTTTTAGAAGATGAGCATCAATTAATTAAAAAAGACAATAAGATACGAGATTTCCTTTACCCTTTATTAGATAAGGCAATTACCAATGGCTATGCAGAAGACATTTTTCGAAAAATTCTTAATCTACCGTCAGATGGCATAGAGAAATTTCATTCGCTATTAGAGAAAACAGATTTATCAGATGTCATTTATTTTGCAAGTCAGGTTTCCGAGAAATTAGAATTCTTAGATTTTTTACATGAATTGATTTATGGAAATATATCAAAGCTTCTGAATGAACGTAGTCAATTACATAAAATTGTTGAAAACGAATTATGGTTGTTCGGTGAACATTATAATGGAATTCCAAAATTGTGGTCTGATAGAAAGATTGGTAATATATTAAATGAGATCAGAAAAGATTTTTTAAATTATGAACCAACGATTGAAGATGAAAATTTGATTTTAAATCATGATTCAAATATAAATGACATTACAGATTTGTTTTTTTATAATGAAAAAATTACTGATAATGAGGAGCGAGAGATCATGATAGTGGAATTAAAAGCCCCTCGTTGTTCAATAAGTCAAAAGGAATTGAATCAAATAGATCGATATGCATTTACCATTGAAGAACATTCCGGTTTGCCTTCTGAAAAGGTAAGGTACAAACTTTTACTAATTTCATCAAGGTTAACCAAATTTGCAAAATCTCAACTTGATTCGCGTAGAGCTACAACTCCTGATCAACCATTTCTGTATGACAAAAAGACAGCGAAAAAGATTGAAGTATATGTAATGGAGTGGTCAGAATTGATCGAACTTAATAAACGAAAACTTGGATATCTTTCTTCTAAACTTCGTGTAAAAGATAAAACTGTCACTCAAAAATTTGAAGAAGAATATTCAGAATTGATAAATGAAAAGATAACAGCACAATTAAGATTAGTTAAATGAATGCAATCAATTTCTGAATTTTAAGAGAATTCAGAAATATTGCTAAATTAACATTTAACCTTAATTTTGGATAGCTTCAATTTTTATAATTTCCTTTTAAGTATTCTTCAATATCGCTTGCAGCATAAATAATCTTCCTTCTCACTTTAATAAACGGAACAGCCCCTTCCGCCCTCATTTTTGCCAGAGTCCTCTTACTGACTTTAAGAATTAGCCGCAGCCTGGTCTGAATCCAGGTATTTGCGGTTAAGCTGTTCTGATATTGGACGGGCAAGGAAATCAACTTTCTTTTCCACCCTGCTGAGAACGTCTTTCATTTTGTTAACAGCGACTATAATTTCAAAAACTTCAACTTCCATAGATTTCTTAATACTTAATTCGTAATTCGTAATTAATTACCCTGCCTGGCTGTACATACCATGCTCACCGATGTAACTGTAGGCACTGTTTACGATATGTTTTATTTCGGGCAATAAATCAGGATAATTTTCGCGTATCATCCTTTCAGCCAAATCTCTTTTTAGCCCTCTTTTATTGATATTACAGGCCAGTTTGAAGAGAAAATTGTTTCGATTTCCGGGAGTGTAAGAGGAAATATTTCCGGTGAATTCTACCATTTCTCTGAAAAGGCTTTCATCATCTATATCCTTGCTGAACTGATAATTATAATTTACCATTATTGTTTTGCTCTCACTGACTGACTGAATATCAGATTTAAACCTGACTGCATCCTGATTCAGCCAGAGAGAAAGGATCATAACTCACGAACGAAAGCCGGTTAATATCCTTTCCACTGCGATCTACAGAAATTCCCAGGTGTTCTTCGTAAAAATCAGCGACCCGGTTAAAGACGGCTGTATGAGTTTCAGGAGCAGAATCGGTCAAAATCAAAGCTTTAAGCCCATCACCGGAAGGTGAGAGGAAGGCTGCAAGGCAATGACTAAACAAAA
Organism: uncultured Bacteroidia bacterium; assembly: GCA_963810555.1. Lineage (GTDB taxonomy): Bacteria > Bacteroidota > Bacteroidia > Bacteroidales > Prolixibacteraceae. Next base: position 543,502 of record CAWENX010000007.1, on the reverse strand, counting down.
ACAATATATCCCTTTTTCGTTTGGCCTGCTCAGCGCCGATATGGTCAAAATCCAGCACGATGATTGAAGAGTAGCAAACCAGATATTCTTTTTTACGCGCTTCCCCGAAGGTGCCCGACGGTGTAAAGGCAGGCAGCGAGCGCTTGAAGTTGTCGAATTGATCCGTATCTTTTAAGCTCCTCAGCTTTTCAATTTCATTTTTAAATTTACCGCTCCTGATATCTTCGAGGATATCAAACAGATTAACATCTTTTACTTTTTTCGTTTCCTTACAACTTGCGTACAAACTAACTTCTAAATCTTCCAACATGTTATAACAATTTAATTTTTACACTTTTCATCATATAAGTTATATATACAAATATACAAAAAATATATTAAACTACCAAATGATATAACACTTGATAGTAATCACAATAATAAATAGTTATGAATTATGAATTATGAAATATGAGAGAAGAGTTAAGAAGTAATAAGAAATCATTACAAGCACTAATCAGGAATAAACTCAGGTCTCTCCCCTCTGATAAAAAATGCCGGGACCCGTTCTCCGTTTTCAGTAACCTTTGCTTCGTCCATATGAAAATAATTATGCAAATCCAGTGCACTGGCTGCTTTTTTTATATCCAGCTCCTGATAAATTTCAGACAACTCATTCTTTATGAAGGTGCGTGAAAGTTTTTTACCTATGGGATTGTTGCGTGCAATAAACAGCTCCTTAATTTTGTTCTGATGAGAGAAAGGGGAAACTACAATCAGCTTCCGATTTATTTTTCTTTGATTATATTTCAATTCTGCCATGACCCGCGGCCCAACCCCCGGATGATCGTACGCTTCCTTTAATTCCGGGTACTTCGTTTCATATCTTCTTATGGTGTCTGCTGTTACCGGGTTGGTTGTAAATTTTCCTCTCAACTCAATATAATGCCGACATACCTCTTCAAACTTTGTCCTGGCATTATCGCTGACAAACAACTTCATTGCCGGCGTCCAGGGCAGCTTAGTAACAGTCGGGTCCATTCCGGCGAGCCGGATTGCTTCGCTGAGATTATCAGAACTTGCATAGGTATGGTGGCTGTTTTTGTAATTTAACAATTCTATTTTAAGCAGGTTGGCATCAAATTTAAGCGATCCGTCTTTCATCATTGAAATGTACCTTCTGTTTAAATACTGCTCGTCTTTACGAGAACGGGCAGGGTCTTTATACCATTCTTCAATCTTGTTATCAGCGCCAAGTGCAATCTGGTCCTGCTGTTCTTTATATTCTTTAAGAGTCATTTCGCCGTCATGTCTGCCTGGCATGTATAAAAGAGTGATCTGTTCTTTGAACCTGCTGTTTCTGATCCTTCCGGCAATCTGCACAAAAGTGGTGTCGATATCGTTCAGGGTGTTGTTCCTGAACCCGTCGGCCACGACAATGGTCTCACCTTCTTCGTCAAAAATATCGCATCCTTCAAATGCCGTGCTGGTGTAGAAATTGATCTTTTTTGCAGGATCGCCGGCTTTGCTCCTGCCTATTCCGCATACTCTATCAGGATTGTCCGGGTCATACGGGTTGTTTTCGCTCCAGACGATCTTGCAGTTATTCTCTGTCAGACCGGGGGTTCTTTTTATTACCCCTTCAATAAATTTAATTGAATTTACGAATATATGCGCGTTGGTAGGCTTTTCAGCAAGAAAACGCGTGACCAGCCGCCTTGCATCATCCATTATATGATAAGTCTCGATTATTTCAATATCTTCGGGCCTGCCACTCGCCATTTCTTTGGCTACTTCACGGCGAAGATGTTTTAGCTCTTCCAGCATAAACACATCTTCTTTCGGAGGCGTGGCAGTCATAAAGCACCAGTTATTAAAATCCCTGTAGTTTTCGAGAACGGGATCGATAGCCTCTTTTCTGAAAGTATACTGGTTTAGCATACAATGCACCTCATCCACAAGTAAGAAATAATCTTCAAGATTTTTATATTTCATATCTCTGATAATACTCATTACTTTTGGCAGTGAGTCCCAGGTGCAAATTATCTTTTGACGTTCCCTTTCACCGATATACGCTAAAATTTCCCCCTTATCAACTCCGCTGTAAAAGCCAAGCAATTCCAATCCATCCACCGGTTTTTTCGCATAATCGTCCAGCTTATTCTTTATCAGGGCGACAAAAGGGACGGCTATAATGGAATCGCGATTCATATTCCTTATTTCTAATGTCGTACCCCCGCAGCCTGTTTTTACTTTATTAAAAACGCAGTTGGAAGGAATCTCTTTGTAAAGGTCACTTATCCATTGCATATCGAACCGTTATTTTAAATTTGACTTCTTTCTTTCTTTCTTGATTAGGAATAATTTTGTCCAATTATTTCGCAATGAAAATCCATTTTTATATATACGAACAATTTCATAGCGTTAAAAATGGACAATCATTCAGTCTTAGTCTTTTTAAATGATATCCACGGTGGGTATCCTGTCATAATATCTATCGTCAAGTAATGCCGGTTGTGCATATCTGTTAACGCCGCCATAGCCTTTAAATACGAATTCACATCCATCCCTTTCACACTGGCTTCTGATACTCCTTGCCCAGTCTGCCCTGAATTCCCTGCAGCCTTCACCCGATTCGCCGCCAACCATAGCCCAACCAATACCGGTTAAATCTATTTTATCCATATTTTCCAGCAGGGGTTCAAAAAATATCAGCTTAAACCGTGCTGAAGTTTCTTTTAACAGCCTGATCCTGTCAATGTAATGATTCGATTCAACCGTTACAGCCAATATGAGGTTTTTTATTGCTCTATAGTCACCCTTACTATTAAATCCGTGCATCCTTTCTGCTCTTTTTGTGCTTATCAAAAACAAATGTCTTGGATTTTTGTAAATCACATTCAAAACACCCCTGATAAATTTTTCCGGAACATCATCGTGAAATAAATCACTCATACTATCTACAAAAATCCTGCTTGGCGGCAAGCTTTCAAAATCCTTCTTTAACGTATACGGGTGAACTCTCACATCAAACCCGCCGGAATATTTTTCTTTACCATCAAAAGCAAGTCGCTGTGATATTCCCAGCGCATAGCAATTGGCGCAACCTCTGGAATTGGGTGTGCAACCGGTAGTAGGATTCCACCTTGTTTTAGGATTATCATCCTGAAATTCAATAATTCTGTTTTTCATGATATAAAATTTTAATAATTGATTAATTATTAAACTCCCTTATTTACTTCCCTTTATTCCTTTCCTTTTAAACCATGCGCCTTCACAGCGCCGGTCCCTTTCCTGTCCGTACCCTCTTACGGCCCGCGGATCGCCGGGAGCAATCTTAGTCCCGGTCTGAATTAAGAATAAATGATCATTAAAAGATAAAGTAAATTTCAAATCCATTTATATATTCATCGAAGGTAAATAATGATTATTATATATATTACTCTATTTGTGTAAATTTATTAACTATTTGAAATTTTTATGAACAATGAACTTGCAGGCCTTGCAGTTCTTACAACAAATTATTGTATTCCAAAAGATATGAGAAATATTGTTTTAACAGGAGAGGGGGAAACAATTGACAATTGACAATTGAGAATTAAGAATTGAAAAACGGCAGGAAATGCGGATTTACCCCGGCAGCAGGGGAAAGTTGTAATGATACGGGGATGCAGCCAAGGCTCTGCGGATGACTCGACTATTAAACACGTGTTACAAAGCGGGGTGAGGGGGGGAGAATAAAGTTTTGCGGCTTCAGTCCTTAGATGTTTTGCCCGGGAGTTTGACCAGTGATAACCAAAAATTTTCGATGGATTCCACGACTTTTACAAACTGATCCAAATCGATGGGTTTTGTTATATAACAGTTGGCATGAAGGCTGTAGGTTTTGAGAATATCTTCTTCCTCCTGCGACATTGTCATTATGATCACCGGTATTTGTTTTAACTTATCATCTGACTTTATTTCTGCCAATACCTGCCGGCCGTCCAATCTGGGAAGATTCAGGTCGAGGATGATCAGGTCAGGGCGCACGGCATCAGCAAAATCACCTGTTTTATGGAGGTAATCCATCGCTTCTGCGCCATCTTTCACGAAAGAAAGAGAATTGTAAATTTTGTTGCTGTTCAGTACTTCCCTGATCAGCAATGCATCACCCGGGTTATCTTCAACCACGAGGATATCAATTAATTTATATTCTTTGTAGTCCATATTTATTTTATGAATCAGTTACAATTTATTATAAATATGTTGAGGAACTCTGGGTTTTCGATACGTGAATTACTTAATAAAACAAAATTATTCTAAATAATTTAGATTTACAAACAATCTGTTTTTAAAATATGAAATAATTTTAATTTATGATATTTAGTCATACCGGTCAGGATCAACGATATGATTTCCGCTGCCACAGATTTGTGCTTTGTGCCTCTTTAACCATTTATTATCAATCCTTTATTCATTTTTTATGCTTTTACTCACCAAAACTTACGAAAGTGCCCGGTCAATCGCAAGAGATAAAGAATATTATTTTAAGAGGAGCGGGGGGGAAACAATTGAGAATTGACAATTGACAATTAAGAATAATGTGGTGATGTGCTGATGAAGAGAATTGGGAATTAAGAGTGATGTGCTGATGTGGCAGTAAAGGTGTTGCCTCAATTAAATAAGATAATTCATTACGCCTGATACACCGTATATATGGCTTAACGCACAGATAAAAAATGTGATAGGGTGTCTCACGGGTGTATCAGATTAATCAGAGATTTATTATCAATTGACAGTTGACAGTTATAATATGATGATTTACTGATTAAGAAATTGCCTGCAGGGTGTAAGGTATTGCAGAAAACGTGTTCCATTCAATAAAGAACGCTGCAGGCGTCACACAATCAAGCCATTAAATAAAAGCGAAGCCAATTTTCAGTTTTTTCTGATACAGCTCCTGGACACCTTTATAGACTGACAATAAGGGGAGTAGAGCATTTTCAGCCTGTATCAGGGGAGAATGTTCTGTAATTATTTGTATCGGTTAACCTATCTGCCCGGGATAATCTCTAACAGCCGGACGCTGTGGCCCGGCATGACATATTCAAGGCTGATGATACCATTCTGTGCCTGCACAGGGGCCTCATTTTTGGTCATGATCGATTCAGAGATGCGCTGGTATTTTGAGCGGTTCTGTTCAAAAATATCCCTCCATCCTGACCTGAAAGTTTTTCCGGGACTACCGTCATAAATGGGAGCGGATGGTTCAGGTTTTAGTCCTGCCTTTTCAAAATCGGCATACATTTCATACGCCCAGACCCCGTGATCCCGGTCAACGCTCCATTCGTTCATCAGCCATTTCTTTTTCCCTGTCATCTGCGAACCATTCAGCGTCAGGCTTATGGTATTCGTCACGGCGGGTGTGCGGTTTAACTGATGGTTGTAAAGCAGGACATAGATTTTGCCGTCTTTCAGCGCGGCGATCGCCCCCACGTTTCCTTCTGCCTTTCCTCCTGTTGAGACCTCGATTCGTTTGCCGCCGGCCATTCTTTCAAGCATTTTGATGACCAGTGTACGCGGATGCATGATGCCGTTGGTGGTGGTGCTCCATTCATAGGCTTTGGTGAGGTTATAACGGTATACAATGTCGCTGATCGCCGCATACCAGCTTGCTCCCCATTCCGTTATTTCGTTGCCCCACAGGCGTTTATTGCTGTCATCATGCAGTATCCCGAACTCCTGGGCGCTGACAGGCAGATTTTTTAGCTTGGGGTATCGGGCAAGGCGTTCCCTGACGATCTCAATGGCTTTATCGAGCAGGATGGGCTTTTTCCCACCCACGGCATCGTAGTAGGAAAATGCGAAAAAGTCCATTTTAGTGCCTTTTTTTCCTGTGACATAGTTGGTTCCTGCCGCGGCATGGTCGATGATGCTCAATCCCCATCCGTTGGCTTTTCCCACAATATCAGACGGTTCGTCATTCCTTTCGGCTTTGGAATTGCCTTTTACCCAGAACTTGTTCGTCGGGTTCAGTATGTTCCCCGGGCCGATAATGGCCTCAGGAAGCACTTTGGTCACGGCATCAACCGTTATGTCGTAATGTTTAAAATATTCCTCACGGCTGCCGTTCCAGTGGTTGGGAAAAAGATCAGGTTCCGTGCCCACCCTGAACTGCCAGGTTTTAACCTTTTCAGGGCCGAATTCCCTGATCAAAACCTTCATAAAAGCATCGATATACTGCCGCCACAGATTGTAATCCTTCGGCGGCCTGCAATTGCCGTAGAAGTTGAGATCGCCGTCGCTCATTTCGGCAGGTACGTTGTCAAGCACGATATAGGGCTTGATACCTTCGTCAAGAATAGTCCTGATAATTCTGACAAGGCCGGTAAAATCAGTTTTTATGTTTCCCTTTTCATCCACGCCTTTGTACCAAAGATTGAGGCTGTCGGGTCTTCCGCCAAGGAGGCGTACGCAATTAACCGTTGTGGCAAAAGGATTTTCGGCTCTGAACTGCGAGGCAGGCTTCTTTAAAAAATCCATCTGGTTTGTGGTTACCCTCACGTCCCAGAAGCGGTAGCAGGGCGGGCCTGCCTTATCGGTATTTATGCTGATGTTCAAATGACCGGCAACATGATCCTGTGACCATGCATTGATTGGGATAAGGGAGGCTAAGCTCCACAATGCCGCATGAAAGCTTAAAATGAGGTTCTTTTTCATAGTCTGTCCAAATTTATTGAGACAGATCAAAAATAAAGAATTAATAATTAACAATTAGGAATCGAAAATTGAAAATTATTGATGTGCTGATGTGCTGATCCGCCAGCAGCCGGACGGGATTCCTTATGCGCGGGGTGCCGGTGATTAAACTTTGGGATTTATCAGTTGCAAAAGATATTCGTCTCTCCACCCGGAACCGGTAAAGAGCCATTCTTTTTTCGTACCGCAGATTTCGAATCCGGATTTCTGAAACAGCTTCAGACTGGCCTCATTCTCTGTATCGATATTGGCGTAGAGCTGATGGAACTTTAATTTATTGAAACAATAGTCGACGATCAGTTCAAGCGCTGCCGAGGCAAAACCATGGCGCTGATCTTCTTTGTCATGAATCAGTACACCTATGCCAGCCCTTGAATGATAGGGTTCATAATCAAAAAGATCGATGGCCCCGACAGTCTTTCCTTCCTTTGAATCGATCATCAGGCGGAGCTGTTTGGTCTCGTAGATGTCTTTATCGGAATTTTTAATGTAAAGCGCCAGGATAAATTTGGAGTAGGGGACAAGCGTATGGCTTACCTTCCAGGTCTCCTCATCATTTTCCCACCCGTACAAAAGTTCAACATCTTCGGCTTCAAGGGCCCTGAGGGTAACCTTTTCATTTTCCAGATAACTCTTCATATAATTACGAATTACGAATTACGAATTACGAAAAAGGGCAGGGAGCAGGGAGACCGGAGACCGGAGAACGGAGAACGGAGAACGAAGAAGGGAGCAGAGTTTACTCTATGCTCTTTGCCCTTTGCCCTTTGCGCATCACATCAGCATATTAGCATATCCTCACATCAGCACATCATTATTATCCGTTTGATTCTTCAAATAACTGCCGGTTCACAATGGAACGCCCGAGCGTGATCTCATCCGTGTATTCCAGTTCATCGCCTATCGATACCCCTCTGGCCAGGGTGGTGATCTTAATTTTGAAATCCTTCAGTTTTTTGTAAAGGTAGAAATTTGTGCTGTCGCCTTCCATGGTGGTGCTCAGGGCAAAAATGACCTCTTCAATATCCTCCTTTTCAATCCTGTCGACCAGCGAATCGATTTCAAGATCGGAAGGGCCGATGCCATCCATCGGAGAAATGATTCCTCCCAACACATGATAGACTCCTTTGTACTGCTGGGTATTTTCGATCGACATCACATCGCGTATTGTTTCCACAACACAGATCATCCGGTGATTTCGTGAAGGATTACTGCAAATATTACATGTCTCAGAATCTGAGATATTCCGGCATATCCGGCAGCGTTTTATCTCCTCCCTCAATTGTATGATCGAATGGCTGAACCGCTCAACATCGGGTATATCTTTTTTAAGCAGATAAAGTACAAGCCGGAGAGCGGTCTTTTTCCCTATGCCCGGAAGCTTTGCGAATTCATTTACTGCATTCTCAAGGAGTTTGGATGGGTAATTATCTAATGTCATTCCTGATTTATTATTTCCTGCAAATTTAATAAGTACAAGAGAGAATTACGAATGACGAATGGAATGGAGAAGGGAAACCGGAGACCGGAGAAGGGAGAAAATTGAAAATTTGAAAAATAAAGAGCAGAGATTCATTTTCATCACGAAGTTGCGGGATCAAATCAGTATCCCGCATGCGCTGGATTCAAATTGTCCATTCTCAATATTCCGTTTTCCCTTCTCCGTTTTACATTTCTACATTAATTATTTGATCGCCGATAGTCAGTGTAGCTTTATTGTCGCATGTTCCGTCGCCAAAATCGATTGTGGCGGGTAAACCTGTTTGCGGGGTAACAACTATGGTCCCGCTGTCGAACCATCTGCATGCCACTTTCTTAACAAGTGAACTGGTAGTTTCGGCCGTCCAGCTTACCCCGTTTCTTGTTGTTCCCGAAGCGGTTCCCATGATATGCCACACATCATCGTTCCAGTTAAGAGGTGTATCTGAGCCGGCAGCAAATAATCTGATATTATCTGAATTGTAGGTAATGAATTTATTGTCAGGGAAAGTAATCACGGCTTCTGTATGAACATCAAAACGGGGCCAGTTGGTCTCAGTATCAACGCCTGTATAGGTGATTGTATGTGTACCTGTCAGTTTATTGCCGTCGCTGTAAAAATCTAAAAATGAGAATGTCGCGACGCTGCCCGGGACTCCCATTTTACCGGTAAGGCTGATTGTAATTTTTCCGCTTCTTGTAACTCCGTCGGAGCCTGTACACCCTGAACCCCAATCGAGGGTTAAAATGTAAGGCAGTTCTGAGATATTCAATGTAACTGTGGGACAATCGCCTAAAACACCTGATTTGAGGTTGCTTGCATTGAATGCCGCATCAGTCAGCGAATTTAATTCTTCAAAGGTCTGTTGTGCCGCAACGGCACTCTTGGCAGGAGAATTTGTATTCCATTGATCGTTCTCCACATTGGCACCGTCCTTCTTGCAGCCTGCCAGCATTATATTTACAGATCCAAAGAGTATTAAAAAAAATCGAAACATTTGTTTTTTCATGATTAATAGATTTAAGTTGATTTATTAATTACTAAAAATGATTAAGCCAATATTTTATAAATAAACAAATTTTAATTGAGAATTTCAATACCTGTTTACCGGATTACAATGACAATTTCAAAGTCACTCTGGGTGAAAAAGGTACAGCTTCGGAATAAATATTTATCGTGTTGATCTGATCAAGAGGTACTTTTTCAAAATTAGAGTATCTGATATTTTTGGAATCAAAAACATTTAACAGGGATATACCCGTTTCCCCCATTAGATTACGGAGGTGAAATCTTAATATAACCGCCAGATCCAACCGGTTGTAATCAGGCTCAAATATTTCAGGATTAAGTATTGTTCCTGTATTAATCGGGAATCCTGATCCGAAAATATAATTTGCAGATAATACAAAAGGTTTGATATTCAGTAAAACAGCAGCCTTTAATTCATGCCTTTGATCCTGGGGCGCCCGCATATATTCGTCTTTTAGGAAATAGGGAAATTTTTCCTCCGTTTTGCTAAGACTATAAGAAATCCATGCAGAATGACCCCTGTAATCTTTTTTAATGAACAGATCAACGCCATAACTGCGGCCTTCACCTTGAAAAACAGTGTTCTCAATGTTTTGACTGATATTGACAAATCTTGTTAAACCATTTGTTTTTTTATAGTAGGATTCAATACTGACAGTAAGATTGTTTCTTTTAAATGAGCTTCCGGCAACCCAATGTTCAGCGCTTAGTACGGGTATGTCTTTATTATCTGCATTTGTCCAGATATACCGGTAATTCCCGAAGTTGTCCAAAACCGAGCTTCTGGCAATAAACTGATTATATCTTCCCCAGGCTAAATTTAGCTTAACCGCATCAGTGATTCCAAAACTGGCTGACACTCTCGGTTGTAAATATACTTTTTGCAGATGGACAGGATAATCTCCCCGCAGTCCGAAGGTGAAGTTTATTTTCTTTGCCGGCGAAAGGTGATCCAGGATATAGGCATTAAATCGCCTTGATTCTTCCTTCATCAGGGTTTTATTTATGCCTGATGAGTCTGCTTTAAGCCCGATCTCGTCTATAATAAATCCTCCTCCTGTTTCAATCCGGTTGGAAGGATTTACAGATATCCGGTTGTCGAGACGGGCAGAATATTCTTTAATAATGTTGGATGTCGTCTCATCCGTACTTAAAAGTTCAGTTCCGTTTTTCCGGTATAGCTTCTGAATATCAGTAAGATCAGTTTGGAGGCCTGACCATGTAGCCGTAATATCGGATGAATTCCCGTTTTTCCAGATATTTTCGAAAAACATCGATGCTCCGGTCTGAGTGTTGTTTTCTTTTTTTATTCTGAACAAATCATTACGGACAAGTGTCTGATTAATTGTGTACTTGAATTGATCTTCACCACCTAAAAGACTGATGTAAAATAATCTGCCCCTGTCATTTTTAGTGGTGAATTTAAAATTGGCATCATGAAAATTATAGTCAGGAAAAACAGTATAATCAATGAGTTGATTGATTCCTCTCCCTCTTGGCTGAATGAGTGTAGTTTCCGGTTGTATAGCCAATACATCTTTGTTTTTAAACAAGTTATAGTAGGTCTGGCGGAATGACAATATAACGGAAGAATTATGCCACAATGGCGTTTCAACCATTCCGTTCATAGTAACATTATTCAGATTTAAGGTAACCGAGGGTTTTGTTTCATTTCCCTGTTTTCCTGAAATCCTTACTATACCGCCAACTCTGTCACCGTAACTGGCATCATATCCGCCTTTAAGTACTTCCATATCTTTCGTGATGAGCGGATTCACAGTATTTATATCATCATTAAAACTTTTAAATCCCCAAATGGTGAAACCATCAAACAGGATCTGGCTGAAGCCTTCATAGGAACCCCATATGATCAATCCGTTTGACTGTTCACTTGATGCAAGAATCCCGGGCATCAGTCTTAAAAGATTAAAAACCGAATTATCGTCATTTCCCGGAAGGTATCTGGCTACCTGATTGTTTAATTTCATTACGCCTGGCTGATCTCCGATCAGAGTTGTTTTATCAATAGCCTGGCCTTTTACAACTAATTCTTTAAGTCCGATAAATGAAGGTAAAAGCTTAAACCGGTAATTATTTCCTGCAGGGACTATCGTATCCATTACATAGTGTCCCAAACAGGCTATTTTTACCGGGAAAATGCTGTCATTCGAAGCTGAGCAGGAAAAGTTCCCGTTAAGGTCGGCATTCATTGCCCTGTCTCCAATGATAAGCTGAGCATACGGCAAGGATTCACCGGTATTACTTTCCACGACTTGCCCTGACAGATGAAAGATTTTTGAACCAGTTACTTTTTTTTCAGGGATAATGATATAAATATCCCCCCGTTTGATGCAGTTCAGCGGGAAATCCTTGATTAACGAAAGAATTGCATCGTCAGAATTGGTGAAATTATTTGTCAGGGTAACTTTGTATTCAGAAAGCAACACGTCATTGTATGAAAATTTGAGGTGATAAGCGTCGCGAAGTTCAACAAAAACTTTATTCAAAGGCATATCCTTTACCGCAATTTCAATTTTTTGTGAATAGGCATATGAAATTGCTGAAATGATACAGAAGAGAAGTAAAATTAAACGCTTCTTCAATTACCTTCAGTTTTTATAAATCAGATACTCTCCGTTTGATAAAGTCTCAAATTTAAGTTGCAGAGATGTACAAACCAAATCAAGAACTTCTTTTTCAGAGTCTGATTTATTAAAATTTCCGGTATAAAACAGATTATAATTACCTTTTATTTTGATTTTAATATTGTATTGTCTTTCAATTTCCCGGATTACGGAGATTAAAGGTGTTCCCGTAAAAATAAACATGTTCTCGGTCCATGATTTATTGGCATTGATATTTGGCGACTGAATAAATTTGATCGATCCGTCCGTTTGGATAATTGCCTGTTGGTCTGCATGAAGAATAACGGATTCTTTGTTTAATGCTGATATTACCTTTACTTTGCCGGTGAAACAGGAAACATTGTAGTTTTCCTCTCTTGCATAGATATTAAATGATGTACCTAAAACAACAGTTTCCCCGCGTGTTGATTCAACTTTGAACCTTGTCCCCGGCTTAACTTTAAAATAAGCTTCACCCTCAAGGGTAACGGTCCTATCGTATTTCATCCGGTAAGGGTGATATTTGATCGTGGATTGAGCATTCAGTTCCACTTGTGAATCGTCCGGTAAGGATAAACTAAGATGTTGACCTGCAGGACAATGTGTAGTAGTCGTATAAAATCTTAAGAAAGCTGTAATTCCCAGTATCAGAAGGATCGATGCAGCAAGGGCAAATTTATAATTGATAAGAGTGAATTTCTGTTGTGACCGGAAATTTCTCGTTTCAATCCTTGCCGATATCCTTTCCCAGGCCTCTTCCCTGGAAGTTGAATAATTTAAATCTATCCCGGGGAGTCTGGATATTAAATCATCTTCTGATCTGTGAATAAAATATTTCCCTTTAGTTCCCATTTAATAATCAATAGACTTTCTCAAATATTCCAGCGCATTCTTCATCCGTTTTTCGACTGCTTTGATGCTGATTCCCAAATTCAGTGCTATTTCATGATATTTTAATCCGTCCATTCGATGTAACAGAAATACAGCACGTTGTTTTTCGGGAAGGCTTACCAGTGCATCTTCATAAGTCTTTGTTAACTCTTTGTATGTCAATTGTTCTTCAGGACTATGATAAAATTCCTCGTTATTTGTAAGAACCCTGTACTTCATGGACACTTTTTTTTTCCGGTGTGAACTGACGAAGATGTCTCCTGCAATTTTATAGAGAAGCCCTTTGGCATTTCCATCCTCTTCATTCTTTGCCGACATTTTTTCCCAAAACCGCAAAAATGTGTCTTGTGCTATGTCATTTGCAAGCTCTTTGTCGCCTGAGCGATAATAAATATAGTTACGAACGGCTTCAAAATGATTGTCAAACGTATTTTTGAATTCCTCCTGCGTCAAGTTAACTCAGCTTTAGTTTGGAACAAAAATAAAAAAATGGTTCACTAATGAGAAACGAGTCTTCGAAGATCAGATTGATTATCGAAGACTCATTCATAATGAACGCTTTGGAATCCTTAAAAGCCCAGTATAATCTCTTTGCTGCCGTCTGCTGTTGTGACAGTTGCAACATTATCACAATCGCCGTTTCCGAAATCAAGGGTGGCAAATTTTCCTGTACTCGTTTTAAATTCAATGGTTCCCTTAGTGATAAATCTGCACTCCCCTGTTTTTACCAAAGGTGAAGTGATGGTTTTTAAATATTCATTTCCCTTTCTGTCAGTAACCTGAATTAATCCGGTGATCTCAATTACATCATCAGAGGGGTCAAACTGTGTCTCTGCTCCCGCAACCCATGTGATATTTTTTTCCGCTGTACGATTCATTGAAGTTGAATCCGCAAAGGTTATTGTAAGATTGCTTGATAATGAAAATTGCCTTTGGATTGAATTTCTGAGACAAGTTTTCGTTGATGTACCTGAAATAGTGGAATATCCATTTGAAAAATTTTCATACGTAACCGTCCTTGTATTTCCACTGACGGAATCCGGCCCTGAAAGATAAATGGTGATCATCCCGCTGAGTATACGTCCGTTTGCCAAAGCAGTGCTGTCACCGTAATTCAGGACAATTGTCTTGGGGAATCCGCCGTTCATCGTCGTAAGGTCGATATCCGGGCCGTAACCATTCCTGTAACGCATTCTGAATTTGAGATGATGCTCAAACATATTACGGAACATATTATTCATGCCGATCGTCGCGCTTTTCGTGGAGTAAGTGGACAACTCCCCTTCACCCATAGCAAACAGGTCAGCCTCGTAATCAGCCGCTTCAACAAAATTGTCTACATTCCCGTCTTTCTGAACCAACTGATCAACGGGAGTCTTTAAAGTTACATTTTGAAAACCGGAATCACTTTTCGAACAGGAGAACATGGCAAGTCCGGTAACAATCAACAATACATGGATTAAATTTTTCATATTTGTGTGTTTTAATATTTATTCAATCACTAACCGCAAAGTAAAGATTTTACCCTACCGAAATTGTTAATTTATTTGACATTTTCTCATAAAATTAGATTTGAACTTGATTATTAATCCACTTTTTGTAAACTTTCTAACCGGATTATGGTCATATTTCCTTCATATTTGGTTTGTGCCAGGTTCGTTATCGTTTTATAATTCATTTTTATAACATTTTGCTTAGCAGAAATAAATAAAAAAAGGAAACCTGATGGTCTCCTTTTCTTATTAATTTCGCCTTAATTTCTAATTATTTCACCTTCTCTACAATTGCGCTGAAGGCAGCAGGATTATTCATCGCCAAATCGGCCAGTACCTTTCTGTTGATGTCAATATTTGCTGCTTTCATTTTACCCATAAACTGCGAGTAGGAAAGGCCTTCATTACGGACTGCTGCATTAATTCTCTGAATCCACAATCCACGGAATAATCTTTTCTTGTTCTTTCTGTCACGGTACGCATACTGTAATCCTTTTTCGTATGTGTTTTTGGCAACCGTCCAGACATTCTTTCTTGAACCAAAGTACCCTCTGGTAAGCAGAAGGAGTTTTTTCCTCCGTGCTTTTGATGCTGCATGATTTACTGATCTTGGCATTTTTTTGTCTTTTTTGAATAATGGCGGCCCACAATTTAATTAAAGAATTAAAATTTAAGGAATTAAGGAATAAATTGGTATTGATTTTTTATTCTTTCACTCTTTCATTCTTTTATTCCTTCATTATTAAAGAGGCTCTTGTCTGCTCATTACCCGGTTAAACTTCATTTTCTCTCTTTTGCACAGATAAGGCAATGCCTTGTCTCTGCTTTTACCTCATTGCAAGAAGCCGTTTTACGTGATTTGTATCAACGGATTCAACCGTTCCCCAGTAGGTAAGATTTCTCTTGCGTTTAGTGCTTTTTTTAGTCAGAATATGACTGTGATAAGCATGTTTCCTTTTGATTTTCCCTGTTCCGGTAAGCCTGAAACGTTTCTTGGCTCCGGAATTTGACTTCATTTTAGGCATCTTTTTTTATTAAGAATTAAGAATTAAGAATTAAGACGATCGACTGTGGGCTGTAGGCTGTAGGGTTTCAGAGTTTCATAGTTCGCTGTTTACTCATTACTGATCACTGATTACTTCATAAGGCCTAATAGTCTTCAGCCTGATAGCCTAAATTCATTTTTTCTTTTTCGGCGAAATTAACATTATCATTCTTTTCCCTTCAAGCTTTGGCAATTGATCCACTTTTCCAACTTCCTCAAGAGCATTGGCAAAGCGCAAAAGAAGTATCTCACCCTGCTCGTTATATAATATCGACCTTCCCTTAAAAAAAACATACGCTTTTACTTTCGCTCCTTCCTGAAGAAATTTCTCAGCATGTTTTAACTTAAAGTTAAAATCATGGTCATCAGTATTTGGACCAAAACGGATCTCTTTTAGAATAATTTTGGATGCTTTAGCCTTTAATTCCTTTTGTTTTTTCTTTTGGGTATAAAGAAATTTCTGATAATCAATTATCCTGCAGACTGGCGGATTTGCATTTGGCGAAATTTCTACCAGATCAAGTTCAAGTTCATCAGCTTTCCTCAGGGCATCCTGAGTCCTTACAATACCTGGATTTTCAATGTTATCACCAACTAATCTGACTTCGGGAACCCGAATATGGTGATTGATCCGATGCATATATTTTTCTTCCTCTTTTGCCCTTTGTCCCTTAATAATTACTATGGCTAAATCCTCCTTTTTTAGTTTAAAATATTCTGATTATAAGCTTTTGACAACTGTTCCCGAACTTGTTTCAAAATGAAATCCGTAAATTCGTCTAAAGCCATCGATCCCTGATCTCCTTCTCCTTGCCTGCGTACAGAAACTGTATTGTTTTCAACTTCTTTCTCACCGACAATCAAAAGATAAGGTATTCTTTTCAACTCATTGTCACGGATCTTTCTACCAATCTTTTCGTTACGGTCGTCAATTACGGTGCGAATATCGGAATTATTTAGAAAATTTGAAACTTTTTCAGCATAATCATTATACTTTTCACTTATCGGCAAAATAACCGCCTGATCAGGAGTAAGCCATAACGGAAATTTTCCGGCAGTATGTTCAATCAACACTGCCACAAAGCGTTCCATTGAACCGAAAGGAGCCCTGTGAATCATAACCGGCCGTGGCGTTTGATCATCAGCCCCGATATATTCAAGTTCAAAACGTTCCGGAAGATTATAATCCACCTGGATTGTTCCCAACTGCCAGCTTCTTCCCAAGAGCATCTTTGATCATAAAATCGAGCTTCGGACCATAAAATGCGGCTTCTCCCATTACAGTAATCGTTTTCAATCCTTTTTCTTCGCAGGCCTCAATTATAGCGCTGTTCTGCTTTTTCCCAGTTTTCATCCGATCCGATATATTTCTCTTTATTGGCCGGATCACGTAATGAAATTTGTGCTGTATAATCCTTAAAATCCAAGGCTTTGAAAATAATGAAAATAATATCGATTACCTTCAGAAATTCCTCTTTTAACTGATCGGGGCGGCAAAAAATATGGGCATCATCCTGTGTAAATCCCCGTACACGTGTTAAACCATGAAGTTCACCACTCTGTTCATAACGATAAACAGTTCCGAATTCGGCCATACGGATGGGTAAATCTTTATATGAACGTGGCTTGGAACTGTATATTTCACAATGATGCGGGCAGTTCATGGGTTTCAGCATATATTCCTCACCTTCAGTAGGAGTGTGTTATCGGCTGAAATGAATCTTTACCGTATTTCTGGTAATGCCCCGATGTTTTATAAAGATTCACATCCCCGATATGAGGAGTGATAACCTGTTCGTAACCAAACCTTTTTTGCACTTTCTTCAAAAACATTTCCAGTTGTTCACGAAGCATGGTGCCTTTGGGTAACCACATCGGCAAGCCCAAGACCCACGTTCTGAGATAAGAGGAAAAGTTCCATTTCCTTTCCTATCTTCCTGTGATCCCGTTTTTTAGCTTCTTCAAGCATGACGAGGTAATCATTCAGCATTTTTTGCTTCGGGAATGTAATTCCGTAAACACGCGTAAGCATTTTATTTTTCTCGTTTCCACGCCAGTAGGCTCCGGCAATGCTGGTAAGTTTTACTGCTTTTATGTAACCGGTATTTGGGAGATGCGGTCCACGGCAAAGATCAGTAAAGTTTCCCTGGCTGTACAAGGTAATGGTTCCATCAGCAAGGTCTGAAATTAATTCCAGCTTATAAGGATCGTTCTTTTCCGAAAACAGTTTCAGAGCATCGGCTTTTGATATTTCTTTTCTTATAATATCTGATTTAGCTCTTGCCTCGTCCATCATTTTTTGCTCGATTGCAGCAAGGTCTTTATCAGTTAATGTCAGACCATCAGGCAGATCAATATCATAATAAAATCCATTATCAATCGATGGGCCAATACCGAATTTCGTTCCCGGATAAATGGATTCGATAGCTTCAGCCATCATATGAGCAGAGGAATGCCAGAAAGTTTCACGTCCTTCAGGGTCATCCCAAACGTGCAATTTAATTTTTGCATCAGAGTTTATCTTTCGTGTAAGATCCCAGACCTCTCCATTAACCGAAACAGAAAGCACTTCATTGGCAAGACGGCTGCTGATCGCTTCAGCAATTTCAAGTCCCGTAATCCCCTTATTAAATTCTTTTACTGAACTATCCGGAAAAGTAATCCTTATCATTAATGTTCTTTTTAAGAAGATGCAAAAGTAATGATTATCATGTGTTCTTCAAAAATATTGAATTCTCAGTTAACGATATTTTAGTTTCATGACATTTGGTCAGTCCCGTCACAGGATTTTTTGATAATTTTGAGCTGGAATAATATTTCTAAAATACCTTTTATCATGTTCAGAACACTATCAGTTTTTTTATTGTCAGCACTCTGTTTTTTATCGGTTCAGGCCCAAAGGATTTCGCTTGAAGATGTCGTTACCAGAGGCACATTCAGACAAAAGAGCATTCATGGTTTGTCTTCCATGAATGACGGAAACTCTTATACTCTTCTCGAAAATAATGGCACACGAATCGTGAAATACAGTTATAAAACAGGCAAGGAAATCGGGGTTGTTCTGGATGTCAGCGAACTGAAAAATGATTCATTAAAATATATTGATGAATATTCTTTTGACAGCAATGAAACCAAATTATTGCTGATGACTGACCGTCAGCCTATCTGGCGCCGTTCGTTTACAGCCACTTATTTCGTCTATAATTTTATATCTAAAGAACTGACAAGATTATCAAAAGGTCAGCAGCAGCTTGCCACTTTTTCTCCTGATGGCGAACGCGTCGCTTTTTTCAGAGATAATAACCTGTTTATTAAGAGTCTCAGGTTTGGTACCGAAAGACAGATCACCTTTGACGGAGCGAAAAATAAAATTATCAATGGCGCTCCTGATTGGGTCTATGAAGAAGAATTTGAATTTATTAAGGCATTTGAATGGTCACCCGACAGCCAACAATTGGCTTACATCAAATTCAATGAAGAGGATGTGCCCTTTTATGGAATGATGATGTATGAAGGGCAGGACCCCGAATTAAAAGAATACGCCGTTTATCCTGGCGTGCGCCGGTTTAAATATCCGAAAACAGGCCAAAAGAATTCAGTTGTGACCGTATGGGTTTACGATTTAAAAGCAGGCCAAAGTATACAAATGGATACCGGCAATGACACAGATATTTATATTCCAAGAATCAGGTGGCGTTACAGCGGCAAGGATCTTGGAATTTTAAGAATGAACCGTTTACAAAACCGCCTGGAGTTATTATTTGCCAATCCCTATACAGGTGATTCCCGTTTAATTTATACCGAGAAAAATAAAAAGTATATTGAAACCGATTTTCTTGACAATCTGCAGTTTCTTCCTGACGACAAGAGTTTTGTTATACTCAGTGAACAGGATGGATACAAGCATCTGTATTTGTATGATCTGGCCGGAGTAAAGATCCGTAAGTTGACAGAGGGAAATTACGATGTAATGAAATTCTATGGCTATGATCCCGTTGCCCGAATGTTTTATTATCAGGCAGCGGAGGTTTCCCCTCTGCAGCGTGAAGTGTACGGGATACATATTGATTTGAAGAAAAAAGTTACCTTATCGGATAAGAAAGGAATCAGTGATGCCCGTTTCAGCAAAGGTTACAAATACTTTGTCAGCACTTATACCAATGTGACAACCCCTAATCTTGTAACTCTTTATGATATAAAAGGAAAAGAGATCAAGGTTCTCGAAGATAACAATGAACTGAAGAACAGAATCGATGGTTACAAAATACCGCGAAAAGAGTTCTTCAGTTTTGAAACTTCTGAGGGAATTGAATTGAACGGATGGATGGTCAAACCGCCTGATTTTAATCCGGATACAAAATACCCGCTGTTTATGACACAATACAGCGGGCCAAATGATCAGGAAGTGTTGGATAAATATGGGATAAACTGGTATAATTATCTTGCCCAGGAAGGTTATCTGGTCGTTTGTGTTGATCCGAGGGGAACCGGCGCAAGGGGAGAGGAATTCCGGAAATGTACTTACGGGCAGTTGGGCAAACTGGAATCGGACGATCAGATTGAAACCGCAAAGTATTTCGCCCGTCAACCATATGTGGATTCCAAAAGAATGGCCATCTGGGGCTGGAGTTACGGGGGTTTTATATCATCGCTTTGTATGGCAAAAGGAGGCGTTCTTTTCAAGGCAGGCATTGCAGTGGCTCCCGTCACTAACTTTCGTTATTATGATACTATTTATTCGGAGCGTTATCTGGGATTGTTAAGTCAGAATCCTGAAGGGTATGATGATAATTCACCAATTAAACTGGCAGGGGGAATAAAGGGCAGGTTGCTTTTAATTCACGGTTCAGCCGATGATAATGTTCATCTTCAGAACACAATGGAATTCAGCGAAGCCATGGTTCAATCGGGAGTTCTGTTCCAGGAAATGATTTATACAAACCGAAACCATAATATTATCGGAGGAAATACAAGACTTCATTTGTACTCGCTTCTCGATCAGTTTTTAAAAGACAATCTGAAATAATGCAGAGACGCAAAATATTGCGTCTCTACTGATTTTTGTTTAATTGTCAATGGTCAATTGTCAATTGTCAATTATCTTTTATCTTTGCACCACTTTCTACCCGCCCAGATGGTGAAATTGGTAGACACGCTAGTTTCAGGGACTAGTGGCCGCAAGGCTGTGCAGGTTCGAGTCCTGTTCTGGGCACTGAGAAACTTCGATAGAATCCTTATTCACAAGGATTTATCGAAGTTTTTATTTTTACTGCTGTAATAATTCAACAAAAGATACCGGATCAAGACATATTTTGGGGGGAATAAAAAAGGATCAATCTATATTTTTGTAAGAAGAGAATTAAGTCATAAAATGTTGGAGGTCTTTAAACTAAGACTTTTATCTTTCTTATGATAATGGTACCTTATCTGAATTTTCCAATGTACGGAAAACAGATTTTCCTACACTTCCCCATTTTCCCCCTTTACTATTTTTTACTGCAAAAATCAGGACGGGTCAAGTCAAATCAAGTCAGATCCTATTTTGAACCTTTCAGATAAGGTCTGGGTAAAAGGTAATGCTGAAGTTGAAAGAAATGAGAAGATGAATGATTTTGCGGGAATTGCTGACGGCCGGGGATTGAGTATTATTGATTATGCCGCAACAGGAATAAATTACCTTACAGGGGAGTAAGGAAGGAAAATGGATTTTTCTATTTTACTGATGCGATGTTATTGTTGAGTGAAAAGATCGGTTTTGCCTGATAAAACTATTGGGTGTTTGACTCTAAATAGATTTGAATTCAAAAAGGTGAATTTACAGGTTGGATGGAATTTGGCAATCATCCGGTTTCCGGAGTTCAGATTAATTTTTAAATGTTCCTATCATTTGAATATACCATCTAAAAATGAAAATATTCTTTGAAACTCTTCCTCAGTCAGGCTGGAGCCGCTGGGCAAACACAAACCTTGTTCAAAGAGCCGGTTTTAGATTCCGTTTCCATAGAAAGGAGCATCCCTGAATATGGGTTGCAGGTGTATAGGTTTCCAAAGAGGCCGGGCATCAATATTTGCTTTTTCGAATGCCCAAAGGAGTATCTTCATTGTAATACCTTTATCGGCTTCGGAATCAATTAGAATCGCTGTCAGCCAGCGATTTGCGAAAAATCCTTCATGTTCGTGAACCATTTTTATATCATACCCTTTTGATTTCAGATTGTCAAAATAAGCCTTGTAACGTTCAAAGTTCTGACGTCAGGTGTTAACGTGATCCGGCAATACTTTCAGCTGTCCGCGGCCGATACCGGCCAGTACGTTGCTCAATTGGTAATTATATCCAATTTCGGAATGTTCATAGTGTGGCGCTTCATATAATTAATGGTCTTTATTTTTAGCTTACTAATATCTTGGTAATTTGTGTGGTTGGGTTTTCTTAGCCATATTAGGTTACCTGCATATATTAAAAAAAAGCCGAAATAGCCCCCCCAAATATGCAGTACAACCATAAAGCTTATTGCTAACAGGTTGCTCATCAGCAGAGTCTTTTTCCTCTTGGGCTTTACAATGATAAAATTACAAAAATAATGCTCTGAAAATTTGGATTACAACATAGAAGGAAAAGTGTTATTATAGAACATCTTTTAAAGATGGACACAACTAAATTGGGTCAAAAGTTTGTTTTCCATGATCCGCAAAAATTCGAAGCTACAATATTAAAAATTACCATCCCAACGGGAAAATCTACAGGTTGACATAAACATTTTTTCCCGGTATTCGGGTATTGGTTTAAAGGGAATCTGACCGTTGATACAGAAAACGGCAAAACTCTGGTATATAAAGAAGTCATTTGTGTTTCAGAGATGGTTAATAATTTTCATAATACTGTAAATAATGGAACTGAAGATGTGATTTAAATCGTGTTTTATCTGGGTGGAAGGTGTATACCACTTTCTATTAAAAAAGATATTGAAACAGAATAATATTTAGTGCTCATTGTTCGGTATTCAGTGATTTTTTTAATCAGCGATCAATCATTTCACAACTTCGATTTAATTGTCTTCTGATTATTTTTAAACATTCACTCTTTGCTTTTTAGGGCCTGCTTTTTAGCGTGTGGTGATTATTGATTACTGGTCTCTTTTCTGGCTTCTTCGGTCATTTTCTGATTGGCTGTTATGGCAAATTCCACACGGCGGTTCTGGCTTCTCCCTTCCTCAGTATCATTAGAGGCAATTGGGTCAGCAATGCCTAAACCGCTAGTTTTTATTCGCTCAGAACGGATACCTTTTGAAACGAGATATGTTTTCACCGATTCAGCCCTGTTTTTGGAAAGAGTCAGATTGTATTCCGGCCTTCCTGTAATATCGGTATATCCGAAAATATCAATGTTTGTTTCGTTATATTCTTTAAAGACAGGAACTAGTTTGTCAAGATTTGCAGTGGCCAGTGGTGTAAGGGTCGATTTGTTAATATCGAACCGGATGGCATTCTCCTTTAAAACAAGGCGTATTCCTTCTCCGACCCTTTCAACATCTGCACCGGGCATCACCTCAGATATTTGCCTTGCCTGTTTATCCATTTTGTTTCCTATTATGGCGCCTGCGCCTCCTCCGACTGCTGCACCGATCACTGCGCCCAGGACAGCATTACCGCCTTTGCCGACATGATTTCCAATGATTCCTCCAAGGACAGCACCGGAGGCTACGCCTATTGCCGCACCCTTCTGTGTGTTGTTGGCATTCTGTATCATTTTACATCCCGGGAAAAGGAAAGAGAAGAGGATTAAGATTGTTATAGTATATAACGTTAATTTTTTCATGATGGCAGGTTTTAAATTATTTTTGTGAACTGGTAGACTATGTCCTTATTTTGTCCCTCAACTTTGATCACATCTATCAACTGGAAAGATGTTTCCGTCTGATTGGCTAATCTTAAAACGTAACCCTGTGTAACGGTTTTGGATTTTATGCCTGCCGGGACAAATTTCAAATCGAACGAACTATCCTTGCCGATAGTCCAGATAATGGGAGAGCTGAATGAAGGGCAACCGGATGAAGTAAGGCTCATGGAACCTTTGTTGTTATTGGGAATGAAGTTCCATATGCTGCCAATTAAACATTTTGAATCGGCAATCCCGAAAGATGTCACTTTCAGATAGTCGGAGCCGGGGAATGAGACATTGGTAATCTGCCAGT
The DNA here is from genome assembly GCA_963810555.1 of uncultured Bacteroidia bacterium. Taxonomy (GTDB): domain Bacteria; phylum Bacteroidota; class Bacteroidia; order Bacteroidales; family Prolixibacteraceae. Next base: position 520,028 of record CAWENX010000007.1, on the reverse strand, counting down.
CCCCTTTTAATCCAGACTGTGAACTCCTGTCGAGGCCGGAAGAATTAACAGCCGTGGGTGCGCTTGATTTGCAGGAAAATAAGATTGCGGCAAAGAGTGTAAGAGTAATAATTTTATTCATAGCATTTTGATTTGCGGTACAGTCAAAATTAATTAAAAAACGCGAAAAAAACCTGGCAGGTTTTCAAATCCTGACAGGTTTACATGTTTTATTATAATTAAGTACTAACTATGCGGGCATATCCGGCAAATTGAACGGCTCACGGTAAGTGTGCTTGATCAACTCGGCAGCAAAATCCTTTGCAGGAATCGGATTGGTCCATTTCTTGTTGAATTTTGGGTCACCGTCCGTGATCTTGAAGTCGTCCTCAATACAGATCTTCACGTTTTCGTTATCGGTCAGATTGCTGAACTTCATATTGGCGCCGTCCCAGTCGAGGATCTTATTAAGGCCCTGCAGACGGACTGCCAGAACACCCATCACCACCATTTCGTTGAACGGACCCGCTTCGCTGAAGTCGGAGGCTGTCATAACCCGGCTTTCAGGACTTTCTTTGCTGGCGCGTATCCAGTCCTGTTCATGGCTCACCTTGATGCGGCGGCGAACCTGGGGAACGTTGGGAACCCTTCCTGACAGAAGCCACGGATCTTTTCCGTAACAGCCGCAGATCAGCGTATCTTTTGTGCCGTGGAAGATTGTACCTCCGCCGGCATCATTCATGTTCTTTCCAGCAGGCCAGCCAACAGGCATATCCGGTTTAAGCCCTCCGTCGTACCATATCACTTCAACAGGAGGAAGATTGATCTTTACACCGGCCGGTCTTTTCCTTTCAGGGAATTGGAGCGTCACCATCTGGGCATTGGGAGCGCAGTCGGTCAGCAAAAGGGTAGAGCTTCCCTGGGCATGGATCGGATACTGAAGCTTCATGGCTTCAAAAACAGGATGCAGAATATGGCAGGCCATATCACCGAGGGCGCCTGTGCCGAAATCCCACCAGCCGCGCCAGTTCCACGGATGATAAATAGAGTTGTAAGGACGGAATTTGGCAGGGCCGATAAAGAGATCCCAGTTCAGGGTCTCAGGAACGGGCATAACTTCTTTGGGAGCATTCAGTCCTTGGGGCCAGATGGGACGGTCGGTAAAGGCTTCGATTTTTTTCACTTCGCCGATCTCGTCGTTCCAGATCCATTCGCAGGTGAGGCTGACTCCATCACCCGAAGCACCCTGGTTCCCCATCTGGCTGGCAATCCTATAATTTTTGGCCAGCTTTGTAAGAAGACGGGATTCGTAAACGCTGTGCGTCAACGGCTTCTGAGTGTAAACATGTTTTCCAAGGGTAATGGCGTGAGCGGTAACCCCGGCATGGGAATGATCAGCCGTGGCACACAGAACGGCATCAAACGATTTGCCCATTTCATCGTACATTTTGCGCCAGTCCCAGTATTTTTTAGCATTGGGATACCGGTCAAACACCTTTTTGCTGTATTTCCAGTCAACATCGGCAAGGGCAACGATGTTTTCTGTTTCCATGTTCTTCAGGTTGGCAAAACCCATACCGCCGATTCCGACAGCTGCAATGTTCAGTTTATCGCTTGGCGCTTTATGCCCCAGTCCTGCGATTGTATTTGAGGGGACAATTGTCATGCCTGCTGCTGTGGCAGCAGCAGTTCCAAGGAAACCCCTGCGGGAAATTTTTTTATTCTCTTTCATGATAATAATTTAAACATATAAGTTATAGGATCATATTGAACGCTAAAGATATTGATTTTGAAACGGAACGGCAAAAAATATTCAATTAAATATTCCGGCGATCAGAAAATGAAGGGTGAATTAACTGGATCTGCCATATAACACATTGAGATACAGATTAATCAGTAATCGGTAATCAGTGATCGGTAATTAGTATTCCGTATTCAGTGAACAAATTTCAATAATGCTCACTTTATTTATGAGTATAAATAGATAAACGGAATGAATCCCAAAGTTGATGTATATTTAAGTAAAGTCAAAAAGTGGCGGGAAGAACTGACCCAATTGAGAAGAATTGTTCTTGATTGTGGTTTGGACGAGGAATTGAAGTGGTATCATCCCTGTTACACATTTCAGAAAAGCAACATCGTTGTTTTACAGGATTTTAAGGAATACTGTGCGCTTATGTTCTTTAAAGGTGCCTTGCTTAGGGATGAAAAGGGTATACTGATCAAACCGACTGAAAATGTACAGGCGGGCCGCCAGGTCCGGTTCACCGGCATCAAAGAAATAATTGAGATGGAACCCATCCTGAAGGCGTATATTTATGAAGCCGTTGAAGCGGAAAAGGCCGGTTTGAAGATAAATTTGAAGCAGACTTCGGAATACCCGGTTCCGGATGAATTTCAAAACAAACTGGATGAACTGCCTGTTCTGAAAACCGCTTTCAATACCCTCACGCCGGGAAGGCAACGAGCGTATCTTCTATATTTTTCCGCTCCCAAACAATCGAAAACCCGTGAGGCAAGGGTTGAAAAGTATATTCCTCAGATTCTTAATGGAAAGGGGCTGAATGATTAATGGCTATTTATTACCAGGCTTTTAAGTGAGGGAAAATCTTATCAGGTTCTATAAAAGGGAAAAGGAAAAAAGGTGCGTTTTCCTGTTGTAACTATAAAAAAACCTAATCACAGCCGTTCCTGCAAACTCTCCGCGTGACCTTCCTCTTATTATGTCTTTATCATCCCTATATATAAAATACTTTTTGACCTGTATAAATATACTATTTAAATACAAAATAGTATTCAAATAGTATTCAAATAGTATTCAAACTGTACACAAACTGTATTCAAACTATGGATCTGATATGAGGATGGTATGGGCCTGAAAAGGAGTTTTAGATTTAATAATCCATTTTTTCAGGAATTAAGCCAAAATGATTATCCGGAATAATTCAAATGCTGAACATCCCCTGGGAACAATATTATGATTACCATCGTTCCAAAGCGATAGCGAACCAATAGCGAACCAATCACGAAGGGGGAGCGAGGCGGGGAGAGGCTGCTTATTGTTAAATTGATATTTTAGATTTGACACTTTAATTGAATCTGGTATTTTCGGAATAAAGTTAAAGGATGGTTTGCTTTGAGATGAGAAAAAGCTCATGAACCAGATCGTATATAAAATTTGGTAATATTGAAAGTTTTTTGGTTTAATTAAATAATATTAATATTTTCACTTAATTTCAATTTTTAAACCACAGTCAGCACAGCCATTACTTTCAATTGCCATCTGATTTATGCTGTGATCATATTTTTCGTGTTTTTGCACCTCATTTCACCCAATTTTTTAATGATGACTAAGAATAATAAACATAATATCTTAATATTATGGGTGACTTTCCGTATTTTGGCAAAAATTTTATTTGTTTTCTGCCTCAGATAGTCGGTGGTGCCGCTATCCTGGCAAGTACCATGCCGGTGAGCACCCTAATATTATATGCAATGGCACTCCACATTACTTTTGCCTTGAAGTGCTTCAATCCTTTCCAGGTACAAACCCTCATGTCAAAGCCCCGTTTATAGTTCGAGATGACGGCCTCGATGCCGCTTCGCCATTTCTTTAAACGTGTTTCCATGTTAAGGCTTGAAGCAATATTGCTAAGGCTCCCTGTAATTTTGTTGAAAACTATATTTGTAAGGCCCTTTGATTTACAATATTCTGAGTTATCCCGGCTTGCATACCCACCATCGGCAGAGAAGTCACGGGGAGTGATCCCGTAGTTTTCTATTACCCTGTCAAGGGCAGGCTTTAGCAGGGAAGAGTCTGAGGGGTTGCCTTCGGGCACCTCGCAATCAATGATAAGAGGGCTCTTGCCCGTGGTAAAGTTCGCCTTATGACCGAACAGCGCCTCACGGCTCCCCTTGACGATTATGTCTGTGTGAAGTTCATAAATGGAGAACAACTTTTGATCGTTTGGCACATTCTCCCCCAGTACCTGTTTGCGGTAGGTCATGCTGTAAACTTTTTCCATCAGGGGAAGAAGCTCTTCTAACTGGATTGAAATAATATAAGCTTTAAGGCCGACGAAGTTTTTTTTTATGGTATTAGAAACCTGGTTTATGGCTTTTGTAAAGGTAATAAGCTGTTTTTTAAAAAGTTCGGCCTGCTTGTCTTTTGATCTGGTGACATTTATCTTAAAATATGTCTGCTTTGCCGATTTGGTATAATCAATAAAGGAAAGCTCTTTCGCCTCTTCCCTGAGATGGCTTAACAAACGATGGCTTTCATGGATACAATCCCAGACAAGGGAGTTGTTTGTTGGATAGTGGATGTTGCTTTTGATCCCCGTGCTGTCTGTCCTGATCTTGTCGATATCCTCAAAGCCCTCTTCAATGGCACATTTAACGATTTCTACAAGAACCTTGTCAAGGGTATCCTTGCTTATCCTTGAGATATATTTCTGGAATGTCTGAAAGCAAAAAGGATTTCGCTCGTCCAGCTTTATAAATGTTGCACAAATCCTGGAATCACTTTGAGCATATTCAAGTTCACGGTAGTCATAACCTTTTATCTCTTTGTAAATGGCAGCCCTCACGATCTGTTCAACGGAAGGGGTATCCTTACGACCAAAAATAGTAATATCATCACTACCAACTACATCCGATTTAAACAGTTGAATTATTTCAGGACGATGTTCTAAAATAGTATCAATTACACCAAATTCCGGGTTCTTTGACCAGTCTGGTTTCTCAAATTTTAGCACCCAATCATTGAACATTTCCATAAGTAAAGGCTATCTTTAATTTGACTGCAAGATAATAAGAAGTTTTTGATTTACCAAGGATAAATACTTGATATTCACATTATATACATATTACAGACAGACTCTAATTAGATTAGGAAAATTTAATGGACCAAATCCTCGAATTCCAATTTTTTTCGTTGTCGACATTTTGCCTCCTAAATATCTGACAAAGGATTCCCTTAATGAAAATTCCGATTTAAATCCGTTATAGCCCCAAACAATTCTTGTAGGATAAAATGTTTCCGAGAGCAAAATATGATAAAACATTTCCTTTTCAATAGGTAAATCCTTTAGTTTATTTCTTCGCTGTAATTCTTTCTTGAATATTAGTCTCCAGGAATCTCTCAGGAGCAAACTATGATATGTCTTGTCATCTGCAAGTTCGGTTACTTTTATTACAGTTTTTAAGTTATTATAAGAATCATTTATATCCTTTGAGAATAAATTCTTTTTTACTTCAATAACAGCAATTACTTTACTTGAATCATAAATATATTTATCGATATATGGAATATTTTCTCCCTCACCAAGGACAACCATACAATCTATTTCTCCACTGAATTCATTTTTGAGTTTTTTATTTTACCTGCTCTTACGTATAAATCTAAACCTTTAAAAATACTTTTGTTGAGATTGTTTTTTGTCAATCCTTCATACATATCACCAATAATTCCGGGATGCTTTATAATGTCATATCGTTCAAGCAACTCTTGTTCCTTAATCTTTAATTTTTGCTGACAAATCTGACACTGTGTTTATCATTTTTATTAACTATAATTCGTGTTAATGTGTATGGGCATAATAAATGTTGAGACTTGTTCTTTTTTCAATTATAAGAACCAATGCCAATTCTTACATCGAATGTACATATTATTTTTTAAATTCCAACTGTCCGCTTACCGGAGAAAAGATATAAACAGGATAGTGTAAGACTGCACAATAACAATATTCATTAGATTTGTGATCCGGAATCCCGGAAAGAGGAAATCTTTGATAGAAATTAACTTAAACTGAAATCAAATTATGAAAAGAATCACCTGGAGTATATGCCTGCTGTTTTTAGCAACAGTCCTTTATTCTCAAAATTTTGTAAAATATACAGTCGATACGAAAGCTTCAAAACCTTCCGGAGAATACAAATCCTTCACTTCCGACGGCGCATGGTGCTGGTTTTCCGATCCAAGGGCTATTTATTACGAAGGCAAATTCAAAAGAACTTATGCCGGGTGGATTGACAGCAAAGGTGATGTTACGGTAGGGTACTATGATCATAAATCGGGAGAAATAAAAACGACCATATTGAAAGAAAAATATCAGGTGGATGATCACGATGCTCCGGCCCTGATGTTTGCGCCCGACGGGCGCCTGATGGTTTTTTTTACCAAACACGGCGGGCCTCAGCCAACGGAATTGTACCGGATGAAGGAACCTGAAAATATTTCCGAATGGGATCATCAGGAATTATACCTGAACAACATGGAGCTCTACAAGGGTATGAACAATACGAACACCTATGTGAATCCGGTGATGCTCAGCCAGGAGAATAACCGTATTTATATATTCTGGAGGGGAGTGGACAGCAAACCCAATTATTCCTATTCGGATGATATGGGGCATACATGGACCAAATCGAGGATATTTGTTTTGCCTGAACGTATCTATTCCGGCAGGCGTCCCTATATGAAAGTCGACTCGAACGGCAAGGATAAAATTGTGTTTGCTTTTACGGATGGCCACCCGAATATGGAAAAAGAAAACAGTATTTATTTCATGTACTATAAAAAGGGGTTTCTGTATAATGTAAAAGGTGAAAAGATCGGCGAAATGGGTGGCGAACCGGTAACGCCCCGCCAGACAACGGTTGTTTATGATGCAACGATAACCAAACAGAAAGCCTGGATCTGGGATATTGCTTTGGATGAAAAGGAAAATCCGGTTTTGGTTTACGTTAAATTCCCTGACGATAACAATCATGTTTATTGCTATTCAAGATGGGACGGGAGTAAGTGGCGGACCAGCGATCTTATTAACTCCGGAAAATGGTTTCCTAAAACCCAGCCCGGTAAAGAAGAAACAGAACCCAATTATTCAGGCGGGCTTTATCTTGACCATAGTAATCCCGGGATCGCTTATTTATCCGTGAACCGGAATTCCGTTTTTGAAATTGAAAAATGGGCAAATATCAATGATAAAAACTGGAAAGTTACGCCCATCACAAGCCATTCAAAAGAAGATAATGTAAGGCCCTTCTGCATCCGCAATACACCTGAAAACATTCCTCTAAAGGTTCTCTGGATGGAGAATAAGAATTACATTCACTGGACAAATTATCTTTCTGCAATTAAAATGAATATTCCCGACAGAAAATAAAAGATTTCCCGATTGCTTATGAAAAGGCAAGGATTTCAACAAAAAAACAGGTTAAAACAAAAAAATAATATTATTTTAAAAAACATTTGAAATTCATCTTTTAAAAATTATATTTGTCTGAACAAAAAAATTAACAAAATGCAATCAGGTAAAGTGAAATTTTTTAATGTGTCCAAAGGTTTTGGATTTATTAAAGACAATGACTCCGATAAGGAGTATTTTGTACATGCAACCGGACTTATCGACAAGATTAAGGAAAATGATGAGGTTACCTTTGAGTTAACCGAAGGAAGAAAAGGATTAAATGCAGTAAATGTAAAACTATCATAGTTTTTGCACATTAATCAAATTAATCAAACGAATTCCGATTGGAGCTGCAAATAAAATGCAGCTCTTTTTTTGTCCTCCTGTTAGACTTTCTTCCTTTCTCCCTTCTCCGGTCTCCCTTTTCTGTTCATTTAATCCAAACCGTTTTAAGATTTACAAATTCTTTAATCCCGTAAGTTGAAAGTTCCCTGCCGTAACCCGAATTTTTGATACCTCCAAACGGCAAACGAGGATCTGATTTTACGATTCCGTTAATAAATACACAACCGCTTTCGATTTCTCTGGCCATTTTTTTGCCTTTCTCTATATCTCTTGTCCAGATTGAAGCACCAAGTCCAAATGAACTGTTATTGGAATGCCGGACAGCCTCTTCTTCATTATTTACAATTATTACAGCTGCCACCGGTCCAAATGTTTCCTGTTGATAAACAGGCATTTCAGGTTGAACATTTGTCAAAATAGTTGGCAGATAATAAAATCCTTCCGAAATTAAAGGAACTCCCCCGTTAACCAGCGAGGCGCCAAGCTTAATTGATCCTTTTACCTGTTTGTCAATTTCTTCCACAAATTCTTTCCTGGCAAGAGGAGCAAGCGTCGTTTTTTCGTCCAGCGGATCGCCTGGTTTATAAACTGCCATTTCCTTCATCATCAATGAAATAAATTGATCAGCCACCTCTTTTACCACAATAAACCGTTTCGCACAAATACAGGACTGGCCGGAACAGATCATACGCGCGCCAACAGCTTTTTTAACTGTATCTTCCATATCGGCATCTGAACAAACAATAAAAGGATCGGAGCCTCCCAATTCCATTACAGTTTTTTTAAGATATTTACCGGCTAAAGAAGCCACTTGTCTGCCCGCTGACTCGCTACCAGTAAGAGTTACGGCACGTACTTTGTCATTAGCAATTACCGGTTCAACACCTGAAGAAGGGATCACTAAAGCACGGAAAAGTTTTTCAGGAAAACCGGCTTCTTCAAAAACGGATTCTATGGCAAGAGCACAGCCTTGCACATTGGAGGCATGTTTTAACAAACCGGAATTCCCAGCCATCAATGCGGGAGCAGCAAACCTGAAAACCTGCCAGAAAGGGAAATTCCAGGGCATAATTGCCAACACAGGTCCCAAAGGTTGTATTATTACCTTACTTTGACTTGCATCGGTTTCAATCCTTTCATCTGATAGCATAGACCCTGCATTTTCCGCGTAATATTCACAAACCCATGCACATTTTTCAATTTCCTGTTTTGATTCAACTATGCGCTTTCCCATTTCAAGGGTTATCAGTCGGGCTAATTCATCTCTTCTTTGACGCAATATTTTTCCTGAAAGCATCATCCTTTCCCTTCGTTCAGAAAAGGAAACTTTCCTCCATTGCTGAAATGTATTATAATTCTTATCTATAATCTCATTTACCTCAGATGCAGGCATTTCAGTGTATTCATGTATCAATTGTTTATTGTAAGGATTAATTGATTTCATCTTAATTATTTTCTATTAAATTATTTTTTTCAGGACTCTATTATAAAATTAAACAATAAATAACTCAAATAGTTATTTTCGTTTAAAAAAATAAAATGAAATCACCCCAATTATTTCGGTAGGAATTTTTGGTGCTTTCTGAAGTAAGGATTGTTGCCTTTATTATATGGAATCCGATATCTCTGAATCCCAACAATTTTTAACTCGTATTTCACTCCCGGAGTTTTTACATTGGCATTGGGCATCGGATCGGTCGAATGACCCGGATATATGACCATATTATCAGTGAGAAACCTGTTATTGTTGAAAGGTGGTAATTGAAGTCTGAGGTCCTTTGGGAAATGCTTTTTAATAAACAAGGAGTCCCGCTCAAATTTCAAAGAATCTGACTTAGTGTCTGACGAGTCATTCACTTCAAGCTCAAAGTTGCGGTAATATCTTTCCGGCGGACCGACCGGTAATGAGTCATTTCTTTGCCCTTTAACTGAAGGAATTGTTAAAAGCAGGAATAATATCATTGAAATGATTAATTTCATATGCATCCCCAATAAAATCTATCCTGTAATATGGATGAATTTACAATATTAAGATGGAGAATCAAATAAAAACGTTGCTTATTATATTGAAATTTGTCGATTTTTTTTCTGTTAAGCGCTGATAGGTAACAATAAGTTTTTTAGGAAAATAACAGATTGATTTAATTCATAAACAACTCTCTCTGGCCTGACCCTTCCAAATTTTAAATATCTGCATTAGGGACTCACGGAATTAAATTACAATGAAAAAGCCGCCCTTATCAGAGAGCGGCTTTAATTTTTATTATTCAAATTACATAATCATAATTTCTTTCGGAGCTTTCTTTTTAACTTCTTCCCTCTTGGGCAGATTTATATATAGAATTCCATCAGTATACCTTGCACTGATTTTATCTCCGTCAACCTGTCCTTCAGGTAAAGCAAAAGCACGTTGGAAACTTTCATAAGAAAATTCGTGACGGGAATAATTAGACATTTTCTCTTCACGCTTGACATTCTTCTCACAGGATATCAAAAGTTGGTTATTCACAATACTGACTTTGAAATCATTTCTTTTCAATCCGGGAGCAGCGACTTCGATCATGTAATGATCCTTTTCCTCAATGATGTTGCATGCAGGAAGCGTCGAATTAACACTGGAAAAATTCAAATTATTCCAGTCTGTCCAATCCCTTGAAAATAAATTTTCAAAAAATGACGGAATTGATGGAATGGATGAAATCAACCTGTCATTTGTTCTTGTAAGTGCCATAACTTTTTCCTCCATTATTTATTATTTAACATTAAAAAATAAACTCCAATTACTTTTTAAACACTTTCAAATACGCAACCACTCAACAATTGGTTACAATTTAAAAGGTGAATAATTAATGATCTACATTTTTTAACAGATACCTTTTAATAACGCATTAACTGGTTGAAAACCGCTATACAACAAAGTATTGACCAATTATGAATTATGTAATAAAGTTTCAGAGTTTCAGAATATTATATTGTAACCCTGAAACATTTTGACCCTGAAACTTTTGGATTTAAGCGGGTTTACTTTTCATTTGTAAGATATTATTGAGATAAAAAGGAATAAAAATGAAACACTTAAGAAAAAATGTAGTATTTTTGAATGAACAAAATATAGTTCCTGTGCGTAACACACTCAAATGTAAGATATATGTTGCCAAAATTTCTTTTAGCTGATAATTCTCAGGTTCTCCCGGATAAACTGTTTGTTATTCATACAGAACAACCTCGTTTTATCGTAGGTTGTGACATAGAGGGATTTTCAATTGATCAGGAAATTCATTGGATTGATGATGAACCTGAAAGTGAAGAATTAAAGGAAGATTTGTTAGAACAGGCTGAGGAGTTCATGGAACTTGAACTTGAGTACGAAGAAGAGCTTTACGATCGGGAAGAAGAGCAGGATAACGATAACCCTAAATAATACCGGAATGGAATCTGACGAACCTAAGCGGCTTAAACGCTCCCGGCAGGACAAAATGATTGCAGGAGTATGCGGGGGACTGGCCAAATACATGAATGTGGATCCTACGATCGTTCGATTGGTTTTTGTTGTATTAACTGTATTTACGGCCTTATTTCCTGGAATTCTGATCTATCTTATTATGTGGATTATAGTCCCCAACGATTAAGAAAATATCCAGGTCTGTTAAGAGCAGAGGGCTTAGGGCAAAGAGCTAAGAGTTCAGAGACTTTTGCACCTGATTCTTTGCTCTTTGCCCTAAGCTCAAAAGAATTATGAATATAACTATGTGCTAATCAATAATCTCTCATTTAAAAAATGAACAGACGTAACTTTATTCAGAAATCTGCGGTTCTGACATCTTTTGCAGGAGTTGGAGCCTTGTCTTTATCCGACGTGAAAGCCGCCCGGGCTTCTCAATCCAATGCTGCAAAATTCAAGCTTAAATATGCCCCTTCTTTTGAAATGTTTCCTGAATTGGCAGGGAAGGATCCGGTCAATGTAATCAAGTTTTGCAGTGATCAGGGTTTCAGGGCTATGTTTGATAACGGATTGATGAGCCGGACTCCTGATATGCAGGTAAAAATTGCTTCAGAACTCACAAGGCAAAATATGGATATGGGACCTTTTGTATTATATGCTGATTTCAAAGTCGAATCAATGGTTCTTAATGATGCCGGAATCCGTGAAATGCTGATTAATAAGGTCAGGGAGGGCATTGAAGTTACCAAACGCACCGGTTTTAAATTAGCGCTGATGGTGCCGGGCCGATTTAATGAGAATATGGCATGGGATTATCAAATGGCTAATGTCATTGATAATATGCGCGAATTAAGTGCAATAGCCAGGGAGGGCGGGATGACAATCGTACTGGAACCTCTCAACAAACGTGATCATCCGGGTTTGTTTCTTTCAGGTATGCCTCAGGCTTATGCAATCTGCCGTGCAGTAAATAGTAAATCATGTAAAATTGTCGATGATTTATATCATCAGCAGATTACGGAAGGAAATCTGATTCCCAATATAGATGCCTGCTGGTCAGAAATTGCTGCATTTCATCTGGGCGATAATCCCGGACGCAAAGAGCCGGGAACCGGCGAAATCAATTTTAGAAATGTATTCAAGCACATTAAAGAAAAAGGATATGACGGCGTTTTATGCATGGAACACGGGAAAAGTTTAAAAGGCAAAGAAGGTGAACTGGCCCTGATTGAAGCTTACCGCACAGCAGATAACTTTTAATTGAATATACACAAATAAACTCACTCAACAATGAAGAAAATTATACTCTTTATGACTGCAGCGCTTTTCTGCAGTTTTATGTCCCAGGCTAAAAAACATTCCATTTTTAATGGGAAAGATCTTACAGGCTGGACAATTTATGGCACGGAAAAATGGTACGTTGATAAAGGTAATCTTGTCTGTGAAAGCGGACCTGACAAGAAATACGGTTATTTACTGACAGATAAGGCATATAAAAACTTTGACCTTACAGTAGAATTTCTGCAGGAAAGCAATGGCAACAGTGGAATATTCTTCCGTTCTTCCTGTGTAGGCACCAAAATATCGGGATGGCAGTGTGAAGTGGCTCCCCCGGGACAAAATACAGCCGGAATTTATGAATCCTATGGCAGGGGATGGCTGAAGGAAATTCCTGACGATAAAGAAAACATCCTTAAGTATGGCAAATGGAATAAGATGCGCCTCAGAGTCGATGGTGATCATGTTCAGACCTGGTTAAATGATCAGCCAATGGTGGATTTTCATGATGCAAAAATTGGTGAGGGTAACGGTTCCATAGCGCTTCAGATTCATGAAGGCGGAGGAATAAAAGTCCTTTGGCGCAAACTGATGATTGAAGAGCTTTAATGCAAAATACAGGGAGCCAAAGGGCTCCTTTTTTATTTGGCAGATTTTGATGATCAGTAGAGACGCAAAATTTTGCGTCTCTACTCCTCTTTCGGGCAGGATTCCTAAAAACTATCCTTTTGAAATTCTACTCAAAAAAGCTATTTTTGACTTCAATTAATCATTTAATGGTCTATAGTCTATATCTATAGTCTACAACCTATAGTCTACCGCCTATAGTTTATATTCTTAATTTTTAATTCTTTATTCTTAATTAAACTATTCATGCCTGATTTTACTAAAACCAAATACCACCTTCAGTCGCTTTGTTGCGGAGCAATATTTGAGGATAAGAACTGGGAATTGAATTGTCCGGTAAATGAAGAACCCGGTCTGATCCGGGCTGTATATCACGAAAAACAACTTAATATTCACGATGAGAATCCCGGAATTTATAAATTCTCTGACTGGCTGCCCATTAACCGTATCCTGAAAGGCTCAGGTGCTCCTGTGACTTATAAAAGTTCAGGACTGGCCGAAGAATTGGGTCTGAATAATCTTTACATAACTTTTAATGGCTACTGGCCAGAAATAGGTGCATTGATGGAAACCGGATCATTCAAGGAATGTGAGGCATTTGCCGTTTGTGCAAGACCTAATAATTCAGATCAAGGTGTTATGGTGGTTGCCTCTGCCGGCAATACTGCCAGGGCATTTGCCAAAGTATGTTCCGAAAACAAGATACCATTACTCCTCTGTATCCCTCAGGATTGTGTAAATGCAATGTGGTTTTCCCAGGAGATCGATCCTTGCGTGAAACTGATTGCCTGTGAAAAGGGCGGAGACTATTTTGATGCCATTCATCTTTCAAATATTGCTTGTGAAACAGAAGGTTTCTTCCCTGAAGGTGGAGCCAAAAATGTAGCCCGCCGCGACGGAATGGGAACGACTGTTTTGTCTGCAGTGACGACAATTGGTAAGATTCCTGATTTCTATTTTCAGGCCATTGGGAGCGGAACAGGAGCTATTGCAGCATGGGAGGCAAACATTCGCCTTATTGGAGACGGGAGATACGGAAAAAATAAAATGAAGTTGATTTTATCGCAAAATATTCCCTTCACCCCGATAAAGGAGGCATGGGAAGTCAGTTCACGCGATATTCTTCCGATGGATCACCATTTGGCAAGGAAACAGGTCGAGGAAATTATGGCTAAAGTGCTTTCTAACAGAAAACCTCCTTACGGTCTAATAGGTGGGCTGTTCGACGCTTTAAGTGAATCCGGGGGAGAAGTCATTGGAATAACCAACGATGAGGCACATTCAGCTAATCAATTATTTATTCTCACGGAAGGAAATGATCTTGAACCCGCTGCTGCTGTTGCCGTGGCATCATTACAAAAGTCTGTTAAAAATGGAACTGTGAATAAAGATTCTGTTATTATGCTGAATATCACAGGCGGAGGCATTGAAAGATTCAAAAGCCGGAACAAAATAACTTATCTCGAACCATCACTCGTCTTTCCTCTGAATCCTGATCCTGAAATGGTGAAGAATGAAATAGTGAAGCTGTTTCAGAAAAATTTATACTCTCATTCTTTAATTCCTTAATTCTTTCATCTATTGAAGTTTCTGGCTGTCTCAATCATCATTTTAAGATTCACAGAAGGCGTATTGGGTGGTATAGCACAACCCGCATTTAAAATAAAACGATTGGATTCTTTATAAACAGATAATAACTCTGAAGTCTTTTGCCGGACCTCTTCGGCAGTCCCCAAAGCCAGAACTCCGCTTGGATCGATATTACCGATAAAAGTGGCCTTCTCCCCGAATATTTTGAACGCTTTGGAAACATCCGTTTTATAATCCAGTTCAAAAGCGTCGGCACCCGTCATCAGCATAGGTTCAAGAATAACATCGGTGTTTCCGCAAATGTGTAAAGCATAGGGCAATCCTTCCTGATGAGCTGCTTCAACGAGTCTTTTTTCGTAAGGCATGGCATATTTCAAATACATTTCGGGAGAAATCATTTCAGGACCTGCAGGACTGTCGCCGCTTGAAACCATATCGCAGCCAGTCTGTTCCATTAACCGGATAAACTGAATACCGGCGTCAGTGCAGTATTCAAGAAGAGCTTTCAACAGTTCTTCTGGCGCGATCATCAGGTCAAGCATCCAATTCCCGGTGCCCCTCATCATGCTTGCCAGTGAAAACGGCGCCTGATCACAATTGCCGCGAATAAATATTTCATCCTTAAAATACTCTTTTAACAGCCTCACTGCCTCCAGCCAGATTTGAATCTGACGATAGTTTTCAACCTTGACCGGTTTGAGAGAATCAATGTCTTCAATATTTTCGAGATTTCCTTTTATTGCCCGTGCAGGATCATCAACCGGAAAATCAACCTTAACTCCAACTGCCCCTGCCAGTGTCGCTGTGTCGATATCGACCAGAATGCCGTCATACTGATATTTGTCTATAGAGGCTTTAAATGCGTCAGCAATGATTATCGGACTATTGCGAAATTGCTCCATTGTGACGCCAAACTCCCTCGCCGCCATCATAAAATTATGAAGCATAACGGGAGTTTTATCTGGTTTTAAGCCTTTTAATGCAGCCTTAATTCTTTGATATCCGTTCATAATCAATTGATCTGAAAAGTTAATCAGAATTATATCAGGTTTAATTTTCGTAAAGTTAGGAGTTTTATAGAATTTATAACTTTCCTAAAGTTGTCAAACCCTTTTTGCAAATAGATAAGATTATGTAAGTTTACGAAAGTATTAATACTGAAAAGAAATACTTAAAGGTCATCACAACCAAAATATACTGAAATGAGATTGGAAGATTTTGGATACAATGATCAACTTGAGAAATTCAGAATAGAAAATCATCTCGATGGCTTTGAAATTGGAAGAGTTATTACAGAGCATAAAGAACGATTCATTGTAAAAACAGTTAACGGTGAGTATGAAGCCGAGATAACCGGGAATATGCGTTTTACTGCAAATAGCCGTGAAGATTTTCCTGCTGTAGGCGATTGGGTTGCTTTGATCACTTATAATTCAGATTTAGCCATTATTCATAAAATATTGCCGCGATTCTCAATGATTAAAAGACAGGCAGTTGGTCAAGTCCGGAGAAATTCAGATTATTGCGGCCAATGTTGATTATGCTTTTATAGTACAGGCGGTTGACAGAGACTTTAATATCAATAGAATAGAAAGATACCTGACAATTTGTAATGAATCGGAAGTCAAACCGATTATAGTGCTTAGTAAAACTGATTTAATCAATGAATCGAAGCTTAATGAAATCCTTGAATCTATAAGCTCGCGTATTAAAAATGTTCCTGTTGTTGCGGTAAGCAATGAGCCGCTGAATGGATATAAAGCGATAAACATGTTGATTGAGAAAGGGAAAACCTATTGTATGCTTGGCTCGTCGGGTGTTGGGAAATCTACGCTGTTAAATAATCTTGCCGCTAAAAGCATCATGAAAACCGATGAAATAAGCGGGAGTACGGGCAAAGGCAGGCATGTAACAAGTTACAGGGAATTGATTCTTCTTGAAAATGGCGGAATCTTAATCGACAATCCGGGAATAAGAGAAGTTGGAATTGCAGATGCAGGAAGCGGGCTCGAAATTACCTTTGATTTGATTGTCAGGCTTTCTCAAAAATGCAAATTCAAAGATTGTACGCATACCGGTGAGGTTGGCTGTGCTGTTCTTGATGCCGTTGAAAAAGGAGAAATTGATCAGGCTTCCTATGAAAACTACCTAAAAATGGAGCGAGAGAAAGCCCATTTCGAATCGACAGTTTCAGAGAGACGAAAAAAAGAAAGGGCATTTGGAAAAATGCTAAAGAATTATAAAAAAGACATGAGAAAATAAGCGAGGGGAATAATACCATTTTACAGAAACAAATCTGCGAATGATTATCAATCTAATTCAAGGAATTTCTGAATTATATTCAATATTTGTGTAAGTTTACACCTGCAGAATAATCATCAATCAAATTATAAGAGAATGAAAAATATATTTTCATCTATTGTAGTGATTATAACATTATTTCTATCAATTGGTATTTGGCAATCAAAGGGCAAAGAGATAACAGGTAATAAACCTAAATCACTAAAATATGCCGGGACATATAGGTATGGTTCATATGCAGATTCTTCTCAAACTGGGGGAGGAGGTCAAATTATAATTTATGCAGAATCTGATGATACGGTTTTGTTTTATATAGATCTCTCCGTTGGTGCTCCTTCATATAACATGGGAATGCTTTATGATAGATTCCCTGTTAAATCTGACAAGTGTGTTTATTATAAAAAATGTGACTTTTGTATCAGTCCTTGTAAATGGTCCATCACTTTTAATGATAGCAGTTTAATAATCGAAACAATTGACCATGGCTATGATTGTGGATTTGGTGGAAATGTTATACCAGATAACATATATAAAAAAATTAGCTCCCAACAACCAGATTATTTTGAAGATCCACATGGCAGAAAGGTTTACTTTTCTAAGACAAAACCCGAAAATTATTCTTTTTAATACTTTTATAATTAATATAACTTTATAACTAAACAGTTAATTACGATTAAAAATTGATTTTAATGAATCATCCAATAACCGCAATTATCTAACTATCAACGCTTCTCTGGTCAAAAGCTAAAAATTCAATTTGAGTTCCCTCTGGGGGCCCTTCATTTTCCCATTAAGCATACCTGCGTCAACATTACTTCATAGCAAGTCTATATCAAGGCCATATTGTCTGTGCATTGACTGTGCATTGACTGTGCACTCACTGTGCTAAAACAGCATAATAATAGCACAGCAAGTGCACAACAAGTGCACAGCAATAGCACAGCAAACCCCTTCTTGGTACGAGCCTGTTATTGTCCATGGAAGAAAGAGAGAGCTTTATCCTCCGGTATTTGTTCAGGTTGATTACAAAATAATGGCATTTATGGTCAAAAATAATTGTCTCGGTTTGATTGTCTGTTGATTTTACTGATATTTGTGAATCTATCTTACAACTAACATGGTTGATCCTTGATCAGATGTCTATTTTAAATTCTGGAAATTATGAAAAAGATCTTAACGTTGGCCTGTTTTCTTTTACTGGTTTTTTCTGCAGCTGTCACAAAAATTTATGCTCAGGATATGACATGGCATTCATCAGGAAATGGCGGAATAGTGGCAGCCGGTCCCAAACCCTCTGTCCAGGCAGGCATTGATATGCTTGCAAAAGGCGGTAATGCTGTCGATGGGGCTGTCGCAACCATTTTCAACCTTGCTGTTTCCGATTATGGACTGTTCTGCTTTGGGGGCGAAGTGCCCTTTATATTTTATAATGCGAAGACTGGAAAGGTAAGTATTTTCAACGGGATGGGAGTGGCTCCCAAAGATCCGAAAGCCATAGAATGGTATTACAAAAATGGCATTCCCAAAAGAGGATTGCTTGCAGCCACCGTTCCCGGCGCTGTGAGCGGACTTTTAGCTGCCCTGGACACAGCAGGGAACCATGTCATTTGAACAGGTGATAGCACCTACTTTGGCTTTGCTTGATGCAGGAGGCAAAGAATGGTATCCCAATCTTGCCAAAACGATCCGCAGAATGGTGGAAACAGAAAGAAATACAAAAGGTACGCGTGAGCAGAAGATCAGAGCGGCAAGAGACCGTTTTTACAAAGGCGACATTGCCGACGAACTGAATAAGTTCTACATCAGTGCCGGGGCAATGCTTCGCAAATCCGATCTTGAATCGTATGAAACTAAAGTCGAAGAACCTGTGACAATCAATTACAGGGGCTATACGATCTGCAAATGCAATACCTGGACCCAGGGGCCTGTTATGCTTCAGTCTTTGCGATTGCTGGAGCACTTTAACCTTAAATCGATGGGATTCTTCTCTCCTGATTATATTCATGTGGTCACCGAAGCCATGAAGCTCGCTTATGCCGATCGCGACAAGTATTACGGCGATCCGGCTTTTGTGAAGGTCCCCCTGAAACAACTGTTGTCAGATCAGTATACCAATATCCGTTATCCGCTGATTGACATGAAACACGCTTCGATGAAAATCCGTCCCGGTGATCCCGTTAAAATGATTGCTGATATAGGACCCGGAGAAAGAGATCAGTGGGATCAGGGAACAACCACTTGTGCCGTCGTCGATAAATGGGGCAATGCCGTAGCAGCTACTCCAAGCGCCAATCCTGAATACGGAATTTGTGAAAGCCTGGGTGTTGCACATGGTACACGGCTGAGTTCGCTAAACACACAAAAAGGCCACCCCAACTGCCTCGAGCCTGGAAAACAACCCCGTATCACACTTACACCGACCATGGTGCTTAAAAACGGCAAGCCGATTATTGTGATGAGTGTTGCAGGCGGTGATCTGCAGGATCAGACGGGTCTGCAATTACTGCTCGACGTGATCGATCTCGGAATGATGCCCAAAGATGCCATCCCAGCTCCCCGGTTCAGCACAGGTCATATGGAGGATTCATTCAATCCTGCTCCGACTGTAGCCGAACGTCTGTTAAAAATAGGATCCCTTGATATTAATCCGACTGATCAATCCACTATTGATGAACTTCAGAAGAGGGGACATATTGTCAATGTTGTAAAAAATCCGCTCGCCTCTCCCGTGATGGTCTATATCGACCAGTCCACAGGCATGTATTACGGTGCAGCGCTCCCGAACCATAAATTCTGTGAGGCGATAAACAAATAAGAAAAATCTGAAGAGACGGAGAAAATTTATTCTGTGAGAGCCCGCGTTTTTACTGACAGGTGGACATATAAATGGTAAAAAGATAAGACCTGTTACCGGATATCCTGTAATTCTGGTTATATTTGTATCTTTTGTTTTTGCTGATACTAAATTCCTATATCCTTGGAAAGGATAATTATTTAGCATAAATAAATAGGAGATCACGAATTGATTAATGTAAAATTTATTTCATCTTTCTAATGATCATTGTTGAAATATTGAACTTTCAATTCCGTAATCTGGGTAAAGAATTGATTGGATTCCTGATTAAAATGCCTATTTTATCAGGATATCATTGTTACAGGAATTATTTAATATTTAAATGAGCTTTTTAGAGAATAAAATTGAGAACTTTCATCAATGGCGGAATAAACATATCAGCACAAAAAACTTCGTATTGATCCTGAGCGTATTGATCGGGATTTCCTCAGGATTTGTGGCAGTCATAATTAAAAATCTGGTTAAGATAATGCACGGACTGCTGAATGGTTTCCTGGTGGAAGATGCGAACCGCTATCTTTATTTTTTGTATCCGATTATTGGCCTTGCTTTCACCGTTATTTTTATAAGATTTATTTTACGAAAGTCTGTACATCACGGAATTCCGAATGTCTTATATAATATCTCTAAAAATAAGGGATTTATAAGCAGACACAATACATTCTCTTCAATTATCACTTCGGTATTAACTGTTGGATTCGGCGGATCGGTTGGATTGGAAGGGCCTACCGTGGCAACAGGTGCGGCAATCGGTGCCCAATTGAGCAAATTTTTCCGTCTTGAATACAAATATGTCATTTTATTGCTTGGATGTGCCAGCGCCGGATCAATGGCAGCCATTTTCAAAGCTCCTGTCGCAGGATTGGTTTTCGCAGTCGAGGTCATTATGATCGATCTGACAACCTTTTCTCTTATTCCCCTATTGTTGTCCTGTGCCTCGGCTGTTATGATTTCCTACCTTTTCCTCGGAATGGATGTTTTATATCCTTTCGATGTAAAATACACTTTCCATATTTCTGAATTTCTTGTTTATATAATCTTCGGAATCATGACCGGACTGGTTTCGGCTTACTTCATAAGAATGTATGTCAGGATCGAAAAATTCTTCGCAGCGACCAAATCAAGTTTTACCCGGCTGATCATTGGTGGCGGCATATTGGGCATATTAGTTTTTATCTTTCCGTCTCTTTTTGGTGAAGGATATGATGCAATCAACAGCGGTCTTGTCGGAAATCCCGCCTATCTTTTCAATAACAGTATTTTTGAACATTTCAGCCAGAGTATGCCGTTAATTTTGCTTTTACTGGGTCTTGTTATCCTGGTTAAAGTTATCGCCACTTCCGTCACCTTCGGCTCAGGTGGAGTAGGGGGTATATTTGCTCCTGCCCTGTTTACAGGGGTCAATACAGGACTGTTTCTGGCTTATCTGGCTAAATTCCTCCCGGGTATTACTATAAATACTGATAATTTTGCCCTCGTGGGCATGGGTGGAATACTCACGGGAGTTTTACATGCACCTCTGACTGGGATATTCCTTATCGCCGATGTTTCAGGGGGATATAAACTGTTTGTTCCTTTAATGATCGTTTCCACATTTTCCTACCTGACCGTAAAAATCTTTACAAAAAATTCAGTTTATACAGAACAGCTTGCTCAGCAAAAGCAATTGGTCACCCATCACAGGGACAAACATGTCTTATCCATCATGCAAGTTCCTGATCTGATTGAAAACGACTTTGTTCTACTTAAACCGGATGACAAACTGCAGCAACTGGTGAATGCAATATCTGTCTCGCACCGGGATCTTTTTCCAATAGTGGGAAATGGGGGGCTGATGGTGGGTATGCTTAAAATGGACGATGTGAGACACCTGATATTCAAACAGGATAAGTACGATAAAATCTCTCTGAAAGAAATTATGTACATGCCCGAACACTCGATCTCCCCTAAAGATTCGATGGACGAAGTCGCCGAAAAATTTGTATCCAGCGGAAGGTACAACCTTGCCGTTATTGACAATGGTATTTACCTGGGTTTTATTTCACGTGCAAAGGTTTTCTCGGAATACCGCGAATACGTGAAATTATTTTCAAGTGACTAAAATGAGAGATCCAAACCCTGAAACCCTGAAACTCTGAAACTCTGAAACCTTGAAACTTCCTAATCAGCACATCAGCACATTATCCTTTACCGTCTTGCTTTAGCTGACGGAGCACATCAGTCCTGCAGTCTCTCTGTCCATCTGGACTGTATCTTATCCAGCCTTTCCATCTGAGAACCTGTTAAATAAACTTCTCTGGGACTTGAGAGAATATCATTCACAACTGCTTCTGCTTTTTCCTCAATCGATTTGGAGCCTTCTGTTTCCCAGGTTGATCTTCTCGATTTTAAGGGCAGGGTTGAGTACCTTATTTCATCCTGGTAATGATTCAGCGTATGTATGGTTTCAAGAAAGTTGCCTTTAAAAACAGTATCTTTTATCACATCAACGGCGAGATGCTCTTCATCTACGGTAATACCTTTTCTGAACCTTATGCAATTTCCAATCAGTTCATTGTCGATTACTGCCACTTCGGGGGAAATTGTCTTCGATGTTTCGATATTTCCGATCCCCCAGACCATGTTGACATTTGACAGGGTATGAGCCATAAGGGTAAGGAATTTTTCATAAGTTGCCTGTGAATCCAGCATGGCAGCGTCGCTTAATGCCCACGAAGCGCAGGGCAGACCGTGATATTCTGCCATTTCTGCTCCTGCAGCCTGTATCAGTGCGCCTTCGGGAGCTGCTGTCAGGGTCAGCGTAGTGAGCATATCGAGAATATGCGCAAAACCTGCATTATATATAACCGGTCTGCCTGGCTCGAGAACCTGCAGGATAATAAGCCCGCTGATCACTTCGGCATCCGCCATGGCAAGGCTTCCTGCAAGGGTAACAGGAGAAGTTCCACCTGCCATAGGTTCCGAATTGATCATAAAGGGAATACCATGGCCGCTCGAATTAACCATTAACTGAAGAGCCGTTTCTGACCAGGTGAGAGGACTGACTATGCTGTAACCCAAGGTAAAGAACATATTTTCCCTTAAAGATTTTCCTTCAAGGATCACATCCGCCATTTCAATCATGGCAAGAGCGCCGGAAGGGGAGTACATGCAGGGCCTGATATGTTTGTAAGAATTTTCAGCCATGTACCTGAATCCAATTATGTCCCTGCACCGCGGGGCCGGTTCTTTGAGATTCATGCCCACCATACCCTGCACATTATCCAACTTATCGATTACGCGCATAAAATCGGTAAATTCTTCTTTACCTATCTCAACAGATTTCCTGCTGGTTCCTCTTACGTAATGAGTTGCATTGGCTGAATAATAAAGCGGGGCAGAGCCGTTTTTAACAACGTGTTCCTCGTTTTTCCGATTCTTTATGGTGAAGCTCTTAGGGCACAATGCCAGATATTTCCTGACCATCTCTTCACCAAAATAGAGTCTGGTTCTGTCATCTTTATCTTCTCTTGCCCCGGCATCCAGGAGTAATTGATAAATACGTTCATTCCGTATTTTAACCCCGACCTCGTTAAGGATCTGTTTCCCGGCTGAGTGGATGGTTTCTCTCTCTTTCTGTGATAAAATGGTAAGTGTTAGCATGTTATTTTCATTAGGACATTAAAATGACTTACTTGTTTTATGATCTTTCAAAGATACGATTTAATGGCGATAGCCAATTCCTTTGTTTGAAAAAGAGATGCCCCAATAATATCTCTTGAATATAACTCCTGCCAAACGTATACGATCATTGATCTTGATTTAAAATCAGAAAAACTGTATTCAATTTCATATCATATTTCTAACCGGTTGTATGACAATCCCGAAGCTTTGGGAATCCTTCTCTTCGAATTATGAAATCTGATAGAAATAATTAATGATCGATACATGTTCTAAAAACCTTATTTACAATTATTTATTAACCTTAGTAACAATTGGATAAAAAGATAACCCTGCCTTATTCCCTTATTTTCGTAAACCGTCTTAACCTGGATAAACCTGAATTAAAAAGGATCCCGATAGCTATCGGGAGAATCTGATTTTGAAATTTTTAAATATTATTTTGTAAAATGACAAATAAATTCAACCTTATTTTCTGCTTTATAACCTTAGTAGAAAATCATCATCTAAATAAATAAACCTCATTACCTTATTGTCTGAACAATAACAATTCAAATGTTTAAAAACATCCAAAAGAGTACGAGGATTTTATATAAAAACTCTTAACTTCTGATTCTCCTGATTACAGGGGCACCTCATATATAATTAACTTTACCCTTTATTTTAGCTTTGGAGAAAAATTACGGATGACAAACTGGAAATCAGCATTCTGCGAAACCAATGGAATTAACATACACTTCACCAGAACCGGAGGTGATAAACCCCCTTTAGTCTTATTGCACGGATTAATGGCTAATGGACTCTGCTGGACAAGCTTTGCATGTGCCTTAGAGAATGAATACGACATGATCATGCCGGATGGCCGTGGTCATGGAAAATCGGATGCGCCTGACTATGGATATCGGTACAAAGACCTTGCAAATGATGTAATTGGCCTTATAAATTCCCTGGGACTTCCTCATCCTGTTCTTCTCGGACATTCCATGGGAGGTATGACTGCCGCCGTTGTAGCAAGTCATTACCCAAAGCTGCTCCGCGGACTGATATTAGCTGATCCACCGTTCCTTGGCACAAAAGTCCAGCGCGAAGTTCGCGATAGCGATATAAACGATCAGCATCGGCGAATTCTCAGTAAATCATTGGAGGAAGTAGTGGCAGATTTGCGGAGCAGTCACCCAAACCGGTCCACGGATACCATCGGACTGATCGCACGGGCAAGGCTTCAGACCAGTATGGCGGCTTTCGATGTTCTCACGCCTCCATACCCTGATTATAAGCAATTGGTGAGTGCGATTAATGTTCCGGGTCTGCTTATTTTTGGTGATAAAGGTTTGGTTTCCAATCTTGTTGCCGAAGAACTGCTACGTCTTAATCCTGGATTTCAGCTTGCCCGGATTCCTGAAGCCGGACACGGACTCCATTATGACCAGCCTGAGCGATTTGCAGCTGTCGTTAAATCATTCATGCGTTCAATTGGACAAATCATCGATTCATGAAATCTGCCCCTTCAGATTTTATGCAGAAACTTGCAGGAAGCTGGAGGGTGTTCCCCAAAACCAATTTAACCGCAAAGAACTCAAAGAACTCGACTCGAAAGTACACCAAGATAAAAAGCTAAAATTCAAACCTTAGTGTTCTTTGTGAAAATTCTTTGTGTCCTCTGCGGTTAAACAATTCTAAATTTTTGGACAGACTCAGAAGGATTTTATTGTATCAGGAAAACCATGACCTCATTTTTCCCTGCCTTCACCGGAATCGAAACTGTCCCGTCTTTTTGTCCAAAAGTATAGGTTTTACCCGATAGAATCTCTTTTACCTGTTTAATACCTGCATTTCCGATATTAACTTCGAGTGTTCCTGATTTTACTTTTTCTTCATCGTTGATCGCGTAAACAACAAACTCGTTGTTTAAAGTATGGACTTTCACGTTCAGAAAACTTCCGTCTGGGGAAATAAATCGGGCATCGGGTGTAACACCGGCCTCACGGGCAAAATCCAACAAAAGCTTCTTCACATGGTTTTCGGGCTTGTCGAAATAACTGGCGCCTAACGGTACAGCGCTTAAAATAGCCCTTCCTTTGCCATAATGATTTTCAATTACTGCAGGTTCATTTGTGCCCGCAAATGTTCCCAGCACCTGGACGTTATCATGTAAACGAAGTTGTTCCTTAAAATATTTCCCTTCAAAACTGAAAGATGCACTATTACCCATTTTCTTCATGGTAACCGGAAAATAATCCTTTGCACCGGTCCAATCGAGCCTTTCAGCGCCGAATACCTGATCCAGACCAGCTCCCGGGCTGACTTTGTATGCAAAATCAAGCTCATCGATTGTTGCTGTCCGGGCATCGGCTACTACGCATCCTCCGGCTTCAACATATTGCTTCAACAGATCGGCAACATCGCGCCGCATCACAATCTGGAAAGGCAGATACACAATCTTGTAATTCTGTAATGTTTGCAGATCAAGGGGACGGTCCATGCGCAAAACGTCAGCATTTATTCCTCCTTCATATAAGGCTTTAAACAGACCGGCATTGCTCTCGTACATGAATTTGTTGGTTGCCTTTTCGGTATTTTGCGCCAGGGTTTTAAGCAATCCGATATAATCAATAAGAATTGCCGCCTGTGGTTTTTTGATATGGGCGTCATGCAGTACATCGCCATATTGTTTCATCACAGCTCCAATTTCTTTTACGGCTTCAGCACGGTGAGCAAGTTCACCGTTAACTCGAGTTAATCCTCTGCCCAGTGATTGAAGGCCTCTGTTAAAAGGTCTCCACTGCCACCAGTCCATTCCTTTGCAATCGTTGGCAAAGGCAGACCAGGCTATCAATTTATACTGATCGTTGGTTAAATATCCGTTTAATGCCAGTCCGTTTTGGGTATAGGTGAACAATTCAGTTAAGATCCAATCTTTCTTCCCGGCTTCACAGCGAACGGTATTAAAAGTAAGATTTTGGAACCAGTAAGGACAGGGCTCAAGGTTATGGCTTCGTTCCCAGATATCAGGATAATAAGAAATGCCATGAACATCGTTTTTGTCGGCAACAGCCCAGTTGTCAAGGATATAACCGCCGAATTCTCCAAACATGGTTAGAGCTGTTCCCACCGGATTGGCAGTAATAAGATGTGCCGGATCAGGATCATATTTCCGAAGAGTCTGGATTAGTTCTCCTATCAATACGCTGTTCAATTCACTGCGAAAGGTTGTCAGGTCAATTTGCTGCATCGAGGATTTCCAGTCATCCCTCAGATTAGGACTCACATCATCCCATGACGAAATTTCCAAAGCCCATGATCTTCTTAATGCCGGCAGGGTTTTATATTTATTCTTGACCCATTCCCTGAATCTCTCAGTAATATATGGTCCGGAGCCCCCATAATGGGGTTCATTCCAGATATTATAAAATCCCAGCGCCGGACTTTTCCCGTATCGCCCGATGACTTCTTTAAAATATTCATCAACCAGCGGATAATTTTTAGGATTGGCAAAGTCCGCATCCTGTCTGCCCATACCTCGTTCCATCCCTTCTTCCCTGTATTTCCATGCCGGGAAATAGTCGCTGGTTTGTTGCCCAAACATTTCCGGGATCCATTTCATACCGGCTTCCTCAATCTTCTTAATTAAATAATCGGACCGTTCCCATTTACGTTCTTTTGTGTCAACATCCCACCGGAACATCGGATTAATCATCACATAATTGATGTTGCACTCTTTCATCAGGGCAATATCATGATCTACCTGCTTATAAAAATCCTCATCGGTCGGATATTCTTCATTAAAATAGTTATAAACCGTACCTATAACCATTTTCGGGAATACTTTTACCTGAGGGTCAGCCGGCGAATTTGATCCGGCGTTGTTTTCTGAATAACAGGGAATTGCAAGTAATAATAATAAAGACAATAGAACTTCATTTATTCGTTTCATAATAAAATTCATTTTTTAGTTTGTATTTTGTTTCACGCAGAGAACCCAAAGGTTTACGCAAGGGTCGCAAAGTCTTTGCGTGCTTTTGTGTTTTTCTTTGCGAACTTTGCGTGAAATTTTAAAAGTTTCATTATCAAGAATGTATATTAATTATTTTACTTCATTCCTTCATTCTTTAATTATATCCCTATTTATTTTGCTTTCTTGACTGTGTCGACCATATGATGCTGTTCGTTCATATACCTCTGTCCTTCCAGTGTTTTAAAGAAATCCATCCAAAGGTAGTTCATCTTTTTCCCTGCATCAACCACCGTGTGATGGGTTGAGGCAAGCGGAATATGAAGCAGCATATTTTCTTTCAACACAGCTTCTGAACCATCTGCAAAAACCCTGCATTCACAACTATCCAGTCCAAAGAACAACTGGTCCAGCATCGGATGCTTGTGTGCTCCTACCTGATCGGGGCCCTCGGTTGTAACCGTTCCCATACAAAAACGGGGAACCATTCCCTCCGCCAGGAGCATCCGGTTAATTGTCTTGGCGCTTTTGATATCCTCAGTGTACATGGGGCAATCTTTTATCGCTTTAATATAAACTTCCGAATGCTGCACCGGATCCTTTGCAATCTCTGCGCGATCGGCATCATCCAGCGATTCCCTAAACCGCATGCAATAGAATGTGGTATCCTTGCCTACGTGAATGACATAAGCCTTGTTATAAGGTATTCTGGCTATATAAAAAGCCCCCATCGGGTAAGCCCGGCCGTCAATCTCAATCATGGCATTGCCCTTAAGCGATAATAAAACGTCATAATGCTGAGTGGAGGCCGGTTCATCAATTGTGAAAGAACCTTTTCCGGAAATGTATTCCGGGCTGACCTGCGGCACTTCTCCCGCCAATACGTTCCTTCTTGAAATGAAACCTTCCGGACTATTATCAAAATTTTCAAATCGAATACTTTCTGAATGAATGGGCGGCTTTGTTTTACAGGATGTTAACAATGAAATAAGGATCACAGCAAAAACACCAATACTCAATTTCCATCCTGCTGAATGGATGTTCATCACTATTTTTTTCATCATTTGACTTAATTTTATTATGGTGAGATTATTCAATACACTATATTTTGACAATAATAAGGAAAATAAAATTAAACTGTAACAATTAATCCTTTCAAATCCCCAGCATCAATGAATAAATTAGCAGTAAAGATACAATTAATGCGGATTACCAATTTCTTTGGGTGAAAAAGAGATTTTTTTACTAAGAGTTTATAGATTAAATTCTATTTCTACTTTTACATAATTGCCCTATGCAGGGAAATTTTTTGTATCTTTGAATAAGTCAAAGAAGCTCAATATTTTAAATTATGACAGACATACAGTTATATACAAAATTATCAGGTTTGCCTCCGAACCTCAAAAAAGAAGTGGTTGATTTTATAGATTTTATTAAATACAAATCCGCAAGAGGAGCATTAAAATCTAAAAAAAGAATTGCAGGTCAGGCTAAAGGTCTAATTTCCATGAAAGATAGTTTTGATGATCCGATTGAAGGATTTAATGAATATAAGTAATGAATTTATTGATTGATACTCATGCTGTAATTTGGTTCATCTCAGAGGATCCTAATTTGCCTGAAAAAACGAAAAAGCTTATTGAAAGCCCCGAAAACAACTGCTATGTAAGTATTGCCAGCTTTTGGGAAATTGCCATTAAACATTCTTTGGGCAGGTTAAATATGACTCCGAAATTGGAAAGTATCTTTCAAATTATTGAAAATAGCGGTTTTGAGTTACTCCCTTTAACAACCAATCAGATTTTAATCAATGCAGGATTGCCGTTTCACCATCATGATCCCTTTGATAGAATGCTCATTGCACAAGCAATATATGAAAACCTTGAAATTGTGAGCAGAGATGAGCAATTCAAAAAGTACAATGTATCTTTAATCTGGAAATAAAAAATTTTCAATCTGATTGCAGAAAATTCCTGTGGATGGGACGACTTGTCATACAAAACAACCTTCGGAAAACTGATGCTTTAGGGTAAATTTAACACATTGTTTCAGACCTTATGTCATAATTGCCAATGTCTTGAAACGCATATAATTCATTTCCAGCCTGTCCTCCGTTGTAGTTTCAGTCGGTTTTTCAGGAAGAGCCGGGGCAAATGCCGTTGGATTACATAAGCGAAAGAGGGATGTATATCTGTACCATTGATGATTATTCCGATGTCAATACAATACCACTCCGTGAAAGGTATTTCGCCGTACCTTCCTGCTATTTTCCTCGTACCATCTTCCTTTTTCAGACGTAACATAAGTGTAGCTTAATCGTACTTTAAACGTATTTATACGCATGAGGTACGTATGAGATACGCACAAGGTACGCAGGAGGTACCAATGAAATACGGTTTTGGTAACTTGTTGAAAGGGCTTTGGCTGGTTTTTGAAATCCGGTGTGATGTATTGGTATAACGTCTCTCTGGGAAAAAGGAATGAAAGTTAAAGCGATCCTGAACTTATTTAGTTTCAGTTATTTATTGGATCAAAGGTCCTGAGTTGAAATGAGGGTGTTCATAAAGGCGGAGTAAATTAACCGCAGAGATAAATCCAATGAGTTTAATTATCTTCAGGCAATCGGGATTTTATTATCTTTAACGGATTAAAAGGAATAACATATTTTAATTTGACTCACCATGAAAATATCAGTTTTGTTTTTCGCGTGTTTATTTTTTACAGCCGGCTGGCGGACTGTTTCAGGACAAAATTCGACTGATCCAAAGTTCTTCCCGATTGCCGTATGGCTTCAAAATCCTTCCAATGCAGAGGCTTACAGCAAAATAGGCATCAATGTGTATGTGGGTTTAAGCAAAAGATTAGATCAGACAGCTCTTGATCTTTTTAAAAAAGCAAATATGAAAGTTATCTGCGGCCAGAATCAATTTGCACTGAGCCATCCGGATGATCAAACGATTTACGGCTACAATCAGCGGGACGAGCCTGATAATGCTCAGATGAACAGAACAACCAAGCAATATGATCCCTGTATCGATCCGGCCATCATAATTAAGCGTTACGAGGATACAAAAGCGAAGGATCCCAGCCGTCCTGTATACCTCAACGTCGGGGTAGGGGCTGCCAATACGGGCTGGTATGGCAGAGGAGCCTGCACCGGAAAGATCGATATGTATAAGGTATCCGAGAATGGTTATTTAAAAGGCTGCGATATTGCTTCTTTCGATATTTATCCTGTTAACAGCCGTGATAAAGAGACAAAAGATGCGTTGTGGTATGTTGCAAAAGGAATTGATAACCTGCGGGAGTGGACCGATTACAAAAAGCCGGTCTGGTGTTGGATAGAATGCACCAAAATAGATGAAAAGAATCCTCGGAGGCCTACCACAACAGAAGTGAAGGCAGAGGTCTGGATGGCTTTGATTCACGGCGCTTCAGGATTCGGATATTTCTGCCATGCCTTTTCTTCTCAGCAGCCTTCGGGGACGCCCCAATTTGCAGACAAGATTGAAGCGGCTCCTTTGTATGATCCTGAAATGAGCGCTGCGATGAAAAATATCAATCAGCAAATCACTTCGCTAGCTACGGTACTGAACGGTCAGACTACTTCAGGTTATGCATCAGTTTCGAGCAGCAATTCGGAGGTTCCGGTCGATATTCTGACCAAAAATCAGGGCGGGGCTAATTATCTTTTTGCAGTCGGAATGAGGAGTGGTGAGACTATGGCAACATTTACAGTGAAATCAGGTAAAAAGGCTGAGGTGCTTGGCGAAAAGAGATCAATCAAGATCAAGGACGGGAAATTCAGTGATGATTTCTCACCCTATGCAGTTCATTTGTATAAGATAAAATAGTAACGGAGGCATAATTTAGGTTGTTCCCCTTCGTTTATAACGAAGGGGTTGTGGTTTTGCGTCTGGGACGCCAATACAATGTATCGTTATAAACGATGAGCCATTTGCTCCCCGTTGCAAACGATGGGCAACAAAAGTATTTATTTTGACAATAATTTATCAACAGCCGCGTTTGAAGCAGGGATAATATAAACCGGCGCTTCGCTGAGAGTCACTTTTACCTTGCCATTATTTATTGTTATCGGTTGGACTTCATTGCCAGGCATATTTACAATTGTGGCTTTACTTCCCTTAATTTCAAATTCATTATCAATCTGGCCTTCGCCGGCATTCCAGGCCATGATAATTGAAAGGCCGTTTGCTCCGTTGAATTTGTAAGCATTGAAACCTTTATTGTTTTCTGCAATAATCTGAGGATTTTTCCTGGGGTCAGGCATAAGACGGATCATAGTTTGAAGGGCTGTAGCCTGCTCTCTCCATTTGCCGGGATCGGTAAAGAAACCGAAGCTTCTGCGCGTATTGTCCTGCCTGTATATAATGTCAACCATATACATATTTTGCAACTGAGTCACTCCGTGAGCTGCTGCTATTGCATAAAGCCTTGCTGTAAAACAGGCCTGCTGCCGCTCGTCACGCACCTGCTTGTTCCTTGGATATTCTATCGGGTAACCGACCTCTGTGAACCAGATTTGTTTGTTTCCTGCTTTCTGCTCTTTTGTGACTTCCCTTAAAAGTTCCAGTCCTTTTGCCACTCCGCCTTCTTCAGGACCCAAGGGCATGGTATAGGGATGAAGGCCAATGGCATCGTAGCAGGAAGCTCCTGTTATTTGAGTGACTTCTTTTATGAAGCGCCTCCAACCGTAATACTGCACCTGAGCTGCATAGCCATCCGGGGAAGGTAAACCTGTTGAAGCGCCTCCTGCAGTATTGAAAGCAATGATTTTTGCTCCGGGATCAAGCTTACGGATTTCCTCTGATGCTGCCTTAAGAATTTCCGCATAAAGCTGAACACGAGACATTCCCTGCGGTGGATTAAGGAATTCAATATTCGGCTCATTCCATACTTCCCAATAACAAACCGGAAGGGCTTTTATTTTTGGATTTTCTTTCCAGAGTGTTCCGTCAGGTCCGTATCGTCTGATAGTTTTCCGTACCTGTTCCCGCCATTCCTCCATAATTTGTGGAATCTGATCTATTGGTACGGTATTGTTCAGTGAAATCTTCCGGTAACCGAGCACAGGAACCAGGTGGTATCCTTTTTCTGCCGCAAACAGGGCTGCCTGATCATTAATGCCGCCAACACGAAACCATTTGACACCCAAACGGTCCAGATCTTCTGCATATTTTTTCAAATCGCCTGCAGGAGCATAAAGCCCGTAAAACTGAGGCGTGGAAAGTTTATCGGGTTTTTTGGCTGAAAGGTTCCCGAAAATTACGACTGTTAAAATAAAAATCCAAAAATTCTTCATTTTTAAGTTTTTGTTTTGGTAAAGAGTTTCAGAATGAAACACTGAAACGCTGTAACTCTGAAACATTATTTAATTATCATACTTTTTCTGAAAATATTGATAAACGTCTGTCGCCTGCGTGGCTTCAAATCCGTCTGAGGCATTGGCATCGCCTTTCCCTTTGCCGTCGATCGGAGCAACCATGTCTTTGATATTTTTCAGTCTTTCGCCAAAGTCCTTTACCTTTTTAAATTCCTCTTTAGCCAAATGAACTTCACCTTTTCGGTGGAACAGGGCAGTACGGATCAGGTGGTAATAAAAACCAACCATATCTTCGCAGTACTCAAAGCGCCGGGCATCTTCCAACAATCTTGCTTCTTCGGTTTTATCTTTGCACTGAAGCAGTGAAGCATCCAGTTCTTTTCTTGCAAGATTCATGTATTCCACGATATCCACCACATCAGCGGCATCATTTTTCTCCGGATGATATGTTTCATAATGCAGGTGATCAAGTGGGAAGATGTTTACTGTATCTTTCATCAGACGCGGGCGCATTTTATAGATATTTTTTCCTGTATAATGCTTAAAGGCCTTGAAATTAGCTGTCGCCAGCTCAAGATAATGATAAAAATTCCTTGTGTGTTCCGTCGTAGTTGGGTAATAACGACTAAAGTAATCATTTAAAAGTTGAACGGTATTGGTTTCGTGGTTCCACAATAAACGGGCAAGCATATACTGGTTTAGCGTCCATGTTCCCCATAGATTGGTTGGAGTATGCATATAGTTAAAGTGACGTGTGCCTGTTTTGTAATAATAAGGAATATCTGAAGCAAGAATAGTGGGGTAGAGGGTTGGAAGCATCTTCAGACTGCTTACATTGTAATATTCTCCCATAAAGATCGATCCCTTGTAATTACGATTCTCCCCTACAGTCCAGCCTTCATAATCCTTGCAGAGCGGCTGATTGATTTCAGTGCAGGACGGATCATTAAAGGTATGCGCATAACACCTTTCAATGGGAAAGATCGTTATAGTAAAATTGTCGTAATCAAAATCCTTCGGCAGAGGCCTTTGAGGAGGAGGAAGTGTTTCCATGTAAGCCAGCGATGCAAGAAGAACCTTCCTGTTCAAACGTTTCTCTTTCTGGGCTTTTTCAATTTCTTTCTGGACGATATACACCACCTGAAAGAGCCGATCGCTTAAGACCGGGATCTTTTTACAGTTATCACATTCGCACCATCCTCCTTCATCATTCATCCAGAAATTCACTATATCCACATTGGTCCATGAGCCGTCTATCAGATTCTGTACAAGATTTTTGGCCAGCTCCTTGCAGGCATCTTTATTGGTTGTGCAGAAATTATCCTGGGGATAGGATGTTTTGACTCTTCGTTTTCCGTTAACCAGCCTATACCACTCAGGATGAGCTTCGAAGTATGTCAGTTTACCATCACCATTGGTATCGCCTTTGTATTCATTTCCAACTGCATAAGGATCCTTTGGTTTGTCCCGATAGCTATCGGGATCACCTTTAAAAAGAGGATGATTATAAGGATATTCCTTGTCAAAAGGAATAAACATCCTCTGAACACCGTGTCCTCCGCGGGCGAGCACCATTCCCAGTTTCTTCCGGAATCCGACATCCTTTCCTGATTCATCGCAATAGTTCATCCTGTTACGCGCCATCCAGTAAAAGATATCCTTATCACCGCGGTCGCCAAGTCCGATAAATCCACGTGAAAGAAAAGAGGGATTTTCTGTGAAATCTAATGATTCACGCAATCCTGTTTTTATAGATGGGTAAACAGTTCCCTGTTCTCCAAGTCCGTAAAAGGTAATGCCCATCTTCTCAAGATAAGCATAAACTCCGTAAAGCGTTCCCTGACGGTCTTTCCCTTCGATAACGGTTATAGTTCTACCATCCTTATTAATTGTCTGAACATGAAATGATTGTTCTGTTTTCATTTCATCGGCCTTTGGGATTTTAAGCTTGTTCAGCAGTTTGTTTGATTCCCTGCTTCCAAGAATAATCACATCACCTTTTGATGGAAGTTTTCCGTCCGTATTAATTTTGATTTCAGAGGCAGAAACAGTAGAGCACAGGGGAAGGAAATGAGCCAGTTCTGTTGCTGCAAAGCTTTCCGTACAAGCCCGGTCATCGCTTTTGTCTGCATCGCTCCAAATGACCTTATCGTCAGCATTGGCCGCTTCTTCAAGAGTAGCAAATTTTCCTTTGTTAACGAGAATAGTGACCTGGGCTGATCCCACAAACGGAAGCAGCATCAATCCTAAAAGCAGCAGTTTTATTGATTTCATAGTTTCAATTTAAAGACTTTAGATTTAGGCTAAAGATTCACCACAGATAAAACAGATTACACAGATTATTTCTGTGTTAATCTGTGTAATCTGTGGTGAATTTAGTTTTGTATCAATTAACAATTAATTATCATACATATTTTTGAAGTATTCATATTCTCTGTCAATCTGTGCCGCCTCAAATCCATTGGCGGCATTGGCATCACCTCCTCTGCCGGTTCCGGAAAGCGGGGCGACCAGATCTGTAATATTGCGCAGTTTTTCTGCATAATCCTTTGCATGGGTAAATTCCTCTTTTGCCAATGCTTCCTCGTTATTCCTGTGTAAAAGGGCAGTTCTGATCAGATGATAATATAGATAAATCATGTCCTCACCATAGGTAAAACGCCTTTCATCATCTATCAGTCTCGACTCTTCAACTTTATCTTTGCACTCTAACATAGCTGCATCGATTTCGGTACGGGCTTTTTTCATCAGATCCACCATCTCAACGACATCGGGACCGTCATTCTTTGCCGGATGATACGCTTCATAATGCAGGTGGTCCAATGGAAATATATTCACGGTATCCTTTGTAAGCCTTGTCCTCATTTTATAAATATTCTTCCCCGCATAATGCTTGAAAGGTTTAAGGTTTGCCATCGCCGCTTCCAGGAACTGATAGAATTTTCTCGTGTGTTCATTGGAAGTAGGATAATATCGTGAGAAATAATCATTAAGCAATTGATCTACATTGGTCTGATGATTCCAAAGCAGGCTGGCAAGCAGATACTGGTTCAATGTCCATGTTCCCCAAAGATGAGTGGGCGTATGCATGTAATTCAAATGACGTGTACCGGTATTGTAATAGAATGGAATATCATGAGCCATAATTTTTGTAAACAGGATCGGCAGTGATTTGAAACTGCTGACATTATAGTATTCGCCCAGCAACATTGAACCTTTGTAATTACGGTCAGGATCGATTGCCCAACCTTTGTAATTATCGTAAAGGAATTTGTTGATCTCAGTACAGTCGGGATCATCGAAATAGTGCACATAGCAGCGCTCAATAGGGAAGAAGGTTACCGAGAAATTGTCATAATCAAAATCTTTCGGAAGCGCCCTCTCAGGAGGAGGCAATGTTTCATGATAAGCAAGCGTGGCCAGAAGTACATTCCTGTTCAACCGGCCTTCCTTCTGCGCTTTTTTTATCTCTTTCTGTACAATATAAGCCACATCGAAAAGCCTGTCGCTTAGTTCTCCCTGCTTTTTGCAGTTGTCGCATTCACACCATTTACCATTATCCAGCATCCAGAAATTGGCAATATCGACATTTTTCCATCTGCCGTTAATCAGGCTTTGAACCATATTCTTTGCAAGCTCCTTGTTGGCATCCATATTTGAGGTGCAGTAATTATCTCCGGGTGATCTGTCTGCCCTATCGCTCCGTTTCCCGTTTCTTAATCCGTACCATTCGGGATGGGCTTCAAAATAGGAAAGTTTGCCGTCGCCATTTGTATCGCCCTTATATTCCTTGCTAACAGCATAAGGATCTTTCGGCTTGTTTTCATCTCCCTTAAAAAGAGGGTAATTATAGGGATATTCTCCTTTGGGAGGGATAAATTCTCCCTGTACGCCATGACCGCCGCGGACAAGAACCATACCCAGCTTGTGCCGGAATCCGGCTTCGCTGCCTTCATCGCAGTAGTTCATCCGGTTTCGCGCCATCCAGTAATACATATTTTTGTCGCCCCTGTTTCCAAGTCCGATAAAACCTCTTGAAAGAAAAGAAGGATTCTGAACAATATTCAGATTTTCAGGTAATCCGGTTTTCTTAACAGGATATACCGTTCCCTGTTCACCCAGGCCGTAGAAAGTGATACCCAATTGTTTAAGGTATTCATAAACACCGTATAGTGTCCCTACACGATCTCGGCCTTCGATAATTGTAATGTTCCTGTTATTCTGCTTCATGGTCTGAATTCGGAATGACTGATCCGTTTTCAGTTGCTCCTGTAGAGACAAGTCATGCCTTGTCTCTACTATATTGATCAGTTTCATTGACTTCCTGCTTCCAACAAGAATAAGATCACCCTGGTATGGTAATTTCCCTGATACATCTGTTTTGATTTCATCAGCGGGAATATTCGATCCAAGCGGCAGAAAATGTACAAGTTCGGTAACTGCAAAACATTCAGTACAGGCGCGGTCATCTGTTTTATCCGCATCAATCCAGTTGACTTTATCGTCAGCATTTGCAGCTTCTTCTAAAGTGGCAAATTTACCTTTATTAACAAGAACGGTTACCTGCGCAGAAAGGTATAAGCCGTTTAATATCAATAATGATACAAAAAGCCATTTCAGTGTCAGGTTGAATTTTGATCTCATTTTACATCCTCCTATGTTTATTAATGATTTTGTTATTTAGGTTATCTCTTCATGGTCAGAATCAAGATGTAAACGTAAGACATTATTTATTAATTGCAAAAGATTGAAGGGTAAAATAAATATATGGAATTAGAGTAAATTCGTCCGGAATTTGCCTGGTTTATTACCAAATATAATATTTCATAAGCTTCCGAATTGAAATTTTAATTCATTGCTCAGATGTACAAAAAGAATTTCCTTACAAGTATGATTTTGTTGGTTTTAATTATAACCGGATGCGGCAGGACTAAACAAAGTCAAAAGATCGCTGATACCAAAGTGATAAATATCAGCGTTATCCCAAA
Source organism: uncultured Bacteroidia bacterium (assembly GCA_963810555.1). Lineage (GTDB taxonomy): Bacteria > Bacteroidota > Bacteroidia > Bacteroidales > Prolixibacteraceae. Next base: position 482,475 of record CAWENX010000007.1, on the reverse strand, counting down.
GCAGTCACAAAATACTACTGCTCAGATTTATGCCAAACCTGAGGTGCCTGTCCTTTGTTTTCATCGCATTAATGTGGGGATGAAAAGTGAATATGAAGTAAGCCCGTCTGCATTTGAATCTGATATAAAAATACTTGCCGACAGTGGTTACCATTCTGTCTCACCTGATCAATTATATGATTACCTTGTTTATAACAAAGCCTTACCCCCGAAGCCCGTGATGATAACCTTCGATGACTCAAGGGTGGAACATTTTGCCATTGCGGCACCTGTTTTGGAAAAGTACGGATTCAGGGGAGTTTTCTTCATTATGACCATTACGCTCAATAAGAAGAATTACATGACTGCGGAACAGATTTCACAATTGGCCAAAGCCGGACACACAATCGGGCTGCACAGCTGGGATCATATAATGGTAACTAAATACAAAAATGCAGATGATTGGAAGAAAGAGGTTGATAAGCCAGAAAAGAAACTGGAAAAGATAATCGGGAAGAAAGTTGAATTCTGGGCTTACCCTAATGGAGTTTATAATCAAAATGGCGCTGAAGAGTTGAGCAAATATTTCAAGCTTTCTTTTATACTTTCATCAAAGAGAGATTCTGTGTTACCCTTGCAAACGGTACGCAGACTTATCGTACCTGAAGAGACACCCCTGGAAATGTTAAGATCAATGCACAATACCTTCAGGACAAAGAAAAATTAAGAGAGAATTCCTTGCGGTATCTTCGCTTTTGAACAATTCCAACTTCGGTGTTTGTGTAATGTTTCTGTAATGTTTGTGTAATGTTTGTGTAATAAAATTATACGGAAACTTTATAGAAAGCTTATACAAATATTACACAAAATACGGACATGAACCTGTTATCACCTGAAGTTTGCAGAGGGTAGATTATTTGAATAAGAAACCGATGAGAGTTTTATTAAGCAAATTTGTCCCGGAGTTTCGGGATTCGGATCCTTATTGATAGCTTGTTTGGGAAGATTACACCAGGCGCTTTTCAATAATATGCCTTATAAAAAAACCTGTCTGGCAATCAGGCAGGTTATTTTATATTGAACCGGAGTTAAATCCTTCGGTCTGAAGAGTAATTTTCTACATTATCTTATACAAATGCACTCCGTATGGAGCAAATTCATCACTGAATTTACCATCTTTAACCGGTAAGGTCCTTCCTTCACCAATTACTTCAACGCTGTTCCCTGATTTGACGGTAAAAGTGGCTGTGGTAAATCCACACCTCATACCCACAGAGAAGATGTAATTGGTTTTTCCCTGACTTTTCGTCATTATATCGACGGGCACATCCTTGTTGGTGCTTGTAACGGTTGCATAATCGCTTGTGGTAGGGCTGTTGAGAACCCGTGCGAGCGAAGTGACCTGTTTATTAACGGCTGTTACTGCTTTTAGCATATCCGGATCGTGCAAAAGGGCAGCTTCGTCCTGGGGAGCAACAAAAGAATGACAGAAATAAGAAATTCCGTTTGCGCCATGAATTATAGCCATCCAGGCTTCTGACTTTACCTCCATTGTTGTAGGTTTCCTTGGATTTCTCGGGCTGATTTTGGTGCATTCGAGCACACACCAGACAGGCTTCTTATAATTTGTCCATGACCTCAGGCTGTCTATTCCTTTCGGCACATACCATAAGTTGTTGTGTGATTCGGGATCGCTGTTATTGACAGGATAGATATCGAATGATGCCAGATCGCATCCTTTCAGATAACCATTGGTTGATTCTTTGTACTTATCGATATTTCCCCGGCATTCTCCGCGCCCATTGTAATTGATATAGGATACTCCCTGTCCGAGGTTGATATAAACAGGCCTTGAGGGGTCATTTTTCTTTATTTGCTCGTAACTTTTTATAATAATTGCCGGATCAATACAAGGATCATATCCTTGCCCTCCGTTTTTTTTAGCCTGGGCATTATCAGGCTCATCACCGTGCATCCAAGCTAAGATGGTTGGATCTTTAAGATTTTTGAGGCCGAATTCATTCTGGTCACATATAATCTTCATGCCGGCTTTTTTATACAAGTCCAGCTTTTCTTGTGTAAGACCTTTCCAGACACCTATATTGACATTAATACCGGCATTCCAGTATGCCTGAGCATTTTCAGGACTTTGCAGCCAGACGCCGATAGGGAAGAAATCAGGATTCTTCGTCAGCAGAGGAGGATTCTGTGCCGATGAAATTATTCCGCTAAACAATAAGCAGAACGAAATAAGACAGATTTTTTTCATTATGAAACTTTATTAATGTTAATTCTGAAATGAAATTAGAAATAATATTACAACAATCATATCAGGCTTTAGACTAAAGACTGTAGGCAATAGGATTTAAGACATTCATACCTTGTAATTTAATTAATTGTGACTGGGAATTCACGGTACCCGCCGTTTATGCTCCATCGGATCATGTAATCTCCTTTAAAAGTTTTCTTCCCGGAAGGATCTTTTCCATCCCAGGTCATGATGAAGCATCGTTCCTTACCTGCCGCACCATTTTTAAGATTGAGGAGCTTTTTTCCGTCTTTTGAGTAGAGATCAATCTGCACTTCACCGGGATTACGTGATTTGCATATAAGAATAGTTTTGCCATCCTTAGGCAATACACTTGGCAGGGCAACAGCAAGATAAAGATCTTTACTTTCGGTAAATTTCACCTCTGGAACTTTCACATCACCCTTAACATATTTTCTTTCGAAGGAGGGTGGATAGGCAAGAATTGTTTCCTTGTAAGCTAAATATCTCGGTGATGTTTTATCTCTGAATCTTAATTCGTAAAGATCGCGAATGGTCTGATCGAAAGGTAACAATCCAGTCCATAAAGTGCCAGCATCATAGAATGGATTTGAGTGGCCATTACCTCTTAAAAATGCTGCTCTGCCCGTTGTATCATGTGCGGCGCCTTTACCGTTTGAATTAATGTAAACAGGATTTACCCTGTCGCCATTCCACATCACTTTCAAATTAGTGTTGATAATTCTCTGAATGTCCTGTTTGTCAAAGACGATCCCGTAGTTGTATGCCTCGACGATCTTTGATACCTCTCCTGCCTGATACTGCGCCCACCACATATGGACGTCGCACCAGTGGCGGGTATCATTTCTTTTTAAATCCACATCGGCAGGAACAAGTGGGTCTTTGTAATTCCAGCAATAGTGGTTGTCAAAATACTGGAAATGGCTTTTGACCGTATAATAAATTTTTACAGCCCTTTCTTTATATTTCTGTTCACCTGTGATCCTGTAAAGCCTCAGTGCAACCTCCCCAACTTCCATCTGTTTATTGAACGGATGACTTGTTCCTCCGCGTGATTCGGCGGGAGTAATCCATGTTTTAAGGTCTGGCGTTAAATATTTACTGAATTCTATGTAAGCTCCATAAGGTCCATCATCGACCCAGCACCCTCTCTTATCCCATTTTTCAAAGAAATCTTTTTCAGCAGTCTTGACATATTCCTTAATCTTGTTGCCGTATTTTTTATTTAAAGCAGGATTCTCTTTGGCAAGGACACAGAAATCAAGGATTCCGGACATTAATATCGCTTCTCCGACTAATGCATCCTGGATGTAACGGTGATCAAATTCATAGGGTCCTATCCAACCTTTAAATCCTTCAGGATCACTATCCCTTCTTGCAAGCAGCCAATCATAATACCTTACCCCTGCATCGAGCCATTCGGTATTCTTAGTCAGATTATAGTTTGTAATAAACTGATCCATATTGACCCTTGCGTTCCAGCAGAAATCCTCTCCTTTGGCATTTCTTATAAAGGCAGGATTGTGGATCATGTTTTGATAAGCCTGTTCCGGTGTGATGTTTATTTTTACTCTTTCCTGGGCTGATACGTTGAATCCCAGGCTTAAAATAAAGACAGCGGCAATGAGATACTGTATTCTCTTCATTTAATATATAATTTAATTTTAAAGGTTTATTATTCAGTGAAATTTGTTTCTTTGATTTTAATCGTCACATAAATGTGACGGCAAAATATAATATCATTCTAAAACCAATTGCACCAAAGATATTGTTTTCAATTATAATTTATATCACAACAGGAAATTCTCTGCATCCGCCGTTAATCGTCCAGCGGACTTTATAATCTCCTTTCAGATTGACCTTTTTAGCAGGATCTTTCCCATCCCACTCGATCATGAATTGTCCCTGATCAATTTTTCCTTTAAATAATGTAGTGATGAGATCACCTTTAGTGGAATACAACTCAATTTTCAGATCTCCGGGAACCCATGACTGACAGAATACAATGGACTTGCCGTCTTTGGGAACGATATGCGGGAGTACTACAGCACAATTCAGGTCTTTGCATTCGGTGAAATTTACAACCGGCACAGTTACTTCTCCTTTTACATATTTCCGCTTGAAGCTTGGAGGATTGGCAAGGATTGTCTTTTTATAATAAAGATATCTTTCTGAGGTTGTATCTCCTTTGAATCTCAACTCATAAAGATCACGGATGGTCTGATCGAAATCAAGCAATGCTGTCCATAATTCTCCTGAATTTTTAGTGGCATTCGAGTGGCCGTATGTTTTGACAAATCCTGCAAGTCCCGTTGTATCGCCATCAGCTCCCAATCCATTGGAACTAATGTATTTCGGATTGACCTTATCGCCGTTCCACATCACTTTTAAGTTGGTATTGATCAGTCTTTTAATATCCTGTTCGTCGAAAACCAATCCGTTATGATAAGCTTCAACGATTTTTTCGATTTCCCCTGCCTGGTAACCTGACCTCCATGGGTGCACCCAAACGCCATGACGTGTGGCTTTCTTTTGCAAATCAATATCTCCCGGATAGAGAGGTTCGAAATAATTGGAGCAATAATGATCATCAAAATACTGGAAGTGGCTTTTAGCTGTAAAGAAAATTTTCTCTGCCTTATCCCGGTATACTTTCTCGCCGGTAAGTTTCCATAAGTCGAGGCACACTTCCGCAGCATCAAATAGTTTATTAAAGGGATTGCTCATGCCTATTTGAGACCTTGTAAGCCATTGCTTTTTACCTGTTGAATCCTTAGTGAAAGGAAATACTCCTGCCCATGTTGCAAAAGGTCCATCTTCAATCCAGCTTCCGCGGTGATCCCATTTCTCTACAAAATCCTTCTTGGCGACTTCAATATATGATTGTGCTTTTTCTCCATATTTTGACTTAAGATCCTCATTTTCTTTTACAAGAATGGCAAAATTTAAGATGGACGAAAGCAGAATTGCATCTCCTACAAGGGCATCAAAACAGGTCGTTCTTCCTCCACGGGTACGTTCCCCTATCCATCCCTTGTAACCATCAGGATCCGAAGTCATTCTGCCAATCAGAAAGTCAAAGTATTTTACTCCTGCGTCAAGCCATTTTGTATCTCCTGTCACCTCATAATTATTGACATATTGAGATGCTCCAACATTAGCCTGCCAGCAGAAACTCTCTCCGTTTGGATTTCTCTCAAATGCTGGATTGTTAATCATCCTCTCCACCAAAGCCTCAGGAGTGGTGCTAAGCTTAATTGTTTTTTTCTCTTTGCATGAAGAAAAAGAAATTGGAAAAATAATTACGGCACTGAGCAGAATGAATATCGAGGTTGTTCTTTTCATTGTTTTCAGAATAATATGATTTGTAATTATAATATTGTTACAGGGAATTCACGATATCCCCCATCCGTAGTCCAGCGTATTTTATATTCGCCGCTGGGCTGGCCTTTCCCGTCCCATGTCATGGTATGGAATTCACTTTTCATTTTACCCTTAAAAAGCGTGATTAAAAGTTTCCCGTCTTTGGAATAAAGATCAACCTGAAGATCACCTGGAGTTCTTGACTTACAAATAATTATTGATTTTTCGCCAACTTTAATATTATGGGGAAGAACGGCAGCGCAATAAAGGTCTTTACATTCAGTAAAATTGAATGGAATCGGTTTTGCTTCACCTTTTACTAAAGTCCTCTTGAAGCTGATCGGATTCGCCATCATTCTCTTTCTAAAAGCAATGTATCTTTCTGAAGTTGTATCCCCTCTGAATCTTGAGGCACTTAAATCGCGAATGGTTTGATTAAAAGGCGCCAAAGAAGTCCAGAGTTGACCTTCATATTTTTTAACATTGGAATGTCCGTAAGTTCTCTTGAAATCTGCCAAACCAACCGTATCGCCGTCAGCACCCAATCCGTTTGAACTGATATATACTGGATGAACTTTGTCTCCATTCCACATCACCTTTAAATTGGCATTAATGATCCTTTGAATATCCGTTGAATCAAAAACGCAGCCATAGTTATAGGCCATTACTATTTTGCCGACTTCTCCGGCCTGGTAACCTGCGCGCCATGGATGAATGTCAACGAAATGTTTGGTGGTGTTGTGTTCCAGATCAACATCACCTTTCCAAAGTGGATCAAAGTAATTCCAATTATAATGGCCATCAAAATACTGCATATGAGCCTTAGCCGTATAGAAAATTGACTCGGCTCTGTTCCAGTAAAATTTATCACCAGTTAAACGGTAAAGCTGAAGGCATACTTCACCAACATCTTCCTGTTTATTAAATGGGTGGCTTATATCCGAACGCGATACTTCAGGGCCATAAATCCACTGTTTCAGATTATCCGGTTTCAGGTACTTATTAAATCCGATATATGAGCCAAAGGGTGGATCATCAACCCAGCATCCCCTCTTGTCCCATTTTTCTATAAAGTCCCTTTTTGCAATGCCAATATATTCATTGGCTTTATCCCCGTATTTTGCTTTTAGCTGAGGGTTTTCATTTACCAGGATACTAAAGTCCAGCATTCCTGCTACAAGTAAAGCATCCCCGACAAGGGCATCCTGGAAATACCTGCTGTCATAACCATATTCGCCGATCCATCCCCTGTATCCGTCCGGATCAACAATCAGTTTACTGACCAGAAAATCGTAGTATTTAATTCCTGCATCCAGCCATCTGGTGTCTTCTGTCTGTTCATAATTATTTAAGAACTGACCCATTGCACCCCTGGCCTGCCAACAAAAATTCTCGCCATTTGGATTCTGTATAAATGCCGGATTATTGATCGCTTTCTGTGCTACCGAATCAGGATTTGCATTAATCCGTGTCCTGGTTTCTTTCTTTTGAGTACATGCTGACATTGAAAACGAAAAGATGACAACAAGCAATAAAATTAAACTTTGCAGATTAGTACTTTTCATCGCAATAATAATTATGGGTTAATAGTTTGTTCAATTTCTGATATTATTTAACCGTTACATAAATGTGACGGAAAAGGATAACGTTATCACACCAAATATCATCAAAGACTGAATATTTGTCATTTGATTCTTTAATCTTTGTCTTTTTTATTCAGACGAATTCTATTGACACAGGCCAGAGATGTAAACCATACATCTCTACAATTAATGAATGATAACAGGAAACTCCCTCATACCGCCGTTAATTGTCCACCTCACCTTATAGTCTCCTTTTAAGTTGATTTTTCCGGCAGGATCTTTACCGTCCCATTCAATCATAAAGAAACCATCTTTTATATTACCATTATAAATGTTCGTTATCAGTTTGTTTTTCGTTGAATAAAGATCAATTCTCAGGTTGCCAGGCACCCACGATTTGCAAAGAATAATTGATTTCTGCTTATCGGTAATGTTGTGAGGCAGCACAGTGGCGCAGTTCAGGTCTTTACATTCAGTAAAATTCACAGTTGGTACCGTTACGTTGCCTTCGGCATATTTCCTTTTGAAGCTTCGGAGGATTTTCCATCATGCGTTTCTTATAATTCTGGTATCTCTCTGATGTAGTATCTCCCTTGAAACGAGCAGCGCTCAGGTCACGAAGCGTCTGATTAAAAGGAAGCAGTGACGTCCACAGTTCTCCTGCATTGTGGAACTCGTTCGAATGTCCCCATGATTTCCTGAAAGATGCCCGCCCTGTTGTATCCATATCTCTTCCAAGGCCGTTGGAGTTAAAGAAGATGGGATTTTTCCTGTCACCGTTCCACATCACCTTCAGGTTTGTGTTTATGATCCGCTGAATATCTCTTTCATCGAATACGATTCCGTAATTATAGGCGGTCACTATCTGGCCCACTTCACCTGCCTGGTATCCGGAACGCCATTCATGCACGCCGACCCAAAGCTTCACATTATTTCTCTTCAGGTTAACATCTACTGGTGCCAGGGGAGTCCAGTAATTCCAGCAATAATGATCGTCAAAAAACTGAAAATTATATTTAGCAGTTAGATAAATCGCCTGAGCCCTATCCCAGTATCTTTTATCGCCGGAGTATTTGTGCATCAGCAGGAGTAATTCGCCGGCATCAGCTTGCATGTTAAATGGATTACTTATCCCGGCATCCTGAATGTTCGGTGCATACACCCATTCCTTTGTATTGTCGGGTTTTAAAAATTTAACAGGAAAAAGATAAGATCCGAAAGGCGGATCGTTATACCAGCACCCCTTTGTGGTCCCATTTTTCCCAGAAATTCCTTTTGGCAGAATTAAAATACTCGTCTGCCTTGACCTTGTATTTCTTTTGCAATTCAGGATTTTCCTTTACCAGGACAGAGAAATCGAGCATACCGGAAAACAACAGCGCATCCCCTACAAGAGCGTCAGTCCAGTAACGCCCGTCGTAATCATAATGCCCTATCCATCCTTTATAGCCATCAGGATCGGTAAGCATTTTATCGAGCAGCCAATCGTAGTATTTAATGCCGGCATCAAGCCATTCCGTATTCTTTGTCGCTTCATAATTGCTGATAAACTCTCCCATTGCTCCTCTGGCATTCCAGCAAAATCCCTCGCCGTTAGGGCTCCCCTTAAATCCCGGATTATTGATGGCTTCCTTAAATGCTTCATCTGGAGTTCTGTTTGTTCTTCTTTCGTATTGTGCGTATGTATTCTGTAAAAAAGTCGATAAACCGACGGATATTAAAATAATAAGAAAGAAAAATTTATACTTTGTCATAATTCAAATTTAGTTTGTGGAGTAAACCTATAAAATCCTCCGAAGATAAATCTTTTTTACTTATTTTTCCAAAAATCCCGGTCTGCAGTGATAAAATCTTAAATACTCCGAACTTACATTTTAGACTTAATTTTAATTAACTGTAACGAGTTGTACGGATGGGAGACAAATTCTTTATGCGGCCAGTTCCTGAAAATACTCTTTATACCTCAATATCATCCGGTTATATTGATCTATATATATGATTATAAATAAGTTATGTTTCTACAAATATTTCTGAAAATGGATCAGATGGAACACTCCCTTTCCCTATGACCTTATCGGTATCAGTGTAATGTTTCTTTCATATTGACTGTATATTTTCCGTATATTGTCTGTATATTGTCTGTACATTGTCTTTACACTGACTGTACAAAATTAGTACAGTCATAGTACAGACAGCGTACAATCACAGTACTTACAATAAATCTTTGGTATGTGGATAACACGGGTATATTATGCAAGAGGATCCTTCAATGATTTCCTTCCATATGGGATCTTTGAGGATTGAAGGTAATCATTTACCCCATTATCGGGGCAACCTCAAGGATCTAATTTGTTCCTTTCAGTTTTATGATCAGTGTACCCTGATGATTTGATCTGTACTTTTTCCCTTTACCTACTGAAAGCATATAATCAGTTAAACCATCTCCACCAGGTTTTGAAGAAACTGAAACATCATATCCTTCATCGGGCCGGAAAGAAAACAGGTAACAGGTTGTGGTCTTTTGTGCTGACAATTCAAACTTATGGGCATAGTTTTCATTCGGGTCATTGCTTTTCAGGCAAAATGCTGCAGCCTGGCTCGCATTTCCATTGTCAACGACCGCACCTATGATCTTATCACCTTTAATAAGGCGCGTTGCAGGAGCTTTGGCATCCAAGTTTTCAAGTGCTGACAGTACGGCTATAATCTCTTGATCCTGACCGGAGCTAAATATGCTGTTGATCGAAACATTTACCTGCCTTGCAAAAGAATTGACTCTTTTGATCTCATAAGAAAGTTTTGACGGATAAAGAAAATTGGTTTGCAGCATGCTTGTTCCTGTTATCCTGATAGCCTGGTTTGTTGAATCGATTGATGCCGATGACCACTGAGGATTAAAATTCATATGCCAAATGGTCGGATTACCGGAAGACTCAGTTTTTGAAGATTCAAGTTCGTCTGCAATTACAAAGGTATTAGGTGGAAAGAATGCAACATGACGGTACCAGTGGCTGAGATTAATGGAAGAAGGATAACATTGTGTCGCATCCCCGACCATATAGGAATAATCCTTATTAAGGTCAGTTATCAGCATGGTTGCATCAAATTTCGGACTTCTCTGCTGATTGGCTCCATCAATGGTAAGTGTATTCTGGAAATTGCTTTCTAAGGATCCGTAGGATGGGGGAACGGCAAGATAAGTGCCATAAGCATAAAGATCAAAATTATTTGCCATGGCATGAATATGACCGTAATTGCTCAGCATTTTTTTATTTCCTTCCATAGCAGCTTTATATGCGTCATGACCGCCGACCGGGGCACAGGTAAAGGAGAAGACCAGATCGGACTTTTGCCATCCCGTGCGCAGAATGACCAAACCCTGGTTGGGAAAATAATGGTTCAGCGGCAGATCGTCGGGAGGGACAGGTTTTACTTTTGCATCGTACCAGAGGAAATTCCATCCAAGACAATGAATATAAGGAACCATGGAATTTTTACTGAGAGTCCAGTCATTTTTAACCGGTTTATCTTTATTCAGATCCTGTAAATCAAGAGTCTCATCCTGTGCTGCCAGCCATTGAATATGACTGTCCTTATATTCCATAGCCATTTTGTGGAGAAGATGACTTGAAGCTGCGCCAAGAACGTTATACCTTCCGTTGGCAAAGGAATCATGATGATAAATATACAGATTATCCGTAATCCAGCTATATAAACGGTATGGGACACCATTTTTAACCATCGGGAGACGGAACATATCGACATTGAGAACTCTTTTGTAAACATCGTAAAACACATAAGGAAGCGATATGGCATAAATCCAGTCGGCAGTGCCCTCAGTCCAGGCTCCATCATCGCCCACTAAATTCATGTCTGTTTTTACGATATCGAGGAAATAATTAAACCATCCCGGAGCATTTTCATTCTCATAATACAGTGCCAATGCACCAACACCTAATCCCGTTACCGGGAGCCAGTGATCATGATTAAGAGAAATGCCCGCCCACCAGTCCGACACCGTACCTTTTTTACCTCTTTCAATAACCGCTGCAAGAAGGGTGCTTAATCGGTCCCTGTCCTTTTGATCCAGCTCATTGTAAAGCATATCATAACCGCTTGCGATGGCTGTGGCATAAGCGCCTACACAAAAATTACCCTTAATCTCGGAGGGATAAGTAGCAAATTGAAGTATCCATTTTTTGGCAGCTTTAAGGTAAAAGGGAGAGCCTGTGAGCTGATAGATAAGAGACATATTGACGATGTAAGACATGCTGTTTTCACAATACACCTGCATGATATCAATATTTGAAGGCAATTCAGAAGCCGGAAGAGGATTGAAGTCAACATATCTGTCGGCCCACTTTTTAAGAAGATCGAAATAATGCTTATGGGTTGTGGCGGCAGCCTTTCGCATAGCAGGAATATCTTTACTTGTAAAATAAAGATAAGGATGAGATTTTTTACCCGCTGAAACTACTCCTGCCGCAATTGAATCAGAACCGAAACAAAATAACAGACAAGCAACAGTGACAATCAAAAATTTAAGTAGATTTTTCATCTCAGTCAGGTTTAACAGATTTTGTGAGAAAGGTGAAATCTTCTTTATTGTCAGAGAATTTAGAAGTCAATCATGGCTTTCATCACTCCGTCCTTATAGTTAGCTACCAATTCAAAAGCTTCGTCTGTCTTATCAAAAGGGAAATGATGGGTTATCATTGGCATAACATCAACTTTTTTATTTGCTATAAGGTCAAGTACAGTATGAGTACATTCGTTCTGCCGTCTGACATTCTGAACCGCAATTTCTTTACGGCGAAAATCATCTGTCGGAAATGACCAGCGATCAAATTCCGGTATTCCAATGATCAGCAATTTTCCACCCGGTTTTAAAAGCTTAATGGCCTGATCAATAGCTTCCTGCTTACCGCAGCATTCGAAAACGAAATCAAGCAATGTTGGTTCCATTGAAGCAATATCCTGCACAATGTCCTTTTCTTCAGGATTGCCAGTCCAGGTTGCACCACATCTTTCAGCAATATGAAGACGGTCGTTTATTTTATCAGTGACATAAATATTCCCGGCATGATCAGCCAGTGCAGGAAGCAGAACACTCATCCCAATCGGGCCAAAACCGAGGATCCCGATATTTTTATTTTTCAGGCTCCCGGCAAGTTTGATTGCATAATATCCAATAGAGAGAGGTTCAGAAATCACAGCTTCTTCAAATGTAACCGAATCTGCAATAGGGAAACAGGACTTTTCGGGCATTACAATATAATCGGAAAGGCATCCTTCAGCTTGTCCGGGACAACCAAGGAATTTAAGGCGCCGGCATGTATGGAATCTTCCGGATTTGCATTGATCACATTGAAAACAAGGCATTGCTGGATCAATCGCAACCCGGTCGCCTGGTCTTATTCCGGATACACTCATACCAACCTTCTCAACAATACCTGAACATTCATGTCCCACGGTAAAGGGATATTTAACCACCTGGCTCCCGATTTTCCCGTCTGTGTAATAATGTATATCTGAACCACATACCCCAACAGTCACCATTCGGATTAAAACATCCTCCGGGTTCGAAATCTGAGGTTTAGGGACTTTGACCATTTTCATCTTGCGAAGGCCTGTCAGGACAAATGCATTCATTGTATTTTCCATAGTAACGAATATTATGAATTATTGACTAATTACACGAATTTAGAGCTGAGAGCTAATGTCTAAGAGCTGAGAGCCAAAATTGACGACTGTAAAGATACATTTCCCTGATATTTATTTATCAAGGCTTTTATAATCTTAAGGCCAATTTTGTTTTATATGGAAGCGCCCTGTAAAGTATTGTTGCATCATCTTTCGAAAGAACAATTTTAATAGTGGGTACTGCTTTTTCAGGCTTGAAATGAAGAAGAGCATTCAGGGACTTAATAATTTCCTGTTTCCGATATTTCCATTTTATAGCTGAAATCTTTTTCCGGCCTTGCCAATCCGGATAATCTGACTGTTGAATAATCAAACGCAAATTTCGTTCAAAATCCATAACAACATAAACGTCACCTCGTTTAGGCGGTGCAGGAAGTGGTTCGAACTGGTTGGCTTCTATACTGTCTTTCGGCGCATATTTTATTATCCATGAAACTTTGGGAATAGTTGCATCTTCATGTTCCAAGGTAAATGGCTTTCCACACCAGTCAAGCAGATCTTCAATGGGTTGGTCTACGATAGTATTATTAACGTAAGAATGTAAAATTTTGCACTCATGAAGAGAAACACCTTTTAAGTCAAGATCGGCTGTCTTTTTTGCCAGATTAAGAACAAGATACGCCGAATCCTCTTTGATCAGACTCAGTTGAGAATTAATAAAATTCTCTCTTTCCCTGAGATCGATCAGTTTTTTAACAGCTTCTTTCAGATTGTTTCCTTTTAAGGAATCAGGTATTGTTTCTGAATTAATATCCTTGTCGACTTTTTTCTGCTTCTTATTTACATTGCTCCTGGGTTTTTCTAAATTCTTAGAAATAATTTCCGTTGGTTCTGCATCCCTGTTATCAGTCATTACGGGCAATACTACAAGACAAACCATTGAATAAAGGACCAATACCGACATTATTACCGTAATGAACCAAAAAGCGAATTTATTCTTCATTATAAATATTCTTCTGCCTAATAAATAAAAACCTTTGATCCCACACTCAATGTTTTGTATATCACCTCAAGATCTTTGTCTCCTATTCTGACACATCCATGAGTAACCGGCAATCCGATAAAGCGTTGGTAAAGCGTACCGTGAATAAAATAACCGTTCCCCAAACCAAGAGCATAATCGCCTAACGTATACGGATCGATTCGTTCGCTTGACCTTGCCGGAGGAATAGGCAAACCATCCTCGATAAAAGCCCAGTCCGGTTTCGTCCAAACAGGTGAAGTTCTCTTGTTAAGCACTGTAAATAATCCTTTGGGTGTTTTAAAAACCCATTTTTTATCACCTTTAATCAGGATATTATCTTTTCCTGTAGAACAGAATCCTGTACGAATTGTATCGCCGTTAGCTTTTCTTAATGAAAAACGATTATCAGTTGTATTGATGACTATGTATGGTTTCGGAGGAAGATATTTGTCGAGTTTATTCTCTGCAGCCTGGATATTATTTTGGGTTCTTAATTCAAGCTGATCCACTCCGGCAACAGTCTTTACAGAAGTTATCCTGTCATTTGTCACCAACGATTTTACTTTGAATGCAAAATTCTGAAATGCAGAAGTTGAATAAACTGTCAGTACCAATAAAATAAATAAGGCAACTGGTACAATCCAGTATATATTCCCTTTGTGTCTGATAACTTTTTCTTCTGCTTTCTCCTTTTTTTCTTTTTCTGAATTTTCTATTTCTTCAATTTTCATATCACTAAACCTAATTTAACAACTCTTTAAGCGAATTCATTGAGCCAATAATAGTAACAGGTGATCCCGGAGAAAGTTTGCTGAATAATTCATCCATCCTGTCATTCGGCAAAGCAACACATCCGCTTGTCCAGTCACTTCCTTTACCTCCATCACCATGAATCTCAATAAGTCCGCCCAGCCTGCTATTACGAGACAGCAAACCTTTTCGTTTCTTTTCCTCGAATTGAATTTTATCTTCCTCATTGGGAAAATTAATCATCAATGCTTTATAATATCTTGTATCCCTGCTCCCTTTCTTTTTAGTTACTACATACATTCCTTCAGGAGTTGCCCGGTCTCCGGCAAATTGCTTATTACCAAGCCAATTCCTGCCCAATTCTACATCATACTCTTTTGAAAGTCTGCCATTTGAATAAAGGAATCCTTTGTGTTGAATTTTATCCACCACGAAGGCAGTAGTTTTGTTTTTTGCCGAATATTGAATAGTTCGGTCGACCCAGTTCCTCCATTTTGAAAAATTTTCAAAATATTCCCTGAGAAATGAATTTACTTCGTTATCGGCAAGATTGATCTTGATTTTCCCTTCACTCAGTTTTTTATTTGCAAGCATATAATCACCTTTACCAAATGCACTTAATCCTTCTTCTAAGGCAAATTTTCCAAATTCATAATTTTTTCTAATGTAAGCTTTAAGAGGGAGTTTGCTGAAAACAGAATGATAATTGTCCAGTTTTGTCTTCAATAATTCTGTTTCTTTAAGATAATTCATTTTCAGATCATCCTTTTTTGTACCCGAAAAAACATTGGCTTCTTCAGCCTTGAGGGTAGCATCGAGGATTAATTCCTTAACTTTGGTATAATCCCTTTTAAAAAATATACGGGCATTTTGTCGTTTCCACTCCTGCATAGCTGTCTTATATTTTCTTTCAGCAGCATTGAAATATTCAGGAGCATATACATTAGAATTTCCATGTTCTGCTTTACTAAGAGCTGCCAGGCATGCTTTTATCTCTGTAAGCGGAGGTTTTTGCATAGTAGCAATTAGTATCCCGTACACGGTTATAATGAGAAACAATAATATTCCTATTATATAGCGTATTTTTTTTTGCAAGCTACGTCTCATTTGTAAAAATTAATGAACCGGAACCTTATAATACTTCCAAATCAATTGAATTAAAATCAAATCCTAATAATAAAAGATTGAATGTAATTTCCCAATGCAAAATTAAAAAAACCCCCGGCTATTGTCCGAGGGTTTTCTAATTATTATTCCTAAAAGAGTGTTTTTACATTTTTTTCTTACCACCTTTAACTTTTGCCATTACATCTGATAATTCGGTGTTGATAGATTTGGCCTTTTCAAGTGCAGGTTTAACTTTTTCTGAAAGAGTCAGAATATCCTCATTGTTTGCAACTCCTGAAGAAACTTCTGTTGCTACAGATTCAACGGCTGAAATCTCCTGACCAATTGCTTCAAGGGCAGCTTTGCCCTCTTTACCCTTGGGAGCTTTTGCCAACATCTCTTTGTCCTGCGTAATCAAAGTGTTAAGATCAGTAAGATCCTGATTAACTTCAGTTTTTAAAGCTTCTTTCCTCGCAGCAGTTTCATCGATGGCTTTCTTGGCCAGATCACTTACAGAAGCAAGAGTAGTTTTTGCTGCATCATACTTACGGAAAAGAGCAAATTTCGAGTTTTGTTCTTCAATAGCAGCCTGAGCAGATTTTAAAGCATCTGTAGCGGCATTATAAGCTGCCGGCACATAACGATCAGCACCCGCAGATTTTGCCTGCTCTATAGCAGCATTTGCTGCATCCAATTCAGCTTGCGGAGGTTTGGCGCAGCTGGTAAACGTAATAACTAATACACTTAAAGCAATCAGTTTAAATAATCCTTTTTTCATAACTTCAAAAATAAAATTTAAAATAATTAATGTTTTCAATATTAAAATTACAAAGTTTAGACGTAAAGGTTTATATAGGTCACAAGAATTTTATACTTTTTTTTAACTTTGATTATGGATTATTCTTTTTAGGCTATCTTTGCCACCGTTATTTCTCCTAAAAGGATGAAGGCAAAAACTTTAGCAATAGGTCTTTCAGACAATGAGATCATACGGATGATCAAACTGGACCACAATACCAACTTCTTCGAAATACTTTACACTCGTTACTCCGGTAAAGTTTTCGACAAATGCAATTCGTTATTAAAAGATCCTGTTCTTGCCAGGGAATTTGTCCAAGATATTTTTTGCAGGATATTTGAAAGACTGGCTGATTTCAGAGGCGAATCCAATTTTTCTACCTGGTTATATGCCATCACTTACAACAAGTGTATCGAATACCTAAGAAATAAAAAGAAAATGAATTACCCCGATTGGAATGTATCACATGATATGCCTGATGTTATAGACGAATTGAACGAAAAAGAAATCAATAGTGACCGGTTGATGAAAATTCTGGAACTGATACACCCCGAGGAAAAAGCTTTGCTGACTATGCATTACATAGATAACATGCCCATTACTTACATTCAAACCGCATTGAAAATCAGTGAAAGTGCTGCAAAAATGCGCCTCAAACGCGCCCGCGACAGGGTCGCTTTTCTGTATAAAGAACATTACATAGTGACAGAGTGATTTTCTTGTATTAAGAAACAAAAAACAAAGAAGATTGCTCCTTCCAATGTGACTTTTTTCAAAAATAACGTCTTAAGGTTAAACTTTTAATGAGTCATGGTATTCGACTTCTGACTTTCATTTTAATAAATCAAAAGCATAAGTTATCAATAATTAATTGAATAATAACTGGTTACTCTATTGATAGTTCAGATGAAAAAATTTATTTCAAAATATATTTTCAAAAAAAATCCGGATCATCCCGGTGAAGAATTACTAAGATCATTTAAAAAAATGTTTCCCGATGCCACAAATATTGAATGGTCAAAAGAGAAAGACGGTATATTTGAAGTGATATTCCGCATAAATGGTATTGAAAAAATTTCCCAATTCGAAAAATCTGGCAAATGGTTAAAGACCGAAACGAATTACAAGCTTGAAATGGTGGATCCTTTTGTCAGTGAAAAACTTGGAAAGTATGGACAAATAATGAGTTCTATTTTTATACAAAAAGAAAACAGCCAAAATATCTGGGAATTCATCATTCGGGACGTTTATCAGGTAAGACATCTTTTCATAACAGATGAACAAGGGAATGTAATTGAGAGACGAACTTTTGATGAAGGTAAGCTTATATAATTACAAATTATGAATTATCACATCAGAACATCAAGTAATTATTCATTTGTAATTCTTAATAAGCTTTTGGTTTCTACTTTCTTTACATTCTATCTTACTAATTGTCAATTGTCATTTGTTTCTCTCCTGGATAAAATATTATAAAAAATGCTGTAAATTAATATAATACCCGCTGATGCAAGTACCATCAGAAGAAATGTTGTCCATCCGATACTTTCAATATCCTTATCAATTATATCTTCCATCCCTGTTGAGACGGCAATTATAAAAAAAAGAAGATATAACATCAGTGTGAATACCCGTTCATTCAGCTTAAATAATATGGATATCTTCCTGACTGACAAACCAAATAATACACCCAATAAAAGGATGATGAGAATTAATGACATGTAATTTTTTGGTTAGAAGCGATTTAAATATCTGATTCCCAAATATAGAATAAAAATTAATGGATTGTTCAATTTAAATCCAAATTTAATGTATGTTTTGGAAATTAGCTAACAAGTTCCTCTGTTACAGGGTTTCAATATTAAAAGGTTGCAATTTGATACTCTCAATCCCTAATTCTCTTAAACATTTATTTACCTGAACAGAATATCGTTATATCAGTATAGATTGAATTCCCTGAGTCTTGCTGACCCTTTTAATCCTCTGTTTGTCTTCGCAGCGGCAATCGAAAATTTTCCTTCTTATGGTGCCACCACTTTCGTTCATTTCAAGAATCCCCTTTTGATATAATTGCACCAGGAAACTGTTTCCCTGGTAAGGCCTTCCAGGCTGTTATCAAGGCCGGGTTGTCTGTACACTGTTTGTACAATTACTGTACAAATATGGTACAAACAATGTACAGTCAGTGTACAAACAGTGTACAGACAACCCGGCCTTGATATCTCCCTGATGCGGTTATGCAACAGATGAAAAAATTATCCCGTACGTTGTATTTGCATGCAAATTTCCGGTTTAATAATCATGGCAGATCAGTCATTATTGGCCGTCACTTTCTTGTGTGGAAGTGATACATTTATTGTTTGATTTAACGTTTTATTTCTGAGATTTTTATATATTTGATGTTAGGTTGGGAATTTTTGACAGAGGTTAAGATGCCGGAAAACAGGGAAGAAAATAATGATGAACGGGTAAAGGAGCTGGAGAAGCTGATTTCAGAGTTACGGGGGAAAAACTATTTCCTTGAAAATGAGAATAAGGAGCTTCATGAAGAAGGTGAGAAATATCAGTTAATTGCTGATTTTGCCCACGACTGGGAGTTCTGGGTTGATCCACAGGAAAAGTTCAAATGGGTTTCTCCTTCCTGTCATGATCTGACAGGATATTCTGCAGAGGAGTTTATGAATGATCCCAAACTTTTTTTCACTATTATTTATCCTGAGGATGAAAGCCGTTTCCGGCAATTTTTCAGGAGTACCATGAATTTTATGCAGATAGGCCAATCCATTGAATTCAGACTGTTCACGCGCACAAAACAATTGTGCTGGTGTGAAATGAATACCAAGGCTATGTTTGACCGTATGGGGAGCTATCTCGGTCAGCGAGGTTCGATCAGGGATATTACGCGGCTGATGTCGGCTCTCGGAAGAATAAAGGAAATGACCGGTCAACAGATACTGGAAATGAAAGCCAGGGAAAAAATACGGGATGAAATTGCAGGCAGGGATCGTGAATTGGTCTCGTCGTTGCTCAGAATTGCCCAGAAAAATGAAATTCTGCTTTATCTGAGAAAGAATCTTTCTGTTATCCGTAACACACTACCCGCAACGACCCAGAAAAAAGTGACAGAAATGCTTACCCGGATTGATGAGCATCAGCGAAGGCAGATTTTTAACTGGGAAGAATTTGCTCTTCATTTTGAAAAAGTTCATCCCGGATTTTTTATACGGTTAAAAGGAAAGTATCCAAGACTGACTATGCGGGATCAGCGAATCTGTGCTTACATCCGGTTAGGGCTTTCAACCAAGGAAATAGCGGGGCTTGTCAATGTAACACCGGAAAGTGCAGAGATAGGCAGAATCAGGCTGCGCAAAAAAATGGGGCTTGACCGCAACGTGAATCTCTCTTCTTTTCTACAGGAAATTTAAAAGTGAACAGTAATCAGTAATCAGTAATCAGTTTGACTCTTGGTTATTAGCTTCTTACTTTTTGCTCTGTTTCATTTGCCCTTTGTTTTTTATTCTTTCCATCCTTCAATCTTTCCATCTTTCTATCTTTGATTATCTTCAGACTACAGCCTAAAACCTAAGGCTATTTTATTTTGATAGTTAGGGTAAAGAAAATTAATCGTAAATTATGATAGGTTATAATATATTAAATAACAAATAAATAGGTTATAATGTAATTATTAATATAAAAATGTTAGGTTAATTTATTAGTTTTTGTTCCGGATATGTCTTGAAACGGGCTTATTTTTAGCCTATATTTAATTAAAAAAGACTATGCCTCAGCAAAAATTCAGAAAACTCTCAGATGAAGAGATTGGTCAGCTGATCGTTCAGGGTTGTTATTGTGAAGACTGGAACCTGATTGAAGTCGACAACGATTTTCTTTCAGATAATCTCAGAAATGTAAAATTTTCCGGGCATAACCGTATTGGGCGCTTCGACGAGGAAATTACCCTATTTGGCGGTGTTCGGATGAAGACCGGTATATACAATGCCCATTTACACAATTGCGTTATTGGAAATAATGCATTAATCAGCAACGTAAAAAGTTATATTGCCAATTACAGTGTAGGTGAGCGTGCTGTGATCCATACTATTACAGAACTGGCAGTGGATAGCAGGAATTCGTTCGGCAACGGGATCCGGATAAAGGTTATTAATGAATCGGGGAGTCATGAGATTCCTATTTATGATCTGTTGTCATCGCAGGTAGCTTATATTCTCGCATTGTACCGGCACAGGGGAAAATTGTTGCAAGTCATAGAAAAACTGATTTCTGATTACTCCTCATTTCTTACAGACAGTACTGGCGAAGTGAGTGCAGGCGTGCATATCATTAATTGCGGTATACTGAGGAATGTCAGGATTGGCCCTTATGCCTATCTTGAAGGAGCGGCTAAAATCACCGACGGAACCATCAATAGTTCTGTTGCTGACCCTGTTTTTATCGGTCAGGGAGTTATTCTGGAGAATTTTATTGTTTGTTCGGGAGCCAGGATCACCGATACCTCCCTTGTCGCGAATTGTTTTGTCGGGCAGGGTTCCATTCTGGACAAAAGCTATTCGGCAATCGATTCGGCCTTCTTTGCCAACTGCCAGGGATTTCACGGGGAGGCTACTTCAATCTTTGCCGGGCCTTTTACCGTTTCACATCATAAATCCTCGCTTTTAATAGCGGGTTTATTTTCCTTTATGAATGCGGGAAGCGGATCTAATCAGAGCAATCATCTTTACAAACTGGGTCCGATTCACGAAGGGGTTATGGAACGTGGTACCAAAACGACAAGTGACTCCTATGTGTTGTGGCCATCGAGGGTAGGGGCCTTTTCACTTGTCATGGGAAGACATTACAGGCATTCGGACACAACAGACTTTCCGTTTTCTTATCTTATTGAGGAACGGGATGAAAGTCACCTCATACCCGGGATCAATCTGAGAAGCATCGGCACAATCCGTGACTCGCAGAAATGGCCCTTGCGCGACCGTCGCAAAGATCCCAATCTTCTGGATCTGATCAATTTCAATTTGCTGAGCCCTTATACAATACAAAAGATGATCAACGGGAGAGATGTTTTGCAAAAGCTTTTAAAGGCATCGGGTGAAAGCGCCCCGTTTTATTCCTACCACGGGATGGTCATTAAAAATCATGCCTTGAAGCGGGGGATTTCACTTTATGAGAAGGCGATCTGGAAGTTTTTGGGGAACTCGCTGATCACCAGGTTAAAAAGAGGCAAAATAAATTCACAGGAGGATATTCAGTTTTCACTGCAAAAAGATACGCCATTGGGAAGCAACTGCCGGTGGATCGACCTGGCGGGGATGATCTGTCCGTCGGATGCGTTGGAAAAATTGCTTAAAGCTATCGAAAGCAATGAAATTCATTCGCTTGAAGAGATCAATGCGGCTATGCGTTCTATTCACGGGAATTATTATTCTTATGAATGGTCATGGGCAAGCGATGTTCTCGAGGAGTTTTACGGTAAAGCCGTTATGGATTTTACTGTCCCTGATGTCATAAAAGTTGTGGAAAAATGGATGAATGCCGTGCTGGAAATTGATAAATATTTGTATGAGGATGCATCGAAGGAATTTGCCCTGATCCGGCAGACTGAACTGGATGTTGAGGGAGACAAAAAGGATCAGCATGTTGATTTTGAGAATATAAAGGAGGAGTTTGAAACACATGCAGAGGTTCAGGCTATCCGGGAACATATGGCCAAAAAGGAAACGCTTGGGAAGGAGATCATATCTCAGATGGAAAAATTGCTACAATTTGAAACAGCAGATAAATAGGTTATAAGGCAAATGATTCAAGGTTGCAGGGAAATGATGAGAAGATTTGAAAATTTGAAAATGTGATAACGTGCTGATTTACTGATATGATAATTATCAATTGTCAATTGTCAATTATTACTTATCGCCTAAAGCTTAAAGTCTGGTTTTAATTCTTAATTAAATTTATCATGTGCGGAATATTCGGATATATTGGTAAGAAGGAGGCAGAGCCTATACTTCTTAAAGGACTTCGGCTGCTGGAGTATCGTGGTTATGACAGCGCCGGGATAGCCATACTGAACGGTTCATTCAACCTTGTGAAGACTACCGGCAATGTTAAGATACTTGCAGAAAAATTAAAAGAAAAATATTGTCCAGGCAATATGGGAATAGCGCACACCCGCTGGGCGACGCACGGCAGGGTAAGTGAAGAAAATGCCCATCCCCATCTTTCCTTCTCAGGAAGATTTGCCCTTGGTTCATAACGGGATTATTGAAAACTATATCGAACTGGGACGGAAACTGAGAAATGCCGGATATGTTTTTAAGGGTGAAACCGATTCAGAAGTGCTGGTCAACTGGATTGATTTTCTTGCTGTCCGAAAGGGACTTGCCTTAAAAGATGTTTTAAAGCAGGTGATGATCGATGTAAAAGGGGCCTATGCTTTTGTTTTACTTGATAAAAAAACGCCTGATAAGATTTATGCTGTCCGGCAGATGTCGCCCCTTGTAGTGGGTTTATCGGGTCAGGCGGCCTTTCTTTCCTCAGATTCCCATGCCTTGTCGGATTTTGCAAAGCGATACTTCATTCTGGCCAATCACAGCATTGTTATTTTGTCGCGCGAAGGGGAGGTTGATCTGTGTGACAAAGAAGGTACCTCAATTCCGGTTGTGTACAAGGAGATGAAATTCAGTTTTCCCGATTCGGGACTCGGGGAATTTTCCCACTACATGCTGAAAGAGATCTTTGAACAACCGGAGATCATAGAAAGGTATTTTTCTCGCAAGAACGACTATGAGAAAGAACAATTTTCTGTACTCAAAGATAAACTTTCCGGATTCAGAAGGATGATTATCCTTGCCTGCGGGACATCCTACCATGCCGGCCTGATAGGGCATCACCTGATCGAGAAATATGCGCGCATTCCTGTTACGGTTGAGTATGCGGCGGAATTCCGTTACCGTCATCCTGTTATCGGTCCGGGTGACCTGATCATTGGTATTTCGCAGAGCGGGGAGACGGCCGACACATTGGCAGCGACCCGTATGGCAAAGGAGGAGGGGGCATTCGTGATGAGTTTGTGCAATGTACCTGATTCGAGTATGGCAAGGGAAAGTGACCTGACCATTCTGCTGGAGGCTGGGACGGAAATAGGGGTCGCCTCAACCAAGGCTTTTACGGCACAGGTGATGAAACTTGTTCAGTTTACAGCTTTTCTTTCGTCTGTGAATGAACAGAATCTGCTGATCAGTGAAATGCAGGATGAGATTGCCCAGATCCCTTCAAAAATGAGACGAATACTTGCCCGTGAACAACACCTGATTGACCTTGTCCGTAAATTCTCCGGCTGCAGGAACTTTCTTTTCCTGGGAAGGGGGATTAATTATCCGATTGCCCTGGAGGGTGCACTAAAGCTGAAAGAAATCTCCTATATTCATGCAGAGGGATATCCCGCATCTGAGATGAAACACGGGCCGATTGCCCTTATCGATGAGAATTTCCCGGTAATTGCTCATTGCCTGCGACAAGGAAAACAGGGGTAAGATGATATCCAATATTATGGAGGTCAAAGCCAGAAACGGGAAAGTGATCGCATCTGATTGCCGAAGGTGACGGGAAATTGCGGGACTGGTGGATGAAACGATTGAAATCCCTGTTATGCATGATGCGCTTGTACCATTGCTTTCGGTGATCCCTTTACAATTGTTTGCCTATCATACTGCATTGGCCTCTTGGTTGTAATGTTGACCGTCCAAGGAATTTGGCGAAATCAGTGACCGTGGAATAGGATTCTGAACTGTGATTTATGTGATTATTGAGATTTACTGAACTGATTTTCCTTCTCTTAGGCCAATTATTTCAACAGAGCGAGCAATTAGTTGATGATACATATAAAAATGGCTTAAAAAATTATCATTTAATGTATTCCAGGGTTTTGAGGTGTACCATGTACCATAAACTATTTCCAAAAATGTACTTTATTAATGATGGTTAAAAGGTTTAGATCACAGATTCGCACTGGCAGGCTTTTAATAACAACCATTACCTTGTTTGCTCTTCTGGGTGCTGTTCAATATCATCCCTCCTGAAAGTTCTTCACCTGGCCCTCCAGCTATTTTCTCCCTATCATCTCCATTGCTCAGACATAGCATAAATGTAATTTAAACGTAGATTTAACGTTGTTCATCGCAGATGGTACGCACAAACTACGTTCATAGTACGTTCAAAGTATGGACTTGGTAGTATGTTGACAGGTCTGTTTCAGGTTTTGGGCAGAATAGCTGCTGTTAAGACCTGATAATGATATTTCATAAAGAAGCCTTTCGGTAAAAAGATCAGATGAGAGGTTACCGGTATTGTTTATTGAGGTGAACAAATCTTTTTTGTTTATCAAACATTTGGGAATTACAAATTCCCTGTTATTTACCACCGAATAGCATATCCGGAGGAGCGGGGTTTTTAACTGATTCCTGAATTTATTTTACAAAGATTTTGATCAATTGTTTAAGCAAGCAAATAACATCAATGTTTTGAATAATCTTAAAGTTACAACAAATTTATCGTACGACGCTCATTGGTAAAAAAACGACGTCACATTCCCGCTTAAAACAAGATTTATGCATAAAAGGAAATTTATGTGCATATGATCAAAGCAGATAAAATTATTAAGGATATTATGACTTTCTTTCGGAAAGTTTGATGAGGACGACGAAAAATTAATGCGACCTATTGATTTTTAATTATTAAATCACTATCTTTTATGGAGTTATCAATAGAACTGATTATTTTACGATAAAATTTTTTAAGTTAGCGGCATAAATAGGAATGAAAATAATATTGGTGAAGGGGTTATCCTGCAGGTGAGTTCTTCCCCACTTGCAGGAAACGATCAAATAATCAATTGATTAATTCAATTATTTTTGAATGAATATTCGGACTAAAATTCTGGTCATTGAAAATGATCAACCGTTGGCTAAGACAATTCAAAATGATCTTACGGTACATGGCTTTGATGTATATTGGGCAGATAATGGAGCCTTAGGTATTCAGAAAGCATTTGAATACCGTCCTAACGTGATATTGTGTGCTATCGAAATAGATCCCCTTGATGGTTATCATGTTTATAATGTACTGAAGAATAGTCTTTTAATAGATGATGTTCCATTTATTTTTATCACACATAAGTCTGATCTTAAAGCTATAAGGCTTGGGCTGGATTTAGGCGCTGATGATTACATTGTAAAACCATTTGATAATGAATCTCTTATACGTTCAATTGAAGTTAGACTGATCAAATTTAAGAAACTAAAAAGAACCAGTGAGAAGGAGTTTAAAACATTTTTTGATATAACACCAAATAGCGTTTTTTTATTTGACGGTCATGTTTTAACTGGAGCAAATCCGGCTTTAATCAGGATTCTTAACCTAAAAGAGGATAATATAACATCGTATTCTATTGAAGACCTTTTAGATTCGTCTTCATATGAGAAAATAAAAGAAAGAATAATCAGGTGTAAAAACGGATTATTGAATATGTTTTGTGAGACTGTATTCCTCATTTCCGGACAGGGTGAAAAGATTGAAGCTACTCTTTATATTTCGAAATTAGGTTTAAATTACGGTAATTCATTAATGACGGGTTTAGTAATAAAGAATGATAGAAAAAACAATGAAAATAAGGTTTTTGTGCCGGATTTATTCAAAATCTTAAAAAGTGAAAAGATTGTAATTACTGAATCGTTACGTAATAAACTGTTTGATCTTCTCAAAAAACACAATGTTAATACAGTAACCTGGAGAAATAATATTTTTTCCGACCGCGAAAATCAGGTTTTCTGCTTGTCGATGGAAGGCCTTCCAGTCAAAATCATTGCCGATAAACTTTCAATTTCATGCCGGACAGTTGAAAAGCACCGTGCCAAAATGATGGAGAAAACCAATTCGAATAATATGATCAAAGTAATCAATTTCGCCCTCACAAACGGTATGATTAATTTTTGAAAGCCGCTATTATTCTATTTCATCCCCAATAATTGTATTTTTAATGGCCGGATAGAACTCGCATGAGATTCCCGTTATTATTTGTGCTAACCAACATGCTCGTTTCATTATATTAAACTTAACTTTTAGTTGATTGTGCTTACAATCGAAAAAGGTGATTTTCCATCGTTTCACCTGATATAAGCTATAACAATTTTCTGAAAATCATTTTCAGAATTAACGGATGAAATTTGAATTGGCCAAAAATTTTATGATATGAATTAGATATCATCATCATGTATATACTATCCATAATTACATCCGGAAGAATGATACAAATCTCCACCTTGTTCATTCCGGTATTAACATTGATATCTATAAAAGTGAATGGGTAAAATCCTCATTTTTTAGCAAATTCTGTGTTAGTGAATTCACGTATTGCATTTCATGATTAAATTTTCGAAATTAGGGTACTATTTAAAACTAATATGTTTAATATGCCTAAATATTTTAACCTTATGCATATCGAACCTAATCAGAGAACCATCTCCACAATAATTTTGCTATATAACACAAGCATTTTCAATAATAATATTCAATGTCTCAGCATAACAATGGATATAAATAATATTGGCGAAGGGAGCCCATGAAAGTGAATTTTTCAGCACTTTCAAGACAACACTAAAGATGCACTTTATTAGTTTAATTATTTTTGGATGAATATTCGAGCCAAAATTCTTATCATCGATGAAGACCAACGATTAGTTAAGGCAATTAGAGATGTTCTCATGCTGCATGACTATGATGTTTGTTGTGCGTATGATGGAGCCTCAGGTATTCAAAAAGTATCTGATTACAATCCTGACTTGATATTGTGTGCTGTCAAAATGGATCTGATGGATGGTTGGCAGATTTATAATACCCTGAATGATAGTTATTTAATCGAAAGAATCCCATTTATTTTTGTCACAAGTAAATCTAAACTTCGGGACATAAGGTTTGCAATGGATTTAGGCGCTGATGATTACCTTGTAAAACCATTTGATAATGGAACTCTTATACGCTCAATTGAAAATAGATTAACCAAATTCAAAAAACTAAAAGAAATCGGTGGTCAGGAGTTTAGAACATTTATTAATTTATCCCCAAATGGCACTTTTTTATTTGACGGCTATACTTTATTTGAAGCAAATCCAGCCTTGATTCGGATTCTTAAACTGGGGAAGCAAAATATAAAATCATATTCCATTGAAGATCTTTTAGATTCGGTTTCATATCAGAAAATAAAAGAAAGAATAACCGGATGTAAAAACGGATTATTGAATTCTTTTGATGAAACTGTTTACCTCATTTCCAGAGAAGGTGAAAAGTTTGAAGCTACTCTTTATATTTCTGTATATGGAGAATATTTCGTTAATTCATTGCTGGCTGGTTTAGTCATACTGAATAATAAAAAATGCGACGAAATTCCGGTTTTTATATCGGATATCCTCAAGATTTTGAAAAGTGAAAATATTGTTGTGAAAGAATCATTAGGTGAAAGGCTGAAGGATCTTTTCAATCAACACAATGTTAATACAATAACTCAAAAAAACGATTTTTTTTCCGACCGCGAAAATCAGGTTCTCGCCTGTCGATAGAAGGCCTTTCAACTAAAATCATTGCCGATAAACTTTCAATTTCAAGCCGGACAGTTGAAAAGCACCGTGCCAAAATGATGGGGAAAACCAATTCGAAGAATATGATTGAAGTCATCATATTTGCGCTCAGGAACAATTTGCTTGATTTCAAAACCATTTCTTTATTGACTGCTTTTTTTGTTAATTTGATTGATATCGATACCATTCCTTTTTTGCTGATTTTTTTGGGTGACAGCTCCAACCTTTTTTGATCAGTAATTCACCAGGCAGACGGAGTTTCGAGTGACTTAATCACCTTGCCCTATTGGGTCAGTATTTTCAACTCACGCCAATTTCTTATTCCACTCCGATCCCTAATTTGATTTACAATGAAACGAACATGTTTGTTTCAAAATCGAGATTGTGTTTGTTATCAGATATTGAAATTTAATCCGGATTTCAATTCAATTTCGCGTTATAATCAAATAACCTAATAAAATTTCCAGGAATTTTAAAATCTCCACCCTCTTCATTCTGTTGTTCCGCCTGGTTTCTGTAAAAGTGTATGGGTAAAATCACTAAGATTTCAGCAAATAATAATTCGGTGTATTCACTCATTGAAATTCGTGATTAAATGGTTGATCTTGCATTAACAAACTTATGAAGTGAACCTATGAAAGCGATTCTCACATTTACGGCATTACTTTTTTTGTGCTTAATCGCTATTTCCAATAATTCTGACAGAGACCATCAAATACGGAAGGAACCTGTCAAGCCCAACGCCGGAATTAGTAATGATTCACTTAACAGCAAGGCAGATACTGTTCACCAATTTTTCGATAAACATCAATGGAAAGTCAAATTCTGTTCAGATAACAAGCGACCTACCTTTTAAAGTAAGTATGGATACCATTACTAAAGAAAAGAATAACATAAATAGTATAGAAATGAAGGGGGAAAGTAATTCTGTCAATATAAGTCAAAGAGGTAATGGTGGAAAGGTAGATATTAAGCAAACCGGTAATCATAATCAAATCAATATATCACAATCTAATAAAGATACAGAAAAATAAGGTAAGGGTAAAGGCAAAAGGACATCTTTACAGCTAAATTATACTTAAAGTAGTTGTATTAGCGGCTTTGACCGATTGCATTTGTATTCGAATGAAAGATGGTTGTTATTCTTAACCGTAAATGCGAGCCTCTAAATGATTCTGATCTGGTTTCTGATTAAGGATTATTCGAGTTTAGGCCTCTGTAATTAATATTATATAGGAATTAATTATCAAATTTATTAACTATTTAAAAAAAGCAAAAATTATGAAAAGATTAAGTTTAGTTTTTGCGTTGGTGTTTGCCGCGGGGATTGTAATGGCACAAAACACAGCAAACACTCATTCAATTGGGAATTCCAATCAAGTTTCGTTGCTCAATTGGCTCAAACAATTTGGTTGGCCGGGTTGCTAATGGTGACTCTCCGGTAACTTACAGTTCTCAGACAGGGAATGAAAATAAGGCAACCGTAACACAAACAGGCACGGGTAATATGGCTTTTTTTGAACAAGGTGTTTCGTACAAGTATCCGGGAGACTACCTTCCTGGTGATAACAACGAGATTACTATAACACAAGCTGGTAATGCAAATAATGGTGGAGGCTTTTCTCTTGGCAATCGAAACATTGTCAACATATCTCAGATTGGGAATAACGATTATGCAGGTCATTGGCTTTGGGGCAATGATAATAAAGCTACCATTAGTCAGTCTGGAAATAATGAGGACTGGGCCTATGCAGCAGCTAATTCAAACAATAATATATCAGTTATCACTCAAGTTGGTTACAAAATGACGGTAGCACTTCTCAGGGTTGGATAGGATATGCCTGGCATGATCAAAACACTGCAACAATTTCTCAGACAGGAAACTATAATAAGTCTTCTTTAGCTGCTGGCAATACAATTACTCCAGCTTTATACGGTTTTACATCGGATTTGTGGGGGTTCGAATCCAGCAATATGGCTTCAAGAATGTTGGTAGTGTGATACAAAATGGCAATTCCAATGAAGGAGCTATCTATCAATTTGGTAATTATAATGAAGGCCAAATAACTCAACTTTTGATGTTAATAAGGCAAATCTTTTTCAAGTAGGCTCAAATAATTTTGCTCGCTTAGACCAGACAAGTGGAGCTGAGGCAAACATAAGCAAGAAGGAGATTATAATACCCTGAAAGGACTTGGCGATGTATGGACAGCATACTCTTGGGAAGGAAGCAAATTGGATCTTACCCAAACTGGTAATTTGAATACTCTTAATATTCTTCAAAGAAATGGTGCTATTGCAGATGTTCTGCAATTAGGTAACAGCAATGTTACAACAATCAGTCAGATCCCTTGATAACTTTTGATCTTGGTACTGTTTAAGGCATTTAATAATCAACAATACCTGCCACCATCTTCAAATCGGAAAGGGTTAGTCCCTTAATCCTTAATGTGATGGTTAATCCCCGGCCTTCGGGCCGGGGTAATTAAAATAAAACGATGAAACGATTATCTTTTCTTCCTTTTTCTGTTTGCTGAATATTTTCTATTGCTTTTCGCAGGAAATTATCAACGATGTCAGTTTGGGATCAAATGAAGCGATTCATCAGATTTCGACGAATGGGATCGATAATATTCTGAGCTTTCAAACTTTGAATCAAGACAAAAGCAATTTTCTCCTGACGCAGCAAATCGGCGATCAGAATAAAGTCAGTATCAATCAGCAAAGGGATCCGGTACAGCTTTTACCAATCAATCCTACAATTTTCAGCAGGGTAGATTTAACGAACTATTGGTTGGTCAGATCGGGAGCGGAAATCTGTTTTTAAGTTTTCAGCTGGGCTACCTTGCAAGCGTATTGGGCTTAAATCAAGCCAATCAGCCTTTATTTAGTTTGGGAATCGCTGATGGAGATATTGCAGCAATTGTAACTCAAAACAAAGAAAATGGAATTTGGGTTGATGGTCCCGGGAATAAAATTGAGATTACACAGGATGGAGATAACAATGGTATTATGGCTGTTCAGCAGGGAGATAATAATTCGATCACAGCAGGTCAAAATGGGAACCATAACTTTCTCCTAGTTCTTCAGAAAGGAAATAATAATTAGGTGTCTGGATATAACCAGGAAAATTCATCGGAAAATGTTTTGTCTGATACTATTCTCCAGGAAGGTGAAAGCTTAAGCCTTAATGCTTCTGATGCTTCTAAATCAAAACTAAACGCGAATATTTTTTCTCGACACGGAACCAATTTATCGCTGGAGATAAACAATGATTTGTAAACTCTCTCGGCGGAATCGAAGTCACCCAAAGCGGCCACGATATGAAAGTTGTGGTTGATCAGTCTTTCTTCCCATTCCCAATCCATAAACTATGAGTACACTTTGCAACTCTATTTCTCTCGGCTCTGTTCTGTGCGCCTTTCGCAGGTCAAAAGGACACCATCAAAACAAAGCCTGCGCCGGAATCCTTAAAAAAACTGTTTGATGAGGTTATCAAGGAGGTTACAAATCAAACTTCAAAATCAAACGATTACGAGATTGAAATTGATGGACTGCTGGTTGATGACACAAAAACGAGAATAGGGAAAGACTTTTACGATTTGTTTTACAGCAGTTGGGTTGCGCCTAAAGAAGCCAAAAATTATACTATAACTTATGAGAAAAACCCTTTCGGTTAACCACTACACTTATTGTTGTTCAATTAACGATAATATTGTTTATCAGGCCATCCTTCAACCCCGACAGGATATTGTTGAAGGTTTATCAGCGGATGCTATTTTAACTACTCAAAGTTACCTGGCTAACTATGAAGAAATTATGAAAGAACTTAACGGCGAAGATATGGCGGGGTCAGGGATATTTTAGTCAAATTTTCATTAATCAGAATTAACTTACTTAATACGATAATTTTTTTTTATCCGAAACATTAAAAACAAACGCAATGAAGATTTTATATGACTACACTAACGATTGTATTTTTTTTCGTGGCAGGAAAAACTTACGCACAAGATTTACTTATCAACCAGAAAAATCCGGCTTTTGGAGGTAATCCATACAATTACAGCTGGTTGATGAGTTCTGCACAGGCGCAGAACGACATAAAAAAACTACTTCCAGTTCTTACAGTCCGTAGTAGTAGTGATCCATTAAAAAATTTTTCGGCGAGTTTTAACAGGCAGATTCTAAGTCAACTTTCGCGGCAGATTGTTGCAAAGCAGTTTGGCGAAGATGCCTTAAGTGCTGGTACTTATGTGCTCGGTGATTACCAGATCGAAGTAGGTGATCAGGCAGATGGCCTGAACATTACTATTGTGGATAATAAAACCGGGAGCCAGACTACAGTCTCTGTTCCGTATTTCTAATTGAGTCTTTCCTATTATTGATATTATGATATATAAAACCATTCTATTAAGGATTTTTATTGTGCTGATTATTATGGACCTGGTGGCAGCTTGCGGTCCATATATGCATCAGCCAATGCGTCCCAGAAGAGCGTAATTGGTCCGGAAACCCGGCTAAAAAATTCTTTTGAATTTGCCGAAAGCTAAAGAAAAAATTGTTGTTGCAGTATATAAATTTCGTGATCAAACTGGCCAGTATAAAGCTTCTGAAACGGGTGCCAATTGGTCAACTGCAGTGACTCAAGGGGCTACTACTATTTTGATTCGCGCTCTGGAAGAGTCGGGTTGGTTTATTCCAATCGAGCGCGAAAATATGGCCAATTTATTGAATGAGCGAAAGTTATCAGGACAAGCCGGGCTCAGTATGAGGGCGGTGATGAGAATAGGACCTTCTTATTGCTCCACCGCTTCTTTTCGCAGGAGTTATTTTGGAAGGTGGTATTATTTCCTATGAAACTAATATTTTAACAGGCGGGGCAGGTTTCCGTTACTTTGGAGCCGATGTTTCCGGTCAATATCGAGAAGATCGTGTAAGTATTTACATTCGAGCAGTTTCAACTGCCAACGGTAAAATTTTGAAAACTGTATATACAACGAAATCAATCTTATCACAGGAAGTATCGGTCGGTCTGTTCAGATATTTGAAAGCTCAACGATTACTTGAGGCAGAGACTGGCTTTACCTATAATGAACCTTCAGAAATCTGTGTGACGGAAGCCATAGAAAAAGCTGTTGAGAGTCTTATTATTGAGGGGGTTCAGGATAAATTATGGGCGCTCCGTGATCCGAAAGATACCGCTTCTGTTTCATTTACAAATTATATGGAAGAAAAACGGATGAATTATAAATCAGATCAGTTGGGTCGGATATTGAAAAAATAATCGGGGGAAAATAGTCTTTGGAGCCTCGGTTGGCGCCAGTAAGTATTATGGGGACTATACATCAGGAGACGCTCTGCCAAAGGCATCGCTTTTGATAGGATTTGCTATAAATAATCATCTGTTTATCGACTCTGAAAGTGGCTACCGAGGGTTGAAAGTCCAGAACAAATTTGAAGATTATTCTTACTTTAGTGATCTTTCCTTGCGGTATATATTCCTTCCCTATTTATAAATTCACTCCATTTTTAAGTATCGGCGGTGGCATGGATTACAATTCCAATGGAGTAGGATTTTCAGGAGATAAATTTTTGCCAAAACTCAATGGAACATTTGGTTTTGAATATATGGTAAGCCAAAAGGTAGGTTTATCAGTTTCCTCGGGATGGAACTATTATTTGAGCGATAGCTTTGATGGGTCTCATAGTGGCCATTACAACGATTCGAGTTGGGGATTTTTTTGGGAATGAAGTTTTATTTATTTGGGTTAAAACAAAATTCAGTCAAGTTCTAAATATAAAATAATCATGAGAAAAATAATATATATCGTATGTTGGTTTTTTTTAATTTCAATATCTTCGTGTGATGAGACAACGATGGATGTAATTAATTATGGCTCTATTAATGGCACAGTACAGGATGGCGATACCTACCTCCCACTCGCAGGAGTTCAGATCACTACTACACCTCCAAGTATTTCATTGTTATCCGATTCTGCCGGAAAATTTTCGATTCCTAAAATTCAAGTAGGAGACGTAGCCGTAAATGTTACAAAAAAGGATTATTTGAACAACTCCTTATCAGTAGCTATTTACAGCGGTGAACCTACACAGTTGAACTTTTTGATTTTTAAGGACGATAACAATATCGGGAATGTCACCCTTTATGATCCTGTTCCCGGAAACGGCGCCATAGATCAGCTGACAGGATTTTTATTACAATGGAAGGTCGACAGCAAAAAATCAAGCACTAATTTTACCTATAGTATTTATATCTTTGAATCAAATTCAACAATCCAGAAGTTGGTTGGTGAGGATATTTCTGTCCCGGAAGTGACAGTAAGCGGACTTAGTTTTTCGACCACCTATTTCTGGTATGTAATAGCTAAGTATGAAGGTAATAAAGTCGCTTTCAGCCCCACATGGTCATTTAAGACAAGGGCAAATTAAGTTGGTTTTCAATTGTAATAAATTCACACTGAAAATTGAGAAGAAAAGGGAGCATATGCTTCCTTTTTTATTTAATATCAATTAATTGCTGAGATTAACAGCTAAAAAATAAAGAAACTCTTTATTCTCTGTAAAAGCTCAGACTCATCCTGAAATTTGTTTACTTTTTTTGTAAACCTATTTCAGGACAAGACAAAAGTAGTAAAATAGGAAAGTAGTAAGATGTGAACTATTAGAGTTGAGATATGAGTGATGAATATAGACAGGAGGGGATAAAAGTCAAGAGAAGGCAGCGGCGGGACGGGATATTGACAGGAGTCTGTCTGATTTTAAACGGGCTCAAAAAAAAGTATTTCAGAATTGGAATAAAAAATTGTAAGTTTGAAAATTAATAATTTTAAAACTGAACAGATTCTAAATTACATTTCCTAACATTATCTTATTTCAAATAAAAATTAAACTATGAAAGATTCATCAAAAAGTTCACGCCGTGATTTCATAAAGAAGAATACGCTTTTGGGCGCGGGCGCTGCTGTTGGCCTTGGTTCGGCCGATACGATTTTTGCAAGCTGCAGTTCGGAGACATCCACCCCGGCCATCCTGGGAGGTACACCGATCGCCGCCAATCGCATGGATGGCCTAAATGGCCGATATGGAATCCGGAAACAGACGAACCGAGACTGCTGGAAGTTATGCGCAGCGGTGTGTGGTCCAGGGCTAAAGTGGTTCCTGAATTTGAAAAGAAATTCGGTGATTTGATTGGGGCCAAACGCTGTATCGCTATGGTTAACGGTACCAATGCCCTGAATACCTCTCTGAGGATGCTCGATATCGGCTGGGGAGATGAAGTGCTTGTGACCCCTTATACTTTCATTGCCTCGGTATCCCCTATCCTGTTTAACGGGGCAATCCCTGTATTTGTCGATATTGACCCGGAAACGTTCCAGATGGACCCGGGTAAGATTGAAGCAAAGATCACTCCACGTACCAAAGCCATCATGCCGGTGCATATTTTGGGACTTCCCTGCGATATGGAACGGATCATGGCTATCGCCAACAAACATAACCTGATTGTTGTGGAGGATGCCTGCCAGGCCTGGCTGGCTGAGGTAAACCATAAAAAAGTGGGAACTTTTGGACATGCCGGTTGTTTCAGTTTTCAGAATTCAAAGAACATTCCCATTGGAGAGGGAGGGGCGTTAGTGAGCGACGACGATGAATTTATGGACCGCTGTTTTTCATTCCACAACTATGGTAACCCATACGGGACGGCTGCCGGAACATTTTCAGCAGGCACCATCATGACCGGGACCAAACTGCGGCTCACGGAATACCAGGCTGCTATCGGACTGGCACAGCTGGCCCGCCTGCCGGAACAGACCGATATACGTAATAAAAATGCAGCTTATCTCAAATCCCATGTAGCAAAAATCAAAGGGATCACACCTTACAAATTATATCCAAGTGTAACAAAGGCCGCTTTCCATTTCTTCCCATTCCGTTACAACAAGGCAGAATTTAAAGGACTTTCAAGGGGAAGATTCCTGAAAGCTTTACAGGCTGAAGGAGTTACCTGTTACGGGGGATACTCTGAACTGACCAATATGCCTTTTATAAAGAACACTTTCGAGAGCAAGCTGTTCCATAAGTTCTATAAAGACGAAGAATTAAATTATGAACGGTATGCCCAGGAAAACAAATGTCCCGTGAATGAAAAGGTTTGCAATGAAGAGGCGGTCTGGCTATTTCAGAATCTTTTGCTGGGTACTAAACAGGATATGGATAATATCGCGGAAGCCATTGTAAAGATTCAGAAGAATGCCGACTTGATCAATAAGAAAGGTTAATTTAATTTCAATGTTTTCATTATCTCCTTGTAGAGTACAGAACGGTCGACAGGTTTGGTTATAAGACTATCGCAACCGGCTTCCATTGCTTTTGATCTGTCTTCTGCAAGGGAATAAGCGGTCAAGGCGATAACAGGCATTTCAGGTTTTTCCGATTTGATAAGATGAGTTGCCACAAAACCATCCATCCCGGGCATTTTCAGATCCATAAGAATTAAATCAATATGTTTGTGATCATGCAGTTTCCTGATTGCTTCACTGCCCTCATCAGCTTCAAGAGTGTTTGCAAAGGTTTTATTCAAATAACTCCTTAAAAGTGATCGGCTGAGAGGATCGTCTTCAACAATCAGGACAGTTTTCCCGGACAGATTTAATTCAATGTACTGGCTGGGTGTTTCGGAGGCTGAAGCCATGTGAGATTCAGCCAGTTCAATCGGGAATGTAAAATAAAAAGTACTACCTTTACCGGGTTTTGATTCAACAGTAAGTTCGCCATTCAGAATCCGGGCAATTTTTTGTGAAATTGCAAGGCCAATCCCGATCCCACCATATTCACGGGAATGGGTGTCGTCTCCCTGCCGGAACCAATCGAAAATGATGGATTGTTTCTCTGAAGGTATTCCGATACCTGTGTCGCTGATATAAAACTGTAGTTTATTGTCCTCCAACATCCTGAAGCCGAATTCAATAGTTCCCTGGTTAGTAAATTTTACAGCATTTTTAAAGAGATTGTTCAGAACCTGGTTGATCTTGCTTCGATCGGACATGATAAAAGCGGACAAGTTATTTTTATCAGGTTTATAAATTAATCGGATGTGTTCGTCTTTACCAGAGGAACGAAGTATATTTTCAAAATAGGTATTATTCTCCGAATACAAGTCTTTCAGACTGAAAGTCATTCTGCGGATTTTAATGTCCCCCTGTTCGGCAAGTGCCAGATCAAAAATATCTTCAATAATTGACAACAGATTTTTTCCGCTCTCCTGAATTTTTTTGACATAATCTATCATAACTTCCGGCTTCACCCCCGCGAGAATCAGATCACTGAAACCGAGAATATGATTAAGAGGAGTTCGAAGTTCATGATTCATTGTTGCAAGGAATGCCGACTTCAACCTTTCCGATTCGACAGCTTTATCTTTAGAGATAATAAGATCGGTATTCATATTCTGAATGCGTTCAAGGCTTTTCTTCAGTTCTTCGTTGAGGGCAATATATTCTTTATTCAGAGCCTGGTAATCTCCAATCTGTTTTTTAAGGTTCTGTTCGCTTTCTTCCAGGGCTTTTACGACAAGCTGTTTCTGCTGCCTGATTTCTGCTTCCCTCAATTCACGTTCTATGGCAGGTACCAGACGATTTAATTTATTTTTCATGATATAATCATGGGATCCTGCCTTCATCGCTTCAACAGCAGTTTCTTCCCCGATTACGCCAGAGACGAGTATAAAGGGAATATCAATTTCTGATTTCTTTAACTCGGCCAATGCATCGAGTCCTGAAAAATGCGGCATAGAATAATCCGAGATGATACAATCCCATTTTTTCTCCTTCAATGCCTGATAAAAACCTTCCGCTGTTTCAACCCGATCAGAAACAACATCGTAACCTGAATTTATAAGTTCATTTTTTTCGAGTAACACATCGTTCTCGTTGTCTTCAATAAAAAGTATTTGAATTGATTTTTGCATTATTTATTCTTTTTGCCGGTTTAAACCGGGGGTTATTTATAATTTTTAACCGGCAGTTCATTCAATACAAGCCAGTATAATCCCAAAGTTTTAATTGCCTGTGTGAATTGATCAAAATCAACTGGTTTGCGAATATAGCTATTTGCTCCCAATGCATAACTTTTAATCAGATCGGTTTCTTCCTTCGATGAGGTCAGAATCACAACAGGCAGGAGTTTTGTCGTATGATTGGATCGAATCCTTTGTAGTACCTCAAGGCCATCAACTTTAGGAAGCTTTAAATCCAATAAAATTAACTGGGGAAGAATGGTGTAATCGCTGTTATTATATTTACCCGTTTTGAACAGATAATCAAGCGCTTCTTCTCCGTCCCTGACAACAATAACTTCATTCATGATATTATTGTCCTTTAAAGCCGTAATAGTCAAGAGCTCGTCATCAGGATTATCTTCAACCATAAGTATTATTTTCTTATCACCACTCATATTTCGTTTATTTTAAAGTGAAATAAAAAACTGCTCCCTCCTCACCTTAGCTTCAGCCCAGATATTTCCACCATGACGCCTGATAATTCTCTGGACGGTTGCAAGTCCGATGCCTGTTCCTTCAAATTCCGTCTGACCATGCAAGCGTTGAAATGCCCCAAACAATTTATCACTATATTTCATATCAAATCCCACGCCATTGTCACGGATATAATATACTTTTTTGTCATTCCGGATCAACATTCCAAATTCTATTTTTGTAATAGTTTGATATTTAGAATATTTCCAGGAATTGTCCAGCAGGTTGTGCAATGCAATTTCCATCAGATTACGATCGATATTGGCAATCAATCCCGGTTGAATTTGGAATAAAGCCTTTCTTTCAGGCTGAGAAAGCTGCAATTCATCAACAATGGTTTTCGCTATTTCAGAAAGATCGGTTAATTCCCTTTTCATTTCAATTCGGGTTATCCTTGATAATTTAAGAAGATCATCAATCAGTTGTCCCATTTGCTGACAGGCATGAATAACCCTCATAAAGTAATCCTTTCCTGTATCGTCGAGGTGATCGGCGTATTTTTTTAATATTATATTGCTGAATCCATCAATACTTCTCAAAGGTGCCCTCAGGTCATGCGAGACCGAATATGAAAAAGATTCAAGTTCTTTGTTGGTGGCTTCAAGCTGGGCGGTTCTTCTGGTAACCCTATTTTCAAGTTCAGCATTAAGACTTTGAGATTGCTGGTACAGCCTTCCGTTTTCAACAGCAACTGAAGCCCGTCGTGCTATTTCTGTTGCCAAGTCAAGATCTTCCTCATTAAACTTCCTTCTATCACCCTCAATAATGAGTGTCATTAATCCATAAACGTGCTCATGAATTAAAAGTGGTACAGTCATAAGAGAACTGATCCGTAAATCTTGAAGGATTTCGAGGTATTCTTTGTCCTGTGTAAATGCTTTCAGGACCTTCTCTGTTACTGATGGGAAAAATAGAGGTTTCTGATTGTGAATGACTTTATACAAGCCTTTGGGTATATTTTTATCCACCGAGAATTTATGGGCAAGTTTGTATCCAAGGTCAATTTTCCTTTGGTCAGTATGAGAAATAATAATCGGATTAACTGCCCCATTGCTTTGGATTTCATGAAAAATACACCAGTCCGCAATAACTGGGGTAATTGAGTTAGCTAATTCTTTCAGTGTTTTAGTGTAATCAAGAGAGTAAGATAGAACAGCACTGGCTTTTGAAAGAAAAACGATCTTCTGCTGATTACGGTAGGCTTCCTCCCGTGCTTTTTTTTCATTATTCAGAGAGAGTTTGAGTTCAGCCGTTCTTTCCTCAATGCGTTTGTCAAGTTCCTCATTTAGTTTTTTAATTTCTTCCTGGGCTTTTTTCTGTAGAGAAATATCACGAATAGACGCAAATACTAATAAACCTTCTTCATCAATTTTCACAGGACTTAAACTTATTTCTACAGGGAATTCTGTCCCGTCTTTTCTTTTCCCGAATAATTCGAGTCCGATTCCCATTGGCCGTATTTTGGGATCTGCATGATACTTCTGAAAATGTTGATGATGAATTTCCCGAAATCTGTCAGGTATAAGATATTCTACCCATTTACCGACAATTTCACTGCGGTCAAATCCGAAGAGCCTTTCGGTTTGGGCATTTACCATTTTAATCAGACCTTTATTATTTACTATGATTATTCCGTCAGGGGCTGATTCAAGTAAACCCTTGAATTTTTCTTCTGTATTTTTCTGTTGTGTAAGGTCACGTATTATTTTTGTAAATCCCAATAAAGTTCCATTGGAATCCCTTAACGGGGTAATAATTACGTTTGCCAAGAATTTAGAACCGTCTTTCCGCACTCGCCATCCAGTATCCTCAAAGCTGCCTTCCCTTACAGCAATGTTCAACGCCTGTTCTGGTTTATTGGTTTCAGTGTCATCTTTAGTGTAAAAAATTGAAAAATGCCTGCCGATAATTTCTTCACGTTTGTACCCTTTAATCTGTTCAGCACCGGCATTCCAACTTATAATATAACCCTTTGCATCCATTGAAAAGATGGCATAGTCCTTTACTTCATCAACCATATGTTGTAACAGATGGTCATTAATATCAACAGAATTGTTCAATTTTATAAAAATTAGTGATCAGAAATCATTAATCAAAAATCTCTCTCTTTTATGATTCAATAATTAACATCATTGATTTTACGAAAGTTTATCAAAGAATGTTATTTCAGTATCAGAATTCGTTCTCATTATGGATTATCCTATAAAATATCGAGATGCGAATATAACTTTAAGGAGAAATCAATAAAAAAACAAGGGAACAGCTTATATGAATTATGAGTGAGGAGTGATGAATTATGAATGACCGGTAAAAAATAATCACCAATTACTTTTCTCAGGTTTTGTCATATTTGTTTTTTAAAATAATTCCCTGACCGGATAAACCTCCGGACAAGATGAATTTCATTGCGTCGGTCGGACGCATAGAAATTTGCCTGATGCTTGTATTTGGAACGAAATATATTTCTCCCGAAAATGCATAGGAATGTGGAAAGTAAACAGCGACAATATCCGTTAAACCAATTCCTGTAGGGGCTTCATTCGTAATAAAACCAATTTTCCAGAGATCATTCTCTTTGTTGATCAGTACAAGGACCGGATGGTGAAATCTTTTTTCTTTTCCTACAAAGGCTGAAAATATATCATTAACTGAAGTGTAAATAAGTTTAAGAAAAGGTAATTTGTCGAGTGTCCTGGCAATAACTTTCTTTACAGGTCTCGCCAAAATTGTCTCTCCTGCCATCCCCAACAGAACAAGAATGATGAATATTAATAGCAAACCTAATCCCGGAATATCAAATCCCAGATACCATTCTATGTATGTGTTTAATATACTGTCCAGAAACTGGAATATTTTGTAAACAATATATCCTGTCACAAATAAAGGACCAACTAGTAAGAGTCCCTGAAGAAAATAAGTCGCCAATTTTTTCATAAATACGAATTACACGAATTTCTTGTTATTATTTCTCCTTTAGTTTCGTTGATCTGTGCGACCAGTTTGTCCTAGCAGATTTTTGATTCGAAAGATACGAAATTTTGAAATTTAATCCCGCACGTGCGGGACAGTGTTTTAAAGCTTTTTAAGATGAAGACTGTCAGTCTGTAAGTAAATAAAAAATTAATAAGGGCACCTCTAAATACTACTTTTTTAATATTGTTTTCAGTTAAAATAGATTTAAAGGTTTAAAAATAAATCTATTTATATCCCTCTTATTTTTATGATATTATATATCAGGTACATACAAAAGTATGTCTTTTACATCTGGACATACCTATCCCATGGAAACCACTATTTTTAATTGAGTACAGCGACAAATATTGTACGTTAAGTTCATCATTCCGATTTTTGCTTTTGCTCTTGCAATCCCAATAGTACGAATAATGGAGCCATGCATACTGTTTTCTACAAAGCTGAACACGTGTTCAACCCTGGCACGTGTCCTGGATTTCTCTTTGTTGTTGGCTTTCTGTTCTTCGGTTAAGGGTTTGTTGCGGTATCCCTTCTCATTTATTTTGTTGATGACTTTTTTCTTTTTGCAAACAGTTTCCTGATCTTCTCCTGTATAAGCGCTATCAGCATAAAGCGGTTGTCCCTTGTCTTTCTCTGTCAGCAACTGTTCCATCGCTTGCGAATCATGCACAGAAGCATCAGTAACTATATATTCCTCAATCAGTTTTGTCTTGGTGTCAGCTTTTACATGATTTTTATATCCATAGAAGGTTATGTTGTTTTTCTTTGTCCACCTGGCATCCACATCCTTCTGTGCTAATTTATGGGGCTTCACTTTCCACTCGTGTGGCGCTGTCCCTGTCTCTTTAATATACTTGTTTTCTTAACGGGTATTGCGTTGGCGTGGGGCTTCCACAAAGCTGGCATCTACCATTTTACCTTCGTTTGCAAATACTCCTGCTGCATCAAGGGTTTCATTGAAGATTTTGAACAAACCTATGATCACATCTTTTTCTATAAGTTGCTCTCTGAATAACCAAAATGTTTTACTGTCAGGCACCTTGTCACTTTTCTTCAATCCCAAAAAACGCTTAAAACTCGCCCTGTCAACAATCTGAAATTCGTGTTGATCATCAGAAAGATTATACAAGCTTTATATGATCAGGGCTTTGAATAATACCAGCTTACTGAATGGAGGTCTTCCTCCTTTCAGTAAATCTTTCGCCTCATTTATAAAAGACTGATCTAATGGAAATTTAAATATATTCCAGTCAATATACTCATTAAGTTTTTGCAGAGGATCTCCAAGTTTACTGAGAGTTTCCAATAAAAAATGATCGTCAAAGAGTCCTATAACATTTACATTTTTTATGTCAGTCCTTTTTCTTGCTAAATTATAAAAATATTCAACAAAAACAATCACATATTACTATCAATCAGAGTTATATATCAACAATAGGTTTTTAGAGAGGCCCTAAATTTATCACTCATAATTCATAATTCATTTTTCTCGATAATTATTGTGACCCCACCGGGATTCGAACCCAGATCAAAGGAACCGGAATCCTTCATTCTATCCATTAAACTATGGGGCCGGTAATTAATTACGAATTACGAATTACGAATTTCTATGAGGCTACAAAAGTAACAATATTCCTTTAGCAGAAAATCTCAAATCAGAAATCCGAATTAAAAATATGCGTTTATGTAAAGCTAAAAAAATGTTCTGAAATAGTAATTTTTAATGCTTCAGTATGCTGGAAACAATTATTTTTGTTTCAGGAAACAAGGTAAAAGAAATGATCAACAAGGATACTTTAGAGGCTTTCAGAAGTGATATTAAAAATTATTTAAAACCCTTTCTTTCTGTTCATTACAAAGATGACCTTTATGTATTAAGAAATATTATCCACGCTGAAAAGGTTGTGGAAAACATTCTGATTCTGGCCGATTCGCTTGAAGTAAGCCAAAGTGAAAGAAATGCCGCCGAGGCTATTGCTTTGTTACATGATATAGGCAGATTCTGGATTCTTCACCAGGATCAGACCGAAAAGGGAAAATATGACCACGCCCAGGCAAGTATTCAATATTTGATGACAAATAAAACATTTAATTCCCTGGACGAATCTATCAAAACCAATATTTCTGAGGTTATAGGAAATCATCATCTCCCTGAAATTTCCAAAAAAGATCATAGTTCTGCCGATTTTTATCTCCGGTTGCTTCGTGATGCCGATAAATTGGATTTGTGGAGAGCAACGACGGATAGCCTGATCAACAACAAAAAAAGGTCTCTTCTTGCAATGGAGCTTGGGCTAAATGATAAGGCTATTATCACCGAATCCCTCTGCCGGAAAATTCTTGAAGGGGGAATTATTGGTAAAAATGAAACAGGCACATTTAATGATTACCTTCTTTACCAGATGTCATGGGTATTCGATCTCAATTTCAGAAAAAGTTATCAATTGTTGAATCAAAAACAATATATGAGGCAGTATTATGAAACTCTTCCAAAAAATGACCTCGTATTTGAAATTTACAGAAAAATCAAGATACATATCGAAAACCAGTTACTTTAATCCTTCTGAAGTGGTAGAAGTTGATGTGCTGATGAACTGATTCTTTCGCCTGTTTACTTTTCACTGTTAACTGTAAATAAAACCATTTCTGCATTAAATTTGCAGGCATGTATGCCATTATAGATATAGAAACCACCGGAACGAGCG
Organism: uncultured Bacteroidia bacterium; assembly: GCA_963810555.1. Lineage (GTDB taxonomy): Bacteria > Bacteroidota > Bacteroidia > Bacteroidales > Prolixibacteraceae. Next base: position 438,071 of record CAWENX010000007.1, on the reverse strand, counting down.
CACAATACGGCAAGATCACGGAAATAGCCCTTTTCATTCACAACGGGGAAAGAGTAACGGATTCCTTTACAACCTTAATAAATCCCGAATGCTATATCCCCTGGAATATAACTCGTCTGACAGGTATCTCGAATGAAATGGTTGCCGAAGCCCCGAAGTTTTATGAAGTGGCAAAGCAGATAGTTGAAATGACATCAGGCAAAATATTTGTGGCACACAATGCTATGTTTGATTACTCATTTATAAAAGAAGAATACAAACGGCTGGGTTATGATTATAAACGAAAAGTATTGTGTACAGTAAAATTGTCACGCAAGCTGTTGCCGGGACACCGCTCTTATTCTCTTGGAAATATATGCGCTGACCTGGGAATTGATATCAATGGCAGACACCGTGCGGCGGGGGATGCTCAAGCCACTGTCAGACTCTTTGAATTGTTATTGTCCCGCAATTTGACACACGGTACCAATTTATTTTCAAACCATACTCATATTCTCACCAAAGAAAAGATAGATTCTCTTCCCGGCAAACCGGGAGTATATTACTTTTTTGATAATCAAGACACTATAATTTATATTGGCAAAAGCAATGATATTCACCAGAGGGTATTGTCTCATTTAAGCAATGCAAAAACAAAAAGGGCAATTGAAATGCGCAACAGAATAGCCGATGTATCATGGGAAGAAACAGGAAGCGAATTAGTTGCCTTATTGCTGGAATCGGCAGAAATAAAAAAAAATAAGCCATTGTTTAACAGGAAGCAAAGGAGATCGGCCAACAACTGGGGACTTTATTCTTTTGAAGATGAAGATGGTTATCTCAATTTAGAAATCAGAAGTGTTGATGAAGATGGCATTCCAATCACGGTTTTTCATTTTCAAAAGGAAGGATTGAACTTGCTGCATATCATTGCCGAAAACTATGAATTATGCAAAAAACTCTGCCACCTTGAGAAAATCGACGGCGCGTGTTTCCCTTCTCAGTTTCATTCCTGCCATGGGGCGTGTACGGGAAAAGAAAGTCCTGAAAGATATAATCAGCGTGTTAAGAAGGCCATCAATCGTTTTCAGTTCATTTCAGATAATTTCTTTATCATTGACAAGGGACGTACCTGTGAAGAAAGATCGGTCGTAAAAATCGAAAATGGAAAATATATTGGTTTCGGATTTATCTCAGAGGATTATGTTGATAATGATCATGAAAGCCTTCACGATTGTATTAAGCCCTTTCAGGATAACCATGATGTCAGAAACATACTACACAATTATTTGTCCGGGAAAAGTAGGCATTTAATTATCAATTACAGGCTTGAATAATCAATTTAAAGATCAATTTTAAACTTTGTTAAGATATAAGACAAATGTAAATCAATAATAAAGTTAAAGTGTAGTGCGCTTGAAACCAAAGTTGAAAAGTTGATCATATGTTTTAAAATGGTTCTTCTCACCTAAAAGACTTTTCCGGGCAGTTAGTCTTCAAGATTATTTGAATTTATCAACATTATGTTTTCCTCTCAAATAAGTCTTGAATTTGAAAAGAAGTCCCGAAGCTTCAGAATCAGAATTATATTTAACAATATCTTTAAAATTCCAACTCCGTGTTTGCTCCGCTTTAAGTCCGCTTTAAGTCCGTATTTACCTTACGCACTCTTGTAATCATAATATCAAAATTTGCAACAAGTGTTTTAAAGGTGACACAACATCTGAATCGAAAATCGACTAATCTCATTATGTTTATCATTATCACGCCTGATCTTCTTCATCACAACGTATAAAATTCTTAACTTTATTTTCCACCGCACTTCACATTAAAGTTAATCAAAGTGAAGTTTTATTCCCTGCCTGTATCTTTGTATCGCCCGTTCATGTGCAAATTTATGATCTATTACAGGCTGAGGATATACAGATGATCCAAATTCAGGAATCCATTTTCGTATGTATTCATAATGGGTATCAAATTTTTGAGCTTGCAATTCAGGATTAAAAACTCTGAAATAAGGAGCAGCATCACAACCTGAACCTGCACACCATTGCCATCCGCCATTATTTAAAGCCAAATCATAATCGTTAAGTTTACCGGCGAAATAAGCCTCTCCCCAACGCCAGTCTATGAGTAAATGTTTACATAAAAAACTTGCAGTCACCATTCGCAGCCTGTTATGCATATAGCCTGTTTTATTAAGTTCACGCATCCCGGCATCAACAAAAGGATAACCTGTCTTACCCTCACACCAGGCATAAAAGTGATCAAGATTGTTCTCCCAACGTATATTGTCGTATTCAGTTTTAAACGCTTTTGTTACAACATGTGGAAAAAACCATAAAATCTGATTGAAGAAATTACGCCAAACAAGCTGACTTAAAAATACTTCTGAATGAAGCACTGCGAGTGCGGTTACATACCGGATGCTGATTGTTCCAAAACGAAGATGTATACTAAGCTTAGATGTCCCGTTTCTTGAAGGGTAATCACGATTCACAGCATAAGTTTCGAGAAGCTTTTCCGGAAGTTTTTTAGAAGGAAAATTAAAATCCTCCCATTCAAAACCAATTTCTTTAAGGGATGGCATCTTCTGAGGCCTGATTTGTATAAAATTATGGAAAAATTGAGCAGTATTAAAGGAACGGACCATTTCATTATTGTATTTCTCCATAAATTTTTTCTTATATGAGGTGAATACAGTATAAGGTTTCCCATCGTCCTTTATCAATTCATCTTTTTCAAAAAGTATATGATCTTTAAATGAGAAAAAATCAATTCTGTTATTTTTAAGAAATCTTTCAACATATAAATCCAGAGAGATAGAATCAGGATCATAATCACGGTTACAGTAAACACTGCAAATCTGATATTCTGAAAGAAGATTTTTAAACACCTCCAAAGGTTTTCCATAAACCACCAGGAGGCTTGATCCCATCTTTTCCAGTTGAGTTTTAATTTCCTGTAAACTTTTATAAATAAAATTAACTCTTTGAACAGGACGAAACTCAGTTCTTTCAATTATATCCGGATTAAAAATGTATAAAGGCAATACATTCTTTCTGGCACGCAATAGATGATACAGTCCGGTGTTATCCTCCAGTCTCAGATCACGCCGCATCCAGAAAAGATTAACGACTGTTTTTTCTTTTTTTATCATATATCCCAATCTGCAAATTTTCAATACCTGTAAAGTGATTCAAAAAACACTCTTATTTTAATCCTACATGAAAAATCCATCACTTATTAAACTTTCATTTTAATTTTAAGCATAGGAAAGATAACAAAAACCCGATTACAAAATATACTTTTGCATACTATTGGTTATAAATCAGAGTTAAGTGATCACAAACAACAAAATACGAAAACAATAAATCTTCTGAAGTGATGTCAAAAAGAGGCTTTGCGAGTGACAATAATGCAGGTATCCACCCGGCAATATTAAAAGCGATTGGAAATTCAAACATTGGTCATTCAATCGGATATGGGGATGATGATTGGACCCGGGAGTCGGTCAGACTCTTTAAAAATGAATTCGGCGAATCCACAGAAGTATTTTTCGTGCTGACCGGAACAGGTGCAAATATTCTTGGCTTAATGTCACTGTCTCACTCTTTCAATTCGATAATTTGTGCTGAAACTTCACATATTCACACAGATGAATGCGGTGCACCGGAGAAGTTTACCGGATGTAAGGTTATATCCATTCCTACGTCTGACGGCAAAATCAGCCCTTCACTTATTGAAAGGCACCTGCATGGTTTTGACTTTGAACACCACTCCCAGCCCGGCATTGTCAGTATCACCCAGGCCACAGAAATGGGAACTGTTTATAATGTCAAGGAAATCAGGGAACTGGCAGACCTGATTCATGAACACGGAATGTTTTTACATATGGATGGAGCAAGAATCTCAAATGCGGCAGTTTCGCTGGGATTAAATTTCAGGGAATTTACTGTCGATGCAGGAGTGGATGTGCTCTCATTCGGAGGAACCAAAAACGGGATGATGTTAGGCGAAGCTGTATTATTTTTTAATCCTGAATTGTCAGTCTATACTAAATTTTACAGGAAACAGGCCGCACAACTCTATTCGAAAATGAGATTTGTCGGAGCGCAATTTATACCCTATTTAAAGGATAAGATTTGGAAGATAAATGCTGAACATTCCAATCGTATGGCTAAATTGCTGGAATCGGAAATCCGCAGGATTGATAGGATTAATATTACTCAAAAGGTAGAATCCAATGGAGTTTTTGCCATAATTCCGAAAAACATTATACCGGCATTGCAGAAAGAGTTCTTTTTTTATACCTGGGATGAACAAAAAGGAGAAGTTAGGTGGATGACTTCGTTTGATACAACGGAAGAAGATATTAGAAATTTTGCGGAATTACTGAAACAATCTGTCACATAAATGTAACGGCAAAAGATAAGTATTCCGAAGGATAAAGATTCAATTTAAATGCATAATCATTTGGATGTTCCTGTATCGGATTTTTGTCTTAATTTTGCCGTCGCATAAATGTGACGGCAAAGGATAAAGATTCAATTTAAATCCAATTGAAATAAAACCTTAGGTCACATAGATGTGACGATAAATTCAGTAATGGAAAGTTCTGATTAATCATGATAAGCAGAAGGATTATTCGCACAAAAGTGCTGCAATTATTTTATGCGCACGTTACTTCCCCGGAAAAGAACTTGAGACAGTCAGAATCCGAACTGATGCACAGCATTAAAAAAACTTATGACCTGTATCATCTTCTTTTTGCGCTTTTGTGCGAAATAAGGGATTTTGCTGATAAAAGGATTGAAGCAAGAAAACTAAAAAATCTTCCGACAGCAGAAGATCTAAATCCGAATACCAAATTTATAAACAACAGATTTATAATCAGGCTTCAAAAAGATGAAAATCTTTGCGATTATCTGGAAAAGAATAAACTTAACTGGTATAATCAAAGTGAATTAATTCGCAATCTGTATCAAATCACAGTTGAATCTGATATTTACAAGGAATATTGCAATTCAATTACTGATGATTTTAATATGGACCGCAGATTTTGTGAAGATTTCTTTTCCAAAATTCTGGTCAATTGTGAAATTCTTCAAAATGAACTTGAGGAGCAGAATATTTACTGGAATGATGATCTTGATTTTGTTGTATCAATGGTTATTAAAACGATCAGAAAGTTCAAATCGGAAAATGATTCCAACAATTATATAATGAAGCTTTATAAAGACGATGAAGATAAGGAGTTTATGATCAAACTATTTCGCAATGCCATTGTCAATGAAGATCAAAATCGTACAATCATAGAATCATATACCCCTAACTGGGATGTCGATCGAATAGCCATCATGGATGTTCTCATTATGGAATTAGCCTTGACAGAATTGATGGAATTCTCGACTATTCCGATAAAAGTTACATTGAATGAATACATTGAATTGGCAAAATATTACAGTACAAACAGAAGTGGCACATTTATTAACGGAGTACTTGACCGCATAACAAAAGATTTTACGTTAGAAGGTAAGATTGTTAAAATAGGCCGTGGATTGTATGAAGGCGGGGAGAATTGAGAATGTGCTTTAGGCTTTAAGGAGTGAATAGTGAACAGTAATTAGTAATTAGTAAATAGTTAAAATTCAATTACGTACAACCTGGAGCCTGGAGCCTACACCTTATTAGAGTTCGCTGTTGACTTTTATTAATGTCATAGATCATATATGAAAGGTTGTAAAAGAAGTGCAGACAAGGCACGCTTTGTCTCTTCTGTTATCATCCTGTTTTTCTTATTTTTAATTTCATGCGGAAATCGCAGTGTGCAAATAAAGGATGACACACAGCAGGCATTTGTTCCGGAAAATTTGAGTTCTCATGGAATTGTATTTTCGAGAGAATTGCATAATTTTGGTACACTGAAAGCCGGTGAGATAATTTCTTTCTCATTTGTTTTCATTAATAAGGATGAATCACCCGTGTCGCTCAGGAAAATCGATACCTCTTGTGGCTGTTTACGGGTAAATTATGACAAAAAAGAGATCGGCCACGGAGAAAAATCAGTCGTTGAAGTTATATTTGATACTTCGGGAGAATGGGGCAATCAATTAAAGACTATTCAAATCGAAACTTCTTCGGGAGAAAAGAAAGAGTTGACAATTATGGCATACATTGAAAATGAAATGTTTAATAACCTTTTAAATCAGCAACAATGAGTTCTTTACTTTTAATTATCGCACAACAGGCACCGCAGACAGGTCTTTATTCCATGCTGCTTCCAATGATTCTTATCATTGTAGTATTTTATTTTTTTATGATCCGACCGCAAATGAAACGGCAGAAAGAACTGCAAAAATTTCGTTCAGCCCTTCAAAAAGGCGATAAAGTTGTTACAACGGGTGGACTTTATGGCAGGATCGATGAAATAAGGGATAATATCATTATGTTGGAAATCGCTCCCAATATCAAAGTTAAGATAGACAAGAGTGTAGTTCTTAAAGATATTACTGATGCTCCCGTGCAAAAATAATATAAAGCCGGGCTTCCGGCTTTTTTTATAAAGGATTCCATTGAATTATGCCTGATCAGAAAGAAAATTCATTCAAGGAATTATTTAATCCCAGGAACAAGGAAAAGATATATACTTTTTTGATATGCCTGGTTATATCGTCTTTCTTATGGCTAATGAATGCATTGGAGAAACATTATACTGATCGTATTTCTGTTCCGGTAAAGTATATCAACTTTCCCAAGAATAAAATATCAGCGGGAAATCTTCCGAAAAAAATTGATATGACTGTCAGTGCAACCGGTTATACCATTCTTCAACATAAGCTTAAACTGCTGGTATCTCCCCTGGAGCTCAACGTGGAAGAATTGACAGATCATAATCTGGATAACAGATATATATCAAAATATGCCATTTCAACAAATAATCATAAAGAGGAAATTGCACGGCAAATCAGCAATGACATGGAAGTCATAAGTATCCGGCCTGATTCAATTCATTTCAATGTGAGTCTTGTGATTGATAAAAAAATTAAGGTACACCCGGTTGTAAACCTGACTTTTTATAAAGAGTTTAATTTAAAATCATCACCTTTCACAACTCCCGAATCAATCTGGGTACGTGGTCCCCAAAATATTCTGGATACTATTAGGGCAGTTGATACCGAGCCTTTTGATTTCCAAAATTTATCTCATGATCTCAAACATAAAGTTAAATTGGATCTCTTACCCGGAATGAGTTCAAACACAAAACAGGTTCTCCTGAATATTGAGGTTGAACAATTTACAGAGGTGACATTCGATATTCCCATACATATAATTAACAATCCGGATTCAATTTTAATTAAAACCTTCCCCGCCAAAGTAAAGGTTTCCTGCCAGGTGGGTTTAAGCGAGTATAATAAACTTAATGCTGACAATTTTACGGCGGTTATTAATTACAAAGACGTTTTGAAGAAAGCTTCAAAATTGCCCGTGGAACTTAGCCGGTCTCCTAAAAAAGTTCTATCCCTTGATTACTCTCCCAAAGAGGTTGAATATGTGATTGAGAAAAAGACTCCGGGATAGATCCTGATAATTATCTGGTGTGTAATTCTTTAATAATGAAAAAGATTGGAATCACAGGCGGAATCGGAAGCGGTAAAACGATAATCTGTGAAGTATTCAGATTATTGGGAGTACCGGTTTTTCATGCAGACTATGTGGCAAGTGATCTTCAACAAAATGACCACATGATCAGAAAATCACTGATTGATTTATTTGGGCATACGATTTACAATGCTGACGGAACGCTGGACAGGATAACAATGTCGCATCTGATTTTTAATAATAAAGAATTGCTGGAGAAAGTTAACAGCATTATCCATCCTGCAGTAAGAGAAAATTTCAGAACCCGGATTTCGGAAAATTACTCAGAAGATTATATTCTTTATGAAGCTGCTATTCTGTTTGAAAGCGGATATTATAAAGAGCTTGATTTGAATATTCTTATTCTGGCGGATGAAGTTATCCGTATTAAGCGCGTAATGAAACGAGACAATATCTCCGAACATGATGTCAGAGAACGGATAAGGAATCAAATGCCTGAGGCCGAAAAGATCAAAATGGCTGATTATATTATTGAGAATAATGAAAAACAACTTCTAATGCCCCAGATTCTAAAATTGGATAAATTGTTCAGAGATCATGATAAAATTGGGTAAATGGATAGGTGGAGGATTAGGATTTACACTTGGAGGTCCTATTGGTGCATTAGCCGGATTTGTGGTGGGATCATTATTTGATGAGGCTGACAATGTTTTTCAGCAATCTACTCAGGATGGTAATCAGAGGATTATAACTTCAAGGGGAGATTATTTATTCAGTCTTCTCGTTCTGATCACGGCAGTTTTAAAAGCCGATGGCAGAATTTTGAGGTCAGAACTCGATTATGTGAAACGATTTCTGAGGCAGAATTTCGGAGATGAAGGTGCTAAAGAGGCTCTCGGCATCCTGCACAACCTGATTAGCAAGGATATTCCCCTGGCTGAGGTTTGTCTGCAAATCAGACAATATATGGATTATTCTTTGCGTCTGCAATCTATTCATTTTCTGTTTGGAATTGCTGCTGCAGATGGATTGGTTCATCCTGAAGAAATAAGAGTGATAGAACAAATTGCTGTCAACCTTGGAATATCGAATAACGATTTTAATTCCATAAAATCGATGTTTGTTCCCAAAACTGACTGGGCTTATGAGGTATTGGAAATAAATAGAAACGCTACCCATGAAGAAGTTAAAAAAGCGTATCATAAAATGGCATTAAAATATCATCCCGATAAAGTCAGCTATCTCGGAGAGGATGTTCTGAAAGCTGCTAATGAAAAATTTCAGAAATTAAATGAAGCTTATCATTTAATATGTAAGGAAAGAAATATTAACTGATTCGGGTTCAATGTCGTTTAGTTAAGAGACCCTCCGAAAGGCTTGATTTTATTGGAAAAAATAGGATTGATAAGTTCATGGAAAAGTTTGTAGTCTCAGGATATTAGATTATCTTGCAGGAGTATATAAGGGGTATCCCAGGTATAAACCTAAACGAAGATTATCGGGAAAATTTATCTGAAAATATAGCTTATAAACTTGAAGAGTTTAGCGGCCATTCAAAAGATGGCCCTGAAGGGGTATTCTTAAGGGTCAGAAAGCTGACAATTAGAAACTTAATAGTATTGATCATCAACTTCAGGAGTTCCATTCAAAGAGGACCGGAGAGCTTCTTCAAAGCAGTATCAAAGAGTGATTTTAGAATAAGGGAGATTGCCAGGGGAGCCTTTACACAGGAAATAATGATAGCGATAATGATTAGAAAACAATTTGAGAAGGCGCTAAAGGTTTTTGATAATCTCGCGGAGAAAACCAGGGAAATTATACATCCTGGACAAAGTTTTCCCCGATATAAAGAACCTAATAAAACTTACTCGATGAATTACAAACCGTTATGAACAACTCTTGACTAAACAACATGGATTCTTAATTCTTAAATTTATTATCAAATGACTGCTAAATTAAAACTCTTAGTAGAGGCTGAGGAGGCTTATAATAAGGGTGATTTGGATAAGGTCCTGGTTATTCTTGAGGATATAAGTTTAAACAATAATTTAAGGGCCTTGTTTATAAAAGGTGAAACATATTACAAAATGCAAAAATGGGGGGAAGCACTTAATTGCTTTTTAACCTGTTACGAAAAAGATACTTCAAATATCAAAGCGAAAACTTATGTGCAACTGATAAGGAATATTCTTGATTTTCGTAACACGGATTTTTTAAATCCGTAGATCAAAAATAAGGTATTTTGAATTTAGTAAGGAATTTGTATTTTTGAAAAAATCACAACAATTGAAATTTAAATCTGTTTTAAGTACTATGAAAATCTTTGAATTATGAAAAGAACATTATTGGTTTTAGGGTTATGTTTGAGTTTTGGTGCCCTCTTTGCTCAAAGTGCGGTAAGTTTAAAAGATGCAGGTAATAAAGCATTTGAGGCCAAAGATTACAAAAAAGCACTTGATAATTATGAAAAAGCTTTGGCATCTTGGGGTTCGCAGCCTCAGAATTACGTAATGATATTTAATGCGGGTGCCTGTGCTTATAAACTAAAACAATACCCAAAAGCTGTCAAATACTTTGATATGGTTATTGCAGGAAGCACGGATACTCAACCTGCGATTCTTTATAAAGCTTTGTCTTTAAAAATGATGAAGAAACCGGATGAAGCTATTAAAACTTACGAAGAAGGACTCGCTAAAAATCCTAACAGTGAAGCGATAAAGGATGCCCTTTTCAAATACACAAAGGCTGAAGCGAAAAATCATTATATTGCCGGAGCTAATATTTTCAAATCACTTAAAGCAAAAGTAAATGATCAGAAAATGAAAACGGACAATCCTGCATATTTAGCTGAGGCTGCTAGAGCAAAGAAAGAATTCAATACTGCACTTGAACTTATCAATAAGTCACTGGCTATAAATCCGAATGATGCAGATGCCAAGCAAGTTAAGACTGCCTGCGAAGAAAGCTTAAATGCATTGTGATAAAGGATAAAATATGAAATATGTTGAACCCGGTTGATTGCCGGGTTTTTAATTATCTGAAATCCCAAGCATTATTCTTTCAATTTGGAGATACACTCCTTTAAACTTTCTCTCCAGTAAGGTATTTCTAGAGAAAAAGTCTTTTTGATCTTTGATTTATCCAATACACTATAATAAGGTCGTATTGCAATCTGAGAATAATCTTTCGTGGCAATCGGTTGTATTTTGCAATTTATGTGGGAATATTCAACTATTGCGTTGGCAAAATCGTACCAACTGGCAACTCCTTCGTTTGTATAATGGAATATCTGAACTCCTCTTCCCGGAACATTTTCGGATAAAATTTGCAGGATCGAATCTGCCAGATCCCTTGCGTAAGTTGGTGTTCCGATCTGATCACTGACTACATTCAAAGTGTCATTTTTCTGAGCTAATTTCCGTATGGTTTTCACAAAATTATTTCCAAATTCTGAATATAGCCATGAGGTGCGTATAATCAAAGCTTTATCAGAATGATTCAGAATTGCCTCTTCGCCAGCGTATTTGCTCTTTCCATAATACGAGAGAGGATTTGGATGTGAAGTTTCAGAATACGGATAATTCGCCTTGCCATCAAAAACATAATCTGTGGATATATGCACGATTAATGAATTATTTCTTGATGAGGCCTTTGAAAGAATTTCCACGGCACCTGAGTTAAGTAAAAATGCAGCTTCCTTTTCTGATTCAGCTCTGTCAACGGCAGTGTAAGCGGAACAGTTTATTATTATCTCAGGTTTATTAATGTTAAAGAAAGCATTTACGTCAGATTCATTAGTAACATCCAAATCTGTTATATCAGTAAATGAAAATTCAAATTGTTGATATTTGCCTGAGATTTCCTTGAGTTCGCTGCCAAGTTGTCCGTTTGCCCCGGTCACTAATATCTTCATTCTATTAATTGTTTAACCTTCGTCCTTCGTCATTCGAAATTCGTCTCAGAGGATGGATTTAAAATATTCAATTGTTTTAATAAGTCCTTCTTCAAGTGGAATGGTAGGAGACCAGTTTAATTCTTTCTGTGCAAGTTCAATATTTGGCTGCCGTTGTGAAGGATCGTCCGGAGGTAACGGCCTGTAAACAATTTCCGATTTTGAATTGGTAAGTTGAATCACCATATCGGCCAGTTGTTTAATTGTAAATTCATTTGGATTCCCAATGTTAACGGGCCCAATGAAACTCTCTTTTGAATTCATCATGCGTATCATCCCTTCGATCAGATCATCCACAAACTGAAAACTTCTTGTTTGCGAACCATCGCCATAAATTGTAATATCTTTTCCTTTTAAAGCCTGAACAATAAAATTGGAAACAACCCTTCCATCGTTTGGGTGCATACGTGGGCCGTAGGTATTAAAAATGCGGACAATTTTAATGCGTACCTTGTTCTGTTTGTGATAATTAACGAAAAGTGTTTCAGCGGCACGTTTTCCTTCATCATAACAGGAGCGTTCACCTATTGGATTCACATGTCCCCAGTACTCTTCGGTCTGAGGATGAATTTGCGGATCGCCATATACTTCGCTTGTCGAAGCCTGTAAGATCTTTGCTTTCATCCGTTTTGCCAATCCCAGCATATTTATAGCGCCCATTACAGAGGTTTTCACCGTTTTAATTGCATTATACTGGTAATGAACCGGGGATGCAGGACATGCCAAATTATAAATTTCATCAACTTCGATATAAAAAGGCATTGTTATATCATGACGTACCAGTTCAAAGTATGGATTGCCTGTTAAATGAACGATATTCTGTTTCTGTCCTGTAAAATAATTATCAAGGCAAACGACATCATTGCCCTCCATTAAAAGTCTCTCGCACAAATGAGATCCAACAAAACCGGCGCCACCGGTTACCAACACTTTTTTTCTTATCATTATTCTTGTAATTCGTCTTAATTCATGTATTTCGCAATTCCAATACAGAAATAATCAAATCCCAATTTTTTCATTTCTTCAGGTTCATAAATGTTTCTTCCATCAAAGATAACAGGAGCTTTTAATAATTTATTCATCAACTTAAAATCCGGGAATTTAAATTCGGCCCATTCAGTAACAAGAACAAGACAATCTGAATCAATAAGAGCATCATATTGATCTTTTGAATAAATTACGCTTTCACCCAGCAACTTTTTAGCTTCTTTCATAGCAACCGGATCATAAACTTTAACTTTAGCTCCCTTCTTGAGCAGATTGTGAATGACTACCAATGAGGGAGCTTCACGCATATCATCAGTCTGAGGCTTGAAAGACAATCCCCAGACAGCAATTGTCCTTCCTTTGATGTCCTCTTTATAATAGTTCATAATCTTGTGAAACAGCACTGATTTCTGATCTTCGTTTACCGATTCGACAGCTTTGAGCAAACGAAGGTTATGATTATATTTTTCAGCTGTGCGGATGAGCGCTTTGACATCTTTGGGGAAACATGAACCCCCGTAACCGATTCCAGGGTAAATAAATTTACTGCCTATTCGCGGATCAGAACTAATACCTTTACGGACCATGTTGATGTTGGCGCCCACCAGCTCGCACAGATTTGCAATATCGTTTATAAAACTGATACGGGTTGCGAGCATAGCATTTGCTGCATATTTGGTCATCTCTGCCGAAATGATATCCATGAAAATTATAGGATGTCCATTGAGTGTAAAGGGCTTATAAAGGCTTTTCATCAGTTCCTCAGCACGGGGTGAATCAAGGCCGATCACTATACGGTCAGGCTTAAGAAAATCATCTACTGCTGCACCTTCCTTAAGAAATTCGGGGTTTGATGCAACATCAAATTCGATGTTCAAACCGCGTTTATCTAACTCCTCTCGTATGACCTGTTTCACTTTATTGGAGGTTCCTACCGGCACGGTACTTTTGGTTGCTATCAGGAGATAGTCGTTCATGAATCTGCCACAATCGCGGGCAACGCTGAGCACATGTTGAAGATCCGCATGACCGTTTTCATCGGGAGGTGTACCGACAGCAATGAACAATACCTTGCAATCCTCAAGAGCTTTTTCTAAATGAGTTGTAAAGTTTAACCTTCCTTTATTCATGTTCCGGAGGGCCATTTCCTGAAGACCTGGTTCATAAATAGGGATTTCACCTTTCTGAAGTTTCTCAATTTTCTCCAAGTCAACATCTACGCAGGTGACGTCAATTCCTACTTCAGCAAAACACGTCCCTGTAACCAGGCCAACATAACCGCTTCCAACGACGGCGATTTTCATATTAAAGGAGTTAGAAATTTATATTAAGCAAATGTAATCAATGTTTGAAGATGATCCTTTATGAACCTTTAAATTGTTAAAAACATTGTAAGACAAAGCAAAATAAGGATTCATCGGGTTAGCCAATCGAGAATACTAAATCAGGGAGATATATTTAATTGACCGAACTGCAACTGTTTAATAAAATAGTGAAATCATATTTCGATAGTATAATTCAAGCCTTTAGTGTATAAACTAATCGTTTAATGTTTAAATAATCAACACATGGTGAAAAAATAAACAATTAATGTAACTAACTAAAATATAATAATTTAAGAGAAATATAAAGGGCGGGTGTTGAAATAATCAACATCTTAGGTGTTTAAAATTCTTACGCGAAAAATGTAAACCGCAGAACAACAGAATGATATAATATTGGCATCATTATTGACTAATGATTATTGTACCACAAAAAAATGAATATGAAAAAAAGGTTCTATTTACTCGCAACAATTATGTTCCTGGAATTCAACATTATGGGTATATTAAAAGCTCAGACTGTGAATAATCCTAAGGATGAAAATTTGCTGTATGTGTATTCCTCTCCTGATCTGTATAATCTTACCAGAAAATGGACGAGTGAATATATGGAAGCAAATCCCACGATAAAAATCAATGTTATAAAAGAGATGAATCCTTTCGAAGTGACAAATAATGTGAAAGGAATATTCATTACAGATGATGAAATGCTCGTAATCCGAAACCAGAAAGCATTTAACATGATTGTCGGAAGGGACATCATTGTTCCGGTAATGAATAAGCAAAACCCGTCAAGGGAGATGATTATTCATGACGGGATAACGTCACAATATTTGGAAAGAGTCGCAAAAAACGGACAAAAGGAGTTTGTAAAAAGTTATGTGGCTAATGATTCAACTGTTATCAAAGGAGTTGGAAAATTTATAAACAGCAATGATTTAAAGGCCAAAGGCATTGAAACAGCAAATGAGGAAGAAATAATTGCAGCAGTAAGCAAAGAAGCAGGTGCAATTGGTTTCATAAGGTTGAATCGCGTTATAGCACAGGATGGACAAAACCTGCCTGAAAACATTGAATTTGTCCCGATAGACAAAAACGGAAACGGGAAAATCGATTATATGGAAGAAATCTACGATAATCCGCAGTCATTTAAAAGAGGAGTATGGATAGGAAAATACCCGAAGTCACTTTCAGCAAAGATATATGCACTTTCAGCAGAGAGACCTGCAGAAGAAGCTGAAACCTCTTTCCTGAATTGGATTCTTAACGATGGGCAACAATTTCTGAACAATTTTGGGTACAGCGACCTTGTGCTGAATGAGAGGCAAGCTCAACTGGCAAAGATAGAGCCAACACCAACGGGATCTCCAATGGCTGGTAATTTTTTAAAACCAATAAAATGGATAGTGGCTATTTTGTTCTTATCAGGTGCTATAGCACTGATATGGAAGGTCGTATTAAGATTTACTTACAGGAGAAAGGATACAGCATTTAACACACATGCAGGACAAATGACCGTATTTGACGAAGGTTCAACAATGATTCCCCAGGGATTGTTTTTTGACAAAACTCATACCTGGGCTTTCATAAAAAAGGACGGGAGGTTAAAGGTAGGGATAGACGATTTTCTGCAGCATGTTACAGGAAAGATCACACGAATAGAAATGAAAAAAATAGGCGATAAAATCAGGAAGGGTGAACATATGGTTACTATTATACAAAAAGGTAAACAATTGGATATTTATTCGCCGGTTTCGGGAATCATCAGGGGGAAAAACAAATCACTGAACGAAAATCCTTCTTTAATCAATATTTCACCTTACGATGAGGGATGGATATACAGTATTGAACCTAAAAACTGGCCGGTAGAAATCCAATTTCTGAGCATGGCTGATAAATACAGAAAAGAGCTGAAGAAAGAATTTCAACGGCTAAAAGATTTTCTCATGTCTGCTTTAAAAGCCAATGAACCTGAACTGGAATTGATCCTTCAGGATGGAGGTGCATTAAAAGACAATCTCTTAGAAGATCTTGGGCCCGAAGTATGGGATGATTTTCAGACCGAATTTATTGATTCCTCAATTTGTTAAAAGATCAAAACATATAATGGATGGGTTGAAAGATGAGAGATGAATTGAACTCTAAAACTCATAATTCATAACTAATACAATATGGAAATAAAACGAAGAGATTTTTTTAAGTTACTGGGTATCACCGGAGTGTCGCTTGCCACAGGAGAACGGTTGTCCGCTTCGCCCAAAAATGAGGTTGTTGAATTTAACGGAATATTGTATGATTCAACACGGTGTAAGGGATGTCGTGGATGTGAATTTGACTGTACGGAAGCTCATGGGCTTCCGACACCACAGGCTAAAGTTCCCCCCATACGCAAGACAAATGAAAATGCTTTATCTGTGATAAATACTTATGAGACAGAAAAAGGCCAGGTTTTTATAAAACGGCAATGCATGCATTGCAATGAACCTGCCTGTGCGGCCGCTTGTCTGACTCAGGCGATGCATAAGAATGAAACAGGACCGGTAACATGGGATGGCAATAAATGTATGGGCTGCCGATACTGCATGATTTCCTGTCCGTTTGACATGCCGAAATTTGAGTATCACAGCGCAAATCCGAAAATTCAGAAATGCGATATGTGTTTTGAAAGGCTTAAAACCGGAGATATCCCTGCATGTGTATATAACTGTCCAAATGATGCCCTGATGTACGGAAAGCGCAGAGATCTGATCAAAGAAGCCCGAAAAAGAATTGCTGAAAATCCGGATTTGTACTTCGATCATATTTATGGTGAACGTGAAGCGGGGGGCACAGGATGGCTTTATCTTTCACCGGTCCCGTTTGATCAGCTGGGAATGAATATGTCGCTGCAACAAACGTCGTATCCTTCACTGACAAAAGGTTTTCTGTACAGCGTTCCGTCGGTATTTGTACTCATGCCGACCCTGTTACTGGGACTACACAAAGCAACTAAAAATAACCACTTAATCGAAAACAAAGAAGATGAATAACAGTGAACAAATTGTTATAGCTCAAAACAGCAACTCCAGGATAAGGTTTCTTTTAAGCGAACTGAAACCCAAAGGGAAAATTTTTACCCCTTTTAATATTATTTCTTTTCCAATCATTATCCTTGGAATTATTTTGATTGTTATCCGTTTTCAAAAGGGATTAGGTTCAATAACCAACCTTTCACAGGATACGCCATGGGGATTATGGATAGGATTTGACGTTGTTACAGGTGTTGCATTTGCAGGAGGTGCATACGTTATTACCTTTATGGTATATATCATGAACCAGAATAAGTATCATTCAATTGTCCGGGTGACAGTGTTAAACGGCTTCCTTGCTTATTTATTTTATGCTGGCGCTTTATTACTTGATCTGGGGAGGCCATTGCATGTAATCAACCCAATCATCGGCAACAGCTTTGGGGTAAGTTCAATTCTATTTCTTGTGGCCTGGCATTTCCTATTGTACATGATTGCAGAATTGATTGAGTTCTCGCCGGCGATTGCCGAGTGGCTGGGATCAAGGAGAATTCACAAAATTCTATCAGGAATGACACTTGCAGCTGTCATATTCGGTATTACTCTTTCGATGCTTCATCAATCGGGACTGGGAGCCCTTTTTCTGATGGCTAAAGAGAAGATACACCCTCTGTGGTATTCCGAGTTTATACCCATCCTGTTCTTTGTCTCGAGCATATTTGCAGGCCTTTCCATGGTAATTTTTGAGGGTTCGATAAGTAACAAGGTGTTTTTTAATCAGATAAGCGAGAAACACCGACTTGAACAAAAAGGGATTATCAAGGGATTATCGGGTATTTGTGCAGTGACCATGTTTGCCTATTTATTCCTTAAGCTGTTGGATTTTGTTCATGGACAACACTGGAATCTTCTTTCGACAGGAATGGGGGAGTGGTACTTGCTGGAAATTATTGGATTTGTATTAATACCTATGCTTATGTATTTTACGGCTTACAAAAAGAATGATGTTTTAATGACCAAGATTGCAGCCATTCTCACAATGCTTGGCGTCATTCTTAACAGATTGAATGTAACTATCATAGGTTTTAAATGGTATTTGCCTGTGCGATATGTTCCTTCATGGATGGAAATTGCTGTAACCCTGGCTGTTATATTTTCAGAAATCTGGATATTCAGGTGGGTCATCAACCGTATGCCCGTTTTACGTGAATCGCCTTCATGGGCGACTGAAGAATTACGAATTACGAATTAAGCATTACGAAAGTTTATTAAACTGTTTAATAAGATTATAAAAACATAAAACTACATAATATGGACGGATTTAGTTATTCGAATATTTTTGCGACCAAGGGAATAGAGTACCTTGTCATTATAGGCTTCCTGATCTTGCTCGTACCTTTTTGGATTTTATTCAACAAAAAAGCCACTAAGGCCGTGAAATCTTCAATTTTTCTTTCTTTAGAAAACATTCTAATTCCGCAAGGATTGTTTTATTCCAGAAATCATACCTGGATGTTTATGGAGAAAAACGGATTTGCCAGAATAGGACTGGATGATTTACTGTTGCATCTTACAGGAGAAGTGAAACTCGGAAGATTACGAAAATCAGGCGAGAATATAAAGAAAGGAGACGTCCTCGCGGAGATTTACCAGGACAGTAAATCTTTAAGAATATTATCACCAGTTTCGGGAAGAATAATGGGTACAAATAACACGATTAATACGAATCCCGGTATTCTCAATAAAGATCCATATGAAAAAGGATGGATATATGAAATTAAGCCCACAAAATGGCTGTCAGAAGCAGATGATTGTTACTTTGAAGAAGGTGTAAAACACTGGATAAAAATGGAGATAGAGAAGTTCAAGGAATTTCTGACTACTCAGACAAAGATATACACCACTGAGCCATCACTGGTAGTTATGCAAGACGGCGGGGCAATGTGCGATCATGTTCTTTCAGAAATGCCAGCTGAGGTATGGAAAGATTTTGAGAAGGAATTCCTGAATCTCAATACCTATTTATAATTCCTTATCTTTAGTAGCCCAGGGATACTGTAATTATAATAGATAAAAAGCTTATATTACACATATCTACTATAATTAATTTCCAGATTTGGGATTGATCTCGTTCTTTAAAGACTTTGTAAAAACCGACTAATTATGCAATTAATAAGTATAATTAGTCGGTTTTTCCGGCTGTTTAAATACCGAACCGAATACAAATCAATTTCGGAAGTGATCAAAAGGGTCTCCCGATCTGATCAGTCAAATCCCTGCTATGCACTGGTATAACCATACAGCAGCCGTATCATCGTGATACAAAAGCCACAGTTTACGGAAAGATTGCGGACCATTTCTGAGAATGTCAAAAAAGCAGATAAGCAATATTTTGCGTCTCTATAACCAAATTTCACATTCGGTCCCGGAGGCCTGGGACGAATCCCAATTAGGGTTCATCAAATCACAATTCGATGCAAAGATAGCCTAAAAAATCGCTTAATTATTATTTTATATTATGATTAGAAGGCCACTATGAGTCAATACGGACTTAATACGGACTTAATACGGACTTAACACGGCGATAGAATTTTGAAGATATTGTTAAGCACGCTTTTTGAATATATTCTTTTAAAACCTGACGCGTTATGAAATATAAAAGTTATAAACCTGTAACCGTAGAACTACACTTAAGAACACATTTTTGTATCATTTAATATTTTGACATTTCGATCGGAAATTCATTAAAAGATTTATTTGATAATTCTTTGAAAAAAGGTAAAATACTCATCACGGGAAGGGAATAAAAAGTTTATTTTGAATCTGATAGTATAATAACAGCTTTATTTGTATTTTTCGATGAATTATAACATCTTCAGGTTTTAATTCTACCACGATTCTTTTAGTCTTTTAATATGTTTTTCAGGCACAAAAATAATTCCGGAAAAATCATACTAAATAAGTATGTCAAAATAAGGTCATCCATTTACAGCAGGGTTGTCCTGATCATCACAGTTTCATCTGTATTTCTGTTTTTGTCCTTTAATGTCATATTCAGATCAGTCAATGAACAATACCTCAATACGATAATTCGTCAGAACGGCAACAATATTGGTTCCATTGTTGAAGGCGCCTTATATCATTCGATGCTTGAGAATGATAAAAGCGCCCTGCGCAATACACTCGACATCATCAATACACTCCCAGGTATAGATGAGGTGAATATGTATGACAGCGATGAGAACCTTGTTTATTCGTCATTTGCCTCAGATTCAGATAGTAAACACAGTGATCCCAATTGCAAGAGCTGCCATTTCAATATCAAAGAGATGTTTGCCGGAACAAAAAAATCTTACAGGATCATCAATGTCAACTCTGATTGTGAGATGAATATTAACGATAACAAGAGCAGGCATTTATTGATTAAATCGCCTATTCTGAATGAACGCTCCTGTTACACAAGTTCATGCCATGCGCATCAGGCCAGTGATATAATACTTGGTTCACTCATTATCAAAATTCCACTGGAAACACAGGATGCAGCAATTACAAAATCATCGACTGAGTTTTTTATTTTGGCAATTCTCGCCACCATTTTACTGGTTTTATTCTTGTTGCTTTTTACCAGGAAAAAAATCAAGGAACCTTTAAATGATCTTGTAAAAGTCAGCATGGCTGTTTCGAACGGCGATAGAAACACAAGAGTTAAGATTAAGCCAAATCAGTTGGATGACATGAGGGTGGTTTCAGAAACATTCAATGAAATGCTTGATAATCTTGATAGTGCGACGAGTTGAGTTGGAAAACTGGTCACAACAGCTTGAGTATAAGGTGCAGAAAAAGTCTGAAGAACTCGGTGCAGCCCAGAATGAACTTATGCATGTAGAGCGGTTAGCATCACTTGGAAAATTATCCTCTTCGGTAGCTCATGAAATAAATAATCCCTTATCAGGGATCCTGGTTTATACAAAACTAGTTTACAAACAGTTAAGCAATCCGGATTATATGCATCAAAAAGAGAATCCATGCTTAAGCATCTGAAGGTTATTGAAAATGAAACAAAACGATGCGGTGATATTGTCAAAGGATTGCTTGATTTTTCACGAAAAGATCAGAATGATTTTGAACCCACGCATCTTGCATAAAATTCTCTTTGAAACTTATGATTTAATGTCACATCCGATTAAAATTGCCAACATTACCTTTTTAACAGAATTTTCTGCTAATCAGGATTTGATCTACTGCAGTCCGAATCAGATAAAACAAGCCTGTATCGCTTTGCTTGTTAATGCCTCGGAGGCAGTAAAGGAAAATGGCGAGATCGTGATGCGGACCAGGAATCCTGATGAAGATACGATCATCTTTGAAATAGCCGATAATGGCATCGGGATTGCCGCAGATGACATTCCCCATATATTTGAGCCATTTTATTCAACAAAGGAAAATGCCAGAGGTATTGGCCTAGGCCTTGCCATTGTTCATGGAATCATTCAAAACCATAAAGGGAAAATCCATGTCACATCAGAACCAGGACATGGAACACAATCCTGTCAATTACTTTACCTTTGATAAAGAATTAATATAAATATTATGCCCAGAAAAATTTCAATATTGATAGTGGATGATGAAGAATCTGTTAGGGACTCATTATTCAACTGGTTCACAGAAGACGGATTCATTGTCGAGTGTGCCGAAAATGCCACCAAAGCACTATTCATGCTTGAATCGGGAAACTTTGATATTATACTTGCCGATATCAAAATGCCCGGGATGGATGGTATGGAAATGCTACAGGAGGATAAAAGCGCTGAAGCCGGAATCCATCGTCATCATCATGACTGCTTTTGCCACTGTTGATACTGCAGTCAAAGCTCTTAAAGACGGCGCTTATGATTATGTAACAAAGCCCTTTGATCCTGATGATCTGTCTCATCTGATCCGAAATGCCACCAAACAGATTTCACTGGCTGATGAAAATGAAGTCTTGAAGAAAAAAAGTAATCTCACTTGAAAATGTTGAAGATCTGGTCGGAAACAGTGAAGCAATGAAAAATGTTTTGCAGGAAGTTGAAAGTGTTGCTCAAACCAATTCTTCTGTTATCATTACAGGCGAAAGCGGGACAGGGAAGGAACTTGTCGCAAGGGCTATACATGCAAATTCTCCAAGAAAATTTTTCCCCTTTGTGAGTGTTCATTGCGGCGCCCTGACCGAAAGCCTGCTTGAAAGTGAATTTTCGGGCACGAAAAGGGGGCATTTACAGGAGCCATGTACAATCGAAAAGGCCGTTTTGAAATGGCGGATAACGGGTCGATATTCCTTGATGAAATTGCCACCATTTCCTCAAAAATGCAGGTGGAACTTTTGAGGGTTCTTGAGACGAAGACCTTTATGACGTGTTGGCGGTAATAAAGAAATCAGCTCAGATTTCAGAGTTATTTGTGCGACAAATAAGGATCTGAAAAATATGGTTGAAAAGGGAACTTTCAGGGAGGATCTTTATTACAGGCTAAATGTGGTAAATATTCAAATTCCGCCGTTGCGTGAACGTCGTGAAGATATCCCTCAACTTGTAGATTATTTCATAAAAAAATACTGTACCTCAATGAATAAACAACCCGTTACGATTGACTTAACGGCTTTGAAGCGATTACAGGAACTTAATTACCCAGGCAATATACGTGAGCTGGAAAACATTATCGAAAGGGCAATAGTAGTAGGTGACGGTAAAAAAATCGGCCTTAAAGACCTGCCATTGGAAAAAAACATATTAAATATTGCTTCGGAAAGTCTTGATGATTTCGAAGCTTCATTCATTTTACAAATCCTGAACAAATACAGTTGGAATATATCCCGTGCTGCAAAAGCTCTAAAGGTTGACCGGGTAACACTTTACAATAAAATCAGAAAGTATGATTTAAAACAAACAGATTAGCTGATGTGCTGATGAAATAAGGCTAAAGGCCGTAGGCTGCAGGAAGAAGTGAGCAAGGAACAATGATCAGTAATCATCTAATTTTCAAATTTTCACATCGTCACGTCAACATTTCAGTACATCAGCACATCAGTATATTTTAAATATAATGAATCTTCAAAATATTACATTAATCTCTTTCGGACAATTTGATCGAAGCATTCTAAAAAAGACCTGTGACGCAGTCAGGCAGGAATTTAATTTTTCTGTAACACTTAAAGAAGGTCGTATGGACCTTGGGGAATTTTATGACAGCACCCGTCGTCAATATAACGGAAGCAAATTGTTAAAACAAGTTGATACCATGTATTCTCCTGAATCAATTAAGATTCTGGGGCTGTTTAATATTGATTTGTTTATTCCTATACTTACATTTATTTTCGGACAGGCATTTTTAGGCGGACGAAGCGGAATAGCCTCAATTTACAGATTAAATAATGAACGATACGGAATAAGCGCCGATAATAAATTGTTGTCTGAACGTTTTAAAAAAGAAGTAATTCACGAACTCGGACATACCTTTGGATTGATCCATTGTCATAGTCCTGCCTGTGTGATGCGATCGAGCACATACGTTGAAGACATTGATCAAAAGAAACCTTATTTTTGTCACAATTGCAGGAGTGAGCTTGAGAGACTAACAAGACTTTAGACGAGTAATCAGTAATCAGTGATCAGTGAACAGTGAAGAACAGGCTTAAGGCTAAAGGAGAATAGTTATGAATGAATTGACAATTGACAATTGATACATAAGCCTATCAGCCTATCAGCACATCAGTCTTTAGTTTTTACCCTGAAATGATCCTTGTTATTTTCGATTATTTTCCGGTACCACCAATCAGGGTAAGGAGGCTGTAAAGGATCAACAGGCAATTTCCCGGATTCATTTCTCTCAAATTGTCCGTTTTTTTCCTTCATAATGTTACCGTCCTTGTATTTGATGAACAGGTAATGGTAAAGGTCTTTCCATTGTTTTATCGTATTATCAACCTGACTTACAGAGTAATCGGTCAGGTATTGACAAGCCAAATCCTTTTCTCCTTTGTTCCATAATGCCAGGGCAGCCTGGTCTATTGTTGGCGAAAAACTTATGAATTTGTTCTCCAGTTTTTTCTGGACTTTCTGTACGTCAACGATCATATCTTTATACCTTGAATAACAGAAGTTTGCAACTTCATTGAATGTCCAGAATGCTGAATTGTCCGACCAGGTCAGCATATCCCCATTGCCAACCTGCAAAGGCCGGGGAATGGTTTTAATTCCACAATAGATTGGCATATAACAGGTTGAATAGGTATCATCGACGCCAAACCAGAGAAGTCCGCCTATAGGATTCGGCAGATTGGAACGGCTTTGCGAGATGAAGGAGAATCCGGTCTGCTGAGTTGAGATGGCACGTTCATTGATATATTCAACCGAATCCACTTTCCATTCCAAAGGCCTCCAACGATAAGGCGAGCTAAAGGGGCCGCCGCCAATATCTTTTGTCATATCGAGAGGTGTGCCTTCATAATGATCGCGCATCATGTTGATTACGTCTTTTACAGTAAGCAAGGTATCCGGTTTTATCCAAAGAGGCATCCGGTTGGTGGCATAATGGTTTTCATCATATGTTACATTGCCCAGGGCATAATCTTGATACTGGTCCATATGTTTATTGACCTTCCTGAATCCGGACCATACGCGGGCTTCACATAACCGGGCTGCACTGAAATCAACAGGTGCGTAGGTGTCAGAGAAACTAAATTCCGTATTTTTTCCATTGAACCAGCCTTTTTCCTGAGCAAAAGAGATCACATCGCCTGAGTACAAGCAGTTTTTGGGATCATCCAAAGGAAAGCGGGTTATGCGGGCCTGATTGGCATGTCCTGAGATATATCCATCCGGAATCCGTTCGGCCACCCAAACAGCTCCTTTTTGTCCTTCACCCTTACCGATCAGTTCCATAATCCAGACTTCATTGGGATCGGCGATAGAAAATGATTCGCCTTCAGAGCAATAGCCGTAATCTCTCACCAGGTCAGTCATGACCGTTATGGCCTCCCTTGCTGATTTTGACCTTTGAAGAGCAAGATAGATCATACTGCCATAATCCATCATTGCTCCGGATTGAGTAAGCAGTTCCTTCCTTCCCCCGAAAGTGGTTTCTCCAATAACGACCTGGTACTCGTTCATATTCCCGACGACCTGGTACGTGTGCTTTACCTGAGGGATTGATCCAAGATATTTTCCGGTATCCCATTCATAAATCTTTAGCATCGCCGAATCGGGATAATCAGCAGCGGGCCAATAATATAATTCACCATAAAGGGTGTGAGAATCGGCTGCATAGGTTATCATTGCAGATCCATCGGCTGTTGCTCCAGGAGTAATCAAGAAGTTAGTACAGGCAGATGCTAAGTTCATGAATGATAAAAGCCGTATTAATATAAGAGACAAAATAATATTTTTTAACATTGTAAATACGGTAAATATTTAAGAATTAAAATTAAGAGTTAAATACAATTATTCGATCATTTTTTTCTTCATCCATAATCCTGCATATGCCGGATATCCTTTACCTAAAATGATCTTTATAATTTTAAACTGACAAAAATAAGGAAATAGTTTATCCTTTTAAATTACTATTGATTTGATCGTATAGTTTCAATTTTTCCATTGATTAAAACCTTTATAAGTTATTCAGGAAATAGTATAAATATTTCCTGCAATACTATCCATTTTTGCCCCGGTTACAGAGGAAAGACAATTTGGATGACCAATGAACCGCAATACCCCAAGAAAAGCAAAGATAATGGCCTCCTTGAAATCGATAAGCCGTTCATCCGGTATGATGATTTCACATTTTAATTTCTCTTTTAGCTTCTTTAAAAGGAATTTGTTTTTGGCTCCGCCGCCTGTAATAATGACACTTCCGTTTGAAAAGACAGCTTTTGAAACCTGCTCGGAGATATGTTCATAAAATGTAGCCAATTGGTCTTCAACTGAAATACCTGAACCGGTAAGTAAAATATTGATATTCTTTTCAATCCATTCGCGGCTGAGCGATTTGGGATATTTTTTTGAATAATAATCCAGGTTGTTGAGTGAATCAAGAAGCTCCCGGTCTATTTTTCCCAATGCACCAATATCACCGTCCTTATCAAACGGTTTATTTTTCCGGGATGCCAAATGATTCAATACCTGATTCACAGGACAAATATCATAGGCCAACCTTAAATTATCCGCATCGAACGAAATATTTGCGATCCCCCCTAAATTAAGGCAATAATCGAATTGCCGGAATAAAAGCTTATCTCCAACCGGAACAAGCGGTGCACCCTGCCCGCCAAGAGCCACATCAAAAGAACGAAAATCTGATACAGTTGTAATATTTGTCGTCGCCGCTATCACGGCACCATTTCCCAACTGGAAAGTCAGTCCTTTATCCGGCTGATGGAAAATTGTATGTCCATGAGAAGAAATGATATTAGGAACCGGCTTCTTATCAAGGAAATTATTTGCAAGATTTCCAAGATAATGACCATACTCGTTGTGAAGGAGAAGAAAGTCAAAGGCATTTAAAGTATGTGCATTTCTAAGCTTTGTTTCCCAGTCTGCAGTGTAGGGGATTGTTACAGCATTCAAAATTTCATATTTCCATTGATCATTTTCTTCCATGAAGCGGGATAAGGCAAAATCAACACCATCCAGAGAGGTGCCCGACATGATTCCAAGAGAAGTATAATTCATTGTTATTGATGTGATAATGTGCTGATATGCTTATGTGGCAATTTAAGAATTATTTCTTTAGTCATTGGTCATTAGTCATTGGTCTAAATTGATTATTTAAAGAAAGAAGCATTATATTCTGACCTGTTGTTTCTGTTATCGGTCACAACTAAGGAGAGATGATGCTCTTTGCCAAAGGTCATTCTTTTTTTATCAAAGGTATAGGAAATCACTTTAGTTTTTGCTTCATATTCGAATAAAACCCACTTAGCGTCTATTTCACCCCGGTAGGATTTTATACCGGATAAGTCATCATCAATTTTAAATTGTATTCTGGAATGGTCAGTCAGTAATTTTCTTTCCTGAATGCTCAACGGAAGAATTGTCGGAGGTATCGTATCAGCCATGACTGTAAAATTTCCAAATTCATCCGGATTTGCTGTGATCCAATCACCTGAGTATGTGCCTCCAATTGGATACCTTTTTCCGCTTGCTTTATCAACTTCTGTTATCAATACTTTATCTTTCAGATTGTCTGGAAGGTTGTTAATCTTTATCGACAGCACATAGGGTTTATTCAAGGGTACTGTTTTATTATGAATCATTTGAAGCTTGGAATATGCACCTGGCGGTCCTTCACTATAATTATAAATGAAGTTTAAATTGTCGTACAGAGAACCTTTGGGAATTAACACTTTTACTTTATCGTTTTCAAATTTATTTTGAATATCGTAATCGAATTTTAAAGCAGATGCTGGTATTTTTTTGAGAGGCAGACCCATGTATTTGGAAAGAATTTTGAAGATCACCCTTGATTCATTATTAAAAGCATCACTGACAACTATTTCAATGGTATGTTCTTTTTTATCGCCGACATTTATAACGCCGGAATTTACATCGGGTTTATAAATGTTAAGCCTATTTCCTGGTTGTTTAAAAAGACGCTGAACCAAACGATGATTTACCTCCCGTTCTGCAAAGTCAGCCTGGCTGTCGGCATAGCGGCTCCTATCAAAGGAGAGGTTATCCATTTTAAATCCAAAAAAAGGTTTGCCGTCAAATATTAATCTTGCCGAATATATTCCCAACTTCATTCCTGTACCATTATAATAGTCAACAGCCTGAATGCCAAAGCCCACCTTGCCAAAGACTTCAATTATCCGGTCATTGCTTAACCTGTACCCATTTTGACTTTGAATCGTTATAAACCTTTTATTTTCATGTGACCGGTTTACATAGCTCTTATCATCTAAGGGATATACATAAACGGAGATAATCTTAGGCGGGCTATGATCGTTTAATCCGGAAATATAAAATAATGGATTCAAGGTTTCTTCAGTTTTGGTATTTCTGATCTCGAAGTGGAGATGAGGCCCTGCAGAACTTCCGGTATTGCCTGACCAGGCGATTACTTCACCTTTTTTGATTATGAATTTTTGAGGAGATAAGATTAGGTTTACCTGGTAATTTTCATAATTGTATTGATATTCTTTGACATATTCACTGATGGAGGATGTAAATCTTTGTAAATGTCCGTATACGGTCGTAAGCCCGTCAGGATGCCTGATATACAAAGAATTGCCATAACCGGTCGGTGATACCGATATTCTTGAAATATATCCATCTTTTGCAGCATAAACCGGTAGTCCTGTTCTTCCCTGCGTGCGTATATCCAACCCGGTATGAAAATGGGATGGCCGTAATTCGCCAAATGTCCCGGAGAAAGAAAATGAGAGATGTAAGGGATTCTGAAATGATTGGACATATGAAGATTTTTGAGCGAAAAGGGATGGAAAACAACTAAAAATAAATAACATACAGCCAATTAATGCCCTCATTTTATCTTTATCAAGGATTTAAACTTTGGGCTAAAATAATAAAGTTTTGATCTTTTAGGTTGTATTAAATAATTGGAAATTTTTCTAATATGATTTAAATGTTAACTTTGTGATTGTATTTGGTTGATATGACTGAAAGGGAAACTGTCATAGTGGAGGAGCTGAAAGCAAATCTTAACAAGCTGATTGAACTTCATTTAAGATTAAAGGATGAAAATAAACTGTTAAATGAAGAGTTATCATTTGTTAAAGAACGCATCAGTGAACTTGCCATTCAAAATGACGAATTAATAAAAAATAATGATAATCTGAAATTTGCAAAATATTTGGTTGGAACGGATGAAGATTCTCGTAACGCCAAAATTAAGATAAACAGAATTGTGCGGGAAATAGATCAATGTATTGCGATGCTTAATAAGTAACGATTTAAACGAATTTGTGACGTATTACATGAATTAGAGATGGATGATAAACTTTCGATAAATATCAATATAGCAGACCGGCTGTACCCTTTACGGATTGATCGCAAGGAGGAGGAAAATATCCGGAAAGCGGCGAAAATTATCAATGATAAAGTGGCTCAGTACAAACAGAAATATATTTCAAAGGACTTACAGGACTGTTTGGCAATGGCTACTCTTCAGTTTGTGATACAGAAATTTGATACAGAAAGAAAGATTGATAATTCGCAATTGGTTGAGGAATTGGAAGTGATCAATGATTTCCTGACTGAATTTCTTGAAAGAGAAAATTAAGTCAGAATCTATATAACCCGCATTTTTTGTTTCAAATAATCGACCCACACGGTACAACCGTGCGGCAACGAAATGGAAATGAAGTATGCGGAATTTTTTTGTTAAACATTAAAATAAAATTTACTGATGACAATAACTATAATAGTTGGTATCATAACACTTATAGCCGGGGGGACAGCATCTTATTTTTTATGGAATTTGATTCTTGATAAGAGAAAAAACAAATTGATGAAAGATGCTGAAATTCAAGCAGGCATGTTAAAAGAAAAGAAAATTATTGAAGCAAAAGAAAAATTTCTTCAACTAAAAACAGATCACGAGAATTATGTGAATGAAAGAAATCTCAGAATTGCAGGTGCGGAGAATAAACTTAAGCAAAAGGAGACAATTTTTCTACAACGCAAAGAAGAATTGCAACACACTATCAAGGATTTAGAGATTTCACAACGTGAAAATCAATCAATTCGGGAAAATCTTAATAATCAGCTTGAATTGCTTGAACAGAAAGAAGAAGAGCTTAAAAGAATTCATAAACAACAGATTCAACAACTTGAATCATTATCAGGCATTTCGGCTGAAGAGGCAAAAGCTCAATTGGTTGATTCTCTGAAGAATGAAGCAAAGACTGAGGCAATGTCTTACATCCAGGAAATTATGGATGAAGCTAAAATGACAGCTAATAAAGAAGCAAAAAAAATCGTTGTTAAATCAATCCAGCGAATTGCTTCTGAAACTGCAATAGAAAATTCTGTCACTGTCTTTCATATTGAAAGCGATGAAATTAAAGGCCGTATTATCGGAAGGGAAGGAAGAAATATCAGGGCACTGGAAGCTGCAACAGGTGTTGAAATTATTGTTGATGATACACCTGAAGCAATTGTACTTTCAGCATTTGATCCTGTACGGCGGGAAATTGCCAGACTTGCACTTCATCAATTAGTTACAGATGGTCGCATTCACCCCGCCCGTATTGAAGAGATTGTAAATAAGGTAAAAAAACAGGTTGAAGATGAAATAATCGAAACCGGTAAACGGACAACCATTGACCTTGGTGTTCATGGACTCCATCCTGAATTAATCCGTTTAATAGGAAAAATGAAATACCGTTCATCATATGGTCAAAACCTTTTACAGCATTCACGCGAAACAGCAAATTTGTGTTCTATTATGGCCGCTGAACTTGGATTAAATCCAAAGCGGGCCAAAAGGGCCGGATTATTGCATGATATTGGTAAAGTTCCTGATGATGAGCCGGAATTACCACATGCAATATTGGGAATGAAGCTCGCTGAAAAATATAAGGAAAAGCCGGATATTTGTAATGCAATCGGTTCGCATCACGATGAAATTGAAATGGACAGTCTTCTCGCTCCTATTGTTCAGGCTTGTGATGCCATTTCCGGAGCACGTCCGGGAGCGCGTCGCGAAGCCGTGGAATCATATATCAAAAGACTTAATGACCTTGAAAACATGGCACTTTCTTATCCCGGAGTAACCAAAACCTATGCAATCCAGGCCGGACGTGAATTACGCGTGATTGTGGGAAGTGACAAGTTATCTGATGCTGAAGCTGAAAGATTATCATACGATATTGCTAAAAAAATCCAGGATGAAATGACTTATCCCGGACAGGTGAAAATTACGGTAATTCGTGAAACACGGGCTGTAAGTTACGCAAAATAACAAAGGGCAGAGAGCTAAGAGCAAAGCACTAAGGGCCAATTTACTAATCATTGATTAGTGATTATTTCTGTGCCCTTTGCTATTCACTGATTACTACCAAGTTTGTTCAATAGATCATCTGCTAAATGCGATTTTTCCATTTCACCCGCAGCCTGAAAAGATTTTTTTAACAAAGTCAGCAGTTTCCCGATCAAAAGTTCATTATTTAGGATTAACCGATCACTCCATTCTTCCTTACTTTCTTTAAGAAAAAACTCCATTTCCTTAATTCCTACAATTCCTCCTTTACGTTCCATATTTATAAAGAAAAGGAAAGGATGGGGGAGTTCTCCGTAAGCTTCTTTTGATACCTCCGGATCCATGTAACCTATAAACATTTTGTAATTAATACTGATAGGATGTACAGGTAGATTAAGTTGTTTTGCAATTATACAATAAAGAATAGTCAAAGAAATCTGATTGCCTTTTCTGGAAATCAGGAGATTATTGATAAAACAATTCTCGGTGGCGGAAATATCTGAATAATTCAACTCAAAACGATAGATGTTAAAAAAAATGTGATTTACGATTGCAATTTTCTCAAAAGAAGTTTGTAAATCATTTATTTCCATCCAAATATCCTGAATAATCTGCTGAATCAATTTCTCAGCTTTTTCTGTGGAAATCTCAATTTTTTGAATTGAACTGATAAGAGCCCATGCTTGCAATAATGATTTATTCCCGGAATGTGCCCACTGAGAGAATTTATCTCCAAGACGAATTATTTTGAGTTGATCTATAATGAATTCAAGTCTGTCATGTTGAAGTAGATTGACAGATGATTTTAAGGCGCTCTCTAATAAGGGTAAATTATCGGGTCCGGCTTCAATCAGTTTATATTTTACCGCAACATAAACCTGCTCATCTGAATCATCAAGAAGAGATATTAGATTTTGTATATAAGTATTCTGAATCATCAATCTGTCAGCTTGTCAAGTATTAAATGTAAAAGTTGTTCCATTTCAGGTTTATAATCAGCGCTCGTATTGTTTGTAATCCGGTTAGCAATGATCAGGCATACGGCTAATGCATTGTGACCCATCAGCTTACATAAGCCATAAATTGCTGAACTCTCCATTTCGTAATTGGTTATTTTCATATTCCTGAAACGGAAAGACTCAATTTTTTTATTTAATAAGGGATCTATTGTTTTTAGTCTTAACTCTCTTCCCTGGGGACCATAGAATCCTGGTGCCGAAATCGTTATTCCTTCAAGAAACTGATGGTCAAATATTCTGTCAAAAAGACCGTTATCACAATCAACCACATAAGGAGAGGCTAATAAGGAATTCCAGTTCGTATGTAACTTAAATGCTTTTTCCAGGTCATTATCTGAAATTCCACTTCTGCCTGCATAAAAATTAATTAAGCCATCAAAGCCAATTGATTTTCTTGAAATAACATAAGAATTGACTGTTATATCAACTTGTAATGCTCCTGAGGTGCCTATTCGTAAAATATTCAGCTTTGTAAATTCAGCCTTTGGCTCCCGGGTGATAAAGTCAAGGTTTACCAGGGCATCCAATTCATTAAGAACAATATCTATATTACCGGCTCCAATCCCGGTTGAAAGAACAGTCAATCTTTTACCTTTATATTCTCCTGTGATTGTCCTGAATTCCCTGTTTTCCTTTTCAAGTTCAATTTTATTGAAGTTGCCGGCAATCATCTTTACCCGTTCCGGATCACCGACAAGAATAATATCATTTGCAACCTGATCCGGTTTGAGTTTTAAATGATAAACAGAATCATCGGAATTAAGAATTAACTCGGAATATCCAATTTTTTTTGTCATCGCGGAAATTAGTCTTAAACATATCAAAACTATTAAAAATTAGGAAATAATGAAACTTTATGTGTTGTGCGGATATAAAGGGAGTGTTAATTTAAGTGTATCAAGTTCTTAAATCTTCTGCTTTTTGGTTTTGCCTGAAGCCGTAAACGGAAGGTAAAAAGAGGATCAACATTCATTTGGTGAAGCCAGATATAAGTTACGAGTGATTAATTGTAATTTTATTATCCGTAAAGAAGGCTTCTTATGGATAAGTCTTATTTTTGTATAAAATTCAGACGAAATGATACAACGAATACAGACAGTTTATTTTCTGATTGCAGCTTTTCTTTTGGCTTTACTTTTTTTTGTGCCCTTTGCAGAGATTGTCGGCCCAAACGGGGAGATTTATCATATTGATTGCGGAGGTTTCTATTCTGAGGATGCCAATATGCACAAATTTCTTTTCCGAAGTCTTCATGTCGTTCTTCTTATCGCGATAAGCATTGTGTTTACTTTATTGACTATGTTTCAGTATAAGCAACGATCAAGACAAATACAGTTCTCCGGAATGATTATTTTAATTCTTTTGGTCTTAACAATACTCAATGGATTAGATCTTTGGAGGGGCATTAATATGGTTCAGGGCAGCTATTCCCTGAAGATTTTCCTTGTTTTTCCACTAATAGCGATTATCCTGATATATTTGGCAATCAAAGCAATAAAAAAAGATGAAAAATTGCTGAAATCAGTTAATCGTATTCGTTGAAACCAATCTCTGATCCTTAAAATATTCATAAAATCTCATTGGATTGTATTCATATCCCACTTAATCTAATACAAATCAGAATAATAAAGATATTTTTTGGCAGATTTTAGTCAAAAAAACTTCGTCTTCTTTTGTAAAGGGGGCAGCTGAATGTGAATCAATGTCAATTTCAGCTACAAATTCACCATTCTTTAATACGGGGACGACTATCTCACTTTGAACATCAATGCCGCAGGAAAGATAATTTTCTTCTTCAAGAACATCCTGAACGATCTTTATCGTTTTACTCTCTGCTACTTGTCCACAGATTCCCTTACCAATCGGAATAGTAATGTGTTCTGTTGGTCTCCCGACAAAAGGTCCAAGATTCAATTGTCCGGATGCCTTGTTAAACAAATAAAAACCAACCCAATCGTAATGAAAGATATTGTCCTTAAGTAATTTACAGGTATTCAACAGAATCTCTTTGCGTTCCTGCCCTTTTATCATATAACGTTTCAAATTTTTTAAATATACCGGAATAATCAATGCTCATGATTTTTGCTTTTGCTTACTATGGAAACTGTTTCTTAAAAAAAGTTCATTTCATTTTCATTTGTAATCTTCTCGCAATAAAAGCATTTCATGGCAATAGGCTTATCATTTACAATTTCAAATTTTGTCAATATGGTCTCTGAATTTGTTATACATTTCGGATTAAAACAACGGACTATACCAATTATCTCTTTAGGTATTTCAACCACTCTTTTTTCAACAACTTCATAATCCTTTATAATATTCAGCTTGGCATGAGGGGCAACAAGAGCAATTTTATTTATCTCTTCATCTTCAAAATAGCGGTTGGCAACTTTGATAATCCCTTTGTATCCCATCAATTTGCTGTCCAGGTTATTTCCAAAAGTAACCATATTGGATGACACCTCGAGTTTAAGGATTTTTATGACTCTGAATAACGCATTTGTCGGAATATGGTCAATCACTGTGCCATCTTTAATCGCGTTTACCTGGAGTTGTTTTTCCATATATTACGAATTACACGAATTATTAATGAATTACACAAATATAAAAATTTAAAATTATTTTGCTTGTTACTTAAGATTTAAGAGGTGTGCAATAATTGCCATCCGGGTATACACTCCGTTTCTTGCCTGAATAAAATAATAGGCTTTCGGATTATTGTCCACATCCGTCTGAATTTCATTTATTCGTGGCAAAGGGTGAAGAATTTTCATTGTTTCCTTAGTCTTTTCCATCATTTCATTCTTGAGAATATATACATTCTTAACCTTTTCATATTCAACAGGATCAACAAATCGTTCCTTTTGAACGCGCGTCATATAAATGATATCGGCTTCTTTAATTATATCGGTAATTTCGGTATGCTCAAAATATCTGATCCCCCTTGAGGAGAGAAATAATTTATATTCATTGGGCATACTCAATTCCGGTGGCGCAATAAAATTGAATATCGGGTTTTCAAATTGAACCATGGCCATAAGCAAACTATGCACTGTTCTTCCGTATTTTAAATCACCCACCATGAAAAGATTGATGTTATCCAGTCTGTTTTGGGTTTTCATGATAGAATACATATCAAGCAAGGTCTGTGATGGATGCTGATTTGCTCCGTCACCGGCATTTATTACCGGTACGTTAGAAACCTCCGCGGCATAACGGGCACTGCCCTCAAGGGGATGACGCATAATTATTAAATCAGCATAGTTTGATACCATTTTAATTGTATCATGAAGGGTTTCCCCTTTAGAAACGCTTGAAGATGCAGAATCGGAAAATCCTATGACTCTTCCGCCAAGACGGTTAACAGCAGTTTCAAAACTGAGCCTTGTTCTTGTGGAAGGTTCGAAAAATAAAGTGGCTATTACTTTTCCCTTCAATAGATTCTGATTGGGATTTGATTCAAAATCCTGTGCCAGGCGCATGATTTTCAGGTATTCCTCTTTGGTAAAATCAGTGATTGAAATTAAGCTTTTTGCTTTCATAATGACGAATTACACGATTTAATGACGAATTACACGAATACGACAAATATTGAATTCAGATATTAAGATACAGTTAGTTTATTTGTTTACAAATTTATGAATAACCATTGATTGAACTATGAAAAGATTTTAATTATTCGTACTGTCAATGATTGAAGCTTTCAGATTGTCGATTTTTCTTAATTTTTGGAGAATCTCTTCTGATAATGATCTTTTTACGGCTATTGTGGCTGAACAGATTAAATTATAATCTGATTTTAAAACGCTAACCCGCATCTCCTTGACTAATGCTCATGAATTCATTCATCACGTATGTGGTCAAATTTTACCTCAATAATATTCTCGTACATCTTTTTCTATAATTTCAGCCTTATTCAAGGCGTCAATTGAAGCTTGTTTGTATGCATTGATTAGTCCGCTGGTTCCAAGAAGAATCCCGCCAAAATATCTGACTACCACAATGAGAATATTTGTGAGTTCTCTTGGATTGAATTTGTCCTAATATTGGACGGCCTGCAGTTCCTGATGGCTCTCCATCATCATTAACTCTGAAGTTATGCATTTCCGGTCCCAGATCGCCATGCATAACAATAATGTCTGGCGCCATGGTGCGTCTTTTTGATTTTTACCAGAATATCCTTTATCTCCTGTTCATTGGAGACCGGAAATAGACAAAGAAAGAAACTTGCTTCCTTTATCTTTATATATGCCATTGGATGGATTAAGCAACTGTTTTATAAGTGTCAGGATTATTTCATTACTCGATCTTGTACACACTTACAACTAATATAATCAGGTAAATTTAGTTAAAGAAAAAAAGCAGACTGATAAGTCTGCTTTAAGCATTTCGATTTAAATTTTCAATTTATTTTCAATTTCATCCAGATAATCCCTGAAATTTTTATCAGTATCTTTAAGATTGGCAACTGTTCGGCAGGCATGTAATACCGTTGCATGATCTTTTCCTCCAATTTGAGAACCAATGGCAGCAAGAGATGATTTTGTCAGGTTTTTCGAAAAATACATTGCAATTTGCCTGGCCTGAACTACTTCTCTTTTTCGTGTTTTGAAATGTAATGAATCAGTTGTCAAATTGAAATAATCGCACACCACTTTGGTAATATAATCGACAGTAATTTCACGGATTGTGCTCTTCACCAGTTTGTTTATCATTTTAATGGCAAGGTCGATATTGATCTCCTTTTTATTTAAGGTTGCCTGGGCAAGCAAATGAAATTAATGCTCCTTCCAATTCCCTTACATTACTGTTTATGTGTGAAGCAATATACTCAAGGACCTCCTCAGGAATATCAATACCATCTTTATAAATTTTTTTCCGGAGGATATTCATTTTGGTTTCAAAATCCGGAATCTGCAAATCGGCAGTCAATCCCCATTTAAATCTTGACAATAATCTTTGCTCAAGTCCTTTAAGTTCGATAGGAGGTTTATCCGAAGTTAATATAAGTTGTTTCCCGGTCTGATGTAAATGATTGAAAATATGGAAAAATGTCTCCTGTGTTTTTTCTTTTCCTGCAAATTCCTGAACATCATCAATGATCAAAACATCAATCATTTGATAAAAATGGAGAAAATCGTTCCGGTTATTGTTGCGAGTCGCTTCAGAATACTGTGTTTGAAATTTATTGGCATTTACATAAAGAACGATCTTCTCGGGAAAACGTTCTTTGACTTCAATTCCGATTGCCTGAGCCAGATGGGTTTTACCGAGACCTGAATTACCATATAACATTAGAGGATTAAATGCTGTTCCTCCCGGTTTCTGTGCATACAGCATAACCTGCACTTCTTGCCAAACGATTACATTCCCCTTCAATAAAATTGTCAAAGGTATTGTCTTGTTTTAGTTGGGGGTCAATATTCAGTTTCTGAATTCCCGGAATAATAAAAGGATTTTTGATTGCACTCTCATCCTGGAGAGAAGAAGCAGTTACCGGTCGGTTTTTAAGATTATTATTCTGATTTGTTGGAAGCTTTATAGTGTAAGGTTTATTGTTTGAGTTTAGATTATTATCGACGACCACACTGTATTCCAGTTTAGCTCCGGCACCCAATTCTTTCCTAAGGTTTTTCTGAGAATATCAATATACTGTTCTTCAAGATATTCATAAAAGAAAGGGCTTGGCACTTGAATGGTAAGAATGTTATTTTCCAGTTTAACCGGTACAATTGGTTCAAACCATGTTCTGTAACTTATTGAAGGAACATTATCCTTAATAATTTCAAGACATTTCTCCCATGTATTAATATGAGTCTTTGCTCATTTAGGTTGTAGGCTTTTAAAAATGTTGAACTTTGCTTATATCAATCTAATCCCATGGAGAAGCGTAAATTTAATTTGATGAAAATTGCTCAAGAAATTTCATGTTTTAGTTCATTTAAGTGTTGGCTGGTTATATACTCGTATAAAGACTGTTGACCATAAGTATCACAATTATTAATTAGTTATAATATAGATTCTGTACAATTAATTGATTAAATGAGATTTGTTTATAACAAATTCTTTCGATGTTTTTCCGAAATAATACTCCTCAGAATCATATTCAGCAGAATAATTATTGTAGCTTTTACAGCAGGTTAAAATTATATAAAAAATGATTAAAAAAACTATTTTGAAATAGTTTTTAAAGCTTTTTTCAGACTTATTTTTTCTCCATTAATAAATGCCTTCAAAGATGCCTCAGGAAAAGCACTTTGCATCTTATCAAGAATCATTCTAATCTTATGTATAGGAGGTTTCATGACCGATATAATAATTATAACGACCATCCGATTTTTGCTCTTCCACATCTTTAATTCCTTTTAAAAGAGGAGAATCCATAGCTAATGGAGTGGTCTGAAGAGAATAGTAATACTTTAAAAACCACACTATCACCAGTATTGACTATTTTTAGGTGGAATAACAACAACTTCCTTTCCCAAATCGATTGCGGAAAAATGAACATACCGCTTCGGGTTTCTGTCGAAAATCTATGAGCAAATTGTTCAAATTCTCACTGGCATTATTTAAATTCTGATACAATTTTGGATCATTCACCAATAATCCCAATGTCCCTCTGGGCTGAATCAATTTTCTTTAAAATTTCCTTAAGTTGGCTGATTGAAGAATTTAAACTGTTCACTGTTTTATTCAATTCAATTTTTGAAAGTGTGTCGCTAAAAGATGAAATATTATCCGTTATGTGATTAAGAATTTTGGAATTCCTTTCAAAGTTTGCTGTAATTTCATCGATATTTTTAATAGTAGAAGCCAGATTACCTTTCTGTTCATTAATGATTTCATTGAGATTTTTTGAAATACCTCCCAGATTAGTCATAGTAATCCTTATCTCTTCAATGCTTTGGGTGATATCATGCTGAGTTGCAGGATTCAAAATCTTTGATATCGATACAACAACTGAATCTAAAGAGACCAGTAATCGATCAGCTTTCATTCTGATTGGAGCCAATTGTTCACTGACCTGTTCCTTGAGGCCAACTTCGGTCATTGATTTTAATGTGTCATTTGGCTGATATATTTGTTCTGAATTGCCTAAATTAATTTTAACAATCCTTGATCCGAGAAGATCTGTACTGGCAATCTCTGCGGTTGTACCAACAGGTAATGGAAAATTGTTATAAATTGCAAGTTTTACAATCAGATTCCCGGACATATCTTTTGCAAAATAAATATTCCCTACGTATCCTATTTTGAATCCATTTAGTGCCACAGCTGTCGATGGTGTTAATCCGCCAACATCTTTATATCGGGCATAATAAATAGTTTCCGTTCTGAAAATGTCTCTGCCTTTCAAAAAATTAATACCCCAGATTAATATTGTGAGGCAAATAATTACCCAAATCCCGATCCTTGTAGTTTTTGTAAGCTTCATTTAAGCACTATTTCAGTTATATTATGCAAAAATACGTAAGATAAAGATGAAAAAAAAGATTGAAATCTTCTACCTGTGATATATAGCATCTTGAAAAGAAATAACCTGTCCGTTTTTTAACCCGACAATGAAAGCATCTGGAACCCTTTTCTTGATAATGATGAGGCTTTCTTTGATTTTATCAGAAGAATCGGATTCCATACAAAAATATTTATAATATTCATCAATCCTGATCTCTTTAATATTCTCTATTCCTTTAAATATTTTTGAAGTCTAAAGGCAGTTTGACTTTTGAAGCACAAATCTGTATTGCAAATTTATAATCATCTGCCTGGTTTTCTCGAAGTTATTTTGGGAAATTGATCCGGTTAATTCCTTTATTATTTTGCACGGGTATTTCTCTCTTATTCTGTTTCAAGTCCTTTTTATCAGAGACTATAATGATGGAGTGTTTTCTTATTAATCTCTATTTCCTATTATCTCTTTCTTGATATGATTTTATTCTCAACAATCTAAATTGAGATTTAAACGTGATTCAATTCTTGATTTATAATGTCTTAATTGATCTGAATATTGGAAGAAGCAATAGTTTCCCGTCCTTTTACACTCATCAGATAGGCAGCCTCCGATCTATTGCTTAGGTAACCTGTTTCAACTAATACACTTGGCATAGCAGTTTCCCGCAAGAACAAGAAAGCCGGCCTGCCTGACATCCCTGTCAGCTCTTTGGGCATGTTGACGGAAAATATCCTGTAACATTCTGGCAAACATTTCGCTTTGTTCAATGTAATTGTCCTGAATCAGTTCAAACATAATATAGGACTCCGGTGAATTGGGATCAAATCCTTCATATCGTTTTGTATAATCATCTTCAAGAAGAATTACGCTATTTTCTTTTTTTGCTACATCAAAGTTATCCTCTGTCCTGTGTATCCCAAAACATATGTTTCAGTTCCCTTTACAGACGGAGTACGGCAATAATTGGCATGAATAGATATAAACAAATCTGCATTGTTATTGTTCGCAATTACTGAACGTTCGAATAACGGCACAAAATAATCACCTCGACGTGTGTATATTACTTTTACATCAGGTAATCCCTGTTTGATTAGTCTTCCCAATCTTAATGCAATATCCAGAACGATATCTTTTTCTTTAGCCCTGCCTGTAACTGCCCCCGGATCTTTACCGCCATGGCCGGGATCAATGATTATTGTTTTAATCCCTGTAGTAATTTTATTATTTTCTCCTCTTATAATATTAAAATTAAAAATCATAAGCATTGTTAAACCCAATAAATGAATCCGAACGAAACACTGCAGATGATTGGTATTATTTCGATTATATTGCATATTCATTTCTGAAAAGGGTGGTTTGTCCATTACAAAAATAAGAGTTTAATTTATTTCTACAGGACATCCGATTCTCAGAATGGATTTTTTACTTTTGCCATACTTAATTTTACCTCGTTGCTGTGGTTTTAACCTGATAATAATCTCTTGGGAAAGATACTGATATTACATATTATTTTAGGATTTCTGATTTTCTCTCAAAGATTGGCCGTTGGCCAGGAAATTGAAAAAAAAGGTGATGGCAGGGAAAATAAAGAAAACAAGCTTAATCAGAGTTTAGAAAAACCTTCCCCTCTTGTTTCACCTGAAAAATTATCATTATCGAAAGACAGTATTAGGCTTGATTCTTTAAATCAAGCTCAGTCTGGTTTTAACGCAGAAGTAGAATATACTGCCGATGGATATATTACAATAGTCCAGAATAGTCAGGGCAATAAAGTATTGTTGGCTGATAATGCGGATGTGAAATATAAGGATATCGAATTAAAAGCTGCCTATATCGAACTCAACAGGGACAGTAACACAGTTTATGCAGTTGGAATGCCCGATTCTACCGGAAAAATTATCGGAAAACCAGTTTTTACGGAGGGAGATCAGAAATTCGAGTCAGATAAGATCAGGTACAATTTTAAAACGAAAAAAGGAATCGTTTTCGGTGTTGTAACCCAGCATGATGGCGGATTTATTTATGCAGGAAGGACTAAACTTATTAATGACTCTGTATATTTTATTAAGAATGGAAGATATACCACCTGTGACAGGACACCTCCCGATTTTTATTTTGCATTGACAAAGGCAAAAGTATATGCAAACAAAGAGATCGTTACTGGCCCGGCATACCTTGTTGTTGAAGACTTGCCAATTTATTTCATTTTTATTCCCTTTGGATTTTTCCCATATACATCTAAATATTCATCAGGCCTCTTGATGCCATCTTATGGTGAAGAGGTAAGCCGCGGATTTTTTCTGCGGGATTTAGGGTACTACTGGGCGGCGAATGATTATTTTGATGTTGCATTAAGGGGAGATATTTACTCTCTTGGTTCCAGGGGTATTAAATTTCACACAAATTACAGACTGCGATATAAATTTAGCGGTGGATTTGATATGAAAATTTATAAAAATATTTTTGGTGAAAAGGGATTGCCTGATTACAAAGTACAAAATGATTTTTCCGTTCATTGGGACCATTCAATGGATCCGAAAGCAAGCCCAAGTCAGACGTTTAGCGCAAGCGTCGATTTTTCATCAAGTCAGTATGATCAAAACAATTCATATGTCGATTCCTATGCAAATCAGAATTATTTGACGAATACTAAACAATCCAGTATTTCATATTCCAAAATGATGGGAAAACAGTCCTTTCCAGATGTCGGTAAACCTTCGGCACTCCCAGAATAGCAGGGATTCAACTATCAGTCTCACATTACCACAGCTTACTTTCAATATGACCAGAATTTATCCTTTCCGACCAAAATATGGTTCAGGAAGTGAAAAATGGTACCAAAAAATTGGAATCAATTATTCAATGGAAATGCAAAATTCGATATATACCAAAGAAAATCTGTTATTTCAGTCTTCATTGATCAAGGATTGGCAAAATGGTGTAAGGCAGAGTATTCCTTTGAGTACATCATTTAAAGCATTAAAATATCTGACTGTCAGCCCTTCGTTTAGTTATAATGAAAGATGGTATTCACAGCAAATCAGGAAAAATTATGATTATCAATTGCATCAGATCGTCACCACGGATACTATTTATGGATTTACCCGCGATTATGATTATGCAGTCAGCATGTCTGCATCAACAAAAATATACGGAACTTTTGTGCCAAGGAATCCAAAATCAAATATTAAGGGTATCAGGCAAGTGATAACACCAAGTATTAGTTTCAATTACAGGCCTGATTTCAGTAATCCCAATTTCGGTATGTATCAAACAATTGAATATTATGACGCCTACGGACTACCTGTAAGTTACCGATATCCTATTCACGAAGGTGCTGTATATGGAACCGCGGGAGCCGGAAAATCTGGTTCCATAGGATTCAGTCTAAGTAACACACTTGAAATGAAAAAACTGAATACTAAAGATACCACAAGCACCGAGATGTATAAAAAGATAAGCTTGCTCGATCAGTTGTCTGTTACAGCATCATATAATCTGGCCGCTGATTCGCTTAACTTATCAAATAT
Organism: uncultured Bacteroidia bacterium; assembly: GCA_963810555.1. Taxonomy (GTDB): domain Bacteria; phylum Bacteroidota; class Bacteroidia; order Bacteroidales; family Prolixibacteraceae. The sequence continues at coordinate 395,242 of CAWENX010000007.1, read as the reverse complement.
TAATGTCGCCGCTCGTACTAATGTTGGCGGAGTAAATATAAATTTTGGGGCAATTTTTGATCCGTATGCTTACCAGAATGGTCATTTGATTAATGAATTTGAGTTCAGGCGTTCCGGACGACTGGCACGTCTGACAAGCTCAAATCTTTCTTTTGGACTCACTTTTAACTCAAAAGCCCGGAAAGAAAAAGAAAAAAAAGCTGAAGAAAGCGAACAGGAGGCAATAAAACAACAGCAGGAAAAAGATAGTTTACGTCAGCAGCAGCTGGCAGGAGCAATTCCGCAATTTGCAGATTTTAGTGCTCCCTGGAACCTCTCCCTGAATTATAGTCTCAGGTATTCCAAACCCAATCCTCAACTGACTTCAAGTATTGTGCAAACGGTCGATGTCAATGGTAGCGTAAATCTGACAAAGCAATGGCAGGTAGGATTTAACTCAGGTTTGGATATCCAAAAAATGCAGGTTACCTTCACTCAGATCAATATTTCCAGGGATCTGCATTGTATGCAGATGTCATTAAATCTGATCCCCTTCGGCTACGCTCAAAGTTATATGTTTACTCTCCGTGCGACCTCGCAGCTCTTAAGGGATCTGAAACTTACCAAACAACAGAGTTATTATGATAGTACGCCTGGTTTTTAAAATGATATTTTAAAATCGACCAGGCTATTCAATCTCCTTTTTTTCTCCCTGTTTGAGAATGAAATACCTCTCTTTCATTGCTTTAGATAACCTTATCCTTACTTCATCAGGATACCCTTTTGTCCAGAACCTATTCGTGTCAGTAATCCTTATCGTACTATGATGCTGAGGAAAAATATAGTCAGGATTCAATGTGTTGATCAGGATAAGGGATGCATCTATGTAAGTATTGTGTTCTGTAGGAGAAAAGAACAATACATTGACATGTTTGAGCCTCAGGTGATCTTCCAGCAGATAGGAATCACCGGGCTGCAAAATGGTTTTCCCTTTGATGGTTAACAAATAACCACAGTCCTTAAAATTCGCATCATAAAGAATGGCAAAATTGGTCCCTGCATGTATTGCCCTGATGGGTTCTATCTTAATACCCATTAATTCAAAAGGTTCTCTTGGTTTTGCAATAACAATCCTTTCCTTCGGTATTTTTAATTTTTCGGCTTTTTCGAGACAGCTCTCCGGCATCACAAAAATACAGTTTGATTTTTCTGCCAAAACCTTATAAGTCTGAGCATGAAAATGATCATCATGTTCATGGGTAACAAATGCAATATCCACATTAGGGGCTATTTCATCTGCAGTGACAGGAGGAGGATCAATTCGGCCTTCCTCTTGTAAATAAAGATCATTTGCAATTAAAAGACTATCCGATTTGATAAGCCAGCTATCCTGCCCGGCCCACCATACAGCGATACCGGAAGTATGAGATTTGATCTCATCTGTCATTCTGTGTTCCTGCCCGTTCAGAACAATTGAAAACAAAAAGGCTGAGATAAATAGCCCAAGTTTTGTCGCTGAAAAACATTTATTTCCCTTCATGGTTTAATATCAGTTATTTATGAAAAATTTAACCTGGCATGACAGCCTCAGGAAATCAAAATTACACATTGTAATTCATATCAAAAATAAAAGTTTCTTGGAACCTTTCCTGATCCAAAAAAACTTTTCCGGACAGTGAGTCTTCAACCTTATTTGAATGACAATTGAATTCCGATCCCGATAGCTATCGGGACGGGATCGAATGATTGGCAACATTATGTTATACTCATAGATGGGTTTTAGGTTTTAAAAGAAGATATTTTGGAGATATATTTAACAATATCTTCAAAATTCCAACTCCATGTTAGGTCCGTGTTAAGTCCGTGTTAAGTCCGTATTACCTTTGAAGGTTGTTATAATCATAATATAGAAATTCACAAACAATTGCTGTAAAGACTTATAATTCCTTAATTATGTTTTACAGCACTATTCTTCATACAATATATGCCAAGGTAAGGACAATAATCAGGGAAAATCTAATCAAAGATTTCGCACCACTCATCAAAACGGACAAGGTGATTATTGCCAAACCTTTTAATTGATTTTCTTACCTCATCAATGGATTTTTCCTTTGTCAGATTCCCGCTTTTGGAGTAAAAGGTATCTGCAAAACAAATTATTTGTTCTTCTATTGTAATGGGTACATAATCCCTTAAAGGTAAAGGCAGATTATTTGCGACTATTTCTTCAGCAGTAATACCTACGCCTATGTGCCTTTCACAAACCAGGGCATGATCAGGAAATCCTTCCTGGGTCAAAAGTTCACTCCCAAGGTAACCATGACAGATATAAGGGAACTCGCCATAACAATAAAGTCTTGGTGAATTGGTCTTAAAAATGCCAATATCGTGCATGGAAGCCGCCTCATGAATAAATTCAGGATCGGCCATTAATTCTTTATGATTCTGGGCTATTTTTAAAGCTTTATCCGCAACAACGCGGCAATGAGTCACTACTATATTATAAGCCTTCGATCCGGGTTTATAATATTTCGAAATAATCTCCAATGGATCCATCCGCTGAATATTTTGTGTAAAATTAAAAAAAGACTTAAAACTAAACTTAAACAAAGCTATAGGTTTTAGGCTATAGAAAAAATCAGTTTCATTGTTTCCGGTCTCCGTTTTCCCTTTGCCTTTAGCCTTTAGCCTTTTTGGAGAAGGGAGAACGGAAAACGGAAAGCTTCAATTCTTTCCTCCGTTTCCCGTCTCCATTCTCCGGTCTCCGTTCTTTGCTCTTTGACTGATTTTATCGTATTTTTAGGGCCATTTTTGATTTGTATAATAAAATGAGTGAAAAATTTGAAATTGTTCCCAGGAAATTTACAGCCGGGATTGAATACCTGAAAAAAGGCAAAGTAAATAAAGGACTGAAACGAATTAATGATTCTTTGAAGAAAGGATTCAAACCGGCCATGATATTTCTTGATATATTTCTCCAGAATAAAAATGTTGAGGAGGCTCTGGTCACTTATGAGAATTTAATGAAGGATGGATTTGTCGGGGCCACGCTTGCAATAGGAAAGATGTATTACGAAGGGGAAGGACGGGAATTGTCAGGAGAAAGATCTGTGCAATGGTTCCTTGAATCTGCACGTGAGGGAGGAGTCCATGCCTGTAATTTTATAGGTGAAATGCGTGAAAACGGCAAAGGCCTTCCGATCGACATGAAAAAGGCTTTTGAATGGTACGAAAGGGGAGCCGAGCGGGGGGATATTATTGCCAAGTACAATTTAGGCAGATTGCTTCGGTCCGGTGAGGGAGGTTATAAAGATCTTGAGGAGGCGGTAGATAAATGGTATGAGTCAGCAAAAGCGGGATATGCACCCGCCATGTACAAGGTGGGAGAGGTCTTTGAAACAGGTTTAACAGTTCCGATAAAACCGGTAAAAGCTTTTGAATGGTATTTAAAGGCGGCGGAGGAAGGATATAAACCTGCTTGTGAAAAAGCAGGAATCATGCTGTATGAAGGAACAGGAACGGAAAAGGATCCCTCATCAGCTTTTAGTTGGTTGTCAAAAATGGAGGAACCTTTACCTTCCAAAGTTGCATTAATCCTTGGGAAGATGTACCTGGAAGGAACCGGAACGAATAAAAATATTGATAAAGCAAAAGAATATCTTCAGCAGGCAGCCAATTCCGATTATGTTGAAGCTATTTATCTGGTTGGTGAAATTTTAAATGAAAGAAGCGATCCGGATGCATTTAACTGGTTTCAGCGGGCCGCAGATAAAGGGAATGCAGAAGCCCAGGCAGCACTGGCAGGATTTTATTTGAAAAAATCAGAGAACGAGGGGATCGAATGGCTTCAGAAAGCCGCACTTAATGGCAATCCTGAAGCAATGTACCGTTTGGGGCAAAAATATGAGACAGGGGATGAAGTCGAATTAGATACAAAGGCTGCCGTTGATTATTACCGCAGGGCTGCAGAGAAGGATAACCTTGAGGCCCAATATAAATATGCGAGTATCTGTCTGGCTGGTGAGTTGACAGAAAAGGATAATCAAACGGCTTCTGATTATTTTAAAAAGGCTGCTGAAGCAGGACATGCAAGAGCCGCTTATATGGTTGCAATTATTCATGAGAAAGGGCTGGCTTACTGGTCTGATAAAAGCAAAGCTTATGAGTGGTATTCAAAAGCGGCGGAGAAGGGTGTCGCTGGAGCAATGTTCAGAATGGGCGTTTATAATGAAAACGGTATAACCATCCCTCAAAATTTTGATGAAGCATTCAAATGGTATAGTAAATCAGCAGATTTGGGTTATGCAAAAGCAATATTTAACCTTGGAGTCATGTATGAGGCAGGCAGGGGAATTGTTCCTGATATGAAGGAAGCTGTCAGAAGATATGAAGAGGCAGCAAAGATGGGAGTTGCCGAAGCCATGAATAACCTGGGTAATGCTTATCATCAGGGAAAGGGAGTGGAAAAAAATCCTCAGGCCGCAAAAGAATGGTACATGAAAGCGGACCGGGCTGGATTTTTTCTTGGAACATATAATCTTGGAGTCTTATATTATTTCGGAGATACTGGTGAGAAGGATCTGAATAAGGCTTTTGATTGTTTTTTGCGGACATCGGAATCAAATTATCCTCAGGCGCTTTATAATCTGGCCGGGATGTATTATTTCGGGGAAGGAACGGATGTTGACAAGGAAAAAGCCTTTGAATCCTACCGGAAATCAGCCGAACTGGGATTTATAGAAGCCTGGAATAATGTCGGAGAGATGTATCTTTCAGGTGAGGGAACCGAAAGAAGTGTTGAAAACGCCGTCCATTGTTTCGAAAAGGCCGCTGACAGTGGGAATGATGAAGCAAGGTTCGAATTGGGACATTTATTTTATACAGTTGAAGATTACAAAGATTTTACAAGGTCAGTCGGGTATCTTGAATCTGCTGCTAAAAACGGATACGCTCCGGCATGTAATTTACTTGGGGTTATTCTTGTTTCTCCTGATGCGATAAACCGTAATCCCCAGCAAGCATGGAAATGGTTTGATAAAGCGGCAAACAGCGATATGCGGGCAGCAAGATTAAATATGGCTACCTTTCTGAAAAACGGAGAGAACGGTTTCGTGGACAATCAAAAGTCCTATAACATTCTTAATGAACTCGTTATAGACAATAATGATGAAATTGCAGCATTCCGTCTGGCTTTATTGGTCTTGTCACGTGGAAATACGGTCAAAGATCAGAAAAAAGCAATGGATCTGATTGAACGTTCTGCTAAAAAGGGATGGCAGCCTGCCTCCGACCTTCTTGAAAAGGACCAATTACCAACAGGGGTTCAGGCATTGGAGCTTTGGGGTGATTACTTAATTACAGAGCCGGCTACGGTAGAAGAGGAGAATCTAAGATCACCTTATGCATGTTAGTAATCAGACCCCCACGTTTTTAAATTGTGGGGAGTATGATTACTGTACAGACACATCGTGCCACACCTTTACTGTTCACTTATAGCTTCCCCGGGACTCTGAAAATTATGTCTGACATATTAAAATTTAATAGTATGGCCATAATTTGTGAAAGTCTACTTGGTGTAATAAGCGGCAAAATTGGTCAGATTGTCGGTTCCACATGACAGGGTATCAGCTATGTCAGGGTCCGTGCTGGCAGCATGGCAAACCCCCATACTGACAAACAATTAGTTCATTGTTAGAAATAGAGCAAAACTATTTAATTCTTGTAGCCCTTTTCTGAATTTCTTCAAATCGGTTTCAGACGCGATGTGGTAGGAATATCCTATATCAACAAGGCGATAAAGTACAACATCAAAAATGCTTTAACGGTAACCTATCTCAACTTTGCGGCAGATTACCTCCAACGCGCTTATGTCGAGGAGCAATCTTGCAAGCGCCCTCAATGTGATTGGTTCATCCACTGATGCAGAAACTGTCGCCTTTAACTTCGATAACAACACGTGAGAAATCGGCATCTCCGCAACCGACAAGACACTGATTTTGGTCCACAACCCTATTCAGCACCAGGTCGTCACAGTCTACGAGATTGCTGAACGGGACGTTGAAATGCAGACTATAAACGTGCCTGACTCCTTTTCGGGTGACCTTATGCAATGCTATATGGCGTTTGTAGCCGAAGACAGAACTGTCTCCGACAATGCCTTTGCCTGTGCGGTAACTGTAGCTTAATTATTTAATTTGTAGAGACAAGGCAGTGCCTTGTCCCTACTTTATCAATCCTATAATCAAATGATATGAAAACTATTTATACCATTCTGCCTTGCATTTTTTGCCTCTTGCTGTTATTTGACAGCTGCATCATCAATCCCGCAAGCTGGATCTGTGATTCTGCCGCTGCTGCTGTCTCTGGTAACCAACCCTCCATGGTTAAGATTGTCGCTCTGACCCTCCTTGCAGTCTACGAAGCGGTGGCGCATGTCATTCCTTCAGTAGGTGATTACTCTGCTGGTTCGTGGGCGATCAAACACCTCAAAAAGATATCGGATACACTGAATGTGACTGAATTAATGAAAAAATGAAATAACCAGAACAATGGAGGGATCGGCAATTGTTCAAAAGATAGAATAGTAATAATTGTTTATATTATTTAATTACGTTATTTCTTAATTATTTAATAATCTGTAAATCCTTAAATCTTAAATTACTGCGTTAATTCGTTGAAATCAGTGATTGGAATTCTTGCTGAATTTACTTATTTTGTTTTAATTCGCATTTAAGGTTAAGGGAAGATTGTATCGTCAAAAAACTATATTTGTATATTCGGCTTTCTGCCTGTGAATCCTGCTTATGAAGGTAAATTACAATAAATTATCACCGGAAGGGATCGTTATCATTCTGATTATGCTTCTGGGTCTTGTACTTTTTCATTACCGTTGGAAGACCCAGCGGAATGATCTGGTCGAGAACGAATATCAGACCGCAAGATCAATAGCGGCATCCCTGCCGAAAGAATTACTGGATTCATTGGGAATCGACAGCGCCGATGTAAAAAAAACGGAGTACCAGATATTTAAAAACAGGCTGAAGGAGATTGCCACTCTCAGGAGCAATACCCGGTTTGCCTATATCTATACTCTCCATGACGGCAATCTGTATTTCATTGCCGGATCGGATACTTCAGTATCAGAAAACTATGTCAACCGAATCAAACAATCCCCAAAAATCTTTACCGCATTTGTGCAGGCTTACTCCGATGGGAGAGGGCTTGTCACAGGACCATGGAACAAATGGCGAAGCGCACTCGTTCCCCTGAAAAATTCGGTAACAGGAAAGACCATCGCCGTATTCGGGATGGATTTTAAACTGAGAATCTGGAATGGCGATCTATGGTACCAACTGGCCGAACTGACAGGGCTTCTTCTTTTGCTGCTTCTGGCCATGTTATTCTGGGTCGCCAACAGTAACGGCAACAAATCTTTGCAGGTTGAAATTGCCGAACGGACCCGGGTTGAAAAAACTCTTATCGAAAATAAGGAGCGTCTTTATTCCCTGTTTCATAATGCACCGCTTCCCTATCAGTCACTTGATGCAGTCGGAAATATCATAGATGTTAATCAGCAGTGGATCGATATTTTCGGCTATACTGTTGACGAAGTGATAGGTAAATGGTTTGGAAGCTTCCTTTCCCCTGCTTACCAGGCAGAATTCCGTAAACAGTTTCTTGAGTTGAAGGAGAATGGCAATTTCCATATCGATCTTGAAATGATGCACAAAAACGGGAAAACAATGTTCATTGCCCTGGAAGGAAAAATCAGCCATTACCTTAACGGAACATTCAAACAGGCTAACTGCATCATGCAAGACATTACGAACGGTAAACTGTCAAAAGAGGAACTGACTTCTTCCCATTCTTTGCTGAATGCTTCGCTGGAGGTTACAACTGACGGGATTATCATATTGGACCTGAAGGATAAAGTTGTTCTTTATAACCAGAAATTTGCGGATATGTGGCGTGTGCCCAATGCAGTGTTGGCTGACAGGTCAAACGGCAATCTTCTCAATTACATCGCCGGCCTTACAACCAACGCGGGTGAATTTCTCGGGCGTCGCAAGGTTTTGTCTGAACAATCCGGTGAAGCAGCAACTTTTATTCTGAATCTTAAAGACGAAAGAATTTTTGAGTGCTATTCCCACCCTCAGAAAATTGGGGAGCAGGTTGTCGGGAGGATATGGGCATTCCACGATATTACAGGGAAAAAGTCGACCGAATTGGCTCTGCGAAAATGTGAGGGAAAGTATTCGTCGTTTCTGGCCAATATTCCCGAAGTGATTGTTTTATTGGATACGAAGGGAATCATCAAATACTACAGTCCCAATATAAAGAGATTATTTGGGTGGCAGACAGGTGAACTTGAAGAAACGAACATTTGTGACATGATTCACCCGCAAGATTCAGATCGAATCAGGGAAGAATTCCTTGAACCGGAGAAAATCTATTCTTTCAAAACAGTTCAATGCCGGATACGAAGCAGGAACGGGAGCTTTAAAACAATTGAGTTTACCGGAGTAAATCTTACCGATGATCCTTTTATTTCGGGAATGCTGGTGAGTTTTCATGAAATTTCCCCCGAAAAAGCAATAGGTAAACAATTGATAATCGCAGGAGAAATGACGGAAGAAAACAGCCATTCAGGATCAGCGGCTCAGGAAAGAGTCGGACATGAGTTGCTGACACCTCTGAACGGTATCATTAGTTTTGCAGAATTACTGAACGATCCGAATATTACCAATGATGACCGTCTTGAATATTCCTCAATCATTAAAAAAAGCGGTATTCGTCTTCTTGAAATTGTTAAAGGAATGATTAACGGATCAAAAACAGTGAAAGGTGAAGAGTAATCGGTAAAAAGTGAAAAGGTAAAAAAGAAATGGGTTACATTTACAATTAATAATTGATTGCCTTCTGAACGACTATTGAATGTCTTTTGAATGACAATTAATCGACTATTGTATTACAATTTAATGACATTGGAGGAAAGATGATATGGAACTAATGAAGAACCTGCGGTCAGGGTTATTAAAATTATCAGCTTTAAAGACAAGGCAATGCCTTGCCTCTGCATTGATCCTGTTGTCCTTAATGAACGGTCCGACAGCTGTCGGAGAAATAGTTACTTATCCTGCATTGCCCGGATCGGTGACCAGCCCCGATTTTACAGTTCAGGTCAATAAGACACCTGTATGGGTGGAGAAAATTGGAAGCAGCGTTCATACCGATAAATATGCCCTCTATGGCGGCATTAAAATGGAATACCTCAACGTTGCCAATTTCTCGTGTTCCGGTCCCCTTACAATTAATATAACTGCTTCTGCAAAGATCGATTCTTTTCAAATCAGGCCGAAAGGCCGTAAAATCAAGGGTACAGTTAGTGGCCGAAATCTTACCTTTACCATTCCCGGTCCCCAAAAACTATATATTGAGATAAATGATCTTCCTCATCTGGCCGTTTTTGCCAATCCTCTTGAAGTTAATCCTCCCAAAGAAGGTGATTCGGGAGTCCTTTACTTCGGTCCCGGCGCTCATAATTTAGGTCAATTGACTCTTAAGAGTGACCAGACTGTTTATATAGCAGGTGGCGCCATAGTCACTGCCAATGTCAGGGGGGACGGTCTGCACAATGTTAAAATTCTGGGACGAGGCTCTCTCCAGGGAAACGTAAAAATATCAAATACTGAAAAACTTGAGGTAAACGGCATTTTCATACGCAATACAAGGGGATGGACCAACACACTTACAAATTGCCGTCACAGCAGCTACCGCGATGTAAAGGTTTTTAGTTACGAAGCCATCTATTCAGTTGACGGCATAAATCCTGTGTCTTGCAGGGATTTCACAATTGACGATTGCTTTATGCGCTGCCGCGACGACTGTATCGCTATTAAATCGATGGATTACAAGCTGAGTGTCGATTCGATCTTTGTGACCAACAATGTGATGGTGGGCTGGGCATGCAGCGATGGTGTAACCATCGGATATGAGCTTAACGGAAGCCCCATAAAAAACATATTTGTCAGGAATTGCGACATTCTTTACGCAAGAAGCGGGGGTGGAACGGGCGGTCATTCAGGATTCAGCATAGTGTCAGACGGACCGGCATGGGTGGAAAATGTTCATTATGAAAACATCCGTGTTGAAAAGAATATAGAATTCAAAAATCTGGAATTGATTATAACCAACGGAAAGATGTACGGGGATGATCTTCCGGGTCATATAAAAGGCGTTTATATGAAAAATATCTCCTGGGAAAACACTTTTAAGCCATTTATCATTAGTGGCTATAGCCCTGAAAATCTTGTCGAGGATATCACATTTGATCACTGCAGAGTTGGTGATAAAGTGCTCACCAGTGCAAATGATGCTAATTTTAAGATTAACGAATTTACCCGAAATATTAAATTTATTCCCTGAATGAATTAAACTCTGAAACCACAATAATTATCCTGTCAATCATGATTTCAATCAACAGAAGGGAGTTTTTAAAACATGCATCACTGGCTTTAGGAGGTATTGTTATTGCTGATCAGGCTTTAGCCAAAAAGAAATATGTACCTCATTTATCATTCTCAACGTTGGGCTGTCCGAAGTGGTCATTCATGCAGATTGTAAATGCTGCTGTTGAATATGGCTACGAAGGAATAGAGATCAGGGGAATCCAAAATTACCTCGATATTACAAAGGGCCCTGATTTCGGCAGCAGTAAAAGTATTGAGGCATCTATGAAAATATTGAATGATAAACATCTGAAAGTTGTCAGCCTTGATACTTCTACTAATTTACATTATTTAGATGCAGCAAAACGGAAAAGCAATCTGGATGAAGCAAAAAGATACATCGACTTGGCTCATACTTTGAATTGCCCTTACATCAGGGTTTTTCCGGACAAACTGCCCAAGGATCAGGATCGCAATGCAACATTCGAGCTGATTATAAGCGGTCTGAAGGAATTGGGGGAATATGCCAAAGGGACCAATGTCAGCGTGTTAATGGAAACCCACGGAGAAGATATTGTAAAGTCGGATGATTATCTTTATATTATGAAAAATGCCGACGGTCCTCATGTAGGTTTACTCTGGGACATCGGCGTGTGTACTGTCGGCAATGAACCATACTCTTTATTCTACGGAAAACTTAAACAATATATCAAACACACTCATTTCCACGACTTTGAAATCATAAATGGTGTACATCATTTAGTTTTGCTGGGTAAAGGTGAAATTCCTCTTAAAGAAGTGGTAAAACTTCTTGAAACAGATAACTATCAGGGATTTTACAGTTTTGAGTGGGAAAAGAGGTGGCTGCCTGATGCCGAAGAACCTGAGATTGCCTTCCCTCAATATATAAAGGAGATCAAAACCTATTTTTAGAAGGTTCAATGATTCAAATCAAAGATAAAATGACCGATTGAAACATTGATCCCGCTTGTGCACGACTGAGACATTGAACTATATTTCATTAATAAGATACTGTAAATTTTAAAATTATGAAATCAATTAACAGAAGAAGCTTTTTACGAAATTCCTCAATTGCTTTGGCAGGAATGGTGATTGCCAAACCTGTTCTGGCAAAGAAAAAATACACCCCTCATCTCTCCTTTTCGACACTCGGCTGCCCATCCTGGAGCTTTGCACAAATTGTGGACAATGCCGTGAAATATGGTTATGACGGCCTTGAATTCCGAGGTATCCAGCGTGATATGGATATTACCAAAGGGCCTGACTTCGGTACTGACGCTGCCATTGCCAGATCGATGAAAATGGTGAAGGATAAAAATCTTAAGATCATTTGCCTGGGAGCATCCACAAGTTTGCATTATGCTGATCCTGTAAGAAGAAAGGCAAGTTTGGATGAGGCCAGGAGCCTGACCGATCTGGCACAGAAACTCGACTGCCCTTATATCCGTATCTTCCCCGGCGATTTACCCAAAGGTGAGGACCCGAAGCCAACTTTCGATCGGATCATCCAGGGATTGAAAGAATTAGGCGATTACGCAAAAAACACCAATGTAAAGGTACTGATGGAGACGCATGCCGATGTGGTTAAGACCGACGAACTGCTTTATCTGATGGAAGGTGCGGATAATCCTCACGTCGGGCTTGTATGGGATGTCAGCAATATGTGGGTCGTGACCCGCGAATCGCCGGCCTTCGTGTACAGCAAATTGAAACCATATATTAAACATACCCATTTCCGCGATGCCAAAATTATCGATGGAAAGGAAAAATCTGTCCTGCTGGGAGAGGGCGAAGTCCCCTTGAAGGAAGCTGCAGAACTTCTCGAGAAGGACAATTACAGGGGCTTCTATAGTTTTGAATGGGAGAAGCGCTGGGATCGTAACGCTGAAGATCCCGAGATAGCCTTCCCCCAATACGTTAAAGTCATTAAGACCTGGTTTTAGGATATAAGACTATTAGACTATTAGTAATTAAGGGATTAAAGAATATTTTAGTTTTTTTCATTTCTTCATTTTTCCATTAGCTAATAGCCTGATAGACTTTAGCCTAAAAGCCCGTTTAATAAATTTTACCTGAGAATTTCTATAGATTAAGCAGATGTGAGATATCGTATTTTAACTTTTTTGTTTGCGGCAGTTATTTCATTGCACATTGCAAGTTGCAAAGGGCAGGGCTCATCTCCGCCGATCCTCGTTCTGGCTGATGATTCAAATTTTGGGAGCTATACAGGTGAAATTCTCAAAGCTGAAGGATTTAATGAATTTACAATGAAATCACCGGAGGCTTCGGGAATAAACCTCAATTATTTAAACCGGTTCGATCTTGTTATTTTAGCTGAAAAGGCCCTGTCAGATAATCAGATTAATTTGTACTCAAGTTATGTTGAAGGTGGCGGAAGACTCATTTCTTTCAGGCCTGATCCGCGTCTTGCCTTTCTTTTTGGCCTGACTTATACAGGTAATACAATAAAGGAAGGATATATCAAAATTAATACAACAAGTGAAATCGGGAAAGGATTGGTTTCTCAGACCATCCAGTTTCACAATGTTTCTGACCTGTATCAATTAAACGGTGGAAAAGAAATAGCGCATTTATTTTATGATTCAGAAAAATCCACTGAATTTCCATCTCTTGTAATAAATAATTGGGGAAAAGGTAAAACTGCAGCTTTTACCTATAACCTGCCCAAAAGCATTGTGTACACACGTCAGGGAAATCCAGAATGGGCAGGGGAGGAGAGAGATAAAGTAGACGGTCCGACAGCGACAGACCTTTTTTATCCCGGACCTGGTGAAACACAATGGAATGATCCGTCGAAAATCGCTATACCGCAAGCCGACGAGCAGATGCATCTTTTATCTCATGTTATTGAAGAATTCAGTTCGTATAAAAAACCTCTTCCAAGATTCTGGTACTTCCCTGATGACAAAAAATGTGTTTTTATTTTTACCATTGATGGTGAGAACAACACTGAAAGCGAAATAAACAACGAACTTCTTGATGTTCAATCCATAGGAGGAAATGCAACGCTTTATGAAATAGGAACCTATATCAGCCCTTCAAGGGTAAATGAATGGCGCTCAAACGGGAATGAAGTGGCAGTTCATTACAATGACGTGCCCAATTATGCCAATCCGACTTATGAAAATATGACTACAGTTATCGACACGATGACTAAAAATTTTCAGCGTATTTACGGTTATTCGCCTAAAACAGTACGTAACCATTGGGTAGTATGGGTAAGTAAAGATTCATCGGGCAATAAAGAATTTGCCGAACAGGCCGCGATAGAAGAAAAGTATGGCATTGGTATGGATTGCAATTATTACCAGTTTGGCGGTAATAAGGTCTATCCTAACTGGATGGGCGATGTGGGCCATATCACAGGAAGCGGTTTGCCGATGAAGTTTGCCGATTCAAAAGGACATATTTTAAATATTTATCAATCAAACACTCAGCTTGCCGACGAGACATGGTTAAAGGAAAATATTGAGAGTAAAAGTAAAACATTGATAGACAGAAGTGTGGACCAGGAGAACTATACCTGGATTAATGCGAATTATCATACATGGTACTGGCCCGAAACCAGACCACATGGTTTAAAAGTTCTTGATTATTGCAGGAGCAGGGGAGTGCCCGTATGGACTGCTGAAAAGGCTTTTGAATTCCTGAAAATGAAAGACGAAGCTTCATTCAGCGATATCAAATGGGAAAACAATCAATTGTCATTCATTTTAAATTCCTCTCTTAAACACACTAATGGTCTTACCTTTATGATTCCTGAATCTTTTAGAGGACTTAAAATTAAAAGAATTATAAAGGATTCCCGGGAACAGGTATTTAAAACTAAAAATGTCAAAGGTTTTAATTATGCATTTGTTACAGTCGTTCCCGGCAAATCTTATCAATTTTCAGTGTTTTACGATAAATAAGAGCTATTCTGAGTTCGAAATAAGTTTCCGGCTTAAACCTTTGCCTCTATGTTTGACCCCTCTAAATTTTAATTGATGGTTATTCGCAGGAAAGAATGTACCTGCTTTTGTAACTTTTTATCCATGATCCTCTAACTTTATATGCAAGCGCTTCCCTGACTCTGATCCGGGTGTTGTTTTTTGATTGAATTTATCTGATACCGGAAAATACTTTGTCCCTTTCATCGCTATACCAACGCTATACCAAATCCTACTTTCTACACTATATCTACACTATTTCTGCACTATATCTGCACTAATTAGTGTAAAAATAGTGTAAGAATAGTGTTGAAATAGTGTTAATAATATGGATTAAATATGGTCTTGGCAGGGGGAAGGTCAGGTGAAGGTTTTCGGGGAACAGATAAAGGAGTTATCCCTTATGAAGTTTAAAAGGGTATAGGGTATAATGTATAGGGTTTAGAACAGGTGGTCTTTAGCCCTTAACTTTTTACTTTTAGCTCTCTGCTCTCTGCTCCATGCTTTTTTTTAGCCAACAGCCAACAGCCTATAGTCTAAAATCCTAAAATCATGAATGAAATTTTCGATATCATTACCGCCGTCAACTGCTTGGCAGACCGTATCAAATACCTTTCTGCCCGGATTGATAACCTTTGTAAAAATCCTGCCCTGATAGCTTTCGATAAATGTGTCGACGAGGCAACTGCCTGTAAAATTCTGAAAATAGGATGTTACCAGCTTTACGAAATGAGGAAAAAAGGTGAAATAGAATTTATCCGCCACCACCGCAAGATCCTCTATCCTACAGAAGCAGTCCGGAAATATCTCGATTCGCATGTGGTTAAAATGGTTAAAGACGATACCAGCTGGATGAGATTGTCAGTTTATTAAATTGCTAAATTTTAGTGCTTTTGAATTATTTCAATTTATCTGTCAGTATTTTTCTTACTTCATCAGCAGTAGGACTTTTAGCTAAGATTTTCCCGTCTTTATCTACGAGAAACGTACCCCCCCTGCATTTGGCACCCCGTATTTTAGCCATATTTGGTTCTTTTTGTCAAGATCCACTAAATTTATCCATGGGAATTTCTCTATTTTCAATCTTTCTTTCAATTGATCAGTATTGTTTATTTCGGCAGCAACTCCACAGATCGTAAAACCTTTATCTTTATATTCTTCATAAACAGGTATCATGCTTCGGCTTGCGACAATACATGATCCGCACCAAGTTGCCCATAAATCAATTAATGCAACTTTATTTTTGATCACATCGGATAATCTGACAAGATTACCATTTAAATCCGGCGCTGAAAAATCAATAAATTTTCCGCCCACTTTTATGGCAGAATTACTTGCAAGCATTGTTTTAAAAAGTTGAGTGTACGGATGTTCAGGGAATTTTGAGGATAGAATACTAAAATTCTTCTTAATATACTCAAGATTAACATTTTTATTATATTCCAGGGTCTGATAATCCTGAAACAAAAGAAAATAGGAAACAATAGACGGATGATGCTCAACAAAGTCTTTTCTCATTATAAAAAATTCCCGGGTTGTTGCTTCATTTTTTTCCCTTAATATTTTTCCAGCCGGTGTGAGATCTTCACCTGATGAGCTGAGTTCTTCATATTTCATGTCCAATACTTTTTTTGTGTCAGGATCTTTGGATTGTTCTATTTCTTTTTGAAGATGAATAGCCTGCTCACTGAAGAATTTATTTTCATTTCTTAAAGCTGTTATACTTTCATTCGTTGGCTTATACATTTCTTCTAATTTGTTTTCAACTGTCTCTCTGTAATTTGAATATTCTTCATTTAATTTTCCACCGTTTACCTGATTTTTCGAGAACTCATCAAATGTGTAGAGTTTAAAATTAACGACTCCTTTTTCTGGAAAAAAATAGATTGACCTCATAAATCCCTTATCCCATTCATCTTTAAAAATCAAAGAGTAACATTCTGTCTGGGGTATAACCAGTTTATATTCAAATGTGCTGTCCTTGATAGGGATTGTAATCTGTCCAAATCGTGGATCATCCGTAGCTTTTGTCAACAATATTGCTTCACTGTTCCGGCCAATAACTCTGCCTTTTATTGTGCAGGTTATTTCTTTATCCGATGAACAGGATATAACAGGAAGAATAATAAATAATGCAATAATCAAAATGATATTTCTTTTCATATCTTTTGTGTTAATTAACTATTATTTAAATTGAAATATAATATTATTATTTTAATTTATCCAAATAATTTAATAAGGGTTTTGGCATCAGCGAACGTTTACTTCACATTGATACCCGATCGTTTGGATACACTCCCGATCCCGAATTTGGTAATTATGCGTTGTGGTATTATTAGAGGTTGTATACAAAAGGCTGACCAATATATAAATCGACCTTTTTATTCAGATACGTTATATCAGACTAATAAAACTTTGCACGCCTGTCGACAATTTTGGCGTTCTGTTTTAATGCTTCGAAAGCTTCTGTATTAACCTGGTAATTAATTGCTGCATCCAATCTGAATTTTTCGGCAGTTAAATCCTGGTCTTTTCCTTCAGTGACTCCTGTACACTTTATCACATAGACTCCTTTACTTCCCTGAACAGGCTGCGAGACCTGGTCTACCTGGAGGGCTTCAGCGGCTCCCGCAATGGCAGGTTCATTTCCTACTCCCGGTACAGAGTAAGTATCAAAGTTAATGTCATTTGCCGTGCTCACGCTAACTCCAAGTTCGTTGGCCAACTGTTCCAGATCTGTCTTTCCTTTCATCTTTTCGATAAGCTCTCTGGCTTTCTTCTCTTTTTTTACTATAAGTTCAATATTTGCTTTAACAGAATTGAAAGGAGCTATCCCTGCGTTTTGTATCCCTGTAAGGACAGCAACTACAAACTGATCATTGAGCTCAAATATGGGAGAACCATCATTATTTGTAATTATTGAACCTTCGGAAGCTTTATAAGCAGCCCTTATCAATCCCCTTGAATTATCAAGCCCCGGAATATTTTGTTCATTTTCCCGAACCTCGGCATATTTTTTATTCAAACCCTGGGCGGCAACTGAAGCTTCGAATTGTTTTGCATCCTGATTTTCGGATACAAATTTAGATGCCCGGGAATAAACTTCCTGATAGGTCTTGCTGCTTGGAGTAATCGTCCTGTCAATAATTGCCAGTTGTACATTTTTAGTCAGGGGACCACGTTTGGTTACCTGAAGAAGATGAACGCCGAATTGGGTGGTTACAACCTGTAGTTCATTCGGCTTTCCAAAGAAAGCTGCATGATCAAAGGGTTTTACCATTGTACCGCGGCGAAACCACCCCAGATTGCCTCCATTGTTTGCTGAGCCTGGATCCTGGGAATATTTACGGGCGAGGTCTGCAAAATTTGCTCCTTTTGAAATAAGAGTCTTCAGACTATCGATCTTCGACGTTGCTTTTGCAAGATCTTCTGTGGAATTAACCTTTATAAGGATATGACGTGCTTCAACAGAATCAGGTAATTCGGCAAATTTCAGGATTCTGACCAATTTCCAGCTGTTACCTTCTTTATAGGGTCCGTATATGTCCCCCGGCTTTCCGTTAAAGGCAAATTCAGCCAGTGTGGGAGAGAGCTCTGATTTTTTATAATAAGTTGAATCAAAAGGGGTATCAGAGTTAATATTTACAAATGCAGCCGGGTCTTCAACAGTGGCAAATTCTTTTTTAATGTCAGTGATCCATTTTATAACTTTATCTTCATCGGCCTTGGAGGCAACAACAGGGAATGAAACGTACTGTATTTTACGTAAGGCATCCTGCTTGAAATTATCCTTATGCTTTTCATAATAATCCATCAATTGATTCTCTGATACATTTACAGTGCTGTCAGGTACAGAGGCATACAATTTGGCGACAAACTGAATATTTACCTGACGGTTGCGTCCATTGAGATCATCTTTAGCTTCCAGATTGGTAACGTATAAACCTTTACTCAGGAGCTCATTGTATTTGGCGAACAACTGATCTTCAATGATCTGGTTCTCAATGAACAACCAGTACTGATGTTCTTTCCCTGCTGTGGACTCCTGATATTTAAGAAATTGAATAAGTGCTGTCCGGTTAATTGTACCGGTATTTGGATCACGAAACAGGCTTTGAATAATAGGCGAAGGATTATTACCCTGAACAAGGTCGAATAATTCCTGGGAACTTACGTTTATCCCAAGATTTTTATAAATATCTTTCATTATCAGATTTCGGACCAATCCCTGCCAGGTTTGTTCCCTGATTTGTTGCAGGGTATTTTGATCGACAGATGTTTTACCGGAATTCATCTCATAAATATTTGTGAGTTCATCCACTTTTCTTTGATAATCCGGATAATTCACGATATTACCGGCAATTTCGGCCAATTCCATTTGCTTACCTCGCATAAGGGAACTCCCTGATTTGAAGAGGTCGCCAAGAATAAATGCAGCCAATGCTACTCCGATAAATATTGCAATAGCAATTCCGGCCCTGTTCCTGATATTCTGTAATGTTGCCATTTAATTAATGTTACAATGATCAATGTTCAATGTTATGATTTACGAGGGTACGAAGATAAGAATTAATTAAGAATTACGAATTACGATTTAAGAATTACGAATTAAGAATTAAGCAAAGGGCAAAAGGCAAAGGGCTAATAGCCCTTTGCCTTTTGCTTTGCTTCTTTTTAATCATGGTCAGTTTTCAACAATTTTCAATTCTACAAGATCAATGCTTGTTTTTGTACTTCGCAATATTTTGAATTCATATTTGCCAATCAACAAAACGGAATTAGGCTTGGGGAAGTTTGAATGGTGAAACAGGATATAGCCTGCAAGTGTTTCATAACTGCTTTCGGCTTGTAAATTCAGATTAAACATTTCATTAATGGTTTCAATTTGCAGTCTGCCTGACAAGATGAAATTTTTATCATTAATTTTTTTTGAAATTATTTCGGATTTATCATGTTCATCTTCAATTTCACCAAAAATTTCTTCGAGAATATCTTCAGTCGTAATCATTCCGGATGTACCGCCAAATTCATCTACAACAACAGCGATGGTTTTATGTTCGCGTAACAGTGTTGACAATAGTTTTTTAACTTCCATTGTCTCAGGCACAAATGAAATTTTTCTCAAACAGGATTTAATGCTGTCCGGGGATTTAAACAGATCAAAAGAATGTACATAACCAATAATATTATCCATATTTTCACGATAAATTATGATTTTTGAAAATCCGGTTTCAATAAATTTTTGCCTCAATTGGCCTATTTCAGCATTTTCTTCAAGCAGCTCCATGTCAGGTCGTTGAATCATACAATCGCGAACCCTCACTTTTGAGAAATCCAATGCATTTTTAAAAAGCCTGATTTCATTTTCAATGTCATGAAGTGTTTCGTTACCAAAATTTTCTATTTCTCCGATAAAATTGTTCAGATCGATTTTCCCAAAAACACGCTGTTCCTGCTTTTGACTAATTTCAGCATTGAAAAATATCTTTAATATAAATTTTGATAGTGATATTGCCATTCGTGTGAAAGGATAGAAGAGAAAATAAAAGAAGGCGGCAGGAATGGCAAGTGTATTTAAAGCTAAATTAGGATTGATTCTGAATATTGTTTTAGGCAGGAATTCGGCCATGATAAGAATGACAAGAGTGGATATCAGTGTCTGAGTAAACAATAGTGCAGTTTCATTAAATATTTTTTCATCCATATAAAGATTAAGTACTTGAGAGAATGCAAGGCTGTAGACAACAAGGGCTATATTGTTCCCAACGAGCAAAGTGGCAATGTACTGACCGGGGTGACGATTAAATTTATCGATAATCCTGGCATTAATGATGTTTTTGGTCTTATCTAATTCGAGTCTCAATTTATCGGAAGATACAAATGCTATTTCCATGCCTGAGAAAAAAGCTGAGGCAAAGAGGGTAATAATTATAATAGCAAATTCATTCATTTAATTGGTTATTCGATCCCAATGCTTCGGGATTCAATAGTCAGTATTTTAGGCATTGGTCATTCGTATTTCGTAATTCGTAATCCATAATCATAATTGGCATCACATCATCACATCTTCTTATTGTCCTTCAACATAAATATGACCTTTTGTACGGATGAAAGTCCATTTTGTCATCTGCGCATCGGATTTAAATCCACCTTCACCGTCAAAGTAATCCCCATTCTTCTTAATGCTGACAAACTTGTCTGTATAGATTAAATCTTCTTTTTGGTTATAATTGAGTTCTTCAGTTCGCAAGGTATCCGCTCTGTTATTAATCAGAATTACATTGCCTGTAGCCAGCCATTTCTGCTCTTTAATGTATTCTTTTCCATAATTTGCTGATAATTCAGATATTATTTTTCCCTGGTTATCGTATTTCTGAAGATGAAAACCCTCAGGAAATTCCATATAGGGTACCTTTTCTCCCGAAAAATCAAGTAATCTTGGGGTTTTAAGATGATATCTGACGAATCCTGAATCAATATAGGTTGTTTCAAAATCAACAGCATCAAGAGAGGGGATAGGTTTATTTTCCAACAGGCCCGGGGGAATATCTATTGCAACTTTCGATTGGCAGGAAATGAATCCCAGTATTATCCCTACGAATAATATATAATGAATTAATGACGAATAATACGAACCAGCTCTCATAATATTGGTAAGAATTTCGGATAATAATCATCAAAGATAATACCGAAAATCTTTACTGAGGATAAAAGAAACAAAATTAGGTTTTATAAAATCATGGTATTATTCTTAATTCTTAATTTTAGAAAGTTTTACAGATTTTTTACCCTTTCCTGAATCCGGTTTTTCCTTTTCATGATTTTCATTAAAGTCGATCACATCGCGTGTGATTCCTTCAATATTTATTTTTTCCACTCGGTCAGGGAAGGTAAATTTAATCCATTTTGATTTAATGTTTGCGTTTATTTCATAATACCCGTCAAAGCTTGTGAAGTATTTATCTTTTGATTTATGAGCAGTTACTATAACTCCGGCACATCTTTTCCCTTCCTTTGACCAAACAGTCCCTTTTATTAATCTGGGTTGACCTGATCCGACTGTAACTATACATGTCAGGATCAGAACTTCACAAAACTTAAAAACATTCTTCATGATCAGTGATTCGAGACTATAGATTAGTAATTAGTGTTGAGTGAAGAGCGTTAAGTATGCAAAATGTCTCATATCTCCTAATTTAAAGCCTTTAGTATTTTAGTCAATTTTTCTTTTCATAAACCATCTCTCGTAAAGAAGGAAATGGAGGGTGAATTTTACATACGATTCCTGAATAAGATTATTTTGTTTCGTACCTAACTGACCAAGTTCGCAAGAGATATTAACAGTAGAATGTGATCTGGGGAATGGTAATCCTGCTCCAAAAGTAAGCCCGTAACCTTTAATATGATCGCCATTGAGCATTAAATAAGAATCGTCATAAAAGATCCCGGCTCTGTATTTTGATCTTGCCCAATAGCTTTTGATTGAACTTTCATCCGGTGTAATTTCCAGTCCTGCCGAATATCGTGATCGATTTGTCAGATAATCTTGTTTTCCCCCCAATATTATTGCATCACTCCATTGCTGATGATAATAATCTGCACCAAATATAATTTTATTCTTTATTGAGTAGGAAAATCCTACCCCATAGCTTACAGGGAGTGTTAAACCATCTTTTGTACTGTTTATGTGTTCAATCGTGTCTATGATAGCTGAGTTTGTTGTGGAATTTCTGAAAAGAACCCGTTCTTCATGTAATGTATAGGACGATGATATACTCTGTCGGGGCTCAAATATTGCCCCGAATACCAGAGAATTATTGTTTTTTGTTTCCAATCTGTATTGCAAACCAGTTGTAATGCCAAAATTGTGTACATTTAAACTGTTAGAACTCAGAAAATCATATGCAGATGGATCATACGGAAGATAAATATAGACCTGATCAATAAGAGTTCCGAACAGATACCATAAATTAATCCCTAAAGACAGATGTTTCCCGATATTAAAAGCATTTCCAATAAAGGCTTTTGAAAGAGTTCCAGATCCATCAAAATTTGTTGAAGATTGAATTTGTGCGGTACTATCATTTCTGGAAATGCCGTATCCTTTAAAGGATAGCGGAATAATTCCAAGAGCTGCTGCCCACCGGTGATTGACAGGAAAAGAAAATGCAAGGTAATCGAAGTTTACATTATTTGAACCGTTTGTTGCGTCTTCAGTCCGGTAAGTGGTATTGCGCATATTTAACCCAAAATCTATCAGGAAAGACATTGAATCAATTGCGGTATAGGAAGCTGGATTTCCCGGATTGATCTGGAAATTATATCGTGTACCAATACCAATTCCTCCCATAGCCTCGCCCCGTCCCGGAGAATACCCGTTTAGGGTTCCTATCCCGAAACGTGAATAGGGTGAGCTTGTGCTTGAACTGTTGGTTGTTTGACCGTTAGTAAGGAAAGGCATTAAAAGTAGCAGTCCTCCTAATACAAATATTAAATTATTCTTTTTCAGCATTATATTCGAGAATTCGGTTTAATCCCAAGAGGGTTAATTCATACATTACAAATATGTTGTTTTTTAATTTTTGATCAAAGAAAAATGAATCGCCTCCGGTAAGAATTACTTTACAATCTATATATATATCACGGATTCGGTCAATCATTGTATCCATCTCGAATAAAATACCTGACTGAACACCTGAACGTATGGCTTCTTCAGTAGTTTTTCCTATTAAAGGCCAATTATCAGAAAATTCAACCATAGGCAGCTTTTGTGTGAATTCGTGGAGAGATTTGAACCGGATTTCCAATCCCGGAGAAATGTTGCCGCCCAAATAACAGCTTTGACTGTCAACTAAATCATAAGTAATAGCCGTTCCTGCATCTATCACAAATATATCTGATCCGGGGAATAAATAATTAGCACCAACAGCCGCTGCTATTCTGTCAGGACCCAATGATTCTTTTGATTCATAGAGGTTTTCTATTGGAATAGGGGTGGAAGAATTTAATTCAATGAACAGTTCGAATTCTTTTTCTAATAATTTGATTAATTTTTCGTCCCTTTCTCTAACGGAGCATAGAATTGAACTTGTCAATTCAGGATATTCAGCTTTCAATTCTTTTAAAAGTTCCTCTTTAAATTCATCAGCAATTATATTCTTCAATATTTTCCGATGGTTGAATATTGCTGCTTTTAGCTGACTGTTCCCTATGTCAATAATAAGATTCATTTATTCCGTTTCAATATTCATACTTATATCCAATGCAGTCACAGAATGTGTGAGGGCTCCGACCGAGATATAATCCACACCTGTAGCCGCTACTTCTTTAATCCGATTAATCGACATATTCCCTGAAGCTTCAACTTTTGCCCTGCCATTGATAATTTTAACCGCTTCGGCCATAGTTGAACTATCCATATTATCGAGCATTATTATATCCGCATTTTTGCTTAATGCATCATTTACTGCATCAAGGGTTGTTGTCTCAACTTCAATCGTGAGGTTA
This sequence comes from uncultured Bacteroidia bacterium, assembly GCA_963810555.1. GTDB lineage: Bacteria > Bacteroidota > Bacteroidia > Bacteroidales > Prolixibacteraceae. The sequence continues at coordinate 371,337 of CAWENX010000007.1, read as the reverse complement.
TGATTTGCCTTTCCCCTGATCTGATCTATTGCATTGGTGATTCCTCCGGCGACTTTTATGTGGTTATCCTTTATCAAAACCATATCAAAAAGTCCGAAGCGGTGATTGGTTCCTCCGCCAATCTTCAACGGAATATTTGTCCAAAATACGTAATCCCGGTACAGTTTTTCGTGTATCGAGAATCCGGGTTTTAAATCCTTTTGTCTCTGCAACAAATTTGGCAGTCATCGTTGCAATTCCGCTCATTCGCTGTAAGAAATTGAGCGCAAGGCGTTCACCTGTTAACAGTGCCCTGTATGATCCTTTGATCTTTGCAATTACATCTCCTTTACTAACCATCCCTCCCTCTCTGATCATTGAGTTCCATTGAATTTCAGGATTAAGGGACTTAAATATATATTCAGCTAGGGGAAGGCCGGCAATTATTCCCTCTGCCTTTGCTGTTAATGAAGCCGATGCAATCATTTCAAAAGGAATTATCGAATCGGTGGTAACATCTCCGGTGCCAATATCCTCTTTTAAAGCATATTCAATTATCGGCTTTATAGTTTCGAAATTTATTTGAGGCATCAATTATATTAATAATTGTTATGATACTCTGACTGGTTCGACCTGAATTCCTTTTCCTTTTTCCTGGATTATATGGTGCAAATAAGCAGGTGAATCTGAAGGGTAATCTTCCCGGATATGTCCTCCCCTGCTTTCTTTGCGTTCAAGTGCTGATACAGTAATTACACGGCATATATCGGACAGGTTTATTAATTTATGAAAATTGTAATCCCTTCCTGAATTCAGCATAATGTTTTGCAATCGAATCTAATCTTAACCATTGCACTTTTCATCCCTTCTTCATTTCGGACTATTCCTACCAAGTCGGTCATTATACCAGAAAGTTCATTTTTTATTTCAAGATACTCATCATCGGAATCCGGATTAAGAATTACTGGTTTCGGAATTGTTGCAATCACAGGATAATTTTCAATTTGACGGGCTCTTTCAACTGCCCTTTTACTGTAGACGAGACATTCAAGCAAGGAGTTGCTTGCAAGCCGGTTTGCTCCCATAACTCCTGTTGCGGCCACTTCGCCACAGGCAAACAGCCTCGGAATATTGGTTTGTCCCCAAGTATCAGTTCTTATCCCTCCAACCATATAATGCGCGGCCGGTGCAACAGGGATCAAATCACTCGAGATATCTATATCAAAATTTTGGAGGTAGGCATTAATTGAATGAAAACGATCAGTCATACTTTTTTTATTCAGATGCCGCAAGCTAAGGAAAACAGGCGATTCCGTTTCCTTCATTTTTCTGAATATAGCTGAAGCAACAACATCCCTTGGAGCTAATTCAGCAAGCGGATCAATATCAGTCATGAAACGTTTCCCGTTAACATCAAGAAGGTATGCTCCTTCACCACGAACCGCTTCACTAATCAGATAAGCCTCTTCACCAGGAATTGCAAGAGCAGTTGGGTGAAATTGAATAAACTCCATGTCTGCCAGTCTTACTCCACTCTGCCAGGCTAATGCTATTCCGTCACCGGTGGCAGTATAGGGATTAGTGGAACGCCAGTAAAGTCTCGAAAGTCCTCCGGTAGCTAAAATGGTTGATTTGCCGGTAAAAACTAAATTCTTGCCATCAACGTAACGCAACGCCTGAACACCCTTACAAATTCCATCCTCGACAAGAATCTTTACAACAGTTGTAAATTCATAAGGGACAATACCTGCTTTCTCTGAAACTTTTTTAAGCATGAAACTGGTCATCATTTTCCCAGTAGCATCCCCATCAGCGTGAAGTACCCTACGTTTTGAATGACCACCTTCAAGTCCCAATTTGTATGATCCGTCACTTTCCCGGTCAAATTCCATCCCTAATCGGATAATATCCTTCACCCTGTCGAGCCCTTCGGTGACTAAAATTCTGACGGCATCATGATCACACAACCCTCGTCCTGCTTCAAGTGTATCTTTAAAATGATATTCGGGATTATCATCATCCCAATTGCAACTGCTATTCCTCCTTGGGCATTATAGGAATTGCTGATATCAAGCTCGGATTTTGAGATCAAGGCAACGGATCCATAATCAGAAGCATGAAATGCAGCTAAAAGTCCGGCAAGACCGCTGCCTACAACAATAAAATCATATTTTAGGGTTTTCATCCAGGATAATTTCCTTGCGGTTCAATGAGCGACAAAATTAACATTTCTCATACAATAATTGGCTGGCTTCCAATTTTATTAATCATACTCATCGATAAGTATGAAAATTGGAAAATTTTATCGATTCGATTCAATGAAAATTTAAAAAGGAAAGATAATTTTCTACACAAAAGAGAATAATCCTCTTATTACCCTATGTAATTATAAACAAATAAGAACAGAGTTGACTCAATTGAAAAAGTAAACTTTTTTCTAAAGTTACATAAGTTCATTTTTTTTCAACCTTGCATAAGCAACCGGAGGTTGTTTTTCATTGTCGATCCTGATCTCAACTTCGTCTGGAAATTTTACAATAAATTTTGAGAGTTTGCCATACATGATCCCTTTTTCCTTGAGGATTACCCCAACTTCAGCGAGATTAGCCCAGCCTTCAAACTTGGCGCAACTTGCAACTGCCTCTCTTAATGCACCTATAACTTCACTTGTTTCCATATTTTATGATATTTAACCTGCCTAATTAGTCCCGATCCCAAAATAATCGGGACGGGATCAACAATAATTATTAAGAAAAATAACATAAAGTCACTTATGCTAATTTACGATTTTTTTTGAAAAAATGTTCACTAAAAAATGAGAAAAAAAGTAATTAATAATCAGTAAAAGGAATCTTAGTTGCACCGGGACATTTTAAATTCGGATATATTAATATCTCATCAACACGATCGCTTTTCGTTATTACCGATTGCCTATTTCTCGTTTTTTAGTGTGAATAAGGCAAGAAAACGACGAACCTGCTGCCTTTACCGGATTCACTGTATACTTTGATTTTTCCCTTATTGAACCTAAGAATTGATTTTATATAGCTTAGTCCAAGGCCGAAACCTTTAATACTGCTTATATTATCAGAGCTTAAGCGGTAAAATTTATGGAAGATTTTTGACTGCATTTTTTTACTTATACCGATCCCTTTGTCTTCAACCGAGATGTATACTCCTTTTTGGTCATTTGTTGTCGATACGAAAATTTCAGGAGAATCGGGCGAATATTTATTGGCATTATCTAACAGATTGCTTATAAGGTTTTTAAAATGAGAAGGATCAGATTGAATAATGGGATTTGTGGCTTCAAACTTCTTAATTATTCTGCCCCCTCTTTTATCGATCTGGATGGAAATCCCTTCAATTGCCGAATTGATTAAATCATGAATGTTTATATCCTGTAATTTGAAATACAATTCCTTGCGTTCCAAACGCGAAGTCTGTAATAACTTCCCGACCATTTCATTCATCCTTGCATTTTCTTCTCTTATCATACGCGAGTAATGTTCCACCCGGTCTTTTTGGGTAATGACCTCTTCAGAAAGAATTGAATCTGCTGCAAGACCAATTGTGGTAATTGGAGTTTTAAATTCATGTGTCATATGATTGATAAAATCCGTTTGCATAGAAGAAATTCTTCTTTGCCGGATGAAATTAACGGAACTTAGATAACAGGTAATACATATCAGTAATGCAATGAGTATAGACAAAATTTTCAATAAAGATAAATGACTGAGATAAAAATGAGTTCCGGGGAAGCAAATTCCAATATACAAATCACGGCTTAAAATATCATCAGGGAATAACCTGGTTTTATACCAGTAGTGTTGGTTTGAATCAAAGATATCAGATTTGATAATGCTGTCATTTGAAAAAATAGCATAATTAAATGTATTCAAAATGCCAAGTTGTTTTAAATCCCGTTCAATATCTTTTTTAAGTCTGTCAATATCAATCGGGCGTATCGTATTCCAATTCTGATATTTAGATATAATTGACTCATGTACGGATTGCTTTATCGGCTTTGGAACATTAACAGGCGGTGAAGAAGACCGGAGAATAGAAGGTGGAATGTTTTTCACCGTTTTCCGTATCCCGTCTTCCGATTTCCTTTTCATTGACTGATTAGTAATACTTTTTGAATTAACAGACGATTTTTCATTCTTTTTAATTGTATCAAGGTTAATCCCTTCATTAATTGTCCTTACATCCTGATTAGAATTGTACTGCTGAACGGCTTTGATAAGTGATTCATTCACTATTCTGGTAAATAGTTGCTGGTTCATTTGGACAGGATTCTTAAGCAAAAAGAATAGTAAAGCAATAAGCCCCGATATAGATACCAGCATAAGAATCACTATCAACGTAAATGAGCCTTTTTTCATAATTAAAGTCATTCAATCCTGACAGTCTAATAGCCTATTTTATCTTTACTATTTCTGAAAGCGGAGACAAACCGTTCTCATTAAATGCCTCCACTGCAAAATAATATTCCTGGTCAGTATCCAGACATCTCATTTTAAGAAAATTGTTATTATAGACCATCCAGGAACTGTATAATTTGTCGGGCAAAATTCCCCACTTAACATTATAACCCTGACAATTGTCCTGATTATCCCATTTGACCAGGGCATCCCTTTTATCGGCATAACGTATTACCCGGAGGCCTTTAACTTCCATTGGCTTTTTACCCATACCGGAACCAAAGATGCGAAGGCCGGATATTGCAAGATTCCTCATCGGAGCAAAGATATTATGAAATCGCACATAACGTGTCATAACGGGTTTTTCCAATTCTACATAATCATTGGGAACATCCCTGAAATTATCGCTTCTGTCAACCAAAATTTTCCAGGATTTGGTATCCAATGATCCTTCAATAACATACCGGTGATGTAATCCGGGAATTTTGCCATAATTGTCTGAATGATAATCACTGTAATTGACCTGTATTGCATAAACCTCCGATGGTTTTTCAAGATCGATTTCAATCCATTGCTTATCATCATTATTTTCAGCCACCCAGAAAGTTTTAACATTTTCATCCGTTATATTTTTTGGTGAGAAGGGGCTTCTGGTCGATGAACATCTTACAGGTTTTCTGTACGATAGGAGCATCCATCCGGTAAAATCCCCCTTCTTACCCGGAACATTGGGAGAATAATGCGGATAGTCGCCAAAATCTGTATTACAGTACATTAAGCCGTCTTTGTCAAAAAAAGCCGGCAGCATACATATTCTTCGTTCCCAGTTTATATTAACAGAAACCGACATGGTTGCAAAATGCCAGTATCTTCCATCGTTGGAACGGACAGTGCTTCCGTGTCCGGCACCGTTAATGAAACCTCCCGGTTTAAAGGAAACAGGATTATTTGGAGCATAAACATAGGGACCTAAAGGCTTTTCACTTGTATATACTCCATCTGCATAAACATTGAATTCAGTACCCGGGGCAGCATATTGAAGGTAATATTTGTCCTTATATTTTGTCATCCAGGCTCCTTCAATATAACCTGCTGTAAGAGTATCTGTATTATTTTCTCCAAATCTTTCCCAACCGTGCTTTTCAGGATCCAGCTTGAAAAGTTTAACTGTTTGACCGTCCACAATAAACCGTTGGTTTCTGTCGAGTTTTTTGCCTCTTATTGGAAAGACGTTGGAAGATCCCCAGAACATATAAGCCTGTCCGTTATCATCAATATAAAGGTCAGGATCCTGTAAATCTGTCAGTATGGCAGGCGTGGCTTTCCAATTTCCTTTCACAGGATTGTCAGTATACAAAACACTCATATTACCTGAAGGATCACCGGCAACATATAAGAGAGAATCTTTATAATTATTGGCAGCCGGAGCATTGGAGCCCTGGAAATACCATTTCTCAGGCGTAATAAAATACCAGTTCTGCAGATCGTAAGAATGCCAGTAACCCATAGATCTTGTCACGAACATATAATATTCTCCTTTGAATTTAACGACAGCGGGATCGGCACCCGAGCGGTAGGAGATATTTTCGTTCGAATTGTAAATGGAATAGGTATAGTCAATGTTAATTGGATTGCACCAGGTATTCCCTTGTTGTAATTGTGCTTTAGAGAATTTTACTGCGGTGCTGAACAAGAGGATATATAATAGTGTTTTCATTGAAATTGCTTTTATTTTGGTATCCTGTTTCATTTTTATTCCTTAATTTATATAAGAGAAATGAACAATTAATGTTCATATAATTTACTAAAATAATCAATGCTATGTACAATAATTCAGTGTATCATAAATTGTTTTTTATTCTCTTTTTGATATTAATAGCTTCAGCCTGTCACAGCAGTTCAAGAGACAAAGAAAATTTGCAGACCGGTTTTTCTCACATGCCTTCGGGTATCAATCAGAATGAATTGCCGGATCCCCACAGTGAAGGGGCACAATTGACAATCCAATATTGTTCGCAGTGTCACGGCATACCTTATCCTTCAGGTCACAGCTCATCGGATTGGGTGGTTATAATGCGGCAAATGATATTATATATGAAACAATCGAATCATATGGGTTCTATGGGCGGAATGATGGGTTACGGAAATATGCATATGGGGATGATGGGAGCAAGAGTTCCTTCTTCCGAAGAGCGTAATATGATTCTTTCCTATCTGCAGGCTCACAGTATGAAGTCTATACCGGAGAATGAACTGCCGGAAGCAAACGGAGCCGGAGCAAAAGATTTTAAATCCCAATGTTCAGTTTGTCATGCATTACCTTCACCCTATCAGCATTCGGCCGGACAGTGGCCTGCAGTGGTGAAGCGAATGCTCGGACATATGAAGGATTTTAAATTGCCGGTTATTCCTGAAGATGAAGCTGATTTAATCATAAAATACCTCCAGAAAGCCTCGGTACAGCCATAACCAATATTCTGTAAGCGGTTTAAAAGATTGGAGCAATAAATATCTGTTAATTGTTTTTATTGAAATAATTGAGGCTTACTAAAAGCAGAAGCATACTGACAAGGAAGCAAAACCTCCGCATTCTGGAATTGTTTTAAATGGTTCGATTCAATACTGGCCCTTCCGTAACCACCTGAAGATCTTGGCAAATTAGTGGTGACATTGCAGGAAGTAAAGAATAACATGCACAATAGAAATAATACTGAAAAAATCTTTTTCATAGATGTTTATAATAAATTCAACTCTTTATTTATTTGCTTTCTCACCCGAATGAAATGCGAAAATATTAAAACTTCATTTCAATATACAAAAAAAATCTATTAAAGCATTAATTTTTAATGAATATCCGATAGTTTGCACAAAAAAGATAAATAAATACAAAAAGTCGTTTTTAAGTGTCGGCTTTATAGTTTAATGAGTAAAGCTTTGAATATTGGAATTTCGAACGTTTATACTCTAATGAATATTTATGCAAAATCAGAATTCTTATTAAGTCCTTACCTGCTCCGTATTTGCTTCGTGATTGGTTCGTGATTGGTTTGGTATTTAAACAGTCTGAAGAACTGAATAAATATTCAAATGAATTGCATAATTATACAATTCTTTCTTATAATATGATTTTAATTTTTTGTGTTAACTGATTATGAATTGAAGCCAATTCGGAGTAATCAGATTGTTTTTTAAAAATACACAAGTTAACTGATTTGAAGTGAAAGTTAAAATGGATTTTTGATCATTTCCTTTTTTCCCTATTTTTGGATGATTAATTTATAGATCAAACGATATGGTTAAGTTGCTTTTTATTTTGTTATTACTCCCTATTGGTCTTTTTGCTCAAAGCTATACTGAAACTGTGGACGTTCCTTCAAAAGATGCAGCATCCCTTTATAATACAGCCAGAAAATGGTTTGCCGAGAATTTTAATAAATCAGGTAACGAACCTGTTAAGGAAGAAAGGGATAATGGAATATTAATGGGGAGAGGAAAATATACTTACTTGGTTTATTCAGATAACGTGGCTTACAATATGACAGCTACTTATATTTTACGGATAAATGTTAAAGACGGGCAATATAAGTATGAGTTTGATAATGTGATGGTTGAGCATGGTAGAAAATTCCCTCTATCCTCTTTTAAGGAGGGTTCTACAAGAGAAGGCGCAATTAAAATGTACAAGACATCAGGAATGCCCGTGCCTTCCAAAAGAGTGATTGATCAAAACATCGATTACAGTACGAAAGTTGTCAATCAACTTGAAACGGAAATTAATCGGATTGCCGAAAGCCTTGAAGAAAAGATGAAACAATGAGTTATATCTTGGGAATTCCCTATCCCGTTTAATGAAATAAAAGCTGAGAAGTTCAACTGACCAAATTGACATTACCTGAATTATTCTCTTAATTTGCCAGAAATCAATATTAATATTTAAATTGGCATAATTATTGTTAAAATAAATATGTAATATTCTGTTAATATTAAGGAGATTTGGTATGGGAATATCTAATTAAATTACAATGATTCAATGTTATATAATAATTGTGTTCTTCCTGTTTATCTTCTTAAATGATTTTTTCGCTTTATATTCTTTTACAAAATGTAAACAAACGATTGACAGGATTATTTGTTATTAAATGTAAAAAGTTATCCATGTAGAATATTAGTAACGTATTTTTTTATTATTATTGCGCTGTGAGAAAAATTGCATCTATATTATTGACCGCTTTAGTTTTAATGACTGGAATCCATCTGTCATTATCATCCCATTTTTGCAGCGGCCATTTGACAGGTGTAAAGTTTTCGCTTACAGGGGAAAACGGTTCCTGCGGTATGGAAAGATCCGCAAATTGGCGGATTCCGTTTTCGGCAGGTGAGTCTTTCAAATCTGATTGCTGTACCAATGACTTAACATCTCTGGCTGTTGATTCGAATTTCTCACCATCGTATACCAAAAGCCCTGACTATTATCCAAAAGTTATTTACAACCTTGCAATTCCTTTGACAGAAAATGCGAGGCATTTCCTTTTTAATCACTATTCTTATCCAATTCTCAGCCCGCCGGGCATTTTTCAAACCACCACTGTTAAATTGGAGAAAATCTGTGTTCTTCTGATTTGATTCATCATTAGATAAAACTTCGGGGGGTGATCTTAAGTGATTGTCCCGTAGGTTTCTATTTATCACTCTCATCATTTTTATTAATCAATTATTAATTCTTTTATTATGAAAACTGTAAAAATGTTTATTGCTGCCCTATTATTGGCGATTGTAAGTTCAAACGGATTTGCACAAACGCAGAACCTTGCGTCTATGCCTGGAATGAAGACCGAAAAGATCAAGGTTTTGGGCAATTGCGACCTCTGTAAGGCACGCATTGAAAAAGCTGCAAAAGTAGACGGAGTTATGAAGGCCGAATGGAATAAGGATACTAAAATCCTTACGCTCATGTATCATCCGTCAATGATCAGCATCGATGCGGTGCAAAAGAAAATTGCAGCGGCGGGCCACGATACCGGTAAATATAAAGCTGACGATAAGGTTTATGCTCAATTGCCCGGATGTTGTCAGTATGAACGGGAAAAATGAATTCGTTAATTGAATTTTCCGGCAGTCCCGAAACTTGGGGACTGCCGGAAAATCTGATTCAATAACTATCGGATTGATTAAATAAAAGAAGTGATAATTGAACAGTAAACAATGAACGATCCTGAAGTTTCGGGATTGAACATTGAAAATTAAATTAAGATGTTAAATCGAATTATAAAATATTTTCTCGAAAACCGGTTGATTACAGGTTTATTGCTCCTGGTTTTAATATCATGGGGAATAATAAATGCTCCGTTCAACTGGAATATTGGATTTCTGCCCCGGGATCCTGTGCCGGTAGATGCCATACCCGATATTGGAGAAAACCAGCAAATAGTTTACACCGAATGGCCGGGAAGATCTCCCCAGGACATAGAAGATCAGATTTCTTATCCTCTTACAACCTCCTTATTGGGAATTCCTGGCGTTAAAACCATCCGGAGCAATTCAATATTCGGATTGTCCAGTATCTATATCATTTTTGATGATAATGTGGAATTCTACTGGAGCCGGACACGTATTCTGGAAAAATTGAATTCGTTACCGGCGGGTACTTTACCGGAAGGTGTTACCCCTGCATTAGGCCCTGATGCCACGGCGCTCGGTCAGATATATTGGTATACCCTGGAGGGCAGGGATAAAAACGGGAATCCTGCAGGAGGTTGGGATCCACAGGAATTAAGGACCTTACAGGATTTTTATGTCAGGTATGGACTCACCTCTGCAAAAGGAGTTTCTGAAGTAGCTTCTATTGGCGGATTTGTAAAGGAATACCAGGTTGATATTGATCCCAATGCAATGAAAGCTTATGGTGTAACAGTTGCCCAGATCATGCAGGCTGTCCGCAAAAGCAACCTCGATATAGGGGCACGAACTATTGAATTTAACCGTGCAGAATACCTTGTCAGGGCTTTAGGTTATATAAAAAGCCTGGATGATTTGGAGGAAAGTGTGGTAGCTGTTAACAATAATGTGCCGGTTCGGATTAAAGATGTAGCCAATGTGAATTTCGGCCCTGCAACGCGACGCGGAGGTTTGGATAAAGGTGGCGCTGAAGCGGTCGGAGGGGTTGTAGTGGCAAGATACGGAGCCAATCCGATGGAGGTTATTAATAATGTAAAAGAAAAGATTAAAGAAATATCACCGGGCCTTCCCAGCAAAACGTTGAGCGATGGGACAATCTCCAAAGTCACAATCGTCCCCTTTTATGATCGAACAGGATTGATAAAAGAAACATTGGGAACCCTTTCATCGGCATTATCCGATGAAATACTGATAAGTATTATTGTAGTTATCATACTGGTTATGAACTTAAGGGCATCAATACTTATTTCCAGTTTGTTGCCTGTAGGGGTGCTGATTACATTCATTACCATGCGACGGTTTCATGTCGATGCCAATATCGTTGCTTTATCGGGTATTGCCATTGCCATCGGCGTAATGGTCGATGTCGGGATAATTTTCACTGAGAACATAATAAGGCATCTGGATATGCCGGAGAATGAGGGGGCCAGGGGAAAGAAACTCGTTACAGTCATTTACGACGCAACAGTGGAAGTGGCCTCTGCAGTGATGACTGCTCTTGCAACAACAATCGTGAGCTTTCTTCCGGTTTTTGCCATGCAGGCCGCCGAAGGTAAATTATTCAGACCATTAGCATTTACCAAAACATTTGCTTTGCTTGCTTCCCTTGTTATTGGAATCATGGTGATACCATCTTTAGCCCAGGTATTATTTTCCATTCGTTTTGATAAAAAAAGGATTTCCCGAATCTGGAATTATACTTTGATTGCAGCAGGAATCCTGCTTACAATCATTTTTCATACAGTGATTGCATTGGCTCTTATTGCTTTTGGAGTGAATAACCTGTTTGAACAAAAATGGCCTGAAGAAAAACGGAAATATGTGAATCTTATCAATATTGGCATTGCTCTCCTTGTAGTGGTCTATTTTCTTACAATTCACTGGATGCCGCTGGGACCGCAAAACTCTACCCTTGTCAACATTTTCTTTGTTCTGGCAATTCTTGGCGTTGTATTAGGCATATTAATGACAGTAGTGCATTATTACAAATTTGTCCTTCAGTGGTGCCTGGCAAACAAATGGAAATTCCTTTCTATACCCATTGTAATCGTTTTTTTAGGTATTCTAATCTGGCAGGGAGCAGATAAAGTTTTTAAATTCTTTCCGGTTAAATTCAAAGAAACATCCGGATGGCAGGCAATTGCAAAAACATTCCCGGGTGTTGGGAAAGAATTTATGCCAGCTCTGGATGAAGGTTCGTTCTTACTGATGCCAACCACCATGCCTCATTCGGGTATCGAAGAAAATATCGAAGATATCCGCTTGTTGGATATGAAAGTAAATTCAATACCGGAAGTAGAATCTGTAGTTGGCAAGTGGGGCCGCGTAAATTCTGCACTTGATCCGGCTCCGATTTCCATGTTTGAGAATCTGGTCAATTACAGACCGGAATATAAACTTGACGAGGATGGGCACCGTATGAGGTTTAAAGTGGACAGGAACGGGGCCTTTGTTTTAAAAGACGGAAGCCTGTATAATCCTCATAAGGACGGTTTTAGAGTGATTGCCAGGGAAAAACTTATCCCCGATAAGAATGGTGAGTATTTCCGTCAGTGGCGGGATAAAATCAAATCACCCGACGATATCTGGAAGGAAATTGTGAAACAATCCAATTTGCCGGGACTTACCTCAGCCCCGAAACTTCAGCCCATTCAAACCCGTTTGGTAATGTTGCAGACCGGGATGCGGGCGCCTATGGGCATAAAAGTATTCGGACCCGATTTGCAGACAATTGAAAAAACAGGCTTTGAACTTGAAAGGCTTCTCAAAAATGTTCCGGGGGTAGAGCCCGCTTCCGTTTTTGCTGACAGGGTGGTAGGAAAACCTTATCTTGAGATAAAGATCGACCGCCGGGCTATTTCACGTTACGGACTCACAATAGATGATATTCAGATGTATATTGGCAGCGCCATCGGGGGTATGAAACTTACCACAACGATAGAAGGGAGAGAACGATTTCCTGTAAGGATGCGTTATGCAAGGGAATTCAGGGATAATCCGGAGGACCTGAAAAATGTACTGATACCAACGCCCTCGGGGGCGCAGGTGCCGTTGGGTGAGCTGGCTGAAATTACTTATACGCGCGGCCCGCAAATGATCAAAAGTGAGGATACTTTTCTTGTCGGTTATGTGATTTTTGACAAAAAGCCTCAGTATGCGGAAGGCGATGTGGTCGGTAATGCACAGGCCTACCTGAATTCAAAAATCAAAGACGGGGAACTTGTATTGCCTGCAGGGGTGAGTTATAAGTTTACAGGAAACTATGAAAACCAGATCAGGGCAACGAAAAGACTTATGGTTGTGGTTCCCATTTCCTTAATCATTATTTTCCTGATCCTCTATTTTCAGTTTAAGTCGGTAACGACTTCAAGCATCGTGTTTTCAGGAATATTTGTCGCATTTGCGGGAGGGTTCATTATGTTATGGCTTTACGGCCAGAGCTGGTTTATGAATTTTTCCGTAGCAGGAATGAATATGCGTGACCTGTTCCAGATGCATACAATTAATTTGAGTGTTGCCGTATGGGTTGGATTTATAGCCCTTTTCGGTATTGCCACCAACGACGGGGTCATTATGGGAACTTACCAGATGCAGATGTTTGAAAAGGAAAAACCTTCCACTGTTGCTGCTGTGAGGGAAACGGTGCTCCATGCAGGTATAAAGAGGGTACGCCCGGCCATGATGACGGCATCTTGTGCCATTATCGCCCTGATACCTGTTCTCACCTCCACCGGGAAAGGAGCTGATATAATGTCTCCTATGGCTATACCGCTGTTTGGCGGCATGATTCTCCAGGTCATGACCATGTTCGTGGTACCGGTTTTTTACAGCATGTGGCAGGAGAGAAAAATAAAAAAGTCAAATCATAAAAGTTAATCGGAAATGAAAAAGATTAAATATATACTTACTCTGTTTATCCTGCCAGTGGGGTTTGTCCTGCATGCCCAGGACAGGCTGGACAGTTATTTGACTGAAGCGGCCAATAACAATCCGGGGTTAAAAAGCAAGTTCAGTGAATACATGGCGGCTCTGGAAAAAATACCCCAGGTGGGATCTTTGCCCGATCCCCAGGTCACTTTCGGGTATTTTGTTCAGCCTGTTGAAACCAGGGTGGGTCCCCAAAGAGCGCGCATCTCGGCATCCCAAATGTTTCCATGGTTTGGTACCCTGAAGGCAAAAAAGGATGTGGCCTCGGAAAATGCCAAAGCGAAATACGAGACATTTGAAGAAGCCAAATCCCGTCTGTTTAACGATGTTAAGACCACATATTATAACCTCTATTTCGCAAAGAAGGCTATTGACATTACAGATGAAAATATAGATATTCTTAACACTTTCCGGAAACTGGCCTTGACAAAGGTTGAATCCGGGCTCGCTTCTTCTGTGGATGTCCTCAGGGTGGAAATGGAACTTGCCGACCTGGAAAACCAGCTTGCCCTGTTAAAAGACAATGTCTTTACAATGCAGACCGGTTTCAATAACCTGTTGAATGTGGATAAACGTCGAATGGTCAGCCTTCCCGATTCACTGGTCAATACGGATATCGGAATGACAAGTGATGCAATCCTGGACAGCATCCGGAATGGCAATCCCCAGGTACTGCAAATGGAATTTATGGAAGCTTCTTACCAGAAGCAGGAAATAGTGGCCAAAAAAGCGGGTAAGCCCAATCTGATGCTGGGATTCGATTATTCTGTAGTGGGTAAAAGCTCGATTCCGATGGCCAGCCCATCTGAATCAGGAAAAGATGCCCTTTTATTGCCTATGGTGGGTATCTCAATCCCCCTGTACCGTCACAAATATAAGGCCATGGCAAAAGAGGCAGCCCTGATGCAGGAATCAGAAGAAAACGGTAAACTGGATAAAATCAATGTGCTTGAAACCACTTATGAGAAGGCCAATACCGATTACAAGGATGCCGACAGGCGCATCTCTCTGTACCGGGGCCAAGCCGATAAAGCGGACAAATCTCTTACATTGCTTGAGACGGCTTATGAGACTGAAGGAAAGAACTTCGAGGAAGTTTTGCGAATGGACCGCCAGTATTTAAGATATAAACTGGAACTGGAAAAAGCACGTGCAGATAAGGACACTGCCATTGCTTTTATCAAATACCTGATGGGTAAATAAAATTATAAAACGAAAGATATGAAAACAAATATAAAAAAGACTCTTGGCAAACGCGATTATAAGATCATAGGGATAACATTATTTATAAGCCTTTTATTCGGCTGGGTGTTTTTTCACAATTCAGATTCAAAAGTCGAACCAAAAACTGAAGCAGAAGCAGTAGAGACAACGCATCAGCACATCAGCACATCAATCTGGACCTGTGCCATGCATCCGCAGATAAGGATGGATCATCCCGGCAAATGCCCCATCTGCGGTATGGATTTAATCCCGCTAAAGGAGAATAATTCAAATGAATCTTCTGTTTCGCCCAATGAAATACAGATGTCGAAAGATGCCATAAAAATTGCTGATATTCAGACAATGGTTGTGCGTAAAGCCTATCCTGATAAGGAGGTGTATTTGCTTGGGAAGATGAAACCCGACGAAAGGAATATTGCCGAACTCACTACACGTTTCGGCGGACGTATTGAAGATCTGTTTGTGAATTTTACAGGACAGAATGTGAGAAAAGGAGAGAAGCTGGCGACAATCTATTCGCCTGCCCTGGTTACGGCACAAAAAGAGCTGCTCGAAGCCCTTGATTATAAACAAAGCAATCCCGAGTTGTACAGGGCCAGCCGCAATAAGCTTAAATTATGGAGCCTGACCGATGCCCAGATCGATGCGATCGAGAAAAACGGACACACGCAAAGCTACTTTGATATTTTGTCTCCCATCGAAGGCACAGTCACCCGACGCAATGTGACATTGGGCGATTATGTGAAGGAAGGAAGCTCACTCTTCCAGGTCATTGATTTAAGGAAAATATGGGTAATGTTCGAAGCTTATGAGACTGATCTGCCCTGGATAAGATTGGGCGACAAGGTTAATTTTACGGTACAGTCTCTTCCGGGGACAAATTTTAGCGGCAGGATAAGTTTTATCGATCCGATGATTGATCCGAAGACCCGGATTGCCGGTGTGAGGGTTGAAGTGCAGAACCCTGGATTGATCCTGAAGCCCGATATGTTTGCAAACGGTGTGGTAACTTCCTCCATAGCGGGCAACAAAAAGGATCTGATGATCCCCAAAACAGCTGTGCTCTGGACCGGTAAGCGTGCTGTTGTGTATGTGAAGGTTCCCGATATGGATCAGCCTGTATTTGAATACCGCGAAATTGTGCTGGGCCCCTCAGCCGGCTCATTCTATGTGGTCAGTAAAGGACTTCAGGAAGGTGAAGAGATTGCTGTCAACGGGGTATTTAAAATCGATGCCGCCGCTCAGCTTGCAGGCAAATCCAGCATGATGAATCCCGAAGGCGGAAAAACCAATACCATGCCCGGTATGGTAATGCCCGGAGATACGAAATCCGGTAATAATAAGGATACGAAGGGTATGGATAGGCCGGATAAGAAGAATACCAACAGCCCGGTGCCCGACACCTCAGGTAAAGCTGTGAAAGAATCTGTCAGCATGGATTTTATCATGCAGCTCAATACCCTTTATGACCGGTATATTACCCTTAAAAATTCTCTTGTACAAAGCGATATAAATAAGACAAAGGAAGCGGCAGGAAAAACTGAGGAGGCCCTGACGAAGGTAAACGGAAAACTTCTTACCGGTGAATTGCATGATGAATGGATGGGGATGCTGAATAACCTGAACGAAGAGATCAGCGGCATAAGCAAGGCAGGGACTCTTGAAGAACAGAGGACGGAATTTTCTGACCTCAGCGGGCAGATTTACTGTGCCGTAAAGACCTTCGGTTTAATGGGGAAAACGGTTTACTATCAGTTCTGTCCGATGGCCAGGGATCAGAAGGGGGCTTATTGGCTGAGCGAGCTCAATGAGATAAAGAATCCCTATTACGGGCAGAAAATGATAACCTGCGGCGAAACAAAAGAAACGCTGAAGTTTTGATTGGTGCAAACCAAAAACCTGACAGGTTTTGGAAATCTGTCAGATTTGAAAAATATATCAAATGCAGTATATTTAACAATAAATTCAAAATTTTATCGCCGTGTTAAGTCCGCTTTAAGTCCGCTTTAAGTCCGTATTGACATTAAGAGGCATAATAACCATAATATAGAAAATTATTAATCAAATTTTTGGAGTTTTGATAACATTTCAATTGTGGTTAGCGCAAAATTATTTGAACATGACAGATATTTGTACTGTTACACCAGCACTCTGTATAAGGTTGTTTTTCTCAACTCAATGAATAAGAAAATTATTTTGCAATCGATCATAACCTGTCCTGAATGTGGTTTTCAAAAAGAAGAAATCATGCCTTCAGATTCCTGTCTCTTCTTTTATGAATGTTCAAATTGCGGTAAACTTCTTAAACCTAAAAAAGGAGACGACTGTGTCTTTTGTTCATACGGTACTGTTAAGTGCCCTTCGGTCCAGGAAAAGGGATTTTGTAACTGTTGAAAAAACAGAAGTGCTGATGAAACAGAAAATAGTTAAGGTGAAACATTGAGCCATGCTGATTTGTTGATTTTTCTCTCAAGGCAATAATAAAGCCCTGTTTATTATATCTTATTATTTTTTAACAACCTGGGATCCTGTTTATATATGCTCAAAGTCTATTATTGGAAAATAGCACTATAAACAATTGAAAAGAAAACTTTAATATCAATCACCGTAAATTAAGCAGTATGAGAAATCTGATCTTTAGTCTGGCTGTTATTTCAGCCATTATAATTATGAGCCTTGCCGGCTGTAAAAAAGAAAAGACATCGGAAGCTGACACGACGGGTCCGACAAGCCAGATCAACAAGGCAAAGACTTCGGTTCTGCGTTCGCAGGCTTACAATGACACCCTTGTCATGTATTACGACACGGCTGCCGTTCGCCAAGACAATCCCTATCTGATGCATTGGGACAATACCATATGAATGATTCGCTTTTCAGGGAGATGTACAACGAGTTCGGGCAGGAGATGTACGGGTACGGCATTATGATGAGAGGATACTACCCCGGCGGCGGCATGATGGGGGGCGGTGGCATGATGGGCGGCTCAGGAATGATGGATTTCGACGAACTGGAAGGCGACACCACCCTGATGGGAGGCTATTATAACACGATGATGCAGCTTCAGCAAACCCACCAGGTTTATCACAACGCCATCTATTACTGATTCGGGAAAATCTGTCAACCCGGGATTCTATTTCCCGGTTTTTGTTTTATTTCTTCGAAGAATCCTGAACTATCTTTAGTCTGAACGAAATCCCCCGTTACTGCTCTTCCTCTTTTAAACCGGTATGAAACAGTGAAGCATAACCGGTTTTAGTTATATAAAATATCCTCTGTGAGATATTTACCGGCAAATAAGTCAACTCTGTCTTTGATCTGTTAATAAAATTAAATCCCGCCGACCTCAAAATTTTATAAATAATTCTTAAAATATTTTAACAAGTACAGTTGAATTTTGAGTATATTGAATTAAAATTATATAACCATGAAACTGATAAAAGCATATATCAGGTACAGGAAAGTGGAGGCGGTTTATGATGCACTGACAAAAGCCGGTTTTCACAGCATGACGATGATCGAATGTGAAGGCACCGGTCAGTATTCCGATCATGAAAGAGAGCACATCAGTGCGAAATATCCGTTTGCCGAAGCTTATAGAGTTATAAAACTTGAAATCCTTGTTGCAGAGGAACATATCGATATAATTGTGGACCTTATCAGGGAAAACAGGAGGACCGGTTACAGCGGCGACGGGATGACCATCATTTCACCGGTGGATAATGTGTATAAGGTCAGGACGGATGAAAACGGGATATTGGTCATTTAGAATCTGAACGTTCGGAAAGTGCCTGTTTGCTGAAGCAGGGACTTTTTTTGCAGAGATTATCAAAACAATATGGCTGGCACGGATGTTGTTGTACCAGATGCGTATTTTTCAATGTTTTGTTAACCTTATCGGATTAAAATGCATAAAAAATGGTCTTTATATTTGGGCAGTCCATGGGGGATAAAAGTATTCGTCCACTGGACATTTCTGATCCTGATCGCATGGATCTTCATTTCCTATTACCGGTTGGGGCAGGGATTCACGGAGGCCTTGACAGGCGTTCTGTTTATATTGGTTCTGTTTACCTGTGTGGTGCTCCATGAATTTGGACATGCGCTCACGGCCAGGCGGTTTAAGATTGTCACAAAAGATATCACCCTTTATCCTATCGGGGGAATATCAAATCTTGAGAGGATACCTTCAAAACCTTCGCAGGAATTCCAGGTGGCCATTGCCGGACCGATCGTTAACCTGGTTATTGCCGCGGTGTTATGGATTTTATTAAAAAGCGCGGGACATGTATTCACTTTTGAGAACACCCGGGATATCCGGCTGACAGGCGCCGACTTCGGAATGAACCTGATCTATGTCAATATCCTCCTGGCTGTCTTTAACCTTATCCCTGCCTTCCCGATGGATGGCGGCAGGGTGTTGCGTTCATTGCTCTCCATGAAAATCGATCATTCCAAAGCCACAAAGGTTGCGGCCATGATTGGCCAGATCCTTGCCATTGCCTTTGTTTTCCTGGGATTTTTCTACGATTTCTGGCTGATATTTATCGGATTGTTTATATTCCTCGGAGCCGGGGCTGAATCGAGGGTGGAGGAACTCAAACATGCCCTCGAAGGGGTGAAAGCCGAAAGTGTTATGATGACTAACTTTATAGCCGTTAGTCCGGATATTACCCTTCAAAAAGCTGCGGAGGAGATACTTGGTTCGAACGAAAAATCACTGCTGGTGATGGATAACGGCAAACTCATGGGAATCCTGGATTACAAGAACATCGTGGAAGGTATGCACAAAGGTTTAGAGCATCAAAGGGTTTCAGATTTTATAACCGGTGATTATTACAAGTTTAATGCCAATGAAGATTTATCTGAAAGATTTATGCAAATCCTTCAGGGAGGCCAGTCTTTGTTCCCAGTTATGAATGGCGATAGGGTGGCAGGGGTTATAAGTTCGGATAATCTTTACAGGTGGATACAATCCAGGCCTTATCTATTTCACAAGGCAAGTTAAATCGTAGAGACAAGGCATGCCTTGTCTCATGCTTTGCCTCATGTCTTGTATCATGCATCGTCTGTATTAATGTCATTTAATCTTTTTAGAAAAATAGTCTGATGGATATTCATATTAAAAATATGGTCTGCAACCGTTGCATTACAGCTGTCGATAAAGTCTTCCGTGAGTCGGGATTTCAACCCTCCTCCGCGTTGCTTGGTCATGTTGAAATTCCGGAAGATATCGGAAAGGAAGAGTTGAAAAGGATCGGCAGGGAACTCAACGAATTGGGATTTGAAATCATCGAAGACCAGAAAAGCAAGGTGATTGAACAAATAAAGAATACTGTTGTAGAAATCGTTCATTATAACGGGGATGATAAAAGATTAAATTATTCAAAAATCATTGAATCAAAACTTAACAGGAATTATACTTATCTCAACAACCTGTTCATGTCTGTCGAAGGAACCAGAATAGAACAGTACATTATTCATTATAAAATCGAGAAATCACAAGAATATCCGGTATACAACAATGAACTGTCGATTAGTGAGATGGCTTTTATAGCTACCTAATGAAACAATAAGGAATTTTTGGGGTATATAAGGATGAATATTTTGAGAGAAAGCAGTTTTGAATCGGGAGATTTAATAATTGGGAAATATTACAAACCGTTAAATTTTTGTTCTATAATCCATATAATTCTCTTATTAATTAAAATTGTGTATTATGAGTAAAGAAAATGAAAAAGGTTATTATTGCCCCATGCATTGCGAGGGAGGCAAGACGTATGACCAGCCCGGGAATTGCCCGGTTTGCAATATGAAACTGGTTCCCGTTGGGGAAGGACATCATCAGAAAGATAAAAAATAGATGTCCGTTTCAGTATTTATAAAGTCCGGGCATGCGTTGAATCTGTGCCCGGACTTTGTTAATACCTTGATGAAAAATAACTTCAGGTCTTAACCGGAGGGAGGGACGAAAAACAAGAATTAAGATGAAAACGAAACATCAGCACTCCGATAGCTATCGGGACACATCAGCACATCAGCACAGCGGTTATTATTGCCCTATGCACTGTGAAGGGGATAAAGTTTATGATTCTCCGGGGGTATGTCCCGTTTGCAATATGTTCCTTGTTCCTGTTTCTCAGGAAAAAGAGACATCTTCCTCGGAAACCCAAAAACATAAGGAACATATTCCTGAAGAGAGTTCACATTCCGCAGAAAGTAAGGGAGAAAGATATTACTGCCCTATGCATTGCGAAGGTGATAAAACCTATGATAAACCCGGTAATTGTCCTGTATGCGGAATGCACCTGCAGAAACAAGTCAGCGCTTCAGGTTCCAAAAAGGTTGTATATACCTGTCCCATGCACCCTGAAATGAAACAGGACAGACCGGGAACATGCCCGAAGTGCGGAATGAATCTTGTGCCCGAAAAAGGAGCTGAGACAAGCGATGAAGAGAAAGCTTACAGAAAAATGGCAAAAAAGTTTTGGATTGCTTTGGCTTTGAGTATTCCGGTGTTTCTGATTGCTATGTCCGATTTATTTCCTTTTTTGCATCTGAATGATCTGGCTCCTCAAAGGATATGGAATTGGATTGAATTTGTCCTGGCAACACCTGTTGTTTTTTATTGCGGCCGGGACTTCTTTAAACGAGGATGGAGTTCCATCCGCCGATATTCTCCCAATATGTGGACCCTTATCTCCATAGGCGTGGGTGCAGCTTATGTTTTCAGTCTTTTTGGTCTTTTCATTCCCGGCATATTCCCTGCCCAGTTTAAAGATGTGGAAGGCAATGTTCATTTGTATTTCGAGGCGGCAGCATTTATTCTCACTCTTGTATTGATGGGACAGGTTCTGGAACTCAGGGCACACAGCAAAACCAGTTCTGCAATTAAAGCACTGCTCGGACTTGTACCCCCGGTAGCCAGGGTAATCCGAAATGGGAAGGAAGAAGAAATTCCCCTTGAAGAGGTTGAAGTCGGTGATATTCTCAGAGTTAAACCAGGCGATAAGATACCGGTGGATGGAATCATCACAGAAGGGAACGCGGTAATAGACGAGAGCATGATTACAGGAGAATCTGTTCCGGCAGATAAATCAAAAGGCGATAAGGTTACAGGAGGAACTATCAACGGAAAGTCCTCTTTTGACATGAAAGCAGAAAAAGTCGGTTCAGATACCCTCCTTTCGCAAATCATTGATATGGTCAACGAGGCAAGCCTTTCAAGGGCTCCCATTCAAAGACTGGCAGATGTGGTTGCCAAATATTTTGTCCAGATAGTTGTCCTGATTGCAATCATAACCTTTGTTATATGGGCCATCTGGGGCCCCGAGCCGGCATATGTTTATGCATTTGTTAATGCTGTATCAGTCTTAATTATAGCCTGCCCCTGTGCTTTGGGCCTGGCAACACCGATGTCTGTTATGGTAGGAACCGGAAGGGGGGCCCAGTCAGGGTGTATTGGTAAAAGATGCCCGTGCCATTGAAGAAATGAGTAAGGTCGATATCCTGATCATTGATAAAACCGGAACCATCACAGAGGGAAAACCTAAGTTGAAAAACTATATCTCTTTTGGGAAATTAAGCGATGAGGAGGTGCTTCGTCTTTCAGCTTCCATCGATGCCTACAGTGAACACCCTATTGCTGACGCTATTGTTAAGGGTGCAGAAGAAAAAATAGGTAGACCTGGTAAAGCTCGATAATTTTGAAGCCGTCAGCGGCAAAGGGGTACAGGCGATATACAACAAGAGGAAAATTGGACTGGGAAACCAGAGGCTGATGGAAGATTTTGCAGGCCTCGCTTAATGGTTCAGGTAAGAAACTGGCCGAAGAATGGCAATCAACAGGACAAACCGTTATGTACCTGGTGATTGATAATAAAGTGGAAGGAATGGTAAGTGTAGCCGATACAATTAAGGAAACTTCGGCAAATGCGATCAGAGCCTTCAGAAAATGGGTGTTAAAGTACATATGCTCACCGGCGACAATGAGTTCACTGCCCGAAGCTGTCGCTGAGGAACTTCATCTTGACGGATTTATAGCCGACTGTCTCCCTGATGATAAGTATAAAAAAGTCAAGGAATTACAGGATCAGGGACATTTTGTAGCTATGGCCGGAGATGGGATAAACGACGCGCCCGCCTTGGCCAGGCCAATGTCGGTATTGCCATGGGCACCGGAACGGATATTGCCATGCAAAGCGCTGAAATTACCCTGGTTAAAGGCGATCTGAACGGAATAGTCCGGGCCCGGGATTTAAGTCACCAAAGTCATGAAAAATATCAAACAAAACCTTTTCTTCGCCTTTGTTTACAATTCCATCGGTGTTCCGATCGCTGCGGGAGTTTTGTATCCGGTATTCGGACTCCTTTCTAAGCCCGGTCATTGCAGCCGCCGCAATGAGTTTCAGCTCGGTATCGGTCATATCCAATGCCTTAAGGCTTAGAAAAAAATAAGGAAAATAATTCTGCCGATTCAGACTCAATTATCTTTGCGAGTGCTATTGAAATTATTGCTGTTTTTCTTTTATCAAACTGGAAATAGTGTTGCGTACATCATCCATAGTAAATGAATAACGTTTCTTTAAACGGCCTAATCTCTCACCGGTAAGCGTTTTGGGGATATTGAGGTCAGCAGCAATTTCATCTGCTGGTAGGTTATATTTATCAGCTATTGATATAAGCGTTTGGTTTCCATTAACTTCATAATATTCGTCGACAGCACGAGGCTCTTTTAAAAAGGCTCTCTCATTCTTTTTTACCTCAATATCGGCTAATCTTGAAGTGTCGGTTTGTTGATATAATCCCTGATTTTTTGAGAAACCGGGAAATGTGCTAACATCTTTGTTATCCCTGTTCTGGTGCAAGGGTGCTCTGTATGCTAATTTGGGTTTTATCATCAGAGGAAAAGATATCAATATTAATCCAATAGTTGTTAATCCAAAGGCAAGAGACTTGCGAAAAATATTATTGGGAATCATTCGCCGGTAAATACGAACAATCATTCCCCAATGTAAAACAATATGCAGGATTAACAGACCAACAAAAACAATGCTGATTATCAAGTGAATTGTTCCCCATTGATGACGGTTAAGACCCCAGAACTCTAATTCTGAATTAGTGCCATGGAGCACATTTCGCTGAAATCCGGGAATCAGGACATATTTAACCAGGAAACCGATACCTGCCATAGGCATGATCAATATAAGCATGATAATATCAATACTTAAATTGAATTTTGATTTTTCTTTAATAATTCGTTTCATTTGGACTTGGACTGGTTATTTTTCCCTTTTATAAGGCCATGCCATAATTCCGCCTTCCAAAACTTTCACATTCTTATACCCGTTGGCCTGCATTATCAGGGCAGCTTCATATCCCCGCAAGGAAATCTTGCACCAGGTAACTATTTCAACATCCTTGTCCTGAGGCATTTCGTTTATTCTGTTACGGATCTGACCCAGAGGGATCAGCTTTTCTCCGATTCCCAGCCGCATCTGTTCGTATTCATCAGGATTGCGTACATCCAATAAAACAAGATTTTCTTTGCTTTTTAGCTTTTCCCTTAGTTGTTCGGACGAAATTCCGGAGAAATAGCCATTTAATTTGTTCTGCATAATATGGGCTGTAGCAATGCTGTGGTCAATGGCAAGAGAATAAGGCGGGGCATAAGGCAAATCGGCATTTACCATATCGTCGATTGTCAGATTGCCTTTAATGGCCATTGCCCAGATAGCCACCTGTTTGCTGACATCACCTGGTCCAATAACCTGCGCACCCAGAATTTTACGATTTGACTTTTCAACTATTAATTTAGTAATTAATAATTTACCCTTCATAAAACCAGGCTTGTCGAGACTGGCATTGACAACAGTTTCAATATTTGTAATTCCGGAACTTAGACAATTTTTCTTTGATAACCCGGTAATCCCTACTCCATAATCAAATACTTTACATATCCCGGTTTGTATGGTTCCCGGGAACCTGGCAACATTGCCTGAAATAACATTTTCACCTGCAACTCGGCCTTGCAAATTGGCTAAATCACCATATGGAGCATGTACGGGATTGCCTGTTATTAAATTGGATATTTCAATGCAGTCACCTACAGCATAAATATCCGGATCATTCGTCTGCATAAATTCATTTACTGACAATCCTCCTGTTTTGCCGGTAATTAAACCGGCTTCGGAGGCCAGTTTTGTATTTGGGATAACTCCTGTAGCCACCACAGCCAATTCGCAGGGGATTTCTGTGCCGTTTTGTAAGTTTTACAGCTGCGAGTTTTCCGTTTTCTCCCAAAAAAGCTGCAACACCATTTCCCAGGATGACATTGGTTTTGGTCATCACATATTTTTCGACAAGTTTCGCTATTTTCTTGTCAAGGAAAGTAAGTAACTGGGGCAAGAGTTCAATAAGTGTTATTTCAATTCCGGCAAGATGCAAAGCTTCGCAGGTCTCGATACCTATCAGACCGCCTCCTATAACAACAGCTTTTTTTATTTTACCCTCATCACGGATTTGACGCAAATAATCGGCATCCGAGATGGATTGCAGGGAAGTCACACCTTCAAGATCGATTCCTGGCACAGGGGGTTTGCGGGGTGTCGCTCCGGTGGAAATAATCAGTTTATCATATGCAGCTTTGCCTTTTTCTCCTGAAATTAAATCTGTAAATTCTACACTCTTATTTTGCCTGTTAATCGAAGTAACTTCAGTGTTTACTTTTGTTGTAATTTTTTTGGCATTCCAAAAAAATCTTGAATCCCTTATGACACCTGCCGGTGAGCATAGCAGTTGATCACGGTCATCAAAAAAACCACCTATATAATAAGGGTAACCGCACGAAGCCATTGAAAGGTCGGATGCCTTTTGGTAAATCGTAATTTCTGCGTTTTCGTCCATTCTTCTTGCTTTGGAAGCTGCTTTAGGTCCGGCGGCTGAACCGCCTATAACTATAATTCTTTTTGTATTCATATTCACTTTTTTACTTTTTCACCTTTTCACTTTTTGTCTTTATTCACCATTACATCGTTATTGGAATGTGCTCTGAAACTTTATTTGGAATGCTGAAACGTCTTTTTCAATCAGGAATTGATTGTTTTTCTTTCGGATTAAGAATCCCATCTATAAGATCATCAAATGCTGATCTGACGAGCTTATCTTTGAAGAGACCATTAAGTTTACCTCCGTCACAGCATGCACAAATGGTTTCATTCATTGGAATCTGAGCTATCAGAGGGATATTGAAAGTTTTGGATAATTCTTCACCGCCCCCCTTTCCGAATAAATAATACTTTTCATCCGGATGTTCAGTCGGAGTAAACCAGGACATATTTTCGACAATACCCAATACCGGGGTCCCAATATGTTTGCTATGAAACATTGTAATCGCTTTCTGAACGTCCGACAGGGCAACTATCTGGGGTGTAGTCACAATAACCGCACCGCTGATCTCATATTCCTGCAGAAGGGTTATATGTATATCTCCTGTTCCCGGAGGCGTGTCAATTATCAGGTAGTCGAGTTCTCCCCAATCCGTATCATTAATTAATTGTTTGAGGCCATTGGATGCCATAGGTCCGCGCCAAAGCATAGCCTGTTTGGGATCTATAAAGAAGCCTATCGACATTATTTTAATGCCGAACTTCACCAATGGCTCGATCTTACTTTTACCATCCATTTCAACAACATAGGGATGTTCTTTATTCAGATCAAAAAGAGTCGGAATGGAAGGTCCGTAAATATCAGCATCGAGCAAACCTACCGAATAACCTTCCATGACCAGGGATAGAGCCATACCTGAAGCTACTGTTGATTTGCCGACTCCCCCCTTACCTGAGGCCACAATAATTATATTTTTAATATCGGAAAGTTTGGTTTTTTCAATTGGAATCTTTTTATCCATACTAACTTGTTTTATTTGAGTGTTCTTAACTATGAAACTGCCTGACATAGAAAAACATCGATTTATACTTTACCTTCTTGATGAATCTATGCCGGATCAATGAATTTAACAGACCGGCGTCTGCATGATCTTTTTTTAAAATTTCCTGCATCGCATCTTCACGTATCGGGTGGACCGTGCAAATATTGATAATATCTTCAATGGGATTTCCGGTGCATCCGGTTTTTGTTCCTTCAAAATCAATCAATAATTCAACATTTAAATTTTTCTCAGAAAAAATCTGATAGGCTTTATCTATTGGTTCATCAGGAACTTTTACCGTAAAAATTGCCGGCGGGCGCGTCGGAATGGATAAATAAGCGACGGAGGGATTAATTTGAGAGACTAATTCTGCTGTCTTCTTTAAAGTTTCAGCGTTATCGTTGATCCCGTCCACAAGCATTGTTTCCGTGACTAATTTCCCATTGTATTCCGATGAAAACTGGAGTAAACTTTCGACATGTTTTTCAAAATCAAGTCCGATATGAGGCCTGTTTATTGTCTTCCATATGGTTTTATTATTAACGTCTGTTTTTATAGAAACCAGATCGGCAAGGTTTAAATCGAACCTGACGTCCTTCTGATATAATAAAGAAGCATTAGTAATGATTGCAATCGGGATATCGAATGCTTTTAATTTTTCTATTGACTTACCCAGATTAATATCCAGAGTTGGTTCACCATTTGAGACAAAAGTTAAGTAGTCTGGTTTGTCTTCTTCTTTCAGTTTTCTTAAATGATTCTGAACTTCTTTGTAAATTATTCCAGGTTCGTAAAATTTCTCACGGGTAAGTGTTAATTGTTTAGTAATGCCGATCTGGCAATAGATACAAGAATAGGAACATACCTTTTGAGAGGGTATGTTATTTATGCCCAGACTTTTACCAAGTCTTCTTGAAGGTATAGGGCCAAAACTTATCATGATTCAGATGAATTTACTAAATTCCAGATACTTACTATTTCTTTACTTATTAATGAGTCAGGAGCCCATTCAACAATACTTTTGCAATTGAGCATTGCCTCTACAATCTGATCATCGAAAGGTATCTTTCCAATTACAGGAATTTTCATATCAGAACACCAGCCTGTTATTTGATCGGTCATATCGTTATTCAGGTCATATTTATTAATAACCACAAACGATTTTATTTTAAAATCCGACATCAGCTCCAGCATCCGTTTCATATCGTGAATGCCCGACCGGGTTGGTTCGGTTACAATGATCACTTTGTTTGCTCCTGTCACCGACGATATAACCGGGCAGCCCATACCCGGAGGTCCGTCAATAATAATGGTTTCCCATTCTGTTTCAACGGCCGTCTTTTGGGCATATTCGCGTACGACATTTACCAGTTTGCCGGAGTTTTCTTCTCCGGGGGCAAGCCGGGCATGAACCATTTTCCCGTTGCGATAATTCCCTATGTACCACAGGCTTTTATCACCCGGAATCATGCTGATGGAATGAGCCGGGCAAATCCGAGAACACAGCTTACATCCATCGCAGGATGTTTCGGATACAGCAACCCGTCCGTTTTTATAAGCAATCGCGTCAAACCGGCAATATCTGATACATAGTCCACAATTGTCGCACGTGTCATAATTGATAACGGCTTTGTAACCTGTAATAAACTTTTCGATGTGATAATTGTCAGGTTTCAATATGAGATGAAGATTTGCGGCATCTACATCACAATCGGCCATAATCACATTGTTATTTAACGTTGCAAATGCAGCGCTAAGGGTCGTCTTGCCTGTTCCTCCTTTTCCGCTCAGAATTACTATTTCGTTCATTGATTTAAAAGCCTTTTAATCGTTTTATATAATTCTTTAAACTGAACCTGGTAAGAAGGATTTTCCTCTGCCAGCAAACGGCCTTCGGAATAAATCCGGGCGATTTCTCTATCAAAAGGTATTTCCATCAGCAAAGTGATTTTATTCTGCTGCAGCCAATCATAAACGTCTCTGTTGCCTAATCCGGCCCGGTTTACAATGACTCCAAAAGGTTTTCCTATTTGCTGTAATGTTTCAACTGACAATTTCAAATCATTTAATCCAAAGAGTGTTGATTCGGTTACCAATACCACGAAATCAGCGTCTTTTACGGTAGCAATAAACGGACAGGAAATACCGGGAGGGGCATCGAAAATAGCCGGATATTTAATATTAATCTCTTTAATTGCTTTGTTAATAACAGGTACAGGTGAGTAAATTCCTATATCGGAACGGGCTTCAATTATTTCAGCATTACTGTTGATATCCGATATGCTTACTGTGCCAATACGTTTTTCTTTTTCAATGATTGCACCAAAATCGCAGGCAAATGTGCATGCCCCACAATCATGACATAAATCTTCAATAACCTGAATAAAATGATTTGCGGGCAGATATAAGATTGCATTATAACTGCAGTATTCAAAGCATTTGCCGCAAAAAATACAAAGTGCAGGATCAATTACCGGAATATTTTGCGATACTGTCTGGCTGCAACATAATTCGCCTGATAAAAATTCTGCCACATTGGGTTCTTCAGCGTCACAGTCGACGATGGTAACAGGAATTTCTGCATTTTGCATCGTCCAACCGAAATTTGTCGAAACAAGGGTTTTCCCTGTACCCCCTTTACCGCTGGCTACAGCAATTTTCATCCTAATCAGTTTAATCGTATTTCAGGCGCATCTCTTTATCGCAGAGTACGGGCAAAATAATTTGCTGTTGAAACTCACTCTGCCATGAATTTAATTTATAATGTGTCAGAAAATATTTCTGAGGAATCGGATGTGTGCCGAAAACCACACGCATTTTATATTTTTCAGTAATAAATTTCTTAAAATGATCCATATACGGACAGGGAGGATAGCCCACGATAAAACCGGTTGCAAAGTGAATATGTGTTACTCCGAATTTTTTCATCTCTTCGGGAGCGTACTCAATATTTCCACCAGGACAACCCCCGCAGGATGTAAAAGCAGCGATCTCAGCATCGGCGTTTTTATATAAAGAAAATGCACCATCTCTGTTTTGGAATGATTTAAAGCATTTCCCTCCTGCACAGGAGCGGTATCTGTCACAAATTATAATACCAATTTTTATTTTGTCCATTACAAAATTCCTTTAGCGTTTTGTGTCGGATAGCTGAGGATTATATACCACGAAGGAATTAACAGGGACTAAAAGCAATTCTGCAATCACCGGGCATTTAACCATTAATAAGAAGAATATCCGTTGATCATCCAATGGCAGTAATCCTTCAAGATTACCCTGACCTTTCGAGATGATCAGATCTGCCGATTTAAAGTGATCTTTAAATACCTGGCTTGATTTCTTCAGTATCGTAGAAGGTCCGTCATATCCATTTGTGATTACATTGGCAATTTTGTCCATACCAACATACCTTGCATCATCCAGTGTGGCATCATTGATAACCGGGGCATCACGAACAACATAAGTCAAATCGGAATGCATGAACTGCATGATCGTTTCAATGAAAAGTTTATCGAATACAATCTCACCTGCATTGTCCCCGATATAAAGAACTTTGTCCGCGTTTGAGACAGCTTGTTTTAATTCTCTTGAGTGATTAATTGAAAAACCGGAATGAAGAACTTTGTCAATTGTAGCCTGTAGATCAAATTTGTCAGTAACCGCAAAATCAATAATATTACCGGCAATAGCAAGGCGTAAGGCCGTATCAAATTTATTTGCCGATCCTTCTATTTGTTTTTTCAATCCAGGAAACAAACTTAAAGCATGATCGTTGCTTTTCCTCTTTGCTCCTTTGTAAGGATCCGGATTATTTGTGTATTGTTTTAAAATGGTATGCAATTTCCTTGAAAACTCCGGAGCCGAAAAATTTTCTTTGTGTTGGCCGTATAAACCGGCCATTTCGCAGGTAAAGTTATTCTTCGCTTCTACAGAAAGGTTCTCCTTTTCAAGCAATTTCTCAAAAGCTCTTGCAAAACAGTAAAAGCAGCGGTAGTCTGAAATCCTCATATCAAATCAGTCAATGATCACAGGTATTATTATCAGTCACCAAAGAATGGTTAAGCCAATCGGTCACCAATTCTTTCGGGCTTTTGGGCTGTGCACCTACATTTACTTTTATATTTTGCATGGCGAATAAATTTATTGCCCGTTGGCCCATACCTCCGGCAATCACATCTGTAACTCCTCTCTCAGCCAGCCAGCCGGGAAGTAATCCGGGTTCATGAGGAGGGGGTGTGATCAGTTTTTCATCTTTGATGACATTGTCCTCGACATTTACTATGGCAAATTGCTGGCAATGGCCAAAATGTGAACATAAACGGCCGTTCTCCAATGGAATGGCAATGGTAATTTTCATATTCTTCGTATTTATGTAAATAATTTTAATATTTACAGGAAAGGCTGATAAATATCTGTTCCCTGTTTTATACGGATTTTGTCCCCTTCATTTGTACGAAATCCCATTTAAAGTAGGAGCACTTCAATAAAATCCCTCACTAAAAAAGATGATAATTGTACATATTAAGTATGAGGTTCATCTGGATCACCGACAATTCCTCTTCCGTATCCAAATCCAAGGCCGCGTCTTAATCCCCGACCACCTCCAAATCCAAGTCCTCGACCCAATCCCCGACCACGTCCTAATCCAAGTCCACGATCTGCAACCTGTTCTTGCTGAAAAGCTGAATCCCTGTCTTGTAAAATTTCCTCATCTGTTTTTCCCTTATTTTCGGGAATGCACCGGCCCATTCTTCTGCCGGTCATTGGCCCTTTTCCCATTGGACCCCTTCTGTTTAATCCTGGCATAATAACCTCCTTTTAATAATTGTTCATATTACTTTAATTCTTTTTTCAGGCGTTTTTCCCTGATCCAGTTCCAGATTATTTTAGTGGCACCGATAACTAAAGCAGCAGCCAGACCGGCAACTGCGTTCCGAATTTCATTACCTGTTTCTCCTCTGTTATCAGAGTTGCATTGGCCCATACCTCGGCCTGTCATAGGTCCTTCACCCTGAGGACCTCTTCTGTCTAATCCTGGCATAACGACCTCCTTTCTTAAAATCAATAACTATTTAATCCCGCTTTTCAAGCGTCTGCCTTCTCCTTTTCCGCCACCGGCTTTACGCTTTAAACCCATACCTTTACCGAGTTTTGCAAGAGCTTCTTCTCTTGGTATAGTTCTGCATCTGCCTAAACCCCGTCCGGTTTGTGCACCTTTTTTTTCCGGTCCTGTTCCATCCAATTGAGGCATGATTCTTATTATTTATGGTTTAACAAATCAATAATTGCGTTTACACTTTTTTCCGAGTTGTTTAATACAACTAACTGAATTTTAAGACTGTCGAAAAGTGATTTGACTTTAGCACCAAACTCACCGGAAACCACTTTTTCAACCCCTTTAGAGGCTACTAACTGAACGGATGCCGGACCTGCTCCCTCTATATTATCCTTATTCGGATTAGGAATATATTCTGTGGAATGGTTAACGGTATCATAGATAACAAAATAAGAACAGCGTCCAAAACGGTTGTCCAACCTGGATTCCGGGCTGTTACCTGTAGATGTGATTGCAACTTTCATCTTTATAAAGTTTTATTTTAACTTTTATTATTTCTCATTCGATAACGGTAGGGTGTCCCTTTTCTTATCATAGGTGAATTACAGACCGGGCATACCTCTTTCCTGCACGGAATACCTGGCTGATGTACTTTTTCGTTTCCGCATCTGGGACAAATGCATTTATCTTCTTCAGAAATTATCTTAGTGCTGTCATGAAACTGTTCGATATCAGAAGATCCGCACAGGCTGCATTTTTTAATTTCTTTTTCCTTTTCCAGATGGTTGAACAAACACCCGCAACTATTACAGGTATACCATTCACTGTCAAAATATATTTTCCCCCCCTCAAATACTATTGGCTTGCCAAGCACTAACGCTTCCGCAACCTTGCGCCTTGCACTCTCGTAAATCCTGGTATAAGTGGGTCTTGAAATTCCCATGACCTGGGATGCTTCGAACTGGTCATAAAATTCAAAATCGCTTAATCTTATGGCTTCATATTCTTCAAAATTCAATATCACCGGGTGCGTTTGGTTCTCCTCCGGAAGGCCGATTGGACTGAATCCCTTAAAATGAGGGGGATTTGTCATTCTTCTTAAAAGCTTTGGTCTTGCCATATTATGAACATTAGTTCAATACAAATATAGTAATCATTTGTTCATTATTTTGAATTTCTTTTACGAGAATTGTTAAATTTTCTTAATTATATTAATCGGAATTTAAATGATTACATAAGACTCAATTGTAATTTTCATCAATATTCCAATGATTTCTGTAATTTGTGAAGTGAAATACCAATAGGAATAAAATATTGGAAAAATGTACAAGGCACACGAGAATTATCTGTCCGTTCGTAGGGATATAAGACTGTACATTTTTTTTAAAAACTATTGCCCTCCTGAAAACCAATTCATTAAAGAGGGATTATGCCGCTTCTTGCTATAAATCATTCCAAGGGTATTTTCAGTATAACTATAAGTATGTTCGGCATTATAAATTGACAGGATATCAGAAAAAATCAAAGAGTTATTTGTTATAAAGACATATTTGATATTGATTATTAGAGATTCAATGGAAGTTTTAGAAAGGAATTTTGACCCTGAAATTGTCAGGAAAAACTTTGCTCATGTTGCAGGAATCTATGATCTCTGGGGATGGTTGACCGAATCAAAATCAGCTGCAAAAGTGATTGAAATGTGCTGTTTCACCAACAGAGGTAAAATACTGGAAGTGGCAGTGGGAACGGGGAAGCTGATTGAAAAACTGGTCAGTCTGAATCCCACCGGAACCAACATCGGTATTGATCTTTCGCCTGATATGCTGGCTAAAGCTGAAAAGAGGATGAATAAGCAGAAGAATGGAAATTATAAACTCCTGCATGGTAATGCTCTTGAACTCGAATTCTGGGATGAATCATTTGATCTTCTCGTCAATAATTTTATGATAGATTTAATGCCGGCTGAACAATTCGATAAAATCATCTCTGAATTTTACCGCGTATTAAAAAAAGACGGTATCGCAGTTATTTCAACTTTTTCATTCGGGTATAAAAGAATTCATAGATTCTGGTACTGGATGGCTAAAAATTTCCCCGATTTATTGACAGGCTGCAGGCCGGTCTCACTAAAGAAGAATCTTGAAAAAGCCGGCTTCATAATTGAACAGGTTGAACAGGTAAGCCAAAACACTTTCCCCTCTGAGATTGTTAAAGCAAGGAAGTAGTTGAGATTTTTGGACTAATGTCTGAAAAGATTCCATGATTTGTTTTCTGAGCAGATAAATTTTTGGATATGTGTTGAAGATGGCAAAGTTTTTGCATAAAATAATTGATAATTTTAAGTTTTATTAAAATGTTAATAGAACATATGATGTACGGATATCATTGGTGGGGAATGGGATTTGGCTGGTTAATTTTCGTAATCTTCATCATTTTAATTGTGTTGCTTGTTACGAGGACAAGACATTACGACGATTACCATCGGTGGCGTAGCAATTCAGCCATCGATATCTTAAAAGAACGGTATGCCAAAGGTGAAATCGGCAAAGAGGAATTTGAGGAAAAGAAAAGGGATTTATCAAAGTAAATTCTAAAAAATGAAAAAAGACATTAGGCTTCGTTGATGACTGTTTACTATAACCTATAGTCTATTATCTTGTTTTTTCATTTCTTCATTGTATTCATTCTTTCATTAGCTGAAGGCTTTATAATCCGTATT
The DNA here is from genome assembly GCA_963810555.1 of uncultured Bacteroidia bacterium. Classification (GTDB taxonomy): domain Bacteria; phylum Bacteroidota; class Bacteroidia; order Bacteroidales; family Prolixibacteraceae. The sequence continues at coordinate 336,904 of CAWENX010000007.1, read as the reverse complement.
CGGAAGGCAGGAATTTAGTCTGATCTAAAAGGGGCATCATCATCTCAATAAAATCACTTTCATTGTCGGGAATGGAGCTGAGATCTTCTCTAAGAAGTGGAAGATAAGAGGATTCCAGTTCCGGGAGTTGAAGTTTTCCATCTGCAACGGACTCTTCAATCAGGGTAAGGGAGGCAAGCGCACCATTTCGTGCATTGGCCACAAATGAATCTCCTCTGACAAGCTCGCGAGAGATTTTTATAACATTCTCAGGTGCCAGGATCAAAGCCTGGGGATCGGTATAAATATCAGAATCGACCAGTAATTGCTGAAAGATATGGCTGTGCATGTGTCCTGCCTGAAGAGCTTTGTTCATCAATCGGACATCATATTCCAATTGTTCAAGATAGGCCGTAGGGGCCATTCCTGAAAGAAGTTTTATATTTTGAACGGATTCATTGCTCCATAAATCAGCGCAGGCTGAGGATATATTGCCAACCGGACTGAGGTGGGCACATGCCGCCGTTTTACCTTCCATTGAAATGGGGATCCCTGTAATAGCTTTCAGAAAAGGACCTTCGTAAGCACAATCCTTATCAGGACCGACAGCCCCTTCCTCCATCGCGACGACTGAACGGACAACGGAAATTACACGTACAAGGGCCGCAAACACCCTTGGAATATACTTTTTCTCAGCCAGTACCATTGCGGTATTTCCAAATCCGCAGGCTGAATCTCCTGCTGCAATTTTTCTATATTTAACAGCAGCAGAGACAATTTTCTGCCAAAGAAAACGCATATCCCTTACGCCAAGTACGGCAAGAGCAAATACCATTCCCTTGATATCGCACATCAGCAACGCTTCGTCAGAAACTTCTTTGCCACCTGTGCTTTCAATGGATAACAGATCGCCGCCGGCTTCGGCTCCCCGTTCAAAAAGTTCCATCATCGGTTCCAAAAGTTTAGTAGTACGTTGTCGTGGAGGCCTTTCGAACTCCCGCAAATCATTGGGAGTCAGACGTATTTCAGAAGCAAGGCTGTATTTTTGCCAATAGTTCTCGCATATTTCATTCATGATCTTTATGATCTCTACCCCGATTGAAGGAGTTTTGGTCATCTCGAGGAGAGTCTCAAATTCAAGAATTACTCCTTTAGAGTGCAGTTCCATTGCACGTTCAAGGGCTCCTTCGGCGATTTCACGGTAGTGAGCATAGACCTCATGGAGGGTGCTTCCGTTGATACTCATGACAGGAAGAGTAAAGTTCAATTCAGGGTATACATTTCCGCCCCCGATCAGCAATCCCCGGTGTGTTTTTACAGGTTTCGGAGCAATCCCGAACATCAGGTTTTCAGGATCATTTATTGTCAGATTCTTGTATTTCATAGTATTCTTTTTATGCGATAGAACTTTTTATATGACTTCTATTCTGCCAGTAATTGATCAATTAACTGATTGAATTCAGTTTTGAATTCGTCGTAGAATTTACCTGTAGCTGGTCCGCTGAATCCTGTATGGATTTTACTGACATTTCCTTTTTTGTCAATGAATATCGTTGTGGGGAAAGCGATAATTCCGGTTAAAGCTGGCAATGCTTCCGATATAGCCTTGGTTGTTGATTTGCCCGCTACAAGAATTTTGTATGGAATATCCAAACGTTTTTTTAAGAGGGATAACGATTTCTGAGCATCTTTAAAATCGTCCTTTCGTTCAAATCCCAGTCCGATAATTTCAACTCCTCTTTTATGGTTCTTTTTGTACCAGGATGAAAGGAATGTATTTTCGTCAAGACAGTTGGGACACCAGCTTCCCAATATGGTAACAACAACCACTTTACCTGTGTATGCAGGATCGGAAAGCGAAACCATTTTGCCATTGAGGTCAGGAAAGGTAAAGCTGATGGAACTGAATCCTTCTCTCAACCGGGAAATACTAAAAGGGTCAGGCAATGAGGCAGAAGGATCTCTGGTGCCTTTCAACTCAGAAGTACTCCGCGGAGTAATAAACTGGCCTGTAAAGTGATTATCGTCTGAAAATTCACCCCTCACAAGGTATGGAGTTGAGCCGCAAAATTCAGACAATAGAAATTTATTTCCATACACTATCCCGTCGAGATAACGGTAATCACCTGAGATTGTCAAAATGGATCCTGTCAGGGACTCATTTTTCTGATTAAAGATGCCGACCGTTTTTTCGGTATTCCCGTTGTCCTGCATCTCTATATTCCATGTTCCGGATAATGAAAAGGCAGGCGGTTCGTTTATTGACGGAAATCTTTGACTGTTGCCCCATTCGGCTTTAAATGGAATCCCTTCATCTTTTTTACCGGTTCCGTTTTTAATGAATCTCCCGCTTATGGATCCTCCGGTTAGCTTACCTGATAAAATTGAATTATAAAGATCCGCAGTAATAGTTACTGAATCTTTTCTGTAAAGGACATGGTCAAGCTTAAAATGGTCGGAACCGTTAATCAAAAAAACTGCATCACTGTCCGAACCAGTTTTCTTTACTTCAAAAAGAAAAGGAATTTCGTTTCCGGGAAGAATAAATGTCCCCCTCCATATTCCATCCTTCAAATGATCCGATTCATGAACGCAGGAAGAGACGAAGACTGCAGCAATTAATCCCGATACCAGTCTGATTAAACGCATATGTTCCATTTTAAACTATATACAATCATAATTAAAATTTCGGAATTAAATTGAATATTATGATATGAAATAGTATGCATAAATACATATCTAAGCTCTAAATGCAGCCAATATTCAAGAAATGAGGCAGTTGTCCAGCTAAAAGGTCGTAGGATCCGTACAAAAATCAGGCATAAATCAGAAATGTTTACGGACACTGTAACCAAATTTGTTAAAGTCAGTATAAGAAATACAAAGAACATATCTGCTATTGATGTGTTTATTATTGAGGAAAGAACGATTTAACTTAATTTACCATGAAACGATCCATATTCCTTAGTCTTCTTTTGGCTTTACTGTATTCCTGTCAATCCGGCCATTTTGATTCCTACAACATGAGTTGGATAGGATGGACTACTTTGGTTGTTACGGGAACGATACTGTTCATTCTTTTTGTGTTGAAAAAAGGAGTCGTTGATGAAACCGAAGATAATTTATCCGCTGAAGCTCAAATGAATTCGTCTGCCATGTTTGGATCATTCGGCAATTACATCGGTGGGCATCCTGCAATTCAACAACCGGTTCCCGGAATCTTGTTCCGAAAAAACAGCAACTGCTGCCTCTTTTTTTACAGGAATCACGACTACAATCCGCCCGAGTTAAAATTCAAGATTAAAATAAGGTCATTTTCCAATATCTCAGTTGAAGATTTCTCCTCCTTTGATAAAAGACGGAGAAACGGAGGGATAAAATTGACACCTGAAGCTGAAGCCCTGTTAAAGAAAAAGAAAAAAGATCAAACGGCTTTAGTTACCATTGACTGGACAGACGGAGAATCCGATCATTCGACGGTATTTTCGTTTGATGGAAGTGATGCTGTAAAAAAAGCAAATACAGCAAAGGAAAATTTGCTGCAGGCGCTAAAAGTCAGTAATCAGTGATCAGTGACACCTTGTTCAATGTTAATTTTAAAGTCAGACAATCATGAAAAAGATCTTTTCAAACGTTTTAATTCTCTCCTTATTTATAGTTGCTGCAATGATAACCTCCTGTACTCAAAAAGAAGATAAAACTGTCATTGGCTATCTTTAGATTTCTCCTGATCCGGTACGGGATTTAGTAAAAACATCATTATTTAAAGCCCTTGCTGATTCCGGATTCGTAGATGGGAAAAATATTAATATTCTCGAGAAAAATGCCCAGGGGGACCTGGCCATGATTCCTAATGATACTTCAATCATTTGTTGCTCAAAAAGTTGAAGTCATAGTAACAAACAGCACTCCGTGTATGGTAGCCATTATCCTGATGGTTAACGACATTCCAATAATCTTCACTGTAGCATTTTCCCCTGAACAGGCTTGGACTGAAAAAAGTCCCTGTAAATTTTTACGGAGTTTATGATCCATTGAAAGCGTCTGTTTTAATTGATATTGTGCAAAAATGCCTACACGGCATCAAAAAGGTGGGTCAGCCATTTAACAATTCCGAGCCCAATGCTTCCTTTCCAGCAAAGATCTATGGAGAAGAGTTTAAAATCAAGGGGATTGAAGTCGTTACAACATTTGTTACTAGTCCCAATGATATCATGATGGCAGGTCAATATCTTGCAGGAAAGGGGATAGAAGCAATTATTGTTTCGGCGGACAATACTATGTTATTTAAGTCTGAATACCCTTGTAAATGTTGCTAATAAAGCCCGTATACCCATTTGTCACCGAACCCAATAAAACAGATAAAGGCGCTGTTCTTGGTTATGGTGTCAAATTTGACAGTCAGGGATATAACGGCAGATTGAAGGTGATTGACATTCTAAAGAACCGGCAAGGCAATTCTCCTAAAATTATTGGATTAGAGGATCGCAGTTTGATTATCAATAAATAAGCCCCCGATTTACAAGGATTAAGTATACCTCAGGAACTTTATGACAAATCAGATAAAATAATTGAATAATTACGATCGAATCACGAATTTCAAGTAAACAACCGCCCTCTTTGAAAGTGGTTATTTACTTGTAATAACGCGTCTGCGGATCAATTGCTGGTATCCTGTGCTGACAAGACGAGCAACATAACTGTCATTTATAATGAGTACAGGAATATTGGTGAACAGCTCTGGGATCGATTTAATGCAAGTAAAGAACAATAATACTGGTATTATAAGAATCTGCCATCGCTTTTAAACAACGGGCGGAGGAATTTGGGAAACCATTAAGCAGCCTTTCTCAGAAACTGACCATAATGGTTAAGGAAACTTTTAATAGGTGAATTGAAATAAGTACAATTTAACTTGATAATCAGATATTAAGCTATATTTGTGAATTGATGAATCAGAAGTTTAATCCTGGAAATTGACGGATAGAGTCGAAATTCATTCACCAGAGAGGTAGAATCCTGAACTTTTATATTTATGAGATCGTTGCATTTGGTCCAAAAAACACATTGTCCCTATTGCATAACATTATCCCCCTTACTCTCAGACGAAGTATAAACTTTTACACCTTATCATTACTGAAGTATTTAAATGTATATGACCGTATTTTATTGCCCCGGTCTTTCTTCATTTCGTTTTTTCAGATTGATTTGATGTTGTACCTCTTTATCTTGAGTCTCCAAATATGATGCCCATTCCACTGTTTGACTTCTTTTCTTCTTTTTTTCCTCTTCTGTAAGGGCATCCCATTCATCTTGAAAATCTCCGATACGTTTTAGAATCTTATAGAAATAAATTTTGCCCATAATATCATTTTATTTAAACGATTGATTTAAAAAGTTGTGAAGAGTTTCATAATCCAATTGGCCACATTTGGTGATTAGTAATAAAATAATCGCCACATATCCTTATACGTAATTTCTCAATAAAGTTTTAAAAAAACTCTGAAAAATTGCGAAAAATTCCTGGTCGATCTTCTTTCAATAAGAAAACTATAATACAACTAATCAAATGGACCTTAACTTTTTGTGAACATTTCTCCGAAATAACATTATTCTGATACTTGCTGTCCGGATATCGTTGATTCTCCCACACAAAGGGAAATGTTTTATATGTCAAGCTGGTGGTCGATAATTTCTTTTTCCCGGTCAGGCTGTTATTTCAAATCAGGATAATGAAAAGGAATAAAAAGAATAAAAAGAATTTACATCCAGATTATCAGCAAGATCCATTTGGGTATAATTCCGGATTCAGACCCGATATATTCACCAATATAATATAATTCAGCAAGGTATCAAGGCTCTGTTTTAAGAGGTATATCTGTGCACTTGCAGTTCTATTGCTGTGCAATTATAGCACAACAATAGCACAACAATAGCACAACAATAGCACAGCAAGTGCACAGCAAGTGCACAGCAAACCCTTCCCTGGTATGGTCAGGGTTTGAAGAATATGCAAACCTGGAATTTTATAAATTATTTACAGCATTAAGGACCTGCTGTTTAGTGTGCAAGCCGGCTTGACGGTATTTCATTTCTCCGTTTTTAAAGATCATCAGCGTTGGAACGCCCTGAATCTGGTAACGGGAAGCGATATCAGGGTTCTGATCCACGTCAATCTTGATCACCCTTACGCGGTCGCCAAGTTCGGAAGCAATCTCTTTAAGAATAGGCGATTGTACCTTGCATGGCCCGCACCAGAGGGCATGAAAGTCAACCAGAACGGGTCTTGAATCTTTTATAATATCATTAAAATTTGCTTTCATTTTGAAAATCACTTGGCAAGCAATACTTCCTTTACCGCTTTTTCAAGCGTTTCTTTCGGCACGGCTCCCATTGTTACCCTTGGCTGTCCCTTAACAGGTATAAACAACAAGGTCGGCAGATTCTGTATCCCCAAACTTTGTGCCAAAACAGGTTCCTGATCGGTGTCCACTTTATAAACGACTATTTTCCCGGCATATTCCTTTGCAATTTCTTCAACCCTGGGCGAAAGCATCCTGCAGGGGCCGCACCATGTGGCATAGAAATCGATGATCGCGGGAAGGTTTCCTTCGTATTTCCACTCCTTGTTGACTGTGTAGTTAAATATCTTTTGTTTGAACATATCGTTTGTCATGGCTTTAACTTCGCCTGCATCGGAAACAGAAGCGGAAGCCGGACTGTTTTCATTGGCCTTTGCAGGAGTCCCTACATTGCAATTGCTTAATAATAAGATCAATCCTGCTGATAAAAGAAAAACAACTTTTTTCATTTTTTTTGTTTTATTGAGTTTATATTTTATATCAAAACGTCTGTACTAATACTTTGTTCAACAACTTTCTGCAAAGTTAAATAAGAAATTTATAAATCGCAATAGTATCACTTAAATCTTTTTAGTGACACTGAAAATTATTGCTCAATAAGTTTTTATATAAGTATTTTTACTGCAAAATTATTATCAATAAATTAGCTTTGTAAAACTAACCACATAAAGTAAAAGCCAATAAATTGATTAATTGTATTTTGACTTATGAGACTTTCAAGTAAAATCTTATTTAAATGTTCATTTTTCCCTTTGAATGCCGTTGTTTTAGCTGTTCTTTGCCTTTTATTATTATCCGGAACAAAGGATAAGAGTTCTCAAACGATTAAGCGGACGGCCAAAAAGTATTCCTGGGAAACAGCTCAGGCAAAAGCCACTGCAACAGGCGATCTGATCTGGATGCCCAGGCCTTTTGTATTTAAAGCTGGAAAATCTGTCCGGTACATTGATTTTGAAAACGGGGATGACAACAACAGCGGAACTTCAAAATCATCTCCCTGGAAACATCATCCCTGGGACACCAATGCAACCGGAAAGGCCGCTTCATGCAAGGACATTCAGACTTATGTGTTTAAAAGGGGTTCTGTTTACAGGGGAAGCATAGAGGTTAAAGAATCAGGCGAACCGGGTAATCCTGTGCGGTTCACTTCTGATCCTTCATGGGGTAAAGGAGAGGCAATGATTTACGGTTCGGAAAAGATCACGAGCGGCTGGACAAAAGGGGCTGACAATAAGGATATTCCTAATCCTGAAAATGTGTGGTACCGAGATCTGGATTTTGCCCCGCGTACCCTCTGGATGCTTACTCCGGCTGCCGCTGCTCCTGCTCCTGCCACTGTCTTCCGCATTCCCCTTGCACGAATGCCTAACTGGAAAATTGTAGATCAGGAAGATGTTAAAAGCGAATGGTGGATGTGGGATTTTCCGGGAGATCAGTATAATAATGTTTTCATGAAAAATGAAGAGGGCAAGGAACTCATTGTAGGAATTGACACCAAACATCTTACGGGACCGAAAGAAATGTACATGGGGGCTGTTGTCTGGAGCGAATCGGGATGGGTTGACGGAACACCATATCCGTCAAGGATACAGGGTTTTGAGGCAGAAAAGAAAGGAGTCGGATTCGACGGATTTATTGATGGGCTGCGCTCACATGTCATTTGTCGGTATCACCGCTATTTTCTGGAAGATAAGCCCCAGTACCTCGATGATCCGGACGGGGAATTCTGGTTTGACAAAAAAGGGGAGGGGGGACGTTTGTATGTGATCCTTCCCAACGGTACTGACCCGAATACAGTTGCTCTCGAAGCAGGCAAAGAAACCACGCTGATCAATATGGAGGATAAAAATTATATCGATATCTCAGGACTTACGTTCCGTTTTACCAATGTTCCATGGGATCTGACGGCATTGCCGTGGAAGTCGCGGTTTGATCTGGTAAAGGAGTACTGGCCCGCCTGTGTGAGAGTGTGGGGAGGAGGTTCTCATGTTAAAGTTTCAAATTGTTCTTTCTGTTATGTCAATGAAGCAGTGATGATGAAAGCTGCAAAGACAGGTTTGGATATAGATAAAGTAGAAGTATCGGACTGTGATGTTAGGGAAACCGATCAGGGCGGGATCACCATTCACGATGGGATACAGTACGGAGATGTCCTGTCTGAGCATGGCGGTTTCCTGTATGATGTGAAAGTGATGCGGAATTATGTTTCCGGGGCAGGGCAGCGCTCCATGCAAAGGATCGGTTCCTCCAATGCGATTGATGTGGCAAACGGCCAGACGATGGAGATTGCAGGAAATATTATCGACAGGCCCTGGCATGCGGGATTGTATATACGCTGCGGCAAGCTTGACGGGATTTACAGGGACATTCCTCTATGCAGGGTATTGATGTATCAGAATAAAGTTACAAACGGAATCCGGACAGGGGACGATTGCGGCAACATAGAGACATGGCAGAGCGGGATAGCTTACGTATATAACAATCTGTCAGGCAATCCCGGAGGGATAAGGAGTCCGAATTATATGTTCGGAAAAACAGATTTTAAGACCTGGGGGCAGGCCCGTTTCGGAATGGCTTATTATCTTGATGGGGCTTTCAAAAATTACTATTTCAACAATATCGGATGGGGATTGAGCAAGGATCCGCGAGACAGGGACGGCGCTACGACAATGTTCCAGGAGATTATCAGTTATCAGAATACCTTCTTTAACAATACAGCCTATAATTTTATCCGCGGAACACGAAGGCAGGCTCCTCAGGCAGGCGCGGGATAAATTCCTTGGAAATATCTGGGACGGTGTAGGGGAGTGGGTTTTTTGGCACACGACACCTGCAAAATCAAGGATTGAGGGAAACGAAAAGGACGCAGGCCCCCAGCGGAGCCGCTATGCTCTGGAAACAAATGCCTTTTCAGGAAATGTATTTTATGACATCACCGGAAAATACAGCTCATTTAAACCTTCAGGACAATGGCATGAAACCCTGGAGGAGAGTCAGAAGGCGCTGAAAGAGGTTGGTTCGATAGAATCTGATCTTGGCGTTGAGGCTCAGTCTTCACCTTTAAAAGATCCTGCCGAAAAGGATTTCAGCCTTTCAGATAACTCTGCCGCTGTTGATAAGGGAGTAAAAGTATTTGTTCCATGGAGCCTTTATGCAAACGTTGCAGAATGGAATTTTTATCCGGCGGGGAAGGATCCCACACGGATTATCGATGAGCACTGGTATATGACCCCTTATTATTTTAACCGCGATGAATTTTATAAGAGGCCGATGTTCCCTCTCACAGGAGTAAATATCGGGAAAGAGGATTACGTAACAGGTCCGCTGGAAGATTGGACAAAAGGGGCTTTACGATTGAACGGGAAAGATCAGTATGCAGTCTGTCCTGATAAAGCATTGAATGATACCTTTAGCTACAGGGTAAATTCCAAAACGGATGAAACCGGCAAGCCTTTGATGATTAAAGTCAAAGGGAAAGATTTTAAGAGTCCCCAGGTTTATGATTCCAACTTTCTCATAGAAGCTTACTTCAGGACAGAACCGGGAGCTACAAATGGAGTTATTATAGAAAAGATGAAGGGGGCAGGATATTCGATTGAAGTTAATGAGAAAGGCGGCGTAACATTCTCCATCAGTGATGGAAAGGGAAAGGCCAGACTCAATAGCGAAGATGCAGTCAATGATGGGAGATGGCATCATATGATAGCAGAAACTGACCGTTCTGCGGAAAGGATGACAATTTATATTGATGGAAAGAAAAATGCAGAAGGCGAGGGGATAAAAGTTGGTTCTTCCATTGCAAATAGCAGTGATCTTTTTGTGGGAGGAACACCTGAAGGAAGAAATCTAAAAGGAACTTTTGAATTTATGAGGATTTGTCTTGGGACGCTTAAGGATGCTAAAACTGACATCGATGAGCTTTACGCCTGGGAATTTGACGGTCCTTTTCTTAAAGACTTTACAGGACGCTATCCAACAGGAAAAAGGGATGCAGGCGCATTGGAGAAATAATAAAGTCTCTACATCTTCTGTTTAGTGCAATTCGTCTCCCATCCCGATAGCTATCGGGATCGGGATCGTGAAATTTTATAACGAAATTTATCCGGAAATCTGAAAAATTAAAAAATTCCAATTAAACTTTACTGTTCAATTAAGGTCAAACTTCTATTATATTTTATTTCTGATAAACTAAAGATCACCAAAAATTGATTAACAATAATTATAAACCATGAGTATTAGAAAAATGTATTCCTTAAAAAACGGATTCAGTATTCTTTTTTTTGTTGTCGTTATTTTAAGTAGTATATTGCTGATGTCAGCAATATATGATAATGGAAATTCTCCTGCATCACTAAAATCAAAAGGAATTATATCAGCAACGAAATTAAAACCTGCTGCTCCGGGAAAAAGAACAGCTAAAAAATATTCCTGGGAAACAAACCAGGCTAAAGTACTTGAAACAGGAAATCTGGAATGGGCACCAAAACCTTTTGTTTTTAAGGCAGGTAAATCTATTCGATATATTGATTTTGAAAACGGGAATGATAACAATGACGGCACTTCAAAATCCTCTCCATGGAAGCATCATCCCTGGGATGTAAATGCAACGGCCAAATCTGCCGCCTGTACAGGGATTCAGACCTTTATTTTTAAACGAGGATCAGTTCTATCGGGGGAGTATTATAGTAAAGGAGTCAGGTGAAGAGGGGAATCCTGTTCGTTTTACTTCTGATCCGTCATGGGGCTCCGGAGAAGCTGTGATTTGCGGTTCTGAGCAACTTACCGAGTGGATGGACAAAAGGAGCGGATAACAAGGATATTCCAAATCCTTCAAATGTTTGGTATCACGATCTGGATTTTGCTCCGCGTACTTTGTGGATGGTAAAGGATAAAAAGGTTACACGGATACCACTTGCCCGGATGCCAAACTGGAAAGTCACTGATCCTGAGGATGTCAAGAGTGAATGGTGGTCATGGGATTTTCCTGGGGGCAGACCTGTAAGAAGAACAATGAAAAATGAACAGGGGAAAGAACTTGTTTTAGGTATTGACACCAAGCATATAACCGGACCAAAAGATCTCTATATGGGCGCAGTGATCTGGACAGAATTTGGTTGGGTTGACGGAACACCTTATCCTTCATATGTGCAGGGATATGATGCAGAGAAAAAGGGACTTGGATTTGAAGGACAATACGGAGGTGTAGGGGGAAAATTTATCGTTGCTCATCACCGTTATTATCTCGAAGATAAACCTCAGTATCTTGATGATCCCGATGGTGAATTCTGGTTTGATAAGAAAGGCAATGGAGGACGTTTATATGTGATCCTTCCCGGAGGAACTGATCCTAATGCATGTTTCAGTTGAAGCAGGAAAGGACAATACACTGATTCATATGGAAGAAAAAAATCATATTTCGATTACGGGCCTCTCATTCCGGTTTACAAATGTATCATGGGATCTTACTGAAACTCCCTGGGGAGCTAAGTATGTCCTTAAAAAGAATGTAATGCCTGCTGCCGTAAGGGTATGGGGAGGCGGCAAAGATATACAAATTTCAAATTGTGAATTTGATAACGTAAATGGCGGTGTGTTAATGAAGGCAGTCAAGGCCGGCTATGATCTCGATAAAATTTCCGTTACGGACTGCGAGATCGGGGAAACGGACCAGGGGGGAATTGAAATACAGGAAGGCATACAGTATGGTGATGCAATAGGTGACGAAGCCGGCCATTTGAATGATGTTAAGGTTCTTCGGAATTATATTTATAATACAGGTCAGCGCAACCACAGGGTTGGATCGGCAAATGGAATTGACATAGAATGTGGTCAGACAGTCGAAGTGGCAGGAAATATTGTTGACAGACCCTGGCATGCTGGCGTCAATGTTCATTGTGCAAAGATCAGTAGCAATGTAAGGGATGTGCCGCTTTCAAGGGTACTTATTTTCCAAAATCGTGTAATTGACGGAATCAGGACCGGCGATGATTGCGGCAATATTGAGACCTGGCAGGGTGGTCCTGCCTATGTTTATAATAACCTTTCAGGAAATCCCGGAGGGTTCAGAAACGCTGACTGGATGACCGGTAAAGATGATCCGAACAGGCCCGGCTCTGCACGTTTTGGCATGGCATATTATCTTGACGGCGGATTTAAGAACTATTATTTTAACAATATAGGATACGGTTTAAGCAAAGATCCCTGGAGTAAGGTTGGTGCAACAACTATGTTCCAGGAGATAATCAGTTACCAGAATAGTTTCTTTAATAACACAGCGTACAATTTTGTTAAGGGAACCAGGCGTCAGTCACCCCAGGCAGGAAGAAACAAGTTTATGGGCGATATCTGGGATGGTATCGGTGACTGGGTCTTCTGGCATACCACTCCGGCACGCTCTGTAGCTGCAGGCAATGAAAGGGATGCTGGACCCCAGAGAAATCATTATGCCCTCGAAACGAATGCATTCACAGGGAATGTTTTTTATGACATTACAGGCAAATATGGTTCGTTCAAGCCTTCAGGACAATGGAATGAAACTTTTGAATCGAGTCAAAAGACACTTCAGGAAGTCGGTGCAATTGCTTCCGATCTTGGTGTCGTGGCAAAGTCTTCTCCTTTAAAAGATCCTGCCAAACGTGATTTCCGGCTATCCGATGGCTCAGCAGCGATCGATCAGGGAGTTAAGGTTTTTGTTCCCTGGAGCCTTTATGCCAATGTGGCGGAATGGAATTTCTATCCTGTCGGCAATGATCCGACTGATCTGATTGATGAACATTGGTACATGACCCCCTATTATTATGAAAGAAATGATTACTATACAAAGCCGATGTTCCCTTTAAAAGCCGTTAATATCGGTAAGGAGGATTATAAGAATGGACCCCTGGAAGACTGGACCAAAGGTGCATTAAAGTTAAACGGTAAAGATCAGTATGCCGTTTGTTCAAATGATTCCCTGGATAAAACCTTTGATTATACTATCAGGTTTAGATGGGATCCGGGGAGAAAGTCGGAAACCCGAACGGTAACAGGAAAGGACTTTAAAAGCCCACAGATTTATGATTCCAATTTCCTTATCGAAGCATATTTTAAAACAGAACCCGGAGCTACCAAAGGTGTATTGATTGAGAAGATGAAAGATTCGGGATATTCTCTTGAGTTAAATCAGGATGGGGGGATCACCTTTGCAATAAAGGGCGGCGGGGAATCAGCTAAATTATACAGCACTGTTGCAGTAAACGATGGGAAATGGCATCACCTTATCGCCGAAGCTGACCGGTCTTCCAAGATACTTACTCTTTATATTAATGGCCGGAAAGATAATTCAGGGAGCAGGAATAACTTCAGGACTTTCACTGGCAAATGATGGGGATCTTTATGTTGGCGGAACTCCTTCAGGCCGCTGTCTGAATGGCACACTTGATTTTATGCGGATTTGCCTTGGCACCCTTGCAGATGCTAAAACAGACATCGATGAACTTTATGCATGGGAATTTGACGGGCCGTTCTTAAAAGACTTTGCCGGACGTTATCCAAAAGGCAAAAGAGATGCGGGAGCGCTTGAAAAATAATCAAATGTCAGTACCATCCGAAAAATTTAACTGCCGACTATTGAATATATATTTACTTTTATGCATATTTGCATTATAAAATTACTTAAACTTAATTGAATGAAAAAGATTTTTTTTCTGTTTTTTCTGATCGCAGGAATTAGTATTGCTGCTGTTAATCTCACCAATGCGCAGGAAATAAAAGCTAAAGTTTCATGTTGTGCGAAGGCAAAGGCGAATGCAACGGCAACTGCAACAGAGCAATTGTCCAATGAAAGGCAAAGCAACCGCTTTGAATCAATCAAATGTAAACTGTCCCAAGGATTGTCCTATGGCGGGGAAAAAGAATTGTCCCATGGCCGGAACCAAAACTGCCCCAAGGCCGGAACAAAGGACTGCCCAAATCCAAATTGTCCGTTGAAAGCCGGCGCTGTGGCAAATAAGAAACCTCAGGCGAAAACCGGTCCTGTGGCAGAGGCAAAACTAAAGTAGATATGAAATAAATTTCACTATTGAACCCCTTTAATAGATTCATTAAAGGGGTTTTTTATATGTTTCCTGTAATTTGACAGCACGGATTCTTTAGTGCCGTTTGCATAACAATAGGTACATAAATAGGGACAGGTATTATAAGCGCCGATATCTTTGCTCCAGATACAGCCGCAGAATTCCCTTTGTCCCTTATCCTTGTTTCGTTTCGTTTTTTCCGGAACTCCTTCAGAAGAAAATTTTACCCCTAAAAAATCCATAAGTTCTTTATCCTTTGAAAAAAGCCGGATAATTAAATCATCGTCAATACATTTATTGTGTGAAATGCCAAATGGTTCCAATGGTATTTTTTCTGCACAGGAACCAATCTCAAGTTTCCATTGTCGGTTAAGTTCCTGAAGCCCTCTGGCAAATTGTAACATTGAATTTTCATCAAACTCCCGATACCTGATTGAACTTCTTTTAAGATTTGCCTCTACCTTTCTGTATATTCCAATATCCGCAAAGCTGAACACAAATTTTTCTGTATAGTTTCTTATTTGATTGCCAATCCTTTCTGTCTTTTTTAACAGTTCATCAACTCCAATTTTGTCTGTCAGAATTAACGGATCAAACCTCCATATCACCTTATCTTTCCCGATCCTTTCCGATAACCGGATAAATGTCTCAATTCTTGATTGTATTGGAGGAACATTAGGCTCAAGACCTTCATCTTCATAATCATTCAGGGTGAACTGGAAATAGTAATTTTCTATCTTTTCATCAAGATAGGAGAGGTGCCTGATAAATGGTGCAGGATTCTTCGACCAAAATACGATCAGCCTTGTTTTTTCGAATGAAATATAGGATTTTGCCCCGTTAAAAGGATTAATCCATACAATATATCCCTCTTCTATCCTGTGAATCAGCCAGTCGGAATAGAAGGCAGGAATATCTGTCGAACGGCTTGCAGAAATAATAACAGGAGCCTGTGCCTCAACTGTATCACCGTTTTGAAGAATAATATTAACTAAGGGCCACTTCATGCATTATCTTTCATTTAAACCAAAGATACAATTGAATGACGAATAAAACGATCTAACTTCTTTTTAAACTGACCACTGATTACTGATTAATACCTTCAGCCAATAGCCTGCAGCCTGATAATCTAATATCAATGAAAAAATAAATAGGCTATAAAAATTGCGGCCATCAATCCAGCCAAATCAGAGGCAAGGGCAACCCCAAGAGTGTAGCGAGTCTTTTTTACTCCCACCGATCCGTAGTACATGGCTAAAATAATAAAGGTAGTATCTGCTGCTCCCTGGACTATACATGAAAGGCGGCCAACGAATGAATCTGCACCGTAAGTTTTCATCGCATCCAGCATCATGGCACGTGCTCCGCTTCCGCTTAATGGTTTCATAATTGCAGTCGGAAGTGCACCTACAAAATCGCTGTTTAACCCGGTTGCCTCTACAATCCTTTTAATCCCTTCAATAAGATAATCGAATGCCCCTGAAGCCCTGAAAACTCCAACTCCTACAAGTATGGCAACGAGATAAGGTATTATTTTCACAGCTATATAAAACCCCTCCTTTGCCCCCTCGATAAAGGCCTCAAAAAGGTTGATTCTTTTCCTTATTCCAAGAAAAAGAAATAATATAATAAGAGTAAAAAGAGCCAAATTGGAAACCATCCTGGAATACATGGAAAGGCTTTCTTTTGGAAGAGAATTCGATAAAAGAATAATTCCCGCGATTAAAACAATTAATCCTCCTGCATAGGCAAGTATAACATGGTCCAGTAAGTTTATTTTTTGATAAAGGGAAACAAGAATAAAGCCTGTAAGTGTTGAAATAGAAGTGGCAATCAGAAGAGGGATAAAAATATCGGAAGGGTCAACAGCACCTGCCTGGGCACGCCAGAACATGATGGTAATGGGAAATATGGTTAATCCGGAAGCATTCAACACAAGAAACATGATCTGTGAATTAGAAGCCCTGTCTTTTATAGAATTGGACTTCTGCATCTCCTTCATTGCCTGTAATCCCATTGGAGTGGCTGCATTATCCAGCCCCATCATGTTAGCGGCAATATTCATCATCAGGGGTCCATATGCCGGATGATCTTTGCCTAACTCCGGAAAAATTTTCCTGAAAAAAGGACCGACAAGCTTGGTCACTATATGTACAATCCCTCCTTTTTCCCCAATCTTCATCAGCCCTGACCAGAGAGTCAAAACTCCTGTCAGTCCAAGGGAAAATTCAAAACCCGTCTTTGCCATCTCAAAAGTCGAATTTACCATGTCGGGAAATACATCCATATTACCCAGGAAAATCAACTTTACCAGTGCTACGGCAAAGGCAACAAGAAAAAATCCGATCCAGATCCAATTTAAAACCATAATTAATGTCTCAGGGTTTCAATGCTTCAGTGTATCAAAGTTCAGGAGATTCAAAGCAATCCTTTTCAAAGGAACTCTGAAACATTGAAACTTTTAATACTTTCCTGCAAATTCCTCTGCAAAAGAATTTATTTGTGAATCGGTTAAATCCCCTGAATTAATTAATATCCTGTATCGGAAAGTGGTTGACTGGCCTTTGGGAATGCTGAAATTCAGCGTCTCTTTTCCGTTTGAAAAGACACTCCATCCAAGTGGATTGGCGGCAAACAATCCATATCCCCTTGCATGCCAGTAGGTCGGATAACTCTGATTCTTTGGATGATCTAACATAACAACAGCAATCTTTTCATTATTAATCTCCCCTGTCAGCTCCATCCATTTTGCCCTTGTTGACCAAACCGCTTCTCCCGTAATCCCTTCGCTGCTCCTGTAATTGCCGGTGACTCCTTCATTGCTCATCTTGGCCACTGTTTCGGGATTGCCTTTCGAATCAGTAAGAACAAGCTCTTCTTTTGACGGGAGTTCAAGCTGTCGGGCTACACGCATTCCCATCATCCCTTCCTTATTGTCCTTTAATGCTATGTCCTTATTGGTGGCTGTCAGTGTGGTGATTCTGTCAATAATACGAACCGCTCCCTTTGCAATAAAATGATACTCCGTTTTTTCAGATAAAAGTTCGTTCCCTGAAGGATCAATCCAGCTTTCCGTAGTTTTCAGGATGCCTTCTCCTTTGCCTCCTTTTTGTTCATCAACACTGATGTGCTTGATCGTTCCGTATTCGTTCTTTTTTTCAGGAGGTATGGCTTCGGAGTTATTCCAGAAATCATAACCGTCTACATCTCCGTAATTCAGCCATACGCCCACCTGGTGAGGATGATCAATGCGTTCTCCCGGACGGGGATTTAAAGGAAATCCGCGCGTCACAGCATTCCCTTCTGCCGAAAGAACAGGGTAAAGGATAGGTTTGAAAATGTTATCAGGCCAACGGTAAGAAGTGAAAAGTACATTATTGACCATCACCTCAATTTGCTTTTCATTTTCATGACTTACAAAACTGATTTCTGGTAAATTGGCTTCTCCTGAAGCAGTTTTTTTCGGATTATTATTACAAGAACCCAGTGAAATTAGAGTTAAAAAGACAAGAAAAATTGTACTTGATTTCATAAGTTACAGATATTATTTTAATGTTTAAAGCCCGCTTATGCGGGATGAAATTAATGATTATATCTGATTATCTGCCGTTCAATCTCTTTTTATTCTTTAAAAATAATCTGGCATGATATATGTTGGAAATTACATATGTTTGTAAAATGAAATAGTTATAATCAATTTCGTCGCACTATGAAAAACATTCTCTCTTTATTTATCATACTGTTTGTAACCACGTTGTCTGTAAAGGCGAATCCCGGAACTGCAGAAACAGATGCCGTTATACAGATCACAAAAGCTGATTTTCTCCAAAAGATCATGGATTATGAAAAGAATCCAAATGCATGGAAATATACCGGCAAACTGCCATGTGTCGTTGATTTCTATGCTGACTGGTGCGGTCCCTGCCGCCTCGCGTCCCCTGTTCTGGCTGAACTGGCAAAAAAATACAAAGGACAGATACTTGTTTACAAAGTCAATGTGGATCAGGAAAAGGACCTCGCGAGAGCTTTCGGCATCAGAAGCATACCTTCTTTTTTATGGGTGCCCGAAACTGGTAAACCCACGATGAAAAGCGGCGTTCCCAATAATCCATCTTTAATAAAGGAACAGTTTGAAAAAATGATTGATGATTTTCTTTTGAAGAAATGAAACATCTGCGTTGAATACAAGGAGAATCAGAATGAAGAAATTTCTGCCTCTTATTATTCCTGTTCAAATTCATCCTTATAAAATAAAGACTATACAACTCTGAATCAGAGTTTCTTCTTCTTTCTCTGATCTGTGGTGAAAAATCATTAAAAAGCCTCAATCTCTGAAACCTTTCCCGGCATTATTGTTCCTGTTTGGGTACTAATTCCTTCATTTTTTCTGTACATTGTCCGTAGTATGTCTGTACTATGTCTGTACCAATGTTGTACAGTAAGTGTACAGACATAGTACAGTAAGTGTACAGACGGTTTACAGACAACCCTGCCCTGGTATGTTCATAATACAAGGAAGGATGCAGGGAATTTATCCCCCCAGATGCGCGGATGAATTAAATGTTGAGCAGAGCAAATGTTTGCCTTACTATTTTTATTTCATTGACCAGCAGGTCGGTTTGGGAAATGTACGTGTACCCACATGGTGTCCTTTCCACTTACATGTTTATATTAACGGGCACAGTTTATTGGCTACTGAATTGAAACAGGCAGGGATTAAATGTACCATGATAGACAATGCTTTTGATAGCCTTGAAGATGTCAGTAAAGCACAAGAACTTTCAGACAATATCAGCATTGAGAAACTTCGCCGTAAATTAGAGGAGTTTGCATGGCAGTTTTGTCTGGTATATAAACACCGGAGATAATATGGAGATGATATTGTTCTGGCATAGGGTTAACAGATCTTATTAAGGTTTTTGGAAAGGATAGTTCTTATTTAACCAAATGCATTTCGACTGCCCGTAATTACAAACCTGCTTTAGTATTACGGCCAAATTTTACTATGTTCAAAAGAAAAGATTATTGTGACAATAAATTATCTTTGTTGAACTTTCTAATAATAATTACTGACACATATTAAACAGATTTTTATTGTACCTGATTAGTTAACCTGACTGTCATGAACCTTATTTTAAAAGCAAATCTTTGTCTTGTACTTATTTTATGTATTTACAGTTCAATGGCCCAGACGGATTTCCGGTCTGGGTATATTATTACCAACGAGAATGATACCATTCATGGTTTAATCGATTACAGGGGCGGGCCGCGAAATGCAAAAGAATGTAATTTCAGAGAGAACGAGTCGTCTCCTGTCAGGGAATTTAAACCGTTTGATATCAAAGCTTACAGGTTTACCGACAGTAAATTCTATATTTCAAAAAGTATCAAGATCAATGACAATGAAATTCCCGTATTTCTTGAATTTCTGGTAAACGGGATAGCCGATCTGTATTATTATGCCGATGGCACTTCCATTCACTATTTTATTGAAAAGCAGGACGGTAAATTAATTGAACTCACAAATGCAGAAGAGCGGGTAAATGTCGGAGGACATGAATATGCCCGTGAAAGTAAAAGATATATAGGACTGCTTACCTATGCCTTTTCCGACTGTCCACAGATTTTTCCTTCAATTAACCGTGCAAAATTCAACGATGAGTCTCTTGTCGAAGTTACGAAGGAATATCATGATTATAAATGCGAAGACGGCAGAAGCTGCATAATTTATGAAAAAAAGCTGCCGGTCGTAAAGCTCAAATTCGCTTCATATATTTCGTTGAACCGTTCAACTTTAGATTTACTGCATGCCAAAAATTATGAAGCGATCCGTTTTGATGCTGCATATCATCCCTCTATTGCCCTGCAGTTGAATTTCGATTTGCCCCGGGCGAGTGAGAAGCTTTCCCTTCAGGTGGCAGGAATACTAAGCAAATCTGATTTCCATGGGGTGAGTGCAGGCCTTCCTGACTGGATCAGCGAAGAAGCGGAAATTCATGTCACAACTCTTCAGTGGCAGGCCGGTATAAGATATACTTATCCCAAAGGCAAAATCCGGCCAACAGTTGTCGTTGGCGGAGATATTTTGGGCCTTCTCAGTGACAACCAGAAAAGAACAGAAAATATGCTTGTCAACGGAGAACCAACGACCTATATATACAATGAAGGAATTATGGCTAAAAGGCTGTTGGGATTTAACATCGATTTGGGGATTGATTACCACGTATCTTCCTCGTTTGTACCATTTTTCAATATTGGTTATTGCAGATTAAGCGGTAACAATACTTTCAACAGCATTGAGAACAATACTACTCCGGTTATGTCGGTCCTTCAGACATTTTATTTCAGCGCCGGTTTATATTTCTGAATAAAAGGCAGATTAAAATATTGAATATATCGCTATTTTAAAATGGACAAATACAAAAAGGATAGATAGTTATCCTTTGAATCAAAATAGGTGATGTTTCGTGTTACAATGTTGATGATGTTGCCGTCATAAAATTGCGTCCGCTTGATCCAGTTTCCCAGTTTATCGTATTCGTATTCATATGTAAATCTGAATTCTCCGCTCTCTTTCGGAACAGTGATGAGGCATTCGTTCATATCGTTATTGTCATTCCACCCGAACTTTTTGATATTGTTGACATTTCCATTTCCATCTTTTTCAGTTTGTAAAACAAGGCGGCCATCAGAATATTCGTTAAAAGTCATACTGATAACCATACCGTCGCTTTTCATTGTTTTTACCTCTGAAACCTCGTTGCCCGAATAGATATAATGAGATGATGATTCAGGATTTTTTCCCTCGCCGATAGATTTTAATATCGGTCAACCTGGTTCCTTTAAGTAACGACACTTCCCTCGCGGTTAATTTTTCTCCTGAATACCTGTCAATCTCTTTGCAGATGCCTCTTCTGTTGTAAATATATTTTGAAACAACTGCTATATTGCCTTTATCATCAATCTCTGACGACACCACAAGGTTTCCATTTTCGCCATAAATATAAGATGATTGATTGCATTCATTCCTTTCGGCTGCAGGGCATGCGATTCGGCTGGTGGCATAATGAATTCTTTTATCGATTTGCTGAACTTTTCCCTTAAGGTTTGCCTGCTGGAGATCAGATCGGACATTGTTATTGCCGGAGTTGCACGAAAAAATTGCAATGAACATGAAAAGTATAGCTGTTAATTTCATAAAGGATGGTTTGTTTTCGGGTATAAAGATACTAAACAGATCAAAAAGACGGATTGCTTTAGCCCAAGCAGTCATGGTTGAATAAGGACCTCAATTTCAATAAACCCTACTTCTTATTTTGAAGCAAGCGTATCGAAAGGATTGCTGTTCCCAGGTTAAAATGTTAATACTTTATTGCACTCGACAGTCCATTGGGAAAGATCTTTCATATTGCTCAGTTGTACCCCCTCAATGAAAGAAACCTTGTCAATTCCCCGTGTCTTCGAGCAACTGCCGCAGCTTTTTACTTCACCACCGTTAAGGATGACTGATTTCAGCATTCTTTCAATATTATAATAGCCGTTTGGGGTGTTTTGGTTTGCCAGGCCGCAAAAAACGGCATCGGCAAGAAGGAATATTTTAATTTCCACTTCTTCGCCATGTTCTTTTTGTAATGGCATTGCCATTCTTAGAGCATTGTAGGCTTTTTCTGTACTATAGGGTGCATCATTAATGATTATAAGAATTTTCTGCATTTTTTATTGGTTGGGATTTAATAATTTGAGTCATGCATCAACGGATTAGTAAATTATTGATGAACTCCTTTAAACGATCGCCATGCAGGTTTTTGGCCAGGATTATTCCCTTACCATCAATTAGTACATTGAAAGGTAATCCCTGAATATTATATACTTTGGCCACAGGGGAGCTCCAGAATTTCAGATCGCTGACCTGTGTCCATTGAATATTCAGTTTTTTTATATTGTTTTCCCATTGTGACTTGTCATTGTCCAATGACACCCCGTAAATTTCAAAACCTTTTCCATTTGTAAAGACTGCATTTTTATATTTCCTGTACAATGCGGCCAGTTCAGGCTGTTCCTTTACACAAGGGGCACACCATGAAGCCCAGAAGTCTATAAGGACAAGTTTTCCGCTAAAAGAAGAGAGTGAAATGGTATCACCTTTTGGGCCGGGAAGGCTTATTGAAGGGGCTTTATTTCCTATTTCCAGAGCGTGAGACTGTGAAAAGGCAGTCCCGGAGTTTATAACAAAAGCTGTTACAAAGAATAATAACCATTTCATTTTCTTTGGAATTATGATGATCAATAGCTTACAGGGTATCCATGGTCGATCCAATCAACTTTAACGTTTTGGGCAAGGTTAAGCAGTTTATGGTTTTTAAAACCTAATTCTGTCAGCAGTTTGAAGGCAGGCCTGACGTTGGGGCACCTGTCAAAAGGGCAGCAGCCGCAGTAAATCACAATGTTTGCATCTTTAGGTAAATTTGCCACCGCCGTTTTCAGTTTGTTTAGATTTTCCATTTTACCTGCAGGACCTATATAGATTGAATTTTTTATTACTGCCTGTATTCCGATGCAGTAAACGATTGGCTGAGGGGCTTTCGGGTTGTTCAATATTTTTGCAAGATCTGCCGGTTCCATCAGCTGCTGTTTTGTCCAGGGTTCAGAAAATGCCGGAACAGTGAAAGCCAATGAAAAAAGCAATAAAGCTGTTAAGATAAACCATTTTTTCCTATTCATAACCATTTGATTTTTATTGAATTATTAATTATTAATTTCCACTTTTCATAGGAAATTTAAATTAAACAAACCCCAAATATATAAGTTTATTCAATTAATCAATAGATTTCTTGAATTCATTTAACCGGGAAATTTTAATAATGAATTTTTTTATCATTATGTTTGAATTATTGGGTGAGATTTGTTTGTCAGGGTTTCAGATCTCTAATTTTTTGTTAAATTTGCTTTCAGATTCTGATCAATTTTCTATATCAAAAAGCTTTCATTATGAGGAATTTAGTATTTGTTTGCTTTTTTCTTTCACTGATAACGGTTTTATCTGGTTGTTCAGGCAGCGGCAATGGTGCAGATCACAAAATTACAGAGGGAATTCAGGGGATAATATTTGATTCAGATATGGGTCCGGATTATGATGATGCTGGGGCAATAACAGTTTTACATGCTCTGTCCGCCAAAGGCGAATGCAGGATTCTGGGAACCATGGCCAGCAATAAAGCTCCTTATACTGCTCCGGCAATTGAGGCTTTCAACCGTTATTTCGGGCAACCTGAGATTCCGGTCGGAGTACCCAAAGGCGAAGGCCCTGATATTACCGTAAAAAATCACTGGCCGGACAGCATTGCCTCAAAATATCTGCCCTCAATGAAAACTAATGCAGATTATCCCGATGCTGTAATGCTTTACCGCAAAATTCTTTCCGGACAGCCTGATAAAAGTGTCGTAATTGTAACAGTCGGGTTTCTGACAAACCTTGAGGGATTGTTAAAATCCGAACCTGATTCACTGAGCTCTTTGGCGGGAATTGATCTTGTGAAGCAAAAAGTCCTGCAATATGTGGCTATGGCTGGTAAGTTTCCTGAAGGGAGAGAGTTTAACGTCTATATTGATTCAACCGCCTCGGCTTATGTCATAAAAAACTGGCCGACGCCCATTCTTTTCAGCGGTTATGAAATAGGGGAGAAGATAATGACCGGGAACAGACTGAGCAAGTCGCATATTGAGGGTCCTGCTCATGATGCTTACGAATACTGCCTCAGGACTTATGCCGGCAAGCCCGTTGAGAACAGAATGAGCTGGGATCCCACGGCTGTATTGTGTGCTGTGCGGAATCCCGAAAGATATTTTTACCTGAGCGGAGAGGGGACATTACACTGCAATCCAAACGGATCTGATTTCTGGGATCCCGATAAGAACAGCAGGCACAAATTTCTCATTCATAAATATCCTTATAAAGTTATTGCTGAGCAGATTGAAGATCTGATGATGTTTCAGCCTTTAAAAACACGCAGATGACTTAACCAAATTAACCTGATAACGAAAGATGTATATTGTACCGGATTATACCACTGCCGTAGTTTTTACGGTTATTACCATGCTGTTATGGGGTTCATGGACCAATACCTATAAAATAGCCGAAAAATCATGGCGTTATGAATTGTATTACTGGGATTATCTTATCGGCATTATTTTATTTTCGGTGCTGTTTGTCTTCACAGCCGGAAGCATTGGAAGTGAAGGCAGAAGCTTTCTTCAGGACTTAGCCCAGGCAGAAGGAAGTTCAATATGGAACCCTCTTATCGGAGGAATCATCTTTAATCTTTCTAATATTTTGCTCGTTGCAGCGATAGCTATTGCAGGAATGTCGATCGCCTTCCCGGTTGGAGTAGGTCTGGCAATGGTGCTGGGAGTGATCATCAATTATATCTTTCAGCCGCACGGGAAACCTTTTCCCTTATTTCTCGGATTGGCTCTTGCCGCTTCTGCTATTGTCATTAATGCCCTTGCATACAGTAAAGCAGCGCGGGGAAGGGGTAAAGTTCCCGCAAAAGGGATTTTTTTATCTGTTATTGCAGGGATTCTCATGTCTCTTTTTTACCGGATTGTCGCTTCTTCAATGGCTGATAATATGAGTGCTCCTGAAGCCGGGAAAATTACCGCTTATACGGCTATGTTCCTTTTCAGTCTTGGTATGCTGGCATCAAATTTTGTTTTCAATACCTATATGATGCGAAAACCTGTTGAGGGAGAGCCTGTCAGTTACCATCAATACTTCAGTGGAAAGCCAAAATTACACCTTTTGGGAATTTTAGGCGGAGTGATGTGGGCCATCGCAACAGCCCTAAATTATCTCTCGGGAACCAAAGCAGGTTACGCAATTTCATTCGGATTAGGTCAGGGCGATACGATGATCGGTGCCATATGGGGGATTGTGATCTGGAAAGAATTCAAAGGAGCCACAGCAAGCGTCAAAGGGCTTTTAGCAGCGATGTTCGTTTTATTTATTGCAGGTCTTACATTGATTGTTTACGCAGGGATCTGATAATCCCCTACCGCACGTGCGTGATCAGCATCGTCATTCAATCGTCATTCTCACTTCACTGTTTCTCGTCCCGTGCGTGAAGGATCTAAATTCACTATTTCCACATTTTCGTCTCTAAGCTTCGGGATCAATTGTCAATTCATTTTAAACATTGAAGGCTCTTATTTGTTATGAGTTCATTATACATTTTAAAATTTTTCTTATGAGAAAGTTGATTTTTATTAAGATTTTATTTCTACTGTCTGTTTTTCCGGCATTACTGTTTGCTCAACAAAAGCAAGAGAAAATAACGCCTGTAGAATTTAAGACCGATCCGGCTAAAGTTCCCGCAATTGTAAAAGAGAATTTTATGAAAGATTTTGGCCGTGGCAACCAGCCGGTTGCATGGGCTACTTCCAAAACAAAGTTTGAACCTTACGGTTGGGATCAAAATATTAATGCGGGAATTGAAAAAAACTGGCTTTATATCTGCCATGCGAAAACCTCAAACGGAGATCAATTGGATGCTGTATTTTTACCTGATGGAAAGTTGATTCGTTCAAGAGAAGAGGTGAAAAATTTTGACCCTCCCAAAGTTGTGTTGGCGGCTATCGAAAAAAGTCCTTATAAAGATTGGAAAATAACTAAGGACGCTGCTATTATCAGAACATATGATGAGAACGATAAATCAAACTCACATTATGACATTGTGTTGCAAAAGGGCAGAGAGAAGAAGCATATGTATTTTGATGATAAAGGTAATATACTTGAGAATTCAAAAAGATTCTAAATTCTACTATGCCGTCATCTTTAGCTAACGGATTAGAGAGTAATCAGTAATCAGCCCGGGTTCCACCTTGTTCGCAATGAAGAGACCTTGGTTAAAAGTTTGAAATTTTCTTTAATTGTCAATTATCAATTGTCAATTTTCTGGAAATCTGAAACTTAGAGTGAACTTTTAAAATCCCGGTGAAGAGAAGCCATTTTTATGGCTGTTATTGCTGCTTCATCGCCTTTATTTCCCAGTTTGCCACCGGCCCTTTCAAGTGCTTGCTGTTGATTATTGGTAGTCAGGACTCCAAAGATTACCGGAATTCCATATTTGAGGTTTAAATCGGTTGTTCCTTTTGTTACACTCTGACAAATAAAATCAAAATGTCTCGTTTCTCCCTGGATCACACATCCCAGGAGAATAATTGCATCGACATCTGTATATTCAGCGAAAAACCTTCCCCCTAAGGTTAATTCAAAACTTCCGGGAACATGTTTCACGATTATATTCTTCTCATGTGTCCCATGTTTCATGAGGGTTTCAACCGCACCCCGCAAAAGAGACCCTGTAATTTCATAATTCCATTCAGAAACAACAATACCGAATTTAAAGTCCTTTGAATCAGGGACAGAGTTTAAATCGTAGTCAGAAAGATTTTTTGTTGCCATTTAATGATTTTTAATTTTCAATAACATGCCTGAATTTAAACTCCGGCAGAAGGTTTTAAAGACATAAAATTCACTTAGGATAATATCCGTTGTATTCTGCCTATTTCACCGGTTTCCAATCTTACCTTTATTCCGTGTGGATGGAACTGACTGTTCGTTAGTATTTCTTTTACAATTCCTTCGGTCAACTCACCGGTTCTTTGATTTTTCTTAAGAACAACAGCGACTTTTATTCCCGGCTTAATATTATTCCTGCTTTGCCCGTCCATACAATAATTATTGATATTTTTGAAGTATTCACATTTTTGTGCTGCAAATTTAGTAAAATGGCTTCTTTGTCTCACATTCATACGAGCAATTTATGATACTGCGTCTGTGTTTTATTATGACTTTTTTTCTTTGCGCGAATCCACTTTTTCCCCGCGATCCTTTTCCAGTAATAAATGTAACAAACAGAGAAAAATATCAATTTCGGAAAACTGATCACTTTAATAATCTTCCATTTCTTTTAAAAGACACATTATCTCAAAACGGAGGAAAACAATCATTTTCAAATAACACTTCAAAAGGGAATAAATGGCTGAATGCCGCTTATATACCGGCCGGACTGATTACGTCAGGTCTGGTCACTATGGCAGTTCCGGAGAATACCATGCTGAGCAAATATACGATTCAGCAAAGAATTACCGGTCAATATCCCGGTTTTTCCACAAAGGCTGATAATTATCTGCAATTGGTTCCCGGTGTTGCCGTCTTCGGATTAAAAGCAATGGGTGTAAAAAGCAGGAGCGATTTTTTAAACCAATCAATTATATTCGCCAAATCTCAGTTGCTTACCCTGATCATTGTTCAATCATTAAAAATCGGTACTCATATTGAGCGTCCCGACGGGAGCAGTTATCATTCAATGCCTTCCGGACACACAACCGAGGCGTTCATGCTGGCAACAATGCTGGATATGGAATACAGGGACGTCTCACCCTGGATTAGCGTTGGCGGATATGCCGCCGCTACTGCAACAGGTGCATTGAGAATGCTGAACAACAGGCATTGGATTTCCGATGTCCTGGTGGGAGCGGGGATAGGAATATTCACAACAAAATTTGTGTATTTTACCCATCAGTATCGCTGGGGTAAAAACAACAACAGGGGTTTAGGCTTTAGGCTTAAGACTATAGGTGAAGCGATAATTTTACCTGCCATTTATAAAAACGGTGGCGGTTTCATCTGTGTAATGACGATATAACTAACGTTTAAAACAAAAGAATCCTGGTATTATTCCGGTTTTGAAGCTGTCTATTTTTGCACCCTTTGCGGAGTAACGATAGATGATCCCTCTTTGCATATAGTCAATGGCATCGCTGAAATAGATTTCAGAACTCTCAGGATCAATACCAAGAGCATAAAAAAGCTGATTGTTTGAAGAAATAAAGGGTGTTTCAGGCAGAACATCTGAGTCAATGGGCATTTTCCATATACCTTTGCTTAAAAACACCAATGTATCGCCGGTCCCGTTGACAGAAAGCCTCGTTGGAGTTATGTCTGCCGGGAGATCAAGAGTCAATTCAATATGACCGGTTGCCGGATCTATTCTTTGAAGAGAGGGAGTACGATCGATGCTTCCCGGTTTTCCCCACCCCCCGTCACTCAGTACCCATATTTTATTCAGTTTGTCTTTGACAATACCACCTGGCTGTTTCCCTGTCTTAATCTCTTTTATTATCGAATCAGTTTTAGTATTAATTACCAGTACTGTATTATCATATGACCAGCATGTGACAAAAAGAAGATCGCCCACCTGGGCCATTTGTTCCGTTGAGGGATGTCCCGTTGTCACAATTGAATCGGTAACAACATCGGTTTCAGGATTGAATATTTTAATCTGTCCCGCGTATAAATCCGTAATATAGGCTTTTTCGTCACTGCTAATATGGATATATCTTGGTGAGGTCAATCCTGTTATTTTGCCGGTGTATTTTCCTGTTGAGGTATCGATGATATAAATCTTTCCCGAATTGTTCATCACAATATATCCCTTATTTCCCCTGATAATCATGGACTGTCCCACATCGCCGAGAGGCAGGCCGTTGACATTGTAAAACAGCTCATTCCGGACTGTCCTTTTTGCAGGATCATAAAAAGACAACGTTGAATTCCCGTACATGAAGTTCCCTTCATTTAAAATAAAAACACCTTTGGGGACTGACTCTGCATTATAATTCCTTTTAATCCATTCATCATCTTTCATGCAGGCTGAAATTGCCGCAAGTATAATGGCACAAATAAGAGCTATTTGAATTTTGATCATCATGTGTTAAAAGTCGTAACGTAAAAGCAGAGAATAATTTCTTCCAGGCATAGGAAGCTGAAGGACGGTACGGTAATCCTCATTGAAAAGGTTAAATATTCTCAGTTCAATATCAAATTTTTGCCTTTTATGTCCTGTTTCTTTACCAAGGCACAAATTATTCATGATGTAAGGATAAATAACATCCAGCACGGTCTCTTTATCTGTACTGGTTGCAGTGTATCTTTTACTGTAATAATTCCACAGCCATGTCAGGTGAAATCCTGATCTTGAAATATCGACAAGAAAATTTGCCGAATGAAGGGGGATATAAGGAAGCTGTTTGCCAATTGATTCATCCGCCCGGTTTTGTGGATCATTTCTGTTTACTGACCTTGTATAAGCATAATTGCCATTGAACTGATACCGGAAGTTCAGGATGTTTCCTTCAAAACCACTATGAAATTCAATTCCTGAGGCATTGACTCTTTTCATGTTAAATGGTTCCCAGTATCCCTGGGGAGAG
This sequence comes from uncultured Bacteroidia bacterium, assembly GCA_963810555.1. Lineage (GTDB taxonomy): Bacteria > Bacteroidota > Bacteroidia > Bacteroidales > Prolixibacteraceae. The sequence goes on along the minus strand of CAWENX010000007.1, from coordinate 307,236 downwards.
GGAAGCCAGATAATCCAGTTCTCAATATGAGAAACATATCCATTTAAGGCAAGATGAAAGTTTGTCTTATGGATTGAACCTGAATAGCCTGTTCCGAGATCAGCTGTAACTCCTTTTTCTGATTTCAGATTCGGATTCCCTCCCGGAATATAATAAAGGTCATTGAGAGAAGGTTCATGGTAGTTTCTTGCGATATTGGTTTTAATAAAAAACTGACGATCCGTCAATGGATGATATTCAATGCCGGCAGAGGGAATAAAAGGGGCAGAATGTCCGTCAATTAAGTTCTGGCGTCCCAGTATATTTGCTGCAAGTTTTTCACCAAAATTTTTACTTAACTGAATGATAACTGAATTTTCGGAACGTGATTTAATATATCCTGCAGGCTCTTCGGTCTGAGGTGTATTCCATGATTTAACCTGATGAACATCAGCATCAATACCTGCTATAAGTGATAAGTCTTTGCTAAAATTATAATTGTATCTGATTTTATTCAGCCAGCTTGCTGATCTGGAATCAGAGTTTATCACAAACTGGTCTTCAGAGCCAAAAACCTTCGTTTTAAGCCAGTATTTCATTAACTGGATATTCCATCCCGAGCTTATGCTGAAACTTCCTTTTTGACCCCAGTTTTTCCATTCAACCAGTGCCCTGTGGGCATCCTCAATCTGGCGGTTAATATTTGCATCAGAGCCTGATTCATTTGTGAGAAGTTTGGGCAAACTCCTGTCGTTGTGCTGGTACCAGTATCTGAAAGTAAAGATGTTTTTATCATCCGGACGGTAATACAGTTCCTGTAAAGTTCCATAATTCTTATATTCTGCATTCCGGTTTCTCTGCCTTGGATAAATATATTTGCCTGTAGCCGGATCAATATCAGCATTGAATTTATTTGTAAAAACATAGTCATTGTCTGAATAGTTATAATATCCGCGGCTCTGGAACTGTAACTTTTTATTCCCGAGATTAATTCTCAGAAATTCATCTTTTGTGCCATAACTTCCTATTCCTGTCAATATCCTCCCTGAAAAACGATTCTGCCAGTCAGCGCTGTTTTGCAGTTTGACTGTACCACCAAGCGCCCCGCTTTTTTCTGATATGGAGGAAGCCCCGTACAATAAAGTCACATTGTCAGTAAAATAAACCGGAATCGTAGAAAAGTCAACCATACCAAGCATCGGAGAGTTCAGTTCTATCCCATTCCACGACACCTGTGTATGAGAAGGTGCAGTTCCCCTGAATGAAGCCGTTGCCATTGCCCCGCGTCCGTATTCTTTGATAAAAACAGGGGTGTTTCGTTCAATCAGATCAGATAAAGTTGAAGTAAGGGAATTGATCATAGCAAGGGAATCAATACGCATTTTTGTTTTACCTGCATCTTCTTTAATTATTTTATCGGCTGTGATTATAACGGTCTTAATGTGCAGGGTATCAGGAATATTTGAATAACCATTGAGTGAGAACAGAAGTAAACAAATGATAATTGATAATGAATAGTGAACCGACCACTTCGATATAAAAAACGCAGGAATGGGAATGGACTTTTTTGTTTCACGCAAAGCCACTCATTGCGCTTCCTTTGTGTGAACTCTTTGTGTGATATCTTAGGAGGTTCATTCACTAATCAATTGCAGGTCCAATCAGTGAAAGATCGGCCGCTCCGCTGATTTCAGTAGAAACTTCATTCAGCCATCCCGCTATCTGGAACACTCCGCTTTGTACTTTTATAAAATTTATCCCGTCAAGTGAAACAGGATCACCGTTATTGTCAACGGCATTGGAAATATCGAACAGGTTGGCTTTCAGGGTACTGTTGTAGTCGCTGTTCCCGTAACACTCTGCATAACCGAATGAAAACAATCCGGGGCGGATAGTCCAGTGTTCTGTGCCGTCCCCTTCAGGATTATTTTGATAGGCATCCGGCAGTCTGACTCCTGAGAATGAAATTTCTGTTTTATTACCATAGCCGCTCCACCACCATAACTCCGAATCAAATTGCGGAACAAGCTCCCCTTCATTTCCCTGGTTGTCCGACCATGTCACATTTCCATTGTTTAATGGTTTATAATAAGTAACACGGTAATTGTGAATGGTCTCGCTGTTGTTGAATTCGCTCCCCTTTAATTCGATCCAATCACCGTCATTGGGCAGTCCGTCACCGTTTGAATCTTCCATGACATAAACAACTCCGGGTTCTGATTCAGCCCCTGGCTGAGCATAAACAGCAAAATCGTACCCCGTTCTGTTATTTACCTTGTGATCAAATCCCGCAATGATATAACCTCCCCAGCCTCCAAGGTATGTGAAACTCTTACCGTTTTCCCAGGGTTTTCCGATGAAATCTTCTCCCTTTGCATTGCCGCTTATCAGGGAAGCATGCTGTCCCGGGGCATAGTAGTATTCGAAGACTTTGGTGATATAAGGTGATTGGGATGTTATCCCGAGTTGTTCCTTCTTGTCGCATGAGGCTGAAATTACTGTTAAAAGGCAAATGAGCACATAAATAATTTTTCCTTCATTGCGAGGAATGATTCTTTTCTTAAATACAGTCAGATTCATCACAGTTAAAATCAATTGATTCAATGAATTTGTGAAATTTGTAACAATTCGTTAAATTCGTTAAAACCTGATTTTAGCTCATCGGAAGTTTTACAGAATGGGAACCGGCCACCTGAACGCTTTTATCCCGAAAGCTTAAACCGCAATAGGCAGGTCTTCTGACTTTTCCCGATTTCCGGTTACCTTCCCATTCCTTCTTTGGATCAGAATAGTGGTTATTAACCAGAAACAAATTATTCCGCAAATGCGGAACACGGGTTTACAGCAGCGGGTACTGTCCCGGATTTTCACCGGATTCCCTTTTAATCCGCCAACCGGCGGAACCAATTTTGTTACAAAAGTAAATAAATTATACCATTCATGACAAGAAATCTGGTCAAAATAGTTTTATTTTATAAAAAATTCTCCGTTTCATTTTTTCGTGTAATTAGTCTTAATTTGTGTAATTCGTAATTTGTGTTTTAGTCTGAAAATGGTAAAAATAAATCATAATACAAATCTCCGATTCGATATTTTCATTTAAATTGAATATTAAATACATAATTATCCCTCTTATCCTTAAAGCCATTGAATAAAATTTAATTCCTATGAAAATTCGGATAGCGATTTGCTCTTTATCTGTCTTATTGATCGTTGTGTTCTATTCATGTAAAAAAAGCAACAATCTTCTTCCACCGGCATCCTCCGGCGAATATGTTGTATTTTCCTGGAATGATCTTGGGATGCATTGCCTCAATCCCACTTATGGCAAGCTGGTTATACTCCCCCCTTATAACAATGTATGGGTTCAGGTGGTGAAAAGAGGTAATCCTCCTTCTGTGGAGACAAATGGCCTTACTGTATCTTACAAGCTTACAAACAATAGCTATTCATACGGCAAAAGGGCTTACGGAGGCTTTTGGGACAACGCCATGAAACTCTTTAACGTAACGCTTGCTCATGACATTGGTTTGAAGGGTTATGGTCTTACGGGCAACATGACTGCGGCCGGTGACCATTTCATCGCCGAAGGTATTCCGGTTGTCCCGGTCGATGACAGTGGAACCTGGAATCCTTACCAGGTCGCCGAAATAACCGTTAAGAACAGCAGTGGAACGATAGTGGCACAGACTCATAATACTGTTCCGACATCCGACGAGATCAACTGCGCAAAATGTCATGGAACATCAGCTGCTAATGCCTTTGAGGATGTTCTGGCCAAGCACGATGCACATAATGGAACAACCCTCTCTTCGGCATCAAATCAGCCGGTTCTTTGTGCAAGTTGTCACCCAAGCCCTGCATTGGGCATCACTACTGGTCCCCAGATGTACCTTTCCCGTGCAATTCATGGATTCCACGCTTCCGTAGCCGGAATTACCTGTTACGACTGTCATCCGGGGGTAACAACGCAGTGCAGCCGGAGCCTCAGGCATACAGCCGCCGGCGGCAATTGTACCACACTGCCATGGCGATATGACAAACGTTGCTTCAACTATTGCTGCCGGACGGATTCCATGGGCAACTGAACCGATGTGTGTAACCTGCCACACAGGTGTGGACGAGGTTAATACCGGCGCCGCTCTCTACAGGAATTCCAAAGGTCATGGGGCAATGTACTGTCCATCCTGCCACGGAAGCCCCCATGCCATGTACCCATCCCGCGAAGCATCAGATAATTATCAGCCTGTCCAGTACCAGGGATCGGCTAAAATAAAGAGTATCTCCAGTTGCGGAGTCTGCCACTCCGACTCAAGGGGAGCTGGAAATATATCTGAATTCGGTGAAGCCCATGGCGGGACAAATCCTGAACATACCAACGGGTGCCACATTTGTCATACAGTGGTTCCAACCAATACCGCTGCCTGGCCTCATGCCTACACCTGGAAAAACTCTAATTAAATTGAGTTCGGTATAAGTTCTGAACCTGATAATTTTCCATATTTTATGTCTGGTTTCAGTTCTGATTTATGCTTACCGGGGGTAATTAATGTTCCGGCATAACCTTGAACCAGGACCCTGCCAAAGTCATACCATATACATAGCTTCTACACTATATCTGCACTATTTCTGCACTATATCTGCACTAATTAGTGGAAATATAGTGTATAAATAGTGTTTAAATTATGCTTATCATACGGTCATGATTGGGCCATGACAGGGGGAAGGTCAGGCAAAGGCCTTGGGAAATCGGGTAAAGGGATTGGGATTGTGTGAGAGAAAGGTGACTATCCGGCCCGAAGTATAATCAGGCAAATAAATCCGGGAATTACATTCTTTTTCAAACTCTGATGACTAAAACCTGAAGTGACAACGGCGCAGCATAAGTATTGCAATCAGGATTAAAATCGCGATAAGCTGTATGACAGGTATTCGTAGGGGACGGGGCCTTTTGAATTTTCTTTTCAAACTATTATTCGTAAGATAAACAAACTATGTAAACTATTCCGAAATGCAATTATCTGAAAAACCACATTAGTTCAATCTCCATGTTAAAGGTAAAAATAAATCTTTTAATGTTCCCTGGTGAGATCAACTTATATTAGACGCTCCGTTACCCCAATCAATTTACAGGTCAGGTAAACCTGTAACAGATATTCCCTTCACAACAGATATCAGGCCGGCCTTTAGGAAGCTAAATTACGCCGTTCAAAAAATCTATTAACTAATGACAGAAAGATATTGATATTTTTTAAAAAATGTCAATATGATTTAAAAATATCAGAAAACAATAAAATTGGTCATTAATAACAATTATATGTGATCAAATCGTATTCTATTTTCAGATATTTCTGTAAATAAATGTTGAAATAAGGGTATCAATGTTAAATTAGAGTTATTTTAGAGTTGATACCCCAAAAAAATGGGGGTATAAAATGATAAATATATATTTTTACGATGTAGTGCTACAAAAAAATGGGGGTATATGACAAAAAATACAAAAATGTGCTTGAAGCAAATTTGGATTTTTTGACGGCATTCAATGATTATTAATTTTTAAAACTAACGAGATGAAAAATGTTTCTTTTCTTTTTTTAGTAGTAATACTATTGTCAGGATCAAACCACAGCTTTGCTCAGGGACCAAAGGGTGAGTGGACGGTCGGTTCGGATTTTTTTAACCGTTATATATGGAGGGGAAGTGATTATGGAAATTCCCCGGTAATACAACCCACATTGAAATATACCTTGAATGGATTTTCAGTAGGGGCGTGGGGAAGCTATTCCTTATCAGCTAACACCTCTGCTACAGAAGCAGATCTTTTTTTAAGCTACGCTTTTAAAAACGGATTCAGTTTACAGGTAACAGACTATTATTTCCCCGTTGAGCCGGGGAGTACAGGCCGGTATTTTGATTATCACAACGCACACACATTTGAAGTCACTGCTTCCAGACTATTGGAAAATTCAATATTGCCGGGAATTATTATTTCGCCAATGCCGATAATGACGTCTATTTTGAGGCAGGTTATGGATTTAAAGCGGTAAATCTCTTTTTAGGCGCAGGAAATAAGAGCTATACTTCCAATGGTGAATTTAATGTTGTAAATGTCGGTCTTTCTTTGACCAAAAGTATTCCCGTTACCGAAAAATTCTCTTTGCCGCTGATCGGCAAAGTCATACTTAATCCTGATAAGGAGCAGATCTTCCTTGTGATAGGTTTCTCATTATAAAATCATGTATAATACTTTTTAATTATGAAAAAAATCGAAGCAATTATTCGCAAAACAAAATTTGAAGAAGTGAAAGAGGCGCTTAACGAAGCGGGTATTGAATTCTTTTCCTTCTGGGATGTCCGTGGTGTAGGCCAGACCAGGGAAGAAAGGGTTTATCGTGGTGTGGTCTACGATACCAGCACGATAGAGCGGACGCTATTATCCATTATAGTTCGGGATAAGAATGTTGAAAAAACCGTTTTGGCAATTATGGAATCTGCCAGAACCGGGGAGATAGGCGATGGCAAGATATTTATCTCTACCATAGATGAATCTTATCGGATTCGAACCGGTGAATTTGGCGATGAGTCGCTGTTTATTAAAGGGAAAGAAATTTAAACAAGGAGAAAAAATACGATTATGGAAGACACATTGACAATTAGTGCCTTAGCTAAATCTGCAGCAGAAATGGCACGTTCAATAGATACAATATGGGTTTTAATAACCGCAGCCCTGGTATTTTTCATGCAAGCTGGGTTTGCCTTCGTCGAAGCCGGTTTTACCCGTTCAAAAAATACAGTGAATATTCTGTATAAGAACCTGATGGACTTTGCCGTAGGTTCTATAATTTTTTGGATATTAGGATTTGGACTTATGTTTGGAACAGATATTGGAGGAATGATTGGAATGCCTGATCTTTTCTTCAGAAATGGGTGGTCAGGAGCAATCCCTGGTGAAGCTTACCTGATTTTCCAGACTGTATTTGCTGCTACTGCTGCCACTATAGTATCGGGTGCTATGGCTGAACGTACTGAATTTAAATCTTATCTGATTTATTCCCTTTTCATTTCTGCCATTATATATCCGGTTTCGGGACATTGGGTCTGGGGTGGAGGATGGTTGTCCGCAACTTACGACACCCTTTCATGACTTTGCCGGATCTACTGTTGTTCATATGGTAGGAGGTGTGATTGCACTTACCGGAGCTATGGCTTTAGGTCCGAGGATTGGAAAATATAAAGGGAAAGAAGGTTAACGCTATTCCGGGTCACAATATTCCCTACGGGACTCTGGGAGTGTTTATTCTTTGGATTGGGTGGTTCGGATTTAACCCCGGTTCACAGTTAGCTGCTTCGGGAACTGAAATGCTGATGCCATTTCTCATATTTTTATCACAACTAACCTTGCCGGTGCAATGGGCGCCATTGCCGGATTGGGAATCAGTTGGATCAGATGGGGAAAACCCAGTTTGAGTTTTGCATTAAACGGAACTTTAGCCGGACTTGTTGCTGTGACAGCCGGATGTGATGCTGTTTCAGATTTCGGAGCTGTCATGATTGGTCTGATTGCGGGCGTTATTCTTGTTTATGCAGTCACTTTTTTCGATAATCTGCTTCATATTGATGATCCGGTAGGTGCAATTTCCGTTCATGGCGTTTGCGGAGCGCTTGGAACCATTTTGGTCGGTTTATTCTCGCAGTCAGGAGGATTATTTTACGGACACGGAACATCCCTTTTGATATCACAGATAATCGGCGTAATTACAGTAGCTATTTGGGCATTTGCTGCCGGATTCATTCTTTTTAAAGTCATGAAGTCGACCGTTGGACTGAGAGTGCCGAGACGGATAGAGGAAGAAGGTCTGGATGTTTATGAACACGGAGAAATAGCTTATAACTAATCCATCTATACGTTAATAAAATTTGACCAAATAAACAGAGGCCGCTCCTTAATACAAAAAGGGGCGGCTTCTTTTATCTTTAAATCAAAATTTGATTTACTCTCCGGCAAAATGAACATATGTCCAGCACTCGGGAATATGGGTATCATAAAGGCCGTGTTTGTTGAATGCCCATGCCGGATGCGGCTCGACTTCTTTTCCTGAAGGCGTCATTTTCTGAAACCTCCCGAAAAATATTCTCCAGGTATCGCCTTCCTTCGGGGGCAATGATCTTCCGTTGGCAAGCCATTTCATGCTTTGCCAGGGAATGGCAATTTCAAGTGTCCATCCTTTGTCCACATGGGTCGGATCATTGATTTTTCCATCTACATGAACGGCAGTTTTTAATCCCGGCATATCATAATCAAGAAAAGCCCACCTTAATTTACGCGGATGGCGTCCCCACCAGAAATCCTTCCCCGTCCGGTCATAATCGCCGCCGAAAGTCATAGCCTTTTCTTTATGAACATCGAATTCAGGGCACATCAAATTTACCGCCTTTTTTGTAAGCATCTTTCCAGATAAAAAACACTTCATAGACGGTATTCAGAGCGCTCATTTCCAGTTCATAATAGCAATCTCCCCCGTCAATAAAAACTTCAAGGTCATTCTCGAGGAAAATAATCGAATCCCTTTCCTTTTGTGTGGCGACAACGAAAGGTTCTTCAGCCCAGAAAGCCAATATAAAGATTCTGATCATCCCACAATACAGCCGTGCGGGTATCGTATAAAGCGGGCTCCCCGTGTAACCATATCCACAAAACGAGGAGATTTTACTGCATTTTTCCAGACCGGCTTTTCAAGATCACCGTTAATGTCGATAGGGCCTTTTATTTTTTTGGAGGTATAATGTGCTACTTCACTGTCAGCGCAACCGTATTTTTTCATCTGTAATGGATTTTATGTGTTAATATTCACCTGCAAATGTAACTTAATTCTACATTTTATCGTATACCCTTGTTTGTTTAAATTCTCCGTTTTGTGTGTTGAAAGAGCTCACTATGGTGAGATTTTTACCATCGGGACTCAGGCTGAATACTTCCAAGGAATTGAATTCCCTTTTTTCACCGTCCCTTTCAAAAGACATGACAGAAGTAATGGTAAGGACTTTACCGTCGGCTGACCAAGAACTTTGGATTTTTTTACATTGTTCATAAAAACGGTATTCTGTGATTCCGATCCGTCCAGTGCATATTTTTCGTCAGTGGTGCGGTCTTCATCATTCCGTCCTTTTGATAACCTGACAAGCATCAGTGTGTTGGCATCCTGTGTGGCGGTGATTTTAAACGCTCCCCGGTACTGTGAATCGCCAAGGTCGCTTTTGCTGTCATTCAGATTCCATGTGCCTGAGAAATCGGCTTTCTGGGCAAATAATTCTGCAGATGAAAATAAAAATACCCCGGAATAAGCAGGGCAAACAACTGAAATTTTGTTTTCATGATTTGGTCTTTTAAAATTAGATTTAATTTGAAATACGGTTGTTAATATGTACAGTAAATGTAGATTTTTTTTTAATACATGCAACGATTTATAAGAAAAAAGAATAAATGACTGCAAGTTGGAGATTTTCAGGGTTCTATGGTTCAGAGTTAACTCTGTGGAACTCCGTGTAACTTATCAGAAAGAAATCATTTAACAGAGACAACTGAACAAAATTCCTAAACTTCGGGACACAGAGATTGAAGTCTGAAACTCCGAAACACAGAAACTTTTCATCAGCCCATTAGCCCATTAGCACCTGATTAACATTTATTCTGATTTACTTGAGGAGTATTAAAAAATGTTTTAATTTATTAATAATTGCTGAATCTTTGGCGCTTTTTGATTCTTATCGAAAGATGGATTAAATATTGTAATAATCAAGAATAAACTTTCAAATACTTTTCAAACTAAAACATTGTAAGACCGGAAAATAGTTTAAAAGCCTTCTTCTAAAGAAAAGAACTTTTTAAGCTGTTTTAATAGTTTAATAAATGTATAATTATTTTACAGAGTATTTAATTTTAACAGAAAATTACTATTTTTTTTGTTTTTTAAAATAATTTTACATAGATTTACAATTTGGGAGTAATAACCATTGTTGTCATACTAATGAAAAAGGCTCTTATTCTGGTTATAATAGTTTTGATTTCAGCATTAACTGGATTTTCACAATCTTTAACTTCCGGTAATATAACAAATCTGATCACTCAGGATGCCCGTATGGGTGATTACAAATCGGGTTATGCTTTTACGGATACAGTGAGTTACGAAGTTAGAGTTCCCAATGCATTTTCACCTAACGGAGATGGCATTAATGATTACTTCAAAATACCCGGTATTGAGCATTACCCCGAAGCCAGGCTTTATGTTTATACTACTTCAAACAGGAAAGTATTCGAGAAGACCCACTATGGAAATCTTGATTATTGGGGAAGCGAAGCGGATGCACTATGGGATGGCTCAAATAATTTAAGAGGCGTAGGATTACAGCTTCCAAATGGCACTTACATTTACATTCTTGATTTGGCCAACGGAAACCAAAAACTGATTAAATTAGGTACTGTCTTCATTAAAAGGTAATTCAAGAATTAATTAGCCCAAATCTTCGCAAACTTAATTCTGTTTGGGGGGAAATCTTCTCAAGAAAAATTTTCATACTAATTAATTGATTTTCTATTTGTTTATCAATTTTGGTATTGAACCTTTCTTGTCAAATTTGAATCTAAATGGATTATCACCACATTGTCTTGAGGATTGAACAGATTGTTGTGAGAAATGAATTAATAAAAGGTTTATTTTATCATGGCTACCCATCCGCCATTATTTGCCATTTTGATTTTTAGAATATCCCCCTGCTTAATCTGTTTTTTTGAAAAAGAAATATTTTTTGGCTGATCATTTGCATTATCTGCATCGGTCCAAATTTCGATTTGATGTTTTCCCGGTGAAAGAAAGTCAAATTTGATACTGACCTCTTTACCTTTACTGTTATTCATGATCCCTGCAAACCATTCCTTGCCTGATCGTTTTGCGATGGCGACATAGTCGCCAGGGTATCCGCCAAGAAACTTTATATCATCCCAGGTTGTAGGGACGATTTTCAGGAATTCGGAACCCGGCTGGTTGAGAATATGATCAGGATGATCGCAGACCACCGTTAAAGGGCTTTCATAGATAACAAACTTCGAAAGTTCAGCAGCGCGTGTATTCCAGACAACTGTCGGAGTCTGGTTTTTGAATTCGTCTTTTGTTACATTTAAAAATGCCCCGGGTGTATAATCCATCTGACCAGCAAGCATACGTGTAAAAGCGAGTTTCACGTTGTGTTCGGGACTCATTTTATTTGAAAATTTATAGTACTCATTTCCCATAACTCCCTCACGTGTAATCATGTTGGGATAGGTACGGATGATGCCATCGGGCCTGTATGCTCCGTGAAAGTCGACCATCAGATGATTCTCAGCTGCGCATTTGATGATATCGTGATACCAGTTCACCATTTCCTGGTCGTCGCGATCCATAAAGTCTATTTTAACTCCTGTTACCCCCCATTGCCTGTAAAGCGGAAATGCTTTTTTATAAGCCGAATTCCTATTAACATCACTGCTGTACAGCCAGACTATAATTCTGACATTTTTTGATTTCGCGTAACGGATAATTTCAGGCATATCAATTTGCGGAGCCCATTTTATAATATCTGCTGCTGGTGAATTGAATTTACCATACCATTGCCAGTCGACCAGCATATAGGGCCAACCCATCGTTGACGCAAGATCAATATACTGCTTTATAACAGGCATCTCCATCTTTACATCTCCGCTCCACCAGTTATCCCAGGCACTCATGCCGGGTTTTATCCAGGAAGGATCACCGATAGCACATGGATCGTTTAGATTCTGTACTATTTCGGATTCGATCAGTTTCCCGGGATTGTCACCAATCATAAGTACCCTCCAGGGAGTATAGCCTTCATCAAAACGCACTTTTACTCCTGATTCCTCTTCACCTGGAAGAGGGGATAATTTGGTTGTCAGGCAGTTTTCGGTGCCATTGGTTCCAAGATAAAATGCAGCATAGTTATCAATGTCTGCCTCTGTTATGGCGACCAAGCAATTGTTGCCGTAATCCATCAGAAAGGGCAGACCAGCTATTGTTTTTTCGGTGATATAATTCAAAGGATGCTCAAAAAACTCTGCTTCATTCGAGGTATTGTATTTTCCGTATTCAACCACCCACGCTTTGGGATTGTCCGGGATATTGAAGGTTGTCAACTCTTTGGTAATCTGGCGCATACCTATCTTTTCACTTCTGTAAAGTCGATAACGAAAAGCTGCACCATCATTAAAAACCCGGAAGAAAAGATCCATTCTCCTCTTTAGTCCTTCTTTTTCAGCAAGAGAAAGCTGAAGTTCGTTGTAATTGTTGACGATAACGGCATGTTTTGATTTAATAACCGGTTTCCATGTCTCATTAATTGTGTTTTCTTTTTTCTCCAGAACCGAAAATCCTTTCTCCATCGGAGGTTCATTTCTGAATTCAAAGCCAAGCTTCGATTCACGGATAATCTCCCTGCCATTGAATAAAACGTAGTAGCTCAATCCTTCATCTGCCTGCTGGCGGACAAGAACGACAATTGAATTGTCGGGCGAAGTCACCTGAAAGGTTTCAGCTTCAGATACAATAGTTAATACCATCAGCATCACGCTCAAAAAGATTTTTAGAACCATGGCTCGAATGTTTTAAAAGATGTATGAGTAAAGAGCAAAGAGCAACCGCGTTTTTTTATTATATTAATCCGTCAGCTAAAGCTGACGGCAAAGGATAAAGCTGACGGCAAAAGATAAAACACCGATCATTTTTCACTGAACATTGTTCAGACGCAAAATTTTGTATCTCCACTGTTCACTTTACCACATCAAATTCCCCGGTGAATTCGATATCCTTTGAAGATTTTCCAATCATTACCCTGAATGTACCCGGCTCAACAACTCTCACCATCCTGCGGTCGAGCATGGAAAGTTCTTCAGGAGGAAGTTCAAATTCCACACGTTTTGATTCTCCCGGTTGAAGGGAAACTTTCGTAAATCCTTTCAGTTCCTTAACAGGCCGGTAAACACTGGTAATCATGTCCCTGATATACATCTGGACAACCTCTTCACCGGCCCTGTCCCCTGTATTTTTAACTGTGACACTTACATGAACGGTACCGTTGGGTTTAATTGTTTTCTCGGCAATTTTAAAATCGCTGTATTCAAAATTAGTATAGCTAAGCCCATAACCAAATTCATACAAAGGATATGGAGACATATCGGCATAACCGCGCCTCAAAGCATGTTCTTTGGCGATAGAATAATTATAATAATCCGGTAATTGCCCAACATTTCGAGGGATAGTAATGGCTAAGCGCCCGCTTGGATTATAATCGCCGAATAGTACATCCGCAATTGCATTCCCTCCCTGTTCACCGCAGTTCCATGCATCGAGTATAGCCGGAACATTTTCGGCCAGCCAGGGAATAGAAAGAGGTCGGCCGTTGATCAAAACCACTACAGTCGGTGTTCCTGTTGCCTGCACAGCTTTCACAAGATCTTCCTGGAGCCCTGTCAGATCAAGGCTTGCGACATCCCTCATTTCACCGTCTCCCATATTGCTTTCTCCTACAACAACAATAGCAACATCTGCTTTTTTTGCAGCAGCTACGGCTTTATCTATCTCGTTCAGAGTAGTTGTATGGTAAGTTGAGTTCAATCTTTCTGCAAATGCATTACATCCCTTCACGTAAGTGATTTCAGTCTGAGGACTCACTTTGGCTTTGATTCCCTTTAGCGGAGTCACTATCTTATCAAAGAAGGTCCGTACAGCGTTGGGCTGATCCCCTGAGGTATAATCACCTAACTGGTTCAATATATCATCGGCATCCGGACCAATTACTGCTATTGATTTAATATCCTTTTTCAAAGGCAGGAGGTTATTCTCATTTTTCAGTAATACTATACCCTCGCGGGATGCCTGCCGGGCTAATTCCTTATGCTGTTCGTATGGAACTCCCTTTTCGGCATAATCGGGATCAGTGTAAGGATGTTCAAAGAGACCAAGACGGAATTTTTGTGCAAGGATACGCCCCACAGCACGGTCAATATATTTCATCTCAACCTTCCCTTCCTTTACATTTTTAATCATATCACACATATAGGCTGTCTCATGTGAAATACCCACATCTACACCTGCTTTAATGGTAATAGCACCTGCTTCCTGTTGGGTCTTTACCATCCTGTCGGAGACCAGTGTACTCATTCCCCCTCCTTCACTCAGCACGATTCCCTTGAAATTAAGTTCATTCCGAAGAATATCCGTAAGCAGCCAGGGAGAACTATGAGTCAGTTCGCCGTTGATTGCAACATGCGTAGCCATAATACCAAACGCACCTTCTTCCTTGATCCCCGTTACCCAAGGTTTCAGAAATACTTCCCTAAGGGTGCGTTCTGACTTATCCATATTGCCATGATCAAATGCAAATTCAGGCTGGCTTTGCCCGGGGAAATGGCAAAGAACTGCAATTCCCTTATCAGGAGCCGAAACATCCTTTCCCTGGATACCCTGAACAATTGAACGGGCAATAAGGGAACACATGTAAGGATCTTCGCTGAATCCTTCTTCATTTCTTCCGAGCCTCGGATCCCTGTTGGGTTCAATTACAAGCGTACACAGCTGATGAATTCCCACCGCCCTTGCTTCCTGGGCCGCTGCCGAATAAATCTGTTTTACAAGGGGCATGTTCCAGGTGCAGGCTATCCCCAGGCCTTCGGGGAAAATGGTTTTCCCTGAGCACATTACCCCGTGGGTTCCTTCTTCGGTTTGAAGCAATGGTATTTTAAGGGGTGTTTCTTCAACGGCGATTTTTTGCAATTTGTTGAAGAATTCTGATTGTGCCCTGTTCCCTTCAGGAAGGGCATTGTCAGCAAGGGTAAAGAAACCTCCCGGTGTGCCCATGCAGGGCACCATTTCTCCCTTTAAATATCTTATACAGGAGTCGCGTCGTGCTGAGGGACTTGCACCCCAGTCCGATGTATAGACGCACGGCATATTCATCTGGCCTATTTTTTCTTCAAGTGTCATTCTTGAAAGCAAATCCTGGACCCTTTTTTCAATCGGCTGTTTCGGATCGAGGTAAAGAGGCTTCTGCCCGAAAACAGGAATATTCATCATTAGGATCATCATCGCCCCAATGATTGTCAAATACATTCTCTTCATCAATTTTATATCTAAGTAAATAAATTATTAAAGTACTGTACTACAGTTTTTATTTTATATCAAATTCTCCTTTTAACCGGATATCATCTGAGGAACTGCCCACCATTACGGCAAAGGTTCCCGGCTCAACAACCGGTTTAAGATACCTGTCAAGCATTGTCAGATGCTCGGGCAGGAGTTTAAACTCAACGGTTTTTGTCTCACCGGGGGTAAGGTCGATCTTTTCAAATCCTTTAAGTTCCTTAACAGGTCTTGATACTGAGGCAATCTCGTCATTTATATATAATTGTACAACTTCCGAGCCTTCCCGGTTTCCCGTATTTTTTATATCGGCTTTAACAATGATATCTCCGGCCGGGCCTGTTTCTTTGGGAGATATACGCAAATTACTGTATTCAAATGTTGTATAACTTAATCCGTAGCCGAACTCATACAATGGTTTAATGTTATCGCCCGTATAAAGATCTGCCCATGTGTTTCTGTTGGCGATCCAGTAAGCTTTCGAGGGCTTGTAATTGTAATAAACGGGAAGTTGTCCCACATATTTGGGAAATGAAACGGGAAGTTTTCCTCCCGGATTATAATCCCCGAAAAGCACATCGGCAACTGCATTCCCTCCCTGTTCACCACAATTCCAGGCATCCAGGATTGCGGGTACATTTTTCGAAATCCATCGGATGGATAATGCTCTCCCGTTGATCAGTACAACAACAGTTGGTGTTCCGGTTTTCTGAACTGCCTCGACAAGCTGTTCCTGCATTCCCGTAAGATCAAGGTCATATACATCACAGGGTTCTCCGTCAGTTCTGCGGTTTTCGCCTAAGACGACTACAGCGATATCTGATGACCTGGCAGCTTTCTGAGCCTCTTTGATCTGGTTGACCTTATCCCCGATGATATCACATCCCTTCACATATTTTACACGGGTGCGGGAAGACACTTTGGATTTGATGCCGCTGAGTACTGTGACAACCTCATGCATGATGCCGTTTGGGGTATAATCGCCGATCTGGTTTTGACCTGCATCAGCATTGGGACCGATAACGGCGATGGACCGTATATTTTTATCAAGGGGAAGGAGAGGGGTAGAAGTGGCAGTGGCAGTAGCAGCGGCAGTCTTGTGTTTAAAGAAAGGTTCATTTTTCAACAGAACAATTCCCTCACGAGCCGCCTGAAGTGCCAGATTCCTGCTGTTTTGAGTGTTATTGCTGGCCTCTGCTTTTTCAGGATCAACGTAAGGATTCTCAAACAGTCCCAACATGAATTTGATCCTCAGTACCCGTCTTACCGACCTGTCGATCGTTTCCATCGGAACCTTTCCCTCCATCACGTTTTCATACATCGGCCTGAGATAACCATCCTCGTTCCAGATGCTCACATCGACACCTGCCTTAAGACACATGGCGCCCGATTCTTTCATGTCTTTCGCTATCTTTTCGTAGATCGGTATTTTCAGACCTTCGCCTTCGCAGAGAACAAGGCCTTTGAATCCCAGTTCTTCCCGAAGAATTTTTGTAAGCAGGAAATCCGAAACATGTGCCGGTACTCCGTCTATGGAAGGATAGGTAGCCATCACACCCAGGGCGCCTGCTTTCTTAATTCCTGCAACCCAGGGAGGGAGAAAGACTTCTCTGAGAGTGCGTTCCGATATCTCCATGGCACCCCTTTCAAGACCGCTTACCGGCTGGCTTTGACCGGGATAATGACAAAGCTCGGCAATAGCCTTATCAGGACGGGATATATCATCGCCCTGCATGCCTTTAACAATGGCTTCGGCTATTCTGCCACAGTACCAGGGATCTTCGCTGTATCCTTCCTCATTTCTTCCCATTCGGGGGTCTCTGTTCGGTTCAATGACAAGAGTCCCCAACTGGTGAACGCCCCTTGTCCGGGCTTCATTCCCGGCCACAGCATAGATCTTACTGATAAGATCAGGATTCCAGGTACTCCCGATCGCGAGGCCCTCAGGGAATACGGTTGCACCGCCCGCCATCAGGCCATGGGTGCCCTCTTCAACAAATAAAAGAGGGATCTTCAGCCGGGTCTGTTCAACCGCGATCTTCTGAAGCGAGTTAAGCAGTGAAGCCTGCTGACGGGGAGTTTGTCTGAAACGGTCGCAGGCTGCAAAAAAGCCTCCTGCAGGGCCTATGTTTTCATACAGTTTTCCTGCTGCAAATTTCCTGCAAGATTCAACGGTTCCAATCGAATCTTTGCGAAACAACCATGGGGCAGGCATATTTAGCTGTCCGATTTTCTCTTCCAATGTCATTCTTGAGAGAAGGTCTTCAACTCTTTGATCCACCGGTTTACGGGAATCAAGATAAAGCGGTTGCTGCCCGAAAGAGGGAAGGGCTATGAGTGAACAGTAAACAGTGAACAGTAAAATAATGAGTTGATATGCTGATACGCTGAAACTGTGATGTGCTGATGCTGTGATGAGCTGATTATTTGCATTCTTTTCAGCGTTTAAGTTTATGATATTTTTCATCGTTTTTCTATTTATTTGTTGTTCAACAAATGTATAGTGAAAAGTGACTATTGATTATAGGTCAACTAATCAGCATATCAGCACATTGGCACATCAGCACATTAATTTTATTTCACATTAAACTCTCCTTCAAGCCTTATATCCTCACATGAGCTACCTACCATTACCTTAAAGGCTCCAGGCTCGACCACCCAATTCATATTTGCATCAAGCATCTGAAGGCTTTCCGGGGTAAGGGTAAAGGTGACCGTCTTCTTTTCTCCCGGCTTGAGATCGAACTTTTCAAAACCCCTGAGTTCCATGATGGGTGTGACCATCGAACTGATCTCATCATCGATGTATAGCTGAGCCACTTCTTTTCCTTCTCGTGAACCCGTGTTTTTTACATCGCAGGTAACAGTATAGTGTGCCCCTGGGCCTGATTCTTTTGGGGTGATGTTCAGGTTAGAATATTCGAAGGTTGTATAGCTCAGCCCGTGACCAAAGGGATAAAGCGGGGAGAGTGGCATTGTAACATAGGCGCGTTCCATCCGCATGAATTTTGAGGGCTTGTAATTGTAATAGAATGGCATTTGTCCCACGTGGCGCGGAAAGGTGACAGGTAGCTTACCGCTTGGGTTGATATCGCCGAAAAGAACGTCTGCAATGGCCTTTCCTCCCTTTTCACCTGTCATCCATGATTCAATAATTGACGGGATATTATCAGCCATCCAGCGGATGGCGATGGGCCTTCCGCTCATCAGCACCACGATTGTAGGGGTGCCAGTCTCGTAAATTGCCTTAACAAGGTCGTTCTGTAGTCCCGTAAGTTCAAGGTCAACGGAGTCATCGCTCTCGCCGTCGGTACGGCCATCTTCGCCTACCACCACAATGGCTACCTGTGCTTTACGTGCCGCCTGCTGGGCTTCTTTAATCGAATTGACCCTGGTATTGAGCACATCACAGCCCTGTACGTAAGAAACTCTGGTTGAAGGACCTACTTTCTCTTTGATGGCATCGAGCACGGTCTGTGTATTGTTTAATAGTTTCTTTGGAATATAATCGCCCAGAAGGTTTACATCGTTGTCAGCATTGGGACCGATGACAGCAATGGATTTGAGGTCTTTGGAAAGCGGCAGAAGTGGTGTAGAGACGCGATTTATTGCGTTTCTCCTGTTAGAAGAAGGCCCTTTGCTGTAAGGATCATTTTTCAGAAGGACAATCCCTTCCTGTGAAGCACGAAGGGCGAGATCCTGGTGTTTCTGAGAATGAATGATCTTCACCGCCCTGTCGGGATCGACATAGGGATTTTCAAATAATCCGAGCATGAATTTGAGCCTGAGAACCCGGCGTACCGCTCTGTCAAGGAGTTCCATCGAAACTTTTCCTTCTTTGACATTATCGATCATATCTTTCATGTAGCCTGATTCGAAGGTGATGTTCACATCCAGTCCTGCTTTGAGAACAATTGGGCCTGCTTCCTTTTCGGTTGCAACCACACGCTCGTAGATAAGAGTCCCGGTATTGCTGCCTTCGCTCAGTACGTTACCCTGGAATCCCAGTTCGTTGCGAAGGATTTTGGTAAGATTCTTTTCAGATCCGTGATTGGGATAACCGTTAATGGTAGGATGAGTAGCCATCACACCCAGTGCACCCGCTTTTTTGATTCCTGCAATCCAGGGGGGCAGGAAGACTTCCCTGAATGTTCTTTCCGAGATATCCATGGCGCCGCGGTTCACGCCGTTCAGTCCCTGCGTCTGTCCGGGGAAATGGCATAAACCGGAGATCACATGGTTATTGGCTGAGATATCGTCGCCCTGTGCCCCTTTAACAATATTTTCGGCGTAAATAGAACAGAGATAGGGATCCTCGCTGAAAGTCTGCTCATTGCGGCCGTGACGCGGGTCCCTGTTGGGCTCGATAACGAGGGTATATAACTGGTGAACACCCACCGACCTTGCCTCTTCTGCTGCTGCAGCATAGACTTCCCTTATCAGTTCAGGATTCCATGTTGCGCCAAGTCCCTGACCTTCAGGGAAGATGGTCGCCCCCGGAGCCATAAATCCGTGAGTGCCTTCTTCACACTGCATCACCGGAATTTTCAGCCGTGTCTTTTCACGGGCCATTTTCTGCAATTCATTGAAGAATTCAGCCTGCTGGCGTGTGCCGTCACGCAGGATCTCATTGGCGAGTGTAAAAAAGCCTCCGCCGGGGCCTATCGGAACGAGCGTCCCTTCAAGGAATTTTTTCACCCCGATGGTTTTCGCGGGGATATCCCGGCCATATCTTCCCTGGTAAACACAGGGCATATTGATCTGGCCCACTTTTTCCTCAAGCGTCATCCGCGAAAGCAGGTCTTCGACACGCTTATCAATGGGTTGTTTGGGATCGAGGTAAAGCGGTTCCTGGGAGAAACAGTGAACAGTGAACAGTAAACAGTAAACAGTAAATAGTGCAGTTTTGAAGTGCTTGATCAGTACCATAATTTTTATTTAAAAAGTTAAGATTTTAATTCAGCCGGAAGCAAAAATAGAAAAATTACATGAAAATGAGTTTAATTTCTGTTTGTTATCCGTTGGTTGAAACGAACGGCAAAGGATAGGGGTGCTGATGCAAGAGATATAGGACAGGGATTAAAAAGAGGGGCCATCTATAAAAATTGAGATGCACGCTAAAAAATAAAGACGCACGCCGTACGTCTCTACAAATAAGCACACGACAGCATTATAATTATTGGGCAGGGGTGAACCCTGCCTATATGGGAATCCTGAAAATATTTTTCATTGGCACATCTTTGTATGAGAAGATAAACAATTCAGCACATTAGAACATTAAGAAAGGTGAAGATTGTAATTTTTCACCTTTCCTTTTCCTTTTGATTTTACACAAATTTCGGATTATTTTTGATATACCGGTTGTCCTTTGGACATTACTTTACCCTTATTTTGTGCTGAGCTATTCATGCTCTTGCCTGTTGCGGCCAATTTCTTATTCATATGATAATTCTTGGCGCCTTTTTTGGCCAACGTTTTTTTACTTTTGATATGGGTCGTTTGTGTCATCGTTTTGTTACCATGCTTTACCTGTGCATTAACGGTAACTATACCAAATGTCATTGCTAATCCCAATATTATTGCTAATTTTTTCATTTTATTCCAATTTTAATTATTATACATCATTATAATTCACAAAATTAAATACGAAGGAATAGTAAAGATTCAGAATCAGTGTTAAGGTTTAAGAAACTTTAACAAAGGAAAAGTCCGACTTCAGGCTAAAGAATTTAGACTAAAGTGAATGAAAGTATTATGAACTATGAATGTGATGAAGTGCTGATGTGCGGTTTAAAAATATTTCACGCATAGGGAGCAAAGAAATCACTAAGGACGCAAAGGATAATTTTTCCTAAAAGTCTATAGTCTAAAGCCTACAGCCTATATTCCTTTCACGTTAAACTCTCCTTCCAGCCTTATATCTTCACAAGAGCTTCCAACCATCACTTTGAAGGTTCCAGGTTCGACTACCCACTGCATATTTGCATCGAGCATCTGAAGGCTCTCCGGTGTAAGTGTAAAGGTGACCGTTTGCTTTTCTCCGGGTTTCAGGTTGATCTTATTAAAGCTCCTTAGCTCTATAATGGGCGTCACCATAGAGCTGATCTCATCATCGATATAAAGCTGAACAACTTCTTTTCCTTCGCGTTGTCCTGTGTTTTTCACATTGCAGGTAACTGTATAACATGCTCCGGGGCCTGATTCCTTCGGGGTGATATTTAGATCAGAGTACTCGAAGGTAGTATAACTCAGGCCGTGTCCAAAAGGATAAAGCGGGGAGAGGGGCATGGTAACATAAGCGATCTCCCTTCTCATGTATTTTGAAGGCTTATAGTTGTAATAAAAAGGCATCTGGCCCACGTGGCGTGGAAAGGTGATGGGAAGTTTCCCACTGGGGTTGACATCACCGAAAAGAATATCTGCAATAGCCTGTCCTCCTTTTTCCCCCGTCATCCACGATTCGACGATAGAAGGAATATTCTCAGCCATATAACGTATAGCAAGGGGTCTGCCGCTCATCAGCACTACAACTGTTGGGGTGCCTGTCTCATAGATTGCTTTGACAAGATCGTTCTGAAGGCCTGTTAGTTCAAGATCGACACAATCCTTGCTTTCGCCGTCTGTCCTGGAATCTTCCCCGACAACAACGATTGCGATCTGCGCCTGGCGTGCGGCTTTTTGTGCTTCGGCAATGTTATTGATCTTCGTGTTAAGCACCTCGCACCCCTTTACATAAGTGACTTTTGTTGAAGGAGACACTTTGCTCTTAATGGCTTCAAGCACAGTTTCAGTCTTGTTGAGCAGTTTCTTGGGGATATAATCGCCGAGAAGGTTCACATCGTTGTCAGCATTGGGGCCTATGACAGCGATGGATTTGAGATCTTTCGACAACGGCAGGAGAGTAGCGGCAGTGGCAGCTGAAGTAGCAGTGGCAGGAGCAGCAGCAGTGGCGGGAGCAGCAACAGTAACGGGTTTGCAGTAAGGATCATTTTTCAGCAGGACAATCCCTTCCTGTGAAGCGCGGAGGGCGAGATCCTGGTGTTCCTGAGAATGAACGATCTTAACGGCCCTGTCAGGATCGACGAAAGGATTTTCAAACAATCCGAGCATGAATTTGAGTCTCAGCACCCGGCGTACTGCCCTGTCAAGGAGTTCCATCGATACTTTGCCTTCTTTGACGTTATCGATCATATCACTGGCATATCCAGACTCAGTGGTAATGTTGATATCCACACCTGCTTTCAGAACGATGGGCCCTGCTTCTTTTTCGCTGGATGCTACCCGTTCGTAAAGAAGGGTGCCTGTATTGCTCCCTTCGCTGACCAAAACTCCTTTGAATCCCAATTGTTCACGCAGGATATGGGTAAGCCATTTTTCGGAGCCGTGATTGGGATAGCCATCAATGGCGGGGTGTGTAGCCATGATCCCGAGAGTCCTTGCATTGACGCCTGCTTTCCAGATAGGAAGCCACACTTCGCAGAGTGTTCTTTCTGATACATCCATGTACCCACGGTTGGTCCCATTCAATCCCTGACCTTGTCCGGGATAACAGCCCAGTCCTGAGATTACTTTATTGTTGGCCGATATATTGTCTCCCTGGGCTCCATGAACAATGGCCTGAGCATAGCATGAGCAAAGATATGTGTCTTCGCTGTAGGTATGCTGGTTACGGCCATGACGCGGATCACGGTTGGGCTCCACTTGCAAAGATTGTATTTGGTGCACTCCCACTGAACGGGCTTCTTCGGCAACCGCGGAGTAGATCTCACTGATAAGTGTGGTGTCCCATGCTGCACCGAGAGCCAGTCCTTGGGGAAAAATAGTGGCCCCGGGAGCCATAAATCCATGCATTCCCTCTTCCATCTCCATCAGGGGAATCTTCAGCCTCGTGGTCTGAGCTACCATCTTCTGGAGGGTATTAAAATATTCTGCCTGCTGACGTGTCCCCTCACGTAAAACTTCATTGGCAAGAGTAAAGAACCCTCCGCCGGGGCCTGTCTCAAGCAGTGTGCCTTCGATGTGTTTCTGAATACTGATATTTTTGGCAGGGATGTCCCTTCCCAGCATATAAACGCAGGGCATATTGAGCTGGCCGACCTTTTCCTCCAAGGTCATCAGAGAAAGCAGGTTTTCGACGCGCATGTCGATGGGTTGTTTGGGATCAAGGTAAATCGGGAACTGGGCGTAGCTAGCGAGAGTAAACAGTAAACTTAAAAGAGTGATCAGTAAAAGTGGCAGTAGCGGTAGACAGCGGCAATCGGTGTGAAGATGTGCTGATCCCGAAAGATCGGGATCCCGAAGTTTCGGGATGCTGATGTGCTGATGTGCCCGTCGGTTAAAACCGACGGTAAAGGAGAGATGATCCGATGAGCTGATTCGTTGAAGATGAGCTTTATTTGCAATACAACGGTTCTGGTTATTTTTCATCATTTAAAATAATTAATACCTCGAAATCCGTACTGTTCACTGTTACAGAGACAAGAAATGCCTTGTCTCTGCTTATTTTATTTCAAAGTCGCCTTTCAAACGAATGTCGCTTGAGGAACTGCCTGCCATTACATCAAATTTCCCGGGCTCAACAATGGGTTCCAGGTGTTTATCCAGGAAGGACAGATCTTCAGGTTGAAGCGTAAATTCGACTTTTTTCATTTCTCCGGGCATAAGCATGATTTTTTTGAATCTCTTCAGCTCGATAACAGGAGTAACTACTGAACTGATCACATCATTAATATAAAGCTGAACCGTTTCTTCTCCCTTGCGTGAGCCTGTATTCTTTACATTGAAACTTACATTTATTTCCCCTGCCGGACCCTGTACCTTTGGAGAGATTTCAAGGCCGCTGTACTCGAACGTTGTATAGCTTAAGCCGTGCCCGAAAGGGTAAAGCGGCGTAGCGCTCATATCCGCATAGCTTTTAAACCAGTATTCATTTTTCATCACTTTTAACCTTGGGGGCTTGCAGTTATAAAAATCGGGGAGCTGTCCCACATGACGGGGAATGGTAACGGGAAGCTTACCGCTGGGATTGTAATCTCCGAAAAGAACATCTGCAACAGCATTTCCCCCCTGCTCGCCGCATCTCCATGCTTCGACCACCGAGGGAATATTTGCTGCAATCCAGCGGGTGGAAAGGGGCCGGCCATTGATCAGCACCACAACGGTCGGAGTTCCTGTTTTATAAACTGCTTCAACCAATTCTTCCTGAAGTCCTGTAAGATCAAGGCTGGCAATATCGTTACCCTCTCCGTCGCTGGCTTTTTCAGGTTTTTCAGGGCCCTGCCCCCTGGAACTTTCACCGATGACAAGAATGGCGACATCCGATTTTTTTGCCGCTTTGACAGCTTCTTTGATTTCATTTCCTTCATTTCCCCAGATATTGCATCCCTTGACATAGGTCACTTTGGTTTTGGGAGATACCCTGTTTTTTATACCCTTTAATACAGTTATAACCTCCTGGGTGGGAACCGGTGAGTAATCGCCTATCTGGTTTCTGATATGATCCGCGTTGGGTCCGATCACGGCTATTGATTTAAGATTCTTCGGTAGCGGCAGAAGCGGGGTAGAGACGCGATTTATCGCGTCTTTCTCCTGAGATGCAGTCCCTTTGCGGTAAGGATCATTTTTCAGCAATACAATTCCCTCTCTTGCCGCCTTAAGAGCAATATCCTGGTTTTCCTGAGAATGAATGACTTTCAAGGCATGTTCGGGATCGCAGTATGGGTTTTCGAACAATCCCAGTTTGAATTTCAGAGTAAGCATCCGTCTTACTGCCCTGTCAACAGCCGATTCAGGAACCCTTCCTTCCCTTACGCTTTCTACCAGCGGCCCGAGAAATCCGTCTTCAAACCAGATGTCGATATCGACGCCTGCTTTTATGGCTAACTGTCCTGCCTGTTTTTGATTTTCAACCACTCTTTCATCCATCAGAGATTCCAGTCCCTGTCCTTCACTTGTAACGACACCCTTGAACCCGAGTTCATCACAAAGCAGGTCAGTCAAAAGTTCTTTTGATCCGTGTGCGGGGATGCCGTCGATTGCGGGATAGGTTGCCATCACTGCCAATCCTCCTGCTTTCGTAATTGCGGCTTTCCAGGGAGGAAGGAATACTTCACGCAGCATCCGTTCGGATATTTCCATAGCTCCGCGTTCCAGTCCGGCAACAGGTTGAGTCTGTCCGGGGAAATGACAGAGGAGGGCGACGGCTTTTTCATTGGATGTCAGGTCATCTCCCTGGACGGCCCTAACCACAGTTTCACCTAATCACGGAACACATATAGGGGTCTTCGCTCCAGGCATGTTCGTTTCTTCCGAGCCGGGGGTCCCTGTTGGGTTCCAGTCCGACGATACATATCATGTTAATGCCAAGTGCCCGGCCTTCACGTGCCACAGCTTCATAAACCTTACGGACAAGACCAGGGTTCCAGGTGCTTCCGATTGACGGACCCAGGGGAAACACAGTACACCCCGGTGTCATGATTCCATGCTCTCCTTCTTCGATGTTCAAAAGAGGAATTTTTAAACGGGTCTGTTCAACTGCAATTTTCTGAAGCTTATTGAATAATTCCGCTTCCCCTTTTACATCCAGATCGATGCTTTTAAATCCTCCGCCGGGGCCTATATTCTTTAAAAGAGTTCCTTTCACAAAGTGTTCGCATCCTTCCAACTCCGTTTTATAATCCAGTTTAACCATCCTCGGACGGGGAACATTGATTTGGCCGACCTTATCCTCAAGTGTCATCCTTGAGAGGAGGTCTTCTACGCGCTTATCAATGGGTTGTTTGGAATCAAAGTAGAGCGGCTCCTGTGAAAAACAGTGAACCGTAATCAGTGAAAAGTAAACAATAAAAAGTGCTGTTTTTGACAGTCTGGTGAGTCTCATAAATAAGTAATATTAATTAAAAGGTTAAGATTTGATTAAGTTTGTAACAAAATTAGCAAAATTATCCGTAAAGGGTGATCGTATTTTATACATGAATTCCGCTCCAGAAAATTATACCTGACATCGTCCCGATTCGACGGGATTCAGATATAACGAAGACTTAAAAAACCATGCCCGACAATTTCTTATATTTTAATTATTAGACTTCTTCAGGCCCAATCTGTTGTACCCTTTACAGAAACTTTTGAAAATGACAATCCTTAATGACAGATGATTATAAACTTGTGCCTGCAATGTGGGTTAACAGATTATTTAAAGACGATTGTAATCCAATAAAATCAGCAGGAATTATTTTAAGGAAATTTAACGTTAGAGTACCATAATTTAACGTGAAAAGGCTATGATTTAGCGGTAATAATCATTACCTTAAAAGTATCGAATCTGAAGAAGTTCATTAAAAGTTAAGCAATTTACAAATCGCTTATTATTAAGTGTTAAGGTGATTAGTGGGAATATTTAATTTCTTTATTCTTTTTGAATATTTGCATTAAAAATATCACGATAGTACTAAGATATTATTAAATGTTGATTTAAAGGAATTTTAAATATTGACCATTAATCTGATTTAATTTTGTATAATCATTTAAATATAAATGTTATGGTCGATCTGAATATTTCACAGCCGCCTTACAAACGATTCTATCTTCAGCAAGATCTTAAACAAAGGAATCCTAAGGAAATTGTATCTTATAAATTTCATTATGATTTTGTGAGTTTTGACGTTTCCGAAGTCACACCTCATTTGTTTGTGGTGGATTGGCAAATCACAGAACCGGAAGAGGATGTTGAAAACCTTAATTATCGTCCTGCCTGATAATTATCTGACTGACTTTTAGAAAATTGTACCTAATAGAAAAAGCATAAATAAGGCTTGCCTTAATAAAACTATGACGATGCGGTGGTTATAACATTAAAACAACCTTTCAAATTACTGCCAAATGAGAAACTTAAGTCTGACCTTCCGTGTTCATCAACCTGTAAGATTGAAAAGATACCGGTTTTTTGATATTGGGAAAGACAATTATTATTACGATGATTACGGCAATGAATATAACATCAGGATATTAAGCGATGAATGCTACCTTCCGAATAACAGTATTTTCCTTAATTTACTTAAAAAATACAAAGGACGATTGAAGGCCGGTTTTTCCATTTCAGGTACAGCTATAGATCTTTTCACATTATATGCTCCTGAAGTTCTTTTGAGCTTCAAGCAGCTTGCTGCAGAGAAAGAAATTGAATATCTGGCGGAAACATATTCCCATTCACTTGCATCACTTAAAAACATGCATGAATTCAGGAAGCAGGTTTATAATCACAGTGGGAAAATCTTTGAATTATTTGGCAAATGGCCATCGGTTTTTAATAATACAGAACTGATTTATTCAGACAGTATAGGAGAACAGGCAGGTAAAATGGGATTTAAATCTGTACTGGCAGAACCTCCGGGCAATTTCCATAAACCTCACATCCTCAATAATGTATATAATAATCCACTGAATACAGAAGTAAATATTTTGTTCAAAAATAGTTCTTTAAGTCAGGAAACGGTACATATTTTTTCGAACTTAAAAAATAAAAACAAAGCAACACAAATTGAAAACTTTCTTTCACTGTTGAATAAGATACCGGATGATGAAAGTACAATCAATTTGTGTATAGATTATGAGACCGTGCATAATATGAATAAAAATTATAAAGTGAAAGACAATTTTTTTGAATCTTTCCTTATTGCACTTGCTGAATCTTCTGAATTTTGTATGAAGAATTTATCAGAACTTGCAGAAGAAAATCAGCCAATATCCGTAATAAGCATACCCGATATCGATATCGGGGCAGATAACTATACCTGTCTTTCGAAACTTCAGGGAAACGATTTGCAGCAGGAAGCCTTTGAAAAACTTTATGAATTAAAATACAGGATTAATCCGGATAAAGAGCCTGAACTATGGAAGGACTGGCAATACCTCCAATCAAGTGACAATTTTTATTATATGAGTTCCAGGTTTTTTTCAAAAGATCATCCCAATCATTCGGATTCCTGCCAAAATCCTTACGAAAATCCTTATGAGGCATTTATAAATTACATGAATGTGCTTCGTGATTTTACATCCAGGGTTTACAGTAAACCATCAAGCAAAATTTACTATGAGTCGCTGACAACACAAAACAAGAAAATTGCTGTCGGATTTTAATCTGATTGAGTACCCTATCTGAAGCCAAATAAATAACAGCTCAGGTATGATTCCGGCGGCTGTTTTTGATCCCTGAAGATGATTTAAGTATACGGTCCCCCTTAATTATTTCACGGTCATCAATAAGTAAAAATCCTTCATCTGATCCATCCGACTGGTCATCCTGACAGATGAATTAAAGTTAATGTATTGAAGAGTAATTTTTGGTGAATCTGTCATCAACTTTCCCTTATTTTCCTCTCTTCAATGCCATACTATCCCCATGATAACTCCGGACCTCCTGCAATGCTCCTGCGATGTTTCTGCAATGCTGCTGCAATAAACAGTATTCAAATAATATTTAAACAGAATTCAAACTATATTTAAGATATGGCTTTGGTATGATGTTGGAACGGTTAAGACAGGAGCAGGAAGGATTCGAATAATCTATAAAGAGGACAGGAAATTGTTGTTGAAAGCACGAATATTGTCAATATAACACGTTAACTGAAACATACTTTAAGTATTGGATCTTTATTTCGAATATGGATTAATAAGGCCTTGAGAGGTGTTAAAAAAGTCAAACCGGCAAGGAGGAATTTGAATTTGAATTGATCTTTACAGTTTCAGGAGGTTTACATTGTAAAGAGCTACAAATTTCGGATTCCGGCTGATGATGATCCGGGGGTGATCCAAGAATTCCTGAATATAATGATGTCAGGTATCAAAAACTTTACAAAATTTAATCTGCTATTGTTTTGTCTGATGATTTTCCTGTCTGAAACTCAGATTTCAGCCAGAACCTTAACATTATTGTTCAAGACTTCAACTACACCGCTGCTGATTTCGAAGTGAGATACTACTCCGTTGTTATCTCTGACTTTTATATCACCGGCCATTAAAGTAGAAATGAGAGGGGCATGATTGACCATTATTTCAAATGATCCGTTTGTTCCCGGAAGTTTAACAATTTCGATGTCACCGCTGAAGAGAGTTTTCTCAGGTGTAATGATATCCAGATGCATATATTCTTATTTATAATTCCGCTTCAGAACTTTAAATCAACTTCTGTCCTTTAATTTCAAATCAATAAAACTTTTGCACAGAATTTATTCTCTGGATTCAGCCAGCAGTCGTTCTCCCTTTTCAATTGCATCATCAATCGTGCCTACCATACTGAATGCAGTTTCAGGATACTGATCTACCTTCCCCTCCATAATGGCATTAAATCCTTTAATTGTATCTTCGATGGAGACCCAAACACCTTTTATTCCTGTAAATGCTTCAGCAACATGAAATGGCTGAGAAAGGAAACGCTGAACTCTTCGGGCACGGTGAACGACCATTTTATCTGTTTCAGAAAGTTCATCCATACCAAGAATGGCAATGATATCCTGAAGATCTTTATAATGCTGCAACAATTCTTTTACCCGCTGGGCAGTATCATAATGCTCTTTGCCGACAATTTCAGCGCTTAAAATGCGCGATGTCGAATCGAGCGGATCAACAGCCGGGTAGATGCCTAACTCTGAAATTTTACGGTTTAAAACCGTCGTAGCGTCAAGGTGGGCAAAAGTAGTTGCAGGGGCAGGATCGGTCAAGTCATCGGCGGGCACATAAATCGCCTGAACCGAAGTGATAGAACCGTATTTTGTGGATGTAATCCGTTCCTGCATTAATCCCATTTCTGTCGAAAGAGTGGGTTGGTAACCGACAGCAGAAGGCATACGGCCGAGCAGTGCAGATACCTCTGAACCGGCCTGGGTAAAACGGAAGATATTGTCAACGAAGAATAATATATCATTGCCTTTACCTTTGCCTTTCTTATCACCATCACGGAAATACTCTGCGACAGTAAGGCCTGATAAAGCCACCCTCGCACGGGCTCCCGGCGGTTCGTTCATCTGTCCGAATACAAGGGTTGCTTTTGATTTGGCCAATTCATCCTTATCGATAAGACTTAAATCCCAGCCTCCCTTATCCATACTTTCCTTAAACGCATCTCCGTATTTAATAACTCCCGATTCAAGCATTTCCCTTAAAAGATCATTTCCTTCACGGGTACGTTCACCTACACCGGCAAATACTGATTGACCTTCATATTTATTTGCAATATTATTGATAAGTTCCATAATAATAACTGTCTTACCAACACCAGCGCCACCAAATAATCCAATTTTTCCACCTTTGGAATAGGGCTCCAGAAGATCGATCACCTTAATACCTGTATAGAGGACTTCCTTTTCCGTGGAGAGGTCTTCATAAGCAGGTGGTTTACCGTGAATTTCATACACCCTTTCTTTTTCAATGGGACCTATACCATCGATTGCTTCACCAATCACATTCAACAAGCGGCCTTTAATAACATTGCCAACGGGCATGGAGATTGCTTTGCCGGTTGCCGTTACTTCCATTCCTCGTGAAAGCCCGTCGGTTGAGTCCATTGCAATGGTGCGGACCGTATTTTCACCAATATGCTGTTCGCACTCCAGCACCAATGTTTGTCCATTTTCTCTTTTTATCTCAAGTGCATCATAAATTTCAGGCAGTACGCTGCCTTCCTGATCAAAACTAACGTCAACAACAGGGCCGATGACCTGGATTATTTTCCCGATGGATTGTGACATATTTTATTTTTAATTTTGAAAATTATTAGTGATTTTTTCTGTTATTTATTTCTTGTTATCAATTTTTCAGCCAGTTGAAAAAGTTTACTTTTTCTTTCATCTTCAACCTTTACTAAAGCCAGGTAGTTCAATGATTTTTGATGAAAAATTCCGATTTTTTGCCTGGTCAGGTCTTTCACCAAAAGGTGTTCATAAATATCTGTTACTTGTTTAATTTTTTCGTTTTCATCAAATTTCCCTGATATCATCAGACTTTCAAGTTTTCCTTTTTCGTCCCTGTCAGCAAGTTCCAGGGCTTTGACAAGCAAAAATGTCTTCTTGTTTGTCAGAATATCATTTCCGATACGTTTGCCAAAAATCGACTGATCCCCAAAAGTATCCAGATAATCGTCCTGGAGTTGAAAAGCCAATCCCAGATTTAAACCAAACTTATACAGATTATCCTGATCTTCATCGTTTGCATCACCGATTATGGCACCCATTTTTAAAGCTGCAGCGATTAAAACAGAGGTCTTGAGCCGAATCATATGAATATATTCTTCTTCTGAAACCCTCGACTCAGTCTCATAGTTTATATCGAACTGTTGTCCTTCACATACTTCAAGGGCAGCTTTGTTAAAAACATTCATCAAAGAACTTTTGTATTCCACAGGACTTATGGCAAGAGATCGGTAAGCCAGAATCATCATAGCATCGCCGGATAAAATTGCCGTGTTCAATCCCCATTTATTATGAACTGTCGGACGATTTCTCCTTTGCTCTGAATTATCCATAATATCATCATGAAGAAGAGTGAAATTATGAAAAAGTTCAACGGCAAGTGCACTCGATATTCCATCCTCTATCCTGTCACAAAACAAGTTTAAACTCATAAGAAGAAGAACGGGCCGGATTCGTTTCCCTCCATTTTCGAGAGAATAAAAAACCGGTTCAAACAATTCCACCGGACTAAATATATTTTTATCCCTGAACTCTGATATATTTATATCTACTATATTTTGTAACTCTTCAAAGCTTTTCACCATTGATTTTGCAGAGGCATTGTTCATAATAATATCTTATGCCGATTGATTCCTCAACGCATTGGCTCCGCTGACAATTTCCAGGATTTCATTTGTGATTGACGCCTGACGGGCTTTATTATAGCTCAGCCGTAATTCGCGCAATATTTCATACGCATTATCAGTGGCAATATGCATTGCCGTCATTCGGGCTCCATGTTCAGAAGCTATCGAATCCAGTATCGCTTTGAATAATTGCAATTTCAGTGATTTTGGTATGATGAAATCCACAATTTCTTGCGTGGATGGCTCAAAAATATAATCAGGTCTGATTGTTATTCCCTTATCACTTTTGACCTGAGACAGGCTGGCATTGATTTTCACCGGTAAAAACTGTTCAACTTCCAATTTCTGTACAGCAGCATTTTTAAACTGGTTGTAAATAATCTCTATTTTATCATAGGTCCGGTCGGCATAATTATTCATTATATCCAAAGCAATGTCGCTTACCGTTTTGAAATTCAGGTTATCATACAATTCATTGAAAGTTTTTGTGACCCTTATATTTCTTGTTTTTAATCCATCAGAAACCTTTTTGCCAATTACAATAATATCGATTGTCCCCATGCGATAATACTCAGAATAGGTATTTGAGACCAAATCGGTTACTTTTTTTATCACATTTGAGTTAAATCCACCACAAAGCCCTCTGTTTGAGGCAATTGCTATTAATAAGATCCTGTTAACTTCAGGATGCTCCGTATATTGATTTTCAACGTTTGTATCGAGATTGAAACTCAGATTAGCCAAAATATTCTGAAGTTCATTGGCATAGGGTCGCATCTGAAGAATAGCATCCTGTGCCTTACGTAATTTGGCAGCCGAAACCATTTTCATAGCACTCGTAACCTGCTGCGTCGATTTTACAGAGGTAATGCGATTTCTTATTTCTTTTAAATTAGCCAATATTCAAACCCTTACATTAAATATTATTAAACTCAATATTTATATTTTTCTGCAATTTCTCTTGCTGCCGTTTCTA
This sequence comes from uncultured Bacteroidia bacterium, assembly GCA_963810555.1. Taxonomy (GTDB): domain Bacteria; phylum Bacteroidota; class Bacteroidia; order Bacteroidales; family Prolixibacteraceae. The sequence continues at coordinate 274,286 of CAWENX010000007.1, read as the reverse complement.
AAGTCTTTGTGACCTCATCGTTAATTTCTCCACGGCTCAATATTTCCAAAACATCTTTGTGTTTATGTTCGAGAACTTCAAGATACTCTTTTTCGAACTCATTGACTTTATCTCTTGGAACATCCATCAATAAACCTCTGGTTCCGCAAAACAGAATTGCGATTTGTTTTTCTATACGCATCGGGGAATACTGGCCTTGTTTAAGGATTTCAACATTCCGTTCACCTTTTTTAAGAACAGCTTTAGTCGCAGAGTCCAGATCAGATCCAAATTTGGAGAATGCTTCAAGTTCACGATATTCAGCCTGGTCTGTCCTTAAAGATCCGGCAACTTTTTTCATTGCTTTGACCTGTGCCTTTCCTCCAACCCTGGAAACCGATAATCCAACATTGATAGCAGGCCGGATTCCCGAATTGAAAAGGTTTGATTCAAGATAGATCTGTCCGTCCGTAATAGAAATAACATTGGTAGGTATGTAAGCTGAAACGTCTCCATCCTGTGTTTCAATTATGGGAAGCGCAGTCAAAGAACCGCCGCCTTTAAGTAAATGTTTGATTGATTCAGGTACATCATTGATTTGTTGTGCCACCTCATCGGAATCATTTATTTTCGCAGCCCTTTCAAGGAGACGGGAATGCAAATAGAATATATCTCCCGGATAGGCTTCGCGACCCGGAGGGCGACGCAACAACAATGAAACCTCGCGATAAGAAACTGCCTGTTTGGATAAATCATCATAAATAATTAAAGCTGAACGTCCGGTATCTCTGAAATATTCACCGATTGCAACACCTGCAAATGGGGCATAAAACTGCAATGCAGCCGGATCGGAGGCTGTCGACATGACTATGACAGTATAGTCCAGCGCCCCATTTTCCTGCAATATTTTGGCAATATTTGCTACCGTAGATCCTTTCTGTCCGATAGCAACATAAATACAATAGACTGGCTTGCCTTTAAGATAGAATTCTTTTTGATTGATAATTGTATCAATGGCAATTGCGGTTTTACCGGTCTGACGATCACCGATGATCAATTCTCTCTGACCGCGCCCGATAGGTATCATAGCGTCAATAGCCTTAATCCCGGTCTGCAAAGGTTCGGTTACCGGCATTCGAAAAATGACCCCCGGCGCTTTACGCTCAAAAGGCATTTCGTATAATTTACCGGTAATGGGACCTTTACCGTCAAGCGGTTCACCGATCGTATTTATAACGCGTCCCAGCAATCCTTCACCTACATTGATAGAGGCCATTTTTTTCCGGCGTCTTACAGTATCACCTTCTTTAATCTTTTCGGTTGGTCCAAGCAATACGCAGCCAACATTATCCTCCTCAAGGTTTAAAACAATACCCATTACACCACTGTCAAATTCAACCATTTCATTTGATTGAACATTGGATAATCCGTAGATACGGGCAATACCGTCTCCAACTTCCAATACAGTACCTACCTCTTCAAGTTCTGCCACGATTTTAAAACCCTCCAATTGTCTTTTGAGGATTTCAGAAACTTCTGCAGGTTTTATTCCAGCCATTCTATTTTAATTAAGAATTAAGAATTAAGAATTAAGAATTTTTAATTAGTTCCAGCTTGAGTCCTTTTAATTTGGATGATACACTTGCATCCAACTGTTGATCTTCAACGCGAAGAATAAATCCTCCAATCAGATCGGGATTTACAATACAAGTGAGTTCAATATCAGTCTTAAACATATTCTTTATCAATTGTTTGAGATTTTCCACTGAATCCGGATCCAACTCAACAGCACTGGAAATAGCAGCTGATTTGAAGCCGGCATTCCTGCGATACAATGCAAGAAAATTCCTTATAATACTTTCAAGAAATGATTCCCGTTTATTTGACAGGACAAGGTTTAAGAATGATAATGTAACAGAATTTATCTTTCCGGCAAATATCACTTTAAATAACCTTACTTTGTCAGAAGTTTTAAATACAGGATTCGTGAGAACTATTTTAAATTCAGGAACAGTACCAATCGTTTTTTCGATAAGGTCAATATCCTTCTTAACCTCATCAAGAAGTTTTCGCTCAACAGCAAAACTAAACAAGGCTTTTGCATACCTTACCGAGATTTTATTCTCATCCATCTATTGAATATTGTAATATTATCCCTGAAGCGCAATTATTCAAGACTATCAGTTAAGTTTTATGTGATCGATGTAATTTTTAACCAGTTTCTTCTGATTTTCACTTTTGGTTAAATGTTCCTGCAGTATTTTTTCAGCAATTTCAATGGAAAAAGTGGAAATGATATTTTTAATATCACTGATAGCTGCAGCTTTTTCCTGCTCAATTGCTTTTCTTGCGTTTTCCATCACTTTATTCGCTTCATCTGCCGCATGGATTTTAGCATCACGAACTATTGATTCCTTCATTTCGCGCGCTTCTTTAACTATTTTTTCACGCTCAATAATTGCTTCCCGCAATATTTTCTCATTATCAGCCTGCAAACGTGTCATCTCTTCTTTGGCCAGTTGTGCTGCCTTTAATGCCTGATCGATAGAATCTTCTCTGTCCGACAATGCTTTTAATATCGGTTTCCACGCGAATTTTTTAAGGATGATTAATAAAATTGAAAAAGAAATCACCATCCAAAAAAGCAATCCAAAATCAGGACTAACTAATCCCATAATTAAGAATTAAAAATTATGAATTAAAAATTATGAATTATCAGCAAAGAGTTAAGAGTCAGGAGTTTTTTGCTCTTTGCCCTTTGCTCTTTGCCCTTAACCTACGAAAAGTATCAAAAGACAAATAACAATTGCAAAGAAGGCTACCCCTTCAACTAACGCAGCAGAAACGATCATGTTGGATCGGATATCTCCTGCGGCTTCCGGCTGGCGGGCAATTGCTTCGACTGCACCTCCTCCGATTCGGCCGATACCAACACCTGCACCTATTGCAGCCAATCCTGCACCAATACCAGCACCCATTTTAGCAATTGCTGTATTTGCAACAACTTGTAAAATAATCCCTAATGTTAACATACTCATAAGATTAAAGTGGATAAACTAATTAATTATAATAATGAATTTTTTTAAGTGACAATATGTGATTCATTATGTTTATGAGATTCATGCTTTTCCATGGCCATACTAAAATAAAGTGCAGACAGCAAAGTGAATACATAAGCCTGTATAAAAGCCACAAGTAATTCCAATAAAGCCATGAACACTGTAAACATGATGGAAACAACCGAAATCCCGTATCCTGCTAAAACTGTTTTTGCCCCGAATATAAAGATGAGGCTGTAAAAACCTAATGCCACAATATGACCTGCCAGCATGTTTGCAAACAATCGGATCATCAAAACGAATGGTTTTATAAATATACCCATGATCTCCACAATAGGCATAAGAGGTACAGGTAATTTTAACCACCAGGGCACTCCGGGCGTATTGATCAGATGAACCCAATAATCCCTTGATCCGCTTAGGCTTGTTATTATAAAAGTAAATACGGCAAGGACCATTGTAATTGTGATATTACCGGTCAGATTTGCTCCTCCGGGAAATACAGGTACTATACCAAGTATATTGTTAATCAGGATGAAGAAAAAGGTGGTTAATAAAAAAGGCAGATATTTACGGTATTTTTCTTCACCGATTGCGGCTTTTGCAATATCATCCCTCACAAAAAGAATTATTGGTTCAAGCCAGCTTTGAATTCCTTTGGGAGCGCGGGCATAATTTTCAGAATACCTCTTTGCAATTATTACAAAGATTAATATGATCAGTATGACACTTATAAATAACGAAGCTACATTTTTTGTAATGGATAAATCAATCGGCCTTATCTCTTTGCCATCAGGAAGAATTTCAACAATTTTCCTTTCATCGGCTCCTTCAGTAGCAATTTTAAAATCCTTATAAGTCTGAGTTCCATGCTCCAATTTCCCTGACATAAAAACATTTAATCCGGATTGTTTGCTGTACAGTATAACCGGAAGTGGAATGGAAATATCTAATTCACCGATTGTTGCAATGTGCCATTCATAAGTATCGGTCACATGATGAAGAATCAATTTTCCTGCATCAAAGCCATTTTCAGAGGAGACCGGAGACTGGTGACCGGAGACCGGAGAACTTTGCGGATTATTAGCTGCTCTGATTAATCCGATTGAGAGAACCAGTATAGTAATTAAAGCAAGTAAGGTTTTCGAGGTTTTCACTAGCCATTCATCTTTGGTCGACAAAAGTAAAAATCTTCTGAACATATCATGAAATTGTATCAAACTTTTTACCTATTTTTTTAAAAATTTTAATATTTGTGAAACTTCAAACACTGTATAACAGATATACAGAATGAAAAATGTTATTACAAATGTCAGGGCATTGGAATGATCAAAAAGCAAACCAATAAGCAGAAAAAATAAGTATATCAGCAGCTTTAATGTTACTGAAAGCATAAAAGCCGATGTAAATCTGCGGATGTTATGCTGACTGGCTTTAATCATCCGGATATGACTGAAAGCCGTTAAAAAGCCGATAAGCAATATTTGCAAGGGGAAAGACTTTACATAGAATTTTCTTAATAAAGTCAAATAAAGTATTACTGCAATAGCAATCAGTATTATACTGAAAGTTAAAATTTTAAGAATAAATTGTTTAATTTCGATCATAACGAATTACACGAATTATTGACGAATTACACGAAGGGCATAGGGTATAAGGCAAGAAGCAGAGGGTAAAGGGAGACGGGAGACCGGAGAAAGGATGGAAGTGTTCCGTTTTCAGTTCCGGTTCTCCATACTCCGTTCTCTGCTCTTCGCTCTTCGCTCTTTGCTCCTTTCATTCTTTCATTCTTTCATTAGTGCATATGGAATAGGGAATAGGGCGAACTCTCTCTTTGCTCTATGCTCTTTCTTATTTTTTCAAAAGGGTTCGAATCATATAAAACAATGACAGAAAAGTTGCTACCAGGATTAATATCACGGTGAATACAGGAAATTTTAATTCCAGGACTTTATCCAGTTCCCAGCCTCCAAAAGCGCCTATTAAAACAATAATTATCATCTGGAATGCCAGACTTGAATATTTCGCATACTGTCTCAGCCAATCCTTCTTGTCAGAATCTTCATCAGGTTTTTTTCTCACCGTTTGTTTTTGGTTATCAATTCTTAATTCTTAATTAATTGTAACCTTATCCTGCAGTCTTATATCATCAGAAGAACTTCCGACCAGTACATTAAAATCTCCCGGTTCAAATACCCATTTTTTCTTCTCTTCCGAATAGAAGGAAAGCTCTTCCTTTTTAATTTCAAAAGATACTGACCTTTTTTCTCCGGGTTCCAGTAATATTTTCTTAAACCCTTTCAATTCCTTTTCGGGACGATCGACAGAAGCCTCATCATCGTGGATATACAGCTGGACAACCTCAGCCCCTGATAATTTTCCTGTGTTGGATACGGAACAACTGACCATTAATCCACCGGCAGGCACATTTTCTTCCACCTTTAAGTCAGAATATTGGAATTTTGTATATGACAATCCATGTCCGAATGCAAAAAGAGGTTTGATCTTCTTTGTATCATAATATCTGTAACCGACATAAATACCTTCCTCATAGTTGACTTTATTGTCCTTGCCCGGGAAATTTCCAAACGAAGGATTATCTTCCAGCCGTACCGGAAAGGTTTCCGGCAGTTTTCCAGACGGGTTGACTTTCCCGAATAAAATATTGGCTATAGCGTTGCCGCCCTCCTGTCCGGGATAATAAGCCTCTACAACAGCTTTGACTTCATTGATCCATGGCATTTCAACCGGCGTTCCATTGATGAGAACCACCACCGTGTTGGGATTTGCCTTTGCAACCGCACTGATCAAACGATCTTGTTCTCCGGGTAACTTCAAATCTGTCCGGTCATGACCACCTCCTTCAAATAAATTGGAAAGACCGGCAAATATCACTGCTCTGTCAGATCTTTTGGCCAAAGCAACTGCTTTTTCAATGGGATTTTCTTTTGAAGGCATTTCCCACTCAAGACGAATTGAATTGATATTTGTTTTTTTATAAAATTCAACTCTGAGGTCATATGATTTACCTTTTACCAAATCAACAGAGGCATATTGACCTGACCGTGTAAATTGATCCTCATAATTCTGATTGGGCTTTTGCGACCATGCATCCACGACCAGTTTCCCTTCAAAATATAACCGGCAGCCGCCTCCTGTACAGGTTAAACCCAAACGGTATTTCCCGCTTGAAGGAGGTAAAATTTTGCCTGTCCATCGAACGGAATAATCGTTTTTACTGACCGATTCACAAGGTGAGGCCCATCCCCACGAAAAATCTATTTTGTCATCAATCCTTGTACAAACCGGATTTCCTTCCAATTTATTCCCTTTGAAATACTCTCCTTTTAATCCCTGTATTATTTTTCCACCCTCTTCAGTTTGTAAATTCCGGGTATCAACAAGCGGGTAATTCCCGATAAACTGACATCCTTCTTCAAAGCTGATCTGCACCGAATCGCCACAAAAATTCTTCAATCCCATCAGAGGACTTATGCTGTAACAAGGAGTAACAGAGGCGCTTCCTCCTCCGCCTAACCGGGCCTCTTTTGCATTTGGCCCAATAACAGCCAGCGTCTTAATTTCCTTTTTATTGAGAGGAAGCAATCCGGCTTCGTTTTTTAAAAGAACTATCGATTCTTCAGCCGCTTTTAAAGCTACTTTTTTGTGATTATCAAAATTCCTGTCCAAAATGGAATCTTTATAATCCTGATCAAGCTTTTTTGTTTTTATCAGCGCCCTTAGTATTCTTGCAACCCTGTCATTTAGATCAGTTTCCGTTATGACCTTGTCTTTTACAGCCTGTAAAATATTCTTCTGGGTCATAAATTTCCCCGGCCCGGGCATTTCAATATCCAGTCCTGCTTCAATGCTTCTGGTAGAATGAACACCCCTCCAGTCAGATACAACTATTCCGTTATATTTCCATTGGTTTTTGATAATATCGGTAATAAGCCATTTTTTCTCTGCAGAATAATCTCCGTTCACTTTATTGTAACTTGTCATGACTGCCCATGGTTTAGCTTCTGCCATCGGTATTCTGAACTCCGGGAAATAAATCTCCTGTAAAGCCCTTTCAGAAACAATAACATCCAGGTTACTCTGATCGGTTTGCTGATTATTGGCAACCATAGCCTTGATACAGGCGCCGACATCTTCAGACTGGACTCCCTTTATGAACGAGGAGGCCAGTTTTCCTGTCAGATAAGGGTCTTCGGAGTAGGTTTCGTAATTTCTTCCGCCAAGCGGAGTACGGTGAATATTAACCATCGGGGCAAGCAGTATCGAAGATCCAAGTGCTTTGGTTTCATAACCCAGCGCTTTTCCTATTTCGTACTCCATCTCTTCACTCCAGGTAGCCGCCTGTCCTACACCGGTGGGAAAACAGGTGGCACAACCAACAGAAGAACCGGATTCATCCAATATGACTGTCACACCATGACCGCAATCGGTAACCTGAATGGAAGGAATTCCCAGACGTTCTATGCCCCTGAAATGCCACATATCTTTTCCTGCAAGCAATTCGGCCTTTTCTTCAAGAGTCATACGCGAGAGCAAATCCGAGACTCTTTGTTCAACCGGCTTATTGGGGTCACGATAAGCAGGGTATTTTTGATTACTGCAATTGGAAAAGAAAAAAATAAACAGCAGCAATAAAAAAGTAATGATTCTTCTAAAACCGATTAAGGTAACTTTTTCAATCATATTATTAAGGTTTAGGATTGCAAGAGGCTAAAGGCTAAAAGCTAAAGGCTAAAGACTTAAAGCAATGCATTGGCAAAGATAGCATAATGAAATTAAAAAATGAAAGAATTAAAGAATGAAGGAATAAAGTTTCCGTGTTTTAAGAGCAAGCTAAGAAGGGTAAAAAAAGCTATACAATCAAGAGGAATTATTCAATCATTAAAATAGATGATGGGCAATCATATAATTGACGTTCAGAACGTATCATTAAGAGTATGATCGAATAGTTCAAGTCAACGATATTGCCTTTGTATCATCATTCCTGTCCCTTAAATATTATTTCAGATATTCGAACGGCTTAAAAAACCTGTCCACGGATTTCGATATTATGATTACAAGAGGCCTTAAAGGAAAAGCGGACTTAAAGCGAACCAAAACCGGAGCAAAACCGGAGCTGAAATTTGGGAGATATTGTTAAATACATTTTTCGAACGGTTTCTTTTTAAGTCTGATGGTTTGGATTTGTGGAATTCAAAATGTCAGTAACAATAAATCATTAATAAATCAGATAAAAACAAACACTTACCGGGGATTATTTTTCATAATAAAAGAGCTGTTGATCATCCTCAGCAGCTCTTTATATTTTATTAATGAATACTAAAAATAAATCAATTCATTCCATTAATCATCAACAGCCTGTTCAACCAGTAACTGAAATTTCCATTCGGTATTGTCATTTTTGGCTCCCTGAGTCTGCCTCATCAAAGTCCCGATAATTTGTTCCTTAGGATCTGCAAAATAGGAGGTGCTGAAATATCCTCCCCAACTGAAGGTTCCTACGCTTCCCATGCCTCCTTTATCCTGTCCCTTTTGATCCACTACGCTGAATGCCAGACCATAATGTTTTCCTAAGTAGGTTCCGAAATCCCAGAAGAGATTACCCACCTGGTTGGCCATAATGGTTTCAACAGTTGTTCGGCTTAAAAGCCTGACGCCGTTTAGTTCACCCCCGTTCAGGTACATCTGAAGGAAAGTGGCATAGTCTTTGGCCGTACTTGATAAACCGGCGCCTCCTGAAAAGAATCTCTTCGCTCCTTTGATCGGGTAATCAGGATCATAGAAAGTAACCGGATAGTTCTTCCATTGCCCGTTTACAGGATGCTGAACTTTAACCAGACGTCCGGCTTTCGCCTCAGGAAGGTAAAAGTAGGTATCATTCATTCCGAGAGGCTCGAAAATTCTTTTCTTCAAAAACTGATCGAAAGGCATACCTGAAACAACTTCAATAAAATATCCAAGTACATCTAAACCTTCACTGTAGCTGAATTTTTCGCCCGGATTAAAATGCAGGGGAAGTTTGGCAAGTTTTTTAACACTTTCTCCAATTGTTACATCTTTTGTTGTAAAAAGATCAGTGACTCCGGCTTTGGCATAAATCATCTTAAAAGGCTCGTCGTCAATAACTCCGTAACCTATACCGGAAGTATGGGTGAGGAGTTCGCGTATGGTTATCTCACTTTTTGCCGGCACGGTGGTGTATGTCGTATCCGCGTAATGAAAATCCTTTAAAACCTGGGGATTTTTAAATTCAGGTATATATTTTGAAATCGGATCATCCAGTTTAAATTTCCCTTCCTCCCACAGCATCATCACTGCAGTAGCCGTAATTGCTTTACTTTGTGAAGCAATCCTGAAAATATCATCGCGTTTTAATATCCGTCCTGTTTCATTATCTGCCTTTCCGAAAGCTTTATAATAAACTATTTTCCCGTGGCGTGCGACAAGAGCTACAACACCCGGAACATCTCCGTCTTCAACAGCTTTTTGGCACATGGCTGTTATTCTGTCCAGCCGTTCGGAAGACATTCCTACGCTTTCAGGTGAGGCTTCTGAAAGGGGAGGTGATTTTTGAATCGATTTTGTCTGGGCATTGACAGTCAATGCAATTCCAATAAGCAAAATAGTCAGTAATTTTCTCATAATCACGTGTTATTTTAATATTTAAGTAAGTCCGATTCCGCTAACCGGCGGATCAATGTATCAGTCCCGCATATGCGGGATTATAGTTTCAGGCGGCTAATTTAAGTATAAATACTTTTTTGTGATTAAATCAGGGACAGATTTGCAATTCTTTAGGATAGGCAATAGGACATAGGCAACGGGCAATAGTATGTTTTAGATTTTCAGTGATTCAGCGGTAGCAGCAGTGGATGTCTGGCATTTGTAGGATCCGAATGCCGCTGGATAGTACAACTGCCACTTTTCCCCATTCCCTATTCCCAGTTGACTCATATTCCCCTTGGCTGAAGAAGTTTTGCTATGAGTCCAGTCCATCCTGTCTGATGGGAAGCTCCAAGTCCCTGACCGTTATCTCCATGAAAATATTCATTAAATAAAACATAGTCAGAGAAATTGGGATCAGATTGAAACATGGGATTCTTTCCAAAAACGGGTCTGTGACCATCCTGATTTTTGAGAAATATTCTTGACAAACGTTTTGTAATTTCAACAGAAACTTCAAGAAGGGAAATATAATTGCCTGAATGGGTGGGACATTCAACCTTAAAATCATCTCCATAATAATGATGAAACCGTTGGAGTGACTCGATGATCAGAAAATTCATCGGCATCCACAGCGGGCCGCGCCAGTTGGAATTGCCTCCGAACATATAATTCTCAGATTCAGCCGGTTCATAATTTACAGTGTAAGCTTTCCCGTTCATATCAAATTCATAAGGATTTTTTTCGTGATATTTTGATAGGGCCCTGACGCCGTAATCTGACAGAAATTCCGATTCATCAAGCATTCTGTACAAAAGTCTTTTCAGCCGGTGTCCGCGTAACAAGGAAAATAATCGTGTATCGCCTTCACCCTCGATAGTCCATCGGGAAACCAGGCTTGCAAGATCAGACCTGTGTTTAAGAAACCAATCCATACGTCTGCCAAATTGAGGGCATTCCTTTATTGTCTCCGGATCGATTACCTCTACCGCAAACATAGGAATTAATCCCACAATTGACCTGATTTTTAACTGGGTATTACCTTCATTAGTACGCAGTACATCATAAAAAAATTCATCCTCTTCATTCCATAAATCAATGCCCTGCTTATCTATATTGGTCATCGCACCGGCGATAAAAAGGAAGTGTTCGAGAAATTTTGTAGCCAGATCCTGGTACACCGGATTAAACTTTGAAAGCTCCAGTGAGATACGAAGCATATTCAGTGAAAACATGGCCATCCAGGCTGTGGCATCCGCCTGTTCAAGAAGGTCGCCTTCAGGGAGTGCTACATCTCTGTCAAAGAGGCCGATATTATCCAATCCAAGAAATCCTCCTTCAAAAATATTGTGATTTTGTAAGTCTTTCCGGTTAACCCACCATGTGAAGTTCAACAGCAATTTGTGAAAAACTGACTCCAGAAAATTTATATCACCCTGTCCCTCATGCCGTTTCTGGTCAATCTTATATACTCTCCATGCAGCCCAGGCATGAACCGGAGGATTGACATTCGAAAAATTCCATTCATAGGCAGGAAGTTGTCCGTTGGGATGCATATACCATTCCCTTGTCAGTAGCTTTAACTGGCTCTTCGCAAATGACGGATCAATCAGGGCAAAGGGAATACAGTGAAAAGCAAGGTCCCATGCGGCGTACCAGGGGTATTCCCATTTATCGGGCATGGAGATTATATCGTAATTGTTTAAATGAATCCATCCGTTATTCCGGCCATTTAGCCTTTCATCAGGTGGTTTAGGCTGTGCGGGATCACCCTTCAGCCATTTCGGCACATCAAAATAATAAAATTGCTTGCTCCACAGCATCCCTGCAAATGCCTGACGCTGAACAAGCTTTACATCTTCATCCCGGATATTTTTTTGAAGAGAAGCATAAAACTCATCCGCCTCTTTTATCCTGTCAGTAAAAATCTCATCGAAATCCCGGAAGGGTTCCTTTGTTGTTTTAGGAGTTAATCTCAATCGTAGTGTTATAGTGGCATTGCCGGGAATCTCAGTCTTATAAAGGATACCGGCCTTTGTTCCCGTCTGTTCAGGATTTATTGCCGCTTCATTTCCTTCGACCACATAATCATTGATGCCGTCTTTAAAATAATCCGCCGTATCTTCCAAATTGTATAACCTTTTCAGATTAGAGTCATTATCACAGAAAAGTAATTGCGGATTCCCTTCAAAATGAAGAGCATAATCACCTGAATCTTTGTGGGAGATGGTTAATGTGTTCTGATTTAAGATACGGATAAAAGGTCTGTAATCGTCATATCCCCAAGCCCATGTATTACGGAACCATATCTGCGGAATCACTTGAAGTAAGTTACTTGATTTTCCTCTGTTCTTAGCGGTTATTCGAATAAGGATATCTTCAGGATCCGCTTTGGCATATTCAGTAAAAATATCAAAGTAATTATCTTCTTTGAATACCCCTGTATCAATCAATTCAAATTCAGGATCCAGTTTACCTTTGTTCTTATTTGTCTCAACCAAATCTGCATAGGGAAATTCGCTTTGCGGATACTTATAAAGCATTTTCATATACGAATGCGTCGGCGTATTGTCAAGGTAATAATAATATTCCTTTACATCCTCGCCGTGATTCCCTTCGTATTCTGTCAAACCGAAAAGACGCTCCTTGAGAATCGGGTCTCTGCCATTCCATAAAGCAAGCGAAAAACAAAGAATCTGCCTGTTGTCGCAGATGCCGGCAATTCCTTCTTCTCCCCAGCGATAGGCATAGCTTCGGGCTTTATCATGTGAGACATAATCCCACGCATCTCCGTCTGCGCTGTAGTCCTCCCTGACTGTTCCCCATTGCCTCTCTGTCAGATAGGGCCCCCATTTGTGCCATTCGGCATAACCTGGAGAATTCAGCCTGTCTCTTTCCCCTGAATAATTTTCCATTTACTTTTAATTAAAGTTTAACCGATCCGGCCTTAAAAACTATTTCTTCCAGCGGTTTTCTGGTTCTCGGGCTTTTTAACCTCATTTGCAGATCGTCAGGGAGCTGTGAATTATCTCCTGGATAACCTATTGCAATCATAATAACCGGATCATATTCAGGAGGAATTTTAAAATCCTGAATTGCCTTTTCTGTATAAAAACCTCCCATAGGATGAGCGAGCAATCCCATGCTGACGGCCTGGATGATCAGCAGCGAATTGGCCAGTCCGGTATCATGCCAGCTGTGCTTATTATCTTTTGTTTCCTCCTGAAACCGGCATTTCGTCTGGGCAAGCGAAAGAATCAATATCCCGGCATTCTTTGCCCAGCGCTGGTTGCCCGGAAACAATAAATTCAGCAGAACCTGGAATTCAGACTCATTTCGTAAGGCATAAATATATCTCCACGGCTGGATATTCCGGCTTGAAGGCGCCCAGTGTGCCGCTTCAAATAATTCCATTGCTTTTTCAGGTTCTATCTCTCTGTCTGCAAAAGCATATCCACTGCGACGTATCTTTATTTCATTTAATAACATCACAATAAATCTTTAATTGCTTGTCTTTAGGGAATATAAACGCAAAATCCCGGAGGATTGTTGTCAATTCCCGGACAGTTTGTTTAAAGTTACTATAATTTAACCGGATACGACATAGATGAAGGATAAATTGTTTGCAGGAATACAGGAAAGTTTAAGACTTCCAAATGATGTATCAACAGGATAGAGGAATCAGCTTTTCGATAGACTGATCGCCATTTGAGATACATCAACCCGGTGCCTGTTAAAATGGGAAGCTGTAAAAACAATAAAATAAACCGATGAGATAAGGATCAAAGTTGCTCCTGTCATGAACGACCGGGAAAGTCCTGAAATCTCTGCAATCCTGCCTCCAAGGAACATTCCGCCGCCTACTCCGATATCATATGCAGTAAAATAGGTCGATATGGCTGTTCCCCGCTTGTTGTGCGAGGCCAGATTAACCATAAGTGTCTGAAGGGCAGGGAAAAGCAGACCGAATCCGATTCCATTGATAAGGGCGGAGAAAAAGAAAGGAACGCGGGTATTAAACCGTGATAGAATGAACATTCCTGCTGTGAGCACAAACATGGCCACTGTTGCTACACCGGTGAGCCTGCCCCTGTCGACCAGCCTGCCTCCTGTCATTCTCGAAAACATAATCCCGAAAGCCATGATAATAAAATAGGCGCCCGGATTGCTGATGTTGTTCTCCTTACCGTACATGGCGCTGAATGAGAAGATCATCCCGTAAGAAACCGTGATAAGGATCAGGTTGATGCCCGAAGGTATTCCCTTCAGCAGGATAAAACGGTCGAGCGAAAGAGGTTCCCTTACAAATTTTGGCCTTTCCGTCACTTTCATTGGCAGGGCAAGAAGAACACCGCCGAGGCCTGTAAAGGCGGCTGTATAGAATATAAATTGAAAAGGAAGCTTATCATATAGGAGAAGACCGGTCATGGGCCCTATGGTCATGGCGATGTTGCTCGAAAGACCGAAAATCCCGATCGCCTCGCCGCGCCTTGAGGAAGGAGTAATATCGATCACAAGAGTATTGCTGGCAGTGGTTAGCATCCCCCAGATCACGCCGTGTATTATGCGAAAGACAACAAACAGAATAATCGATCCTGCAATAACATAACCGCCGAAAACGAGCACAAACAGGAAAAATGAAATGATATAAAGGTTCTTCCGCGAAAACCGGTCAATAAAATACCCTGAAAACGGTCGTGTACTTATTGACGCGATTACATAGCACGCCAGCACAAGTCCTGCCATTCCTTTATCAAGGTGCCAGTTGGAGATCAGGTAAAAGGGGAGTGTAGGCATCAGCAGGTAAAAGGCAATGGCCATAAGGAAATTGGCGCAGAAGAGCAGAACAAAATCAATTGTCCATAACTTACTTTCCTTCATAGCGCTGACATTTAATACAACCTATCTTGCTTCTTTTTGCAGCACAAAAGTAATTTTTTATCGGCAGGTTTAAAGATAAAGGTTTGTCGGTGAAACGTAAAAATGACTGTTTCCTGTTCTATCATTATGCTAAACCAATTAGGTTTAAAAAAGACATTCAAAGTACGTATTTAACAATATCTGCAAAATTCTAACTCCGGTTTAAGTCCGCTTTAAGTCCGCTTTAAGTCCGTATTACCCTAAAGGGCCATAATAATCATAATAAAAATCCATAAGTAAGTGTTTCGGGCACACCATAACATCTGCATTATGATTTACAGGATTGTAATCAGGATTCTTCCCGGGCATTTAGGAACAGTTATTAATTGTATTTGTAAGAGACGCAATATTTTGGACTCAAATACCTGCAATATTTTGCCTCTGTTAAATAGAAATCAACGTTTAATCTTTTCCGTTGTTATTTCCCATGATTTTACAAATTTCCATTCAGATGACAATGAAAGAATTCCCTTGAATGAAAAAAATACTAAATTTGCACCACAAACAAAATTCGTGTAATCCGTCATCCGTCCCGATAGCTATCGGGATCGGATTCGTGTAATTTATAAGCGGAAATAGCTCAGTCGGTAGAGCATCAGCTTCCCAAGCTGAGGGTCGCGAGTTCGAGTCTCGTTTTCCGCTCAAAAATCAGTTGGTTACAAAAAATTGTGATGAGCTGGTTTTTCTGTTTTATACACTTCTGCAATATCCCTTGAATATCATCTGATTACGGATTTCTTTTATTAATTGCAAGCCGAAAAAATAAAAGACTCATTCGCTGTTTATGAATGAGTCTTTTAAAAGTGATAGGTAATTTTTGATAGACATACAAAATTAACAGATTGATTTAAGAAATCCAATCTGTTTTTTTATTTTTTTCATTTTATGCCGCTTTTTTGTACTTAATTATATTTAATAATTTGTATATCATTTATTTGTAGTTTCCATCTGTGATTTTAAACTGGATCATTGATCGACCAGTTTTCTCATTCTCTGAATGTGCCCAACTAATAAAAAATGAGCCAATATTTTTAGGCACTTATAAGTTTCTAAAAAGTGTTTTTAAAAGATGGATTTTTGGGACAAATTCACTAAATTGGGAATGGATTCCTGTTGGACCTTAAAAAATCAAAAAACTGACTCAATAATAGTTGAACCTTTAACTTAAGTCATACATTAAGGATGTTGGAAAAAATTGTCAACTTCAGCATAAGAAATAAGCTGATCATCATACTGGCCACTCTTACCATTGCAGCATTCGGTATCTTTGCCATCCTGCACATCCCTGTCGGGGCGGTACCTGACATTACCAACAACCAGGTTCAGGTTATCACCACATCAGGAAACCTTTCCACCCAGGAGATTGAACAATTCATTACAGCTCCTGTTGAAATGGAGATGGCTAACCTGCCGGGAGTGAAGGAGATACGTTCAGTTTCAAAATTCGGATTGTCCGTCGTCACAATTGTATTTGAAGACAAGATAGGAACTTATCTGCCGCGGCAGTTAATTGCTGAAAAGTTAAAATCCGCCTCGGCCAATATCCCCGAAGGTTTCGGTTCTCCAACGATGGGGCCGATTACAACAGGCCTGGGAGAAATCTACCAGTATATTCTTGATGTAAAGCCCGGTTACGAGGGAAGATACTCCCCAATGGAACTGCGCACTATTCAGGACTGGATTGTCAGAAGACAACTATCGGGAATTTATGGCGTTGTGGAAGTGAACAGCTGGGGAGGGTATCTTAAACAATACGAAGTAGCAATTGACCCTGTCCGCCTGCGAAGTACAGATGTAACGCTCCTTGAGGTTTTCAATGCCCTCGAATCCAATAACAGCGTATCAGGTGGCGCATATATCGAGAAAACCTACCAGAGCTGGTTCATTCGCGGCGACGGGCTGACCAAATCACTGGAAGACATCGGAAATATCGTAATAAAAAACAGGAGAGGGATACCCGTTCTGATTAAGGACATTGCAACGGTTCATCTGGGTTATGCCAATCGCTTTGGCGCCATCACCGCCAACGGGAAAGGAGAAACGGTCCTCGGACAGATCATGATGCTGAAGAATGCCAACTCTAAAGTGGTGATCAGTGAAGTCAAAAAACGTGTCGCAGAAGTTCAGAAAAACCTGCCGGAAGGAATCATTATTAATCCGATTCTTGAAAGAAGTGAACTGATCGGCAGGACCTCCTCGACCGTAGTGGAAAACCTCGTACTGGGCTGCCTGATTGTTATGCTGGTGGTTATTGTTCTGCTTGGGAATGTGCGTTCTGCCCTCGTCATTGCTTCCATGATACCCCTTTCACTGCTCTTTACCATTTCCATGATGTACATTTTCGGCATCGACGCCAACCTTATGAGCCTTGGAGCGCTGGACTTCGGGATTATTATAGATGGCGCGGTAATCATTGTAGAGTTTATTGCGGTAAGGATAACCACCCATAAGTCGGATTTTGAAAAACTTGCCGGAGAAGAACGACAGGCGCTTTTCGATAAAATAACTTTCAACGGCGCCTCAAAAATGATGAATTCTGCCATATTTGGCCAGATCATTATCCTCATCGTATTTATCCCCATTCTTTCCCTGAGTGGAGTTGAAGGCAAGATGTTCCGTCCGATGGCTCTGTCATTCAGCTTTGCCCTGCTGGGTGCCATGCTTCTTGGTTTGACCTGGCTCCCCGTAGCGGCATCCCTCTTTCTCAAACCCGAAAAAAAGAAAAAAAGCGGTATATCCGGGTCTATAATGAACCTTGCCTACCGCTCCTATATACCTGCAATGAAATGGTCCTGTGGCCATAAGAAGATTGTTCTTGGAATGGGTCTTGCATCCCTGGTACTTTCCGGGTACCTGTTTATGAAAATGGGAGGAGAATTCGTTCCGACCCTCGATGAAGGTGATTTTGTGATCCAGCCGGTACTTAAAACTGGGACTTCACTCTCGAAAACTATAGAACTGACTACTCAGATGGAAAATATCCTGATCAAAAAATTTCCCGAAGTCGATCAGATCGTCAGCCGCATTGGTGCAGCCGAAGTTCCCACAGATCCCATGTCTATGGAGGAAATAGATATGATTATCAAACTGAAGCCGCGAAAGACTTGGATTTCAGCTGATAGTAAAGAAGGCCTTGCTGATGAATTTAAAAAAGCCCTTGCAGTTATACCGGGCATTGAATATGAATTTACGCAGCCCATAGAAATGAGGTTTAATGAACTGATAACGGGTGTAAGGGCAGATATTGCCATCAAGATATTCGGGGAAGATATGAACTATTTAAACAGAAAGGCAATCGAGATCAAAAACCTTATCTCAAATGTACCAGGAGCTGCTGATATAATCCTTGAAAAAACAGCAGGTCTTCCACAGATGAGCATAAAATATGACCGCAGCAAAACAGCATATTACGGACTTGACATTAAGACCCTTAATCATTACCTGGCTATGGCATTCGGGGGTGAAACCAGCGGGACGGTATTTGAAGGAGAAAGGCGTTTTGATCTGGTTGTAAGAATGCAGAAACAAAACAGGCAGGAAATTGATGATATTCGTCAATTACAGGTTCCCTTGCAGAACGGCCTGCAGATACCGTTAAAAGAGCTGGCCGATATATCTTATACTGAAGGGCCTGCAAAAATATCACGCGATAATACGCATCGGAGGGTAGTTGTAAGCGTAAATGTCCGGAACAGGGATTTGCAATCGGTTGTGCAGGATATTCAGTCGCTTATCAATAAGAATATAAAGCTGGAGCCGGGCAATTATATAGCCTACGGGGGACAGTTTGAAAATCTGAAGAATGCAACCAACCGGTTAATGGTTGCCGTTCCAATCGCTTTATTGCTGATTTTTGTATTCCTGCATTTTGCCTTTAAATCCCTCAAGGATGCTGTGATGATCTATTCGGCAGTCCCTTTGGCAGTTGTAGGGGGAGTATTATCCCTGTGGATCAGGGGAATGCCTTTCAGCGTATCGGCAGGGATTGGGTTTATCGCCCTATTTGGAATTGCAGTACTTAACGGGATTGTTTTAATAGAGCATCTGAAAGAGTTAAGATTAAAAGGAATGACCAATATGAGAGAACTCATTCTGAAGGGTACGAAAGACAGATTGCGTCCCGTCATGCTAACTGCTTCTGCAGCGGCTACCGGTTTTTTGCCGATGGCTCTCTCAACAGGTTCGGGAGCTGAAGTTCAGCGGCCTTTGGCCACTGTTGTAATAGGAGGACTGATCACTTCCACCATGTTAACAATGATTGTCCTGCCTTTACTCTTTGAGATATTCAATAATGTGATCGGTATTCGGTTCCGGCCATTAAGGTTTATCAGAAGAAGTGAACAGGAAAGTAATGAAATAAATGAATAATGCTATGAAAAAGGAATTAACCATTTCAATATTAGACATATGTGGTCGCAGACTTAAACACCTGAATTTTAATGCATTGAGAATCTGGTGCCGGACAACTTTTATATTGTTTCTTATTTATGGCTGTGGAAATTCTTCAAAGAGTACCAAAGAAACACAAGACGTAGATAAATACATTCAACTTACTCAGGAACAGTTTCAATCCAACGGAATGCAAATCGGACAACTTACTGATCAATATTTTACAGAAGAGGTAAAATGCAATGGCTACATCTTTGCCCCGGTAAATAGTCTGGCCCAAATCAGTGCCCCGATACCCGGTATAATTGAATCAATCTCTTTTTCCTTAAACAGTTTTGTAAAAAAAGGAGAGACAATTTGCCGGCTTTCAGGCAATGAATTTATGGCCCTTCAGCATGATTTTGCAGAATCCTCTGCAAGACTTATAAGATTAAAGTCAGATTATGAACGTATTAAGACTTTGTACAATGAAGATATAGGGGCTAAGAAAGATTATATTGCTGTCGAAAGCGAGTTTAAAGCTATGAATGCAAAAAACCTTTCAGCAAAAATGAGACTTGAACAACTGGGACTTGATGTTTCGCAAATTGAAATGGGAAAGTTTTACAATACATTTCCGGTTGTCGCACCGATAAGCGGATATATGATCAGGCAAAATATGGCATTGGGTCAGTACACGGATTCACAGATTGTACTTGCTGAAGTTGTGGATCCAAACCAGCTTCAGATTGAACTTGCTGTATTTGAAAATGATGTAAACAAACTTAAAAAGGGACAAACGGTAAGTTTTAAATCATCGGGAGAGGTCAACAATCCTCATTTTGCCACGCTTATCTCAATCGGAAGAGCGATCGATCCTGAATCCAAAACCATTACATGTATTGCAAGAATTAAACCGGAAAGAGAAAATAATCTGATAAATAATTCCTATATAGAGGCGGTTATAAATGTAAATCAAATACAGGCTAAAGCCCTTCCTAATGAAGCTGTTATCAAATCGGGCAGGGATTTCTATGTATTGGGAGTCGATAAGTACGAAAACTCAATCTATCATTTGAAAAAGGTTAAAGTTGATTTAGGCCGCAAATCTGAAGAATATTCTGAAATCCTGAATCTCCCCCCGGCATTAAAAGTAATTACGAAAGGAACTTATTTCATCAATCCCGAATAACAATCAAAAAGGCTTTAGACTGTAAGGAATTAAATTAAGGAATTATGCAATTTCTCTCATAATATTCTTTTTTCCTGTCAACCTATGGACTTTAGCCCGACATCAGCACATCATCACATCATCACATTACCACATCATCACATTACCACATTACCACATTACCACATTACCACATTACCACATCAACACATCAGCACATCAACACATCAACACATCAACACATCAACACATCAGCACATCAACACATCAACACATCAACATTTAATCGTATTTTTGATTCATAATTCATAATTCGTAACCGGAATGGACAAAAAGGTTGTTGTTATTACGGGAGCCTCATCAGGAATAGGTGAGGCATTGGCAAGAGAATATGCTTCGCAGCGGATGGAATCTCTCTCTTGGCGCCCGGCGTCTTGAGAAATTGGAAAAACTCAAAGAAGATTTTCCGGGATGTGATATTCTTTGCACCAAAACGGATGTCGCAATTGAAAGTGATTGTAAAAATCTGATAGATATAACTGTCGGACATTTCAGCAGGATTGATATTCTTATAAACAATGCCGGAATTTCAATGAGAGCACTATTTGAGGATACCGACCTTGAAGTAATACATCGGATAATGAATGTAAATTTTTATGGAACAGTATATTGTACTAAATATGCCCTGCCCTGGCTATTGGAAACAAAAGGATCACTTGTCGGAGTAATTTCGATTGCAGGACATGTTGGACTACCTGCAAGAAGCGCGTATTCAGCTTCCAAATTTGCCATGAGAGGATTTTTGGATACCATTAGGATAGAGAATCTTCACCGTGGACTTCATGTTTTGGTTGCTGCGCCCGGATTCACTGCAACCGATGTGAGGAAAGTAGCCCTTTCCGCCGATGGTAGTGAACAAGGTGAAACGCCGCGGGATGAAAGTAAGATGATGACCGCTGAAACCTGTTCCCATCTTATTATCAAGGCAATAGATCAAAGGAAAAGGGAACTGATACTCACTTTTGTTGAAGGGAAGTTAACCGTTTTTCTGAACAAATTCTTTCCCGCATTGCTCGACAAACTGGCTTATAATCATATGGCTAAAGAAAAAGATTCACCCTTAAAATGATGAAAAATGATCAGTCACAACACAAAATACCGGGTTTGTTATGCTGATACGGACCGGCATGGGAATCATGTATTACGGCAATTACCCAAGACTTTATGAGATCGGTCGTACTGATTTTATCAGAGAGATATGGAAATCATACCGTGAAATTGAAGACAGCGGAATAATATTGCCTGTCAGAATGCTTCATTCTGTTTACCATAAACCTGCTATTTATGATGAAAGTCTTACAATCAGGACCATATTAAAAGAAATTCCTAAAGTCAAAATAACTTTTATTTCAGAGATTTACAATGAGAAAGGAGAGTTGATCAATGAAGGTGAAGTCGTACTTGCATTTATGAATGCTCAAAGCGGTAAGCTATGCAGGATCCCGGAAGAATTCAGTGAAATACTTGAACAGAGATTTTCTGCCGGTATTGATTCAAATAAATGAAAACAAAAAAATGAAAAAAAGCTTAAGCCTTTCTGTCCTCCTGTCTCCGTTCTCCCTTCTCCTGTCTCCCATCTCCCGTCTCCTGTCTCCCGTCTCCCGTCTCCATTCTTTGCTCTTTGCCCTCGGCTCTCTGCCCTTAATCTATATTTTTGTATTTATAAGAAAAATAAAAAGCACCACAGCAAACATTATTACTGCAAAACCAATTATTTTATTTGCCCACCAGATTGTATTAAGGGTTAATTTATGCTTAAAAAGATAAGTTGCACTTGTCAATCCAAACCACCAGGAACTTGCTCCCAGATAAATACCAACAATAATTAAAAATGCATCGAGCAAATGGGACATACGAAGCACAACACTATAACCTGTAAAAATAGCCAGGAAAACAAACACTGCCAGCGGATTGGACATGGTAAGCAACACTGCAGTGAGGTAATCCTGTAAGATACGAATTGCCCCTCTTTTTAAATCTTTGGATATCCTTCGCAGGATTGGAAAGAAAAATATAAAGTCCCAAGTATTGCAACCATGCTTGCGCCCAAGAACTTTAAACCAAATCTCGTAATGTCTGATAAAATCAATGATTATAGTTAAACTGAATCCGGCTATCATTGCATATAAAGTGTCGGATGTAGCTACTCCTAATCCTGAAATAAATCCTGATTTCCAGGTTTTATTAAGTGTTCGTTTGATGCAGAGGATTCCTAAGGGTCCCAAAGGAACGGAAACCACAATACCTATTATAAATACCTTCTATAAATGAATGCAAACTCATTTAGGCAAAATTAACAGAAAATATAATCATTACATCAGCACATCAACATGCCGAAAGCTATCGGGACACATTATCACATCATCACATTGAAAAATTTTCTAATTTAGTTGATTCATTTTTAATTATAACAAATTCGTTAAATTCGTCATCCGATAGCTTTCGGATTCGTTTAATTCGTAATAAATAACAAATATGGAAAAAAATTATGGAAGAGGCACATGGGTTATGCACCCAAGATATGGAGAGGGTATTATCAGCAAGGATAAAATTACGGCTTGGGAAATTTACTTTGAAAAAGGCGGAAGACTGGAAATCAGCAAACGCAATGAGGAACTGGAGATTAAAGAACCGGTAGAAACACAGTCCAGGTCAGGTTTGTCACTCGATGAGATTGAGAAAGTATTGACCTATGTTCTTGATAAATACAACGCTTTACAGTCCACAATAGCGCTTGGTGAAAGATGGAAAGGCGGAACATTATTGATTAAACCGGCTAACACCGCCTTGCAGTCAAAGGAAATACCTGTTGAAAATTTTTTCCATAAAATTGTTATGGTCCGCGACAGGCTGAGAGTTTTGGAA
This sequence comes from uncultured Bacteroidia bacterium, assembly GCA_963810555.1. Classification (GTDB taxonomy): domain Bacteria; phylum Bacteroidota; class Bacteroidia; order Bacteroidales; family Prolixibacteraceae. Next base: position 251,180 of record CAWENX010000007.1, on the reverse strand, counting down.
CAAAATATAAACTCCCATTCCGTATTGACTGATTCCGAAAAGGTCGATCTGCAGCAATATATCACCAGAATTTACGGTAGCCTGACAACTTTTAATTTTCTTTTCGCCGATAATAAGGACTATTTTGTCGGGCAAAAATTATAAATCACTTCTCCTTAAACACTGAAATATTGAAACTCTGAATCATTCTTTAATTTTTTAATTCTTTCATTCTTTAGTTAAAATGACAACACGCCCGATTGATGTTATAAAATATTGCCCCAGATGTGGTTGTGACAGATTTATTACTTCTGACAATGGCAGGTCTTTTAATTGCGAAGAGTGCGATTTTAATTTCTATATAAACAATTCGGCAGCAGTTGCCTGTCTTATTTTTGATCATGAGGGAAGATTATTGCTGGTCAGACGTGCAATAGAACCTTCAAAAGGAATGCTTGATCTTCCAGGAGGATTTATTGAACCAATGGAAAGGGCAGAAGAGGCTGTTGTAAGGGAAATCAGGGAAGAATTAAATGTTTCGGTTATAAAAACAAAGTACCTCACTTCATTTCCCAATGAATATATTTTTTCAGGATTTTCTGTATTTACTCTTGATATGGCTTTTGTTTGTGAAATTGATGATTTTGAAGGAATTGTTCCAAGGGATGATGTTTCCGACATTGAATTTTTTAAACCGGAAGATATAAAGAGGGAAGAACTTTGTTCAGAAAGCATGAAAAATATTATTGAATATTACATGATAAATAGTTTAAAATGAATATTCCGGAAAAGATTACCTCACTAAGAAGTTTAATGCAAAAAAGCAATATTGATGCTTATATTATCAATGGCAATGATCCTCATTTAAGTGAATATGTCCCGGATAAATGGAGAACAATTGAATGGATCAGCGGTTTTACCGGTTCATACGGTAGGGTAGTGGTAACACTTTATAAATCAGCAATTTGGACTGATTCAAGGTATTTCCTGCAGGCTGAAGAGGAATTAAAGGGAAGCGGTATCTTAATGATGAAAGATAAACAGCCGGATTCTGTTTCTTATGAAGAATGGATTTTATCAGAGTTAAATCCCGAAAGTACGGTGGGTATCGACGGATTAACCATATCTGCTTCAGATGAAAGAAAATTGAGCAAAAAATTAAGTGCGAAGGGCATCACTTTGGATACAGGTTTGGATCTGGTATCCCAAATTTGGACTAAACGTCCAAAACTTCCTGAATATCCCGCTTATGAACATGATATAAAATTTACAGGCATTACAAGAAAAGAAAAGATTGATTTAATACGTCAGGAAATTTATAAGAAAGGTTGTGACGCAACTGTCATAGCCATGCTGGATGATTTAGCCTGGACTTTCAATATCAGGGGAAATGACATTGAATATAATCCCCTGGTAACAGGTTATGGATATATAGACAATGAAAAGGCTGTCCTTTTTATTGATCAAAATAAAATACCGACAGACCTCGGGTTAAGGTTACTGCATGATGGCATTGAATTAATGCCATATGAGTCAATTGTTTCATTTCTAAAAGAAATAAAACTAAAGACTGTATATATAGATTCTGACAGAACCAATTCTTTTATCACTAAAACTATTCTGGAAAATTGTCAGACTATTGAAGGTATATCAATTCCTACCTTAATGAAAGCAGTCAAAAATGAGTGTGAAATTGCGGGCATTAAAAGTGCACATTTACGTGACGGAGTTGCAATGATCAATTTTTTATACTGGATAGATAAAAATATCGGCAAGAAAGAAATATCAGAACTCACTGTCTGTAAAAAACTCAGTGAGTTCCGCTCTGAGCAGGAATATTTTAAAGATGAAAGTTTTCATCCGATTGTCGGTTATGCTGAGCATGGAGCCATAGTGCATTATCATGTAAGTGAGGAATCAGATTCGAAAATTAAAAGCTCAGGAATTTTATTGATAGATTCCGGCGGTCAATATCTTGATGGAACAACAGATATAACGAGAACCATAGCTTTAGGTCAACCGGGTGAACAAGAAAGAAAAGATTTTACTTTGGTCCTCAAAGGGATGATTCAGCTTGCGAAGGCAATATTTCCTGAAAACACAAGAGGGAATTCGCTGGATATTCTGGCACGAAAAGCCTTATGGGACAATTATTTGAATTATGGTCACGGAACAGGCCATGGTGTAGGCCATTTCCTTTGTGTTCATGAAGGGCCTGTTAGTATCAGGCAGGAAGGGAATCAGGAATTTATCAGGGAAGGAAATGTAATTTCTGATGAACCGGGTCTTTACAGAGAAGGTGAGTATGGTATCCGTATAGAAAATCTGATAATCTGTACAGAAGGAAGAACAAACACAATTTGGCAATTTCCTGGGATTTGACACTTTAACCCTTTGCCCGGTTGACAGGAAACTTATCGATGTGACACTTTTATCAGATGATGAACGTTTATGGTTAAATGATTATCACAAAAAGGTTATTGAAGAAACAGGACCTTTTCTTGAAGATAATGTCTGTGAATGGTTAAAATTTCAATGTTCTCCAATATGAAAGCACAGGGCATAGAGCAAGGAGCCAGGAACAAAGGAGTTGGTATCCAAAAAGACATTTTTAACAGCAGAGCCCACAAAGAAAGCACAAAACAAACCAAGATAAACATGTGTTCTTCAATTCTTTGCGACCATTGCGAAAAATCTTTCTGTTCTTTGCGGTTAAATTTCTCTGACTTTTGGGACACTTTCTTTTTTTGCTCTTTACCCTCTGCTCATAATTCCTTAATTCTTTAATTATCTGATGAAGTATCTTTTAATTTTATTTCTTTTCATACTGCCTTTTACTTCCTCTGCACAGTATTTTTTATCAGGTGATGATCCTTCTGAAATTCACTGGAGACAAATTAATACAACCAATTTTCAAATAATCTATCCGTCAGAATTTGAGGAGAAAGCTCAGCAAATGGCATCGATACTCAAAAAAGTCTACGAATATGCAGGACAGACCCTGAATCATGAACCCCATAAAATATCGGTGATTCTTCATACAAATACTATCATATCAAACGGAATGGTCTCATGGGCCCCTAAACGTATGGATTTGTTTGTAACTCCGCCTCAGGATACCTATGCACAAAAATGGCTCGAACAATTAGCTATTCATGAGTATCGTCACGTTGTACAGATAGATAAAATAGCTTCTGAATTACCTAATATATTTGAGATAATTCTCGGTCAACAGTCTGCAGCTTTAGTTGTCGGAGCTTATTTGCCTTTTTGGTTTCTCGAAGGTGATGCTGTTGCCACGGAAACGGCCTTAAGCCATTCAGGAAGAGGAAGATTGCCTTCATTTGAAATGGAACTAAAAGCTCAGATATTAGATAAAAAAATATACAGTTTTGATAAAGCCTTTTTAGGTTCTTTCCGCGATCACGTTCCTGATTATTATCAATCGGGATATCAGTTAGTCGCAGGTGTCAGAAGCAAATATGGGGCAGAAACGTGGTCAAATGTACTGCAATATATAGCCAGAAATCCGCTGTCAATTAATGCATTTGCAAGAAGTTTGAAATTAAATACCGGCTCCAACCAGGATGGGCTTTATTGGGATACATTCAATGGCTTGAAAGATAAATGGCAAAATGCTGATAAATCACAACTAATAAGTGATTTTGAAAAAATGACGCATAACCAGGATTCTTACGCAGATTACCGGTTTCCTTACTTTGTCAATGATTCTCTCATCTTTGCAGTCAAATATTCAATCAATGATCTGACAAGATTTGTTTTATTGTATCCTCATTTGAAAGAAAAAAGAATATTTACACCGGGAATCTTGTCTGATGAATCAATAAGCGTTTCAGATAATAAAGTATTTTGGATTGAAGAAAAGCCGGCCGTAAGATGGACAAATAAGCAAGTGTCGTTGTTAAGGATTTACAATATCAAAACCGGTGATATTTTACAAAGAGTCTATCAGGATAAACTATTCACACCTGTTCTGTCACATGATGGCAAATATCTGGCTTGTGTGAAAGTTGATAAGAAAAATAACTGTTCTGTTTTACTTTTATCTCCTGAATCAGGAGATATTATTAAAGATGAACCAACCCCGGATAATTTGCTTTTTATAACGCCTTCCTGGGGTGAAAAAGAGAATGAATTATTTGCGGTAGTTCTCGGTTCTAAAGGAAAATCACTCGTAAAATTCAATCCTTTTACCGGCAGCATAAGCTATTTATTGCCCTGGTCGTATAATAACCTGGTTCGTCCCATTCAGAAAGGCAATTATGTCTTTTATAACACTTCTCAAAGCGGTACAGATAATATATTTGCCTTCGATATGAATGACAAAAAAGAGTTCCAGGTGACCTCCTCACGATTCGGAACTTCAGATCCGCAGTTGTCAGAAGATGGAAACATGATCCTATATTCTGATTATACATCGAATGGATTTGGCATTGTCAGAACATCTTTTCAAAAGAACAATCTTATTCCGACAAGCTTATTTTACTCTCATAAATATGAATTGGCTGATAAAATTGCTTCGCAGGAACGAGGAATCATTAAATTTGGAAACACTGATTCATTACGTTACCCCTCCCGTCGTTATTCCAAATTAGGCCATTTTCTTAATTTCCACAGCTGGTCTCCGTTTTATATAGATACTGACAACGAAGAGCTCAGGCCGGGATTTTCAATCTTATCCCAAAACAAACTGAGTACTGCCGTAACTGAAGTGGGTTACGACTATTCAACAATCAATAAAACAGGTAAATGGTATGCCAAAATCAATTACTCGGGTTTATATCCGATTTTTGAAATCGAATCGGATTATGGAAATACCAGTTCAAAATATTATCAGATCAATCATTATACAAATCAGCAGGGACAGATTATCAGAACGGATACGACAATAGTTGGATTCAAATATTCTGAATTGGATATAAGCGGGAAAATTCAAATCCCTTTAAATTTAAGTCACGGGAAGATGTACCGGCTGATTCAACCCGAAATGCAGATAGCTTACAATAAAATTGAATTAGCTCCTTCTGTTCCGGCCAGTCTTTTTCATGGTACAGTTATTCCATTGACATACAGATTATATGCACATGATTACCTGGCTTTAAGCACACGAGACCTTCAGCCACGGATTGGAGGAGTAATTGATTTGGTCTACCGGAATACTCCCTTTGGTGACCATAATTATGGATCGATTTGGTCAGGAGAGGGAATTATTTACCTTCCCGGATTTGCAAAGCATCACGGCCTGAGATTTTACGGAGGATATCAGCAAAAAAGTTCTGCAAACAGTTCCTATTCAGATATAATAAATTACCCCCGCGGGTATCAGAATATAATGAATACCGAACTATTAACACTCAGGTCAGATTATGTACTGCCTTTATTTTATCCGGACTGGAGTTTAAGCAAGCTGGCCTATTTTAAACGGATTTCGCTGAGAATGTTTTATGATTATGGCAGGGCAGTGGTCCCAACCAATCAACCAAATACAAACTTGCAGTTTGGATTTAGTTCGGTTGGAGGAGAACTTACAACAGACTTTAATTTTTTACGATTCATAATTCCTGCAACTATTGGAGTACGATATTCTTTTCTTATTGAAAATAAAACCAGCAGAACAGAGGTGCTTTTTGCCTTTAATTTCAATCAATTCAGAACTCCTTTTAAAAATAAATAAAGCAGAAATCCACTCCTTTGAAAGCATCACATTTAACTTCGCCGATCTTCGATTTATAGGTGTTGGATTGGATTAACAGTTAACGTGTTGTGTGCGGTTGAATACAAATTGACATTATCCGTCTTATCTGCCAGGATGAAGTTCTCGTTCAGATAGGTTCCCCCGGATAACCAGTCGAACGCGTCCTTGCAGGTGAACAGTAATATGAATCGACAGATCGGCGAACTCAAATGATCTTTGTCCAGGTGAATAGTCAGCCTGATGAACAAATTTGTGATCCCGCACATGCGGGATTGTCCTGGGCTGTTTTAATCCCTGAGCCTGATTTAAGCGTATGGATCTCCTTAATAATTGTCTGTACATTCATGAGTAAAAATCCTTCATCTGACCCTTCCGACAGGTCATCCTGGCTGGCCCGTCCGACTGGACTTCGCCCAGGCGGGCGGTTTAAAGTTAAACATTGAAGTGTACTTTTTCCTGAATTCATTGTCATTTTATACGTATTTTCCACTCTCCATCATCGTAATATCTTCGTATCATTTGCGATCCATCTGCGATATTTCTGCGATGCATTTGCGATAATAAATATTAAAAGTATGTTATTGGTAAATTAATACTAACTTGATGGATCGAAGATATTATGAGCATGATAATAGGAAGAAATCCCGATCCTGATAATTATTGGGATGGGACAGGAGATGTGGAAACATGGTATTCAACAGTTTTAAAGGTAATAATATGAATCGGAAGGAGGAAAGTGGTAAACGATCAATAATCAAAATTTTTCAAATTTTACCAAATCAATTCTCCTTCATTTAATTTATGATACTTCATCTTTATGGATAAGCATTAATTTTCATATCACCTCGATATTTTGAACAACTTATCCATTAACGAACAATCATCCATCTTGACACCCTGTAAATCTTATTTTTCAGAATTTCAGCGATAATGAATAATTTATGAAATTCTCAGTGTGATATCAGCAAGTTGAATTATTATTAAATTATTAAAATACAATATATTATAAGTTTATAAATCATTCTTTTTTTGGAAGTATTCTTATTTAATTCCGATTCAGAATTAGAAATCGGATATGGATAGGCTTTACTGAATATCATATTACTAAAACGATATCGATTAGGAATAAGAATTTAAAAATTTCCCATTCCTGAACCTGGAAAAATTGAAAGAATAGATGATTTAACATCAGTGAATATACATATGTAATTCAATAAACAAATTGCAATTAATTTTCGGTCGTAATGCGTATTGGATAATTCACAAATGTAACTATAATATCCCCATAATATCGTTCTAAATTCGTCTTAAACAGCGCATTATTTAATCCGGTAAAAAGCGGATTCCAATCTATAATTATTCATTACAAAGTACACATATTTAATATTTTACATTGTTTAATTATACTTAATATTTAAATTTATGGTGTACATATGTAAATTTTAAGCCGAAACGGCTGAAAATAGTTTTAAAATACAACTATAAAAATTTAAATGCCAGTTATTTAATTATATTTTAATGAATCAAAGCTTTAATTGAGACTTAACAGGCAATCATCTTTCGATAAATTACATTAACTATTGTAAAACAATAAAATATAAGATAACTAAAAATTAGTAATCAGTATGATGTCATAATTGAGAATTAAATAAGATGTTGATTTGTGAATTTACATATGTATTACAGTATAAATGATTTACTTTTGTAATTTATTTAATATTCTCATCCGCTATTACATTTGTAATTTTATTTTGTTACATTTGTATTTATTACGAATTTCACGAATATGAAAGACAGGATTGCACAATTTTTAGTCAGCGAGAATATTTCATCCGCTGAATTTGCTGACCGCATAGGAGTTCAAAGATCGAGTGTATCACATATCTTAAATGCCCGCAATGCACCAGGTACCTCTTTTCTTCAAAAAATGCTGTCAGTATATAAAAATCTTAATCCCCGATGGCTATTATTGGGAGAAGGCGAAATGTTTAATTCTAATGAAGTTGAAAGTCAGGAACCTTCTTTATTTTCAATCGCACAAACCAGAGAACAGAGAACGGAAAACGGAGAACGGAGAATGGAGAACGAAATTTTATCTTCTGATTTAGAAGCAAAAATTAAGGACAGCAATATTAATGATCATAATGTTCCGAACGACAATTTACTACAGACCAGGCAGTCCGAATCTATACCAAATAAATCTAAGGAAGTAGCGGAAGAAAAACCGGAATCCGGAGCAATTATTCGTAAAGTATCTGAAATTAAGGATATTGAACGAATTATTTTCTTCTATAAGGATAAAACTTTCAGAGTGTATTCTCCTGCGCAATAGATTTTAGGCTATATTTGCAGTTAATTTAGACTTTAAACTAAAGGCTGTCAGGAAATGAAGGAATGAAAGAATTAAAAATGAAATAATAAATATCAATCAATTATTCATTCATTCTTTAATTATTTAATTATAAAGAGCTGCAGATGAAAAAAACTGTTCAGGATCTTACAGTTGTTTCAAATACCCGGCTAAATTCTGATCATCATATAATAAGATTAAAATCTGACCAAAAGCTTGAAATGATTTATCCGGGACAGTTTATCAATGTCAAGGCAGATCATTTGCAAAGCGTGTTTCTCCGCCGACCTTATTCTGTTCATTCAGTTGATTATGAGCTTAATACAATTGATATCCTGGTTAAAGGAGTAGGCGAGGGCTCAAAATGGCTGCTTAAAAGAGAACCTGGTGAAAAGCTTAATGTCATATTTCCCCTGGGAAAAGGATTTACTTTACCTGATTTAAACGGTAGACAAGAGAAAATCCTCATAGTTGGCGGCGGATGCGGAGTAGCCCCTTTATATTATCTTGCCCAGGTACTAAAGGAGAGATCAGAGCTGACAACATTACTGGGAGGACGCTCTTTTAATCATCTCATTGAAATTGATAAATACAGCCAATTCGGTAAAGTATTTGCTACCACAGAAGATGGTTCTTATGGAGAAAAAGGTTATGTTACTGAACATTCCGTTTTTGGCGAAGAATTGAATCAGTTTTCCGGAATATATGCCTGCGGACCTGAACCCATGATGAAAGCTGTAGCTGTAAAAGCTTATGAAAAAGGAATATTTTGCGAAGTATCTTTGGAGAATACAATGGCTTGTGGTTTTGGCGTTTGCCTTTGCTGCGTTACCGACACAATTGATGGTCATAAATGTGTCTGTACGGAGGGGCCTGTTTTTAATATAAAGCAATTAAAATGGCTGATCTAAAGGTTACTATTCATAATATTGAGTTCAAAAATCCTGTCATTACGGCCTCTGGGACTTTTGGATATGGTATTGAATATGATGATTTCATTAATGTTGACCGGTTAGGAGGATTTATTGTCAAAGGAACAACATTTCGTCCAAGACAAGGAAATCCATACCCCCGGATGGCTGAAACTCCTTCAGGAATGCTAAATGCTGTCGGTTTGCAAAACGGAGGAACTGAATACTTTATTTCTGATATTTACCCCAAACTTGTAAAATATAATACAAATGTCCTGGTAAATGTATCAGGTTCAACGGTAGAAGATTATGTTGCCTGTGCCGGGAGAATTAACGAATTGGAAAAGATTCCCGGCATAGAGTTAAATATTTCATGTCCAAACATCAAAGCAGGTGGAATGGCTTTTGGCACAACCTGTGCTTCGGCAGAGAATGTAGTTAAAGCTGTTCGTCAGGTTTACAAAAAGACCATGATTGTCAAATTGTCACCGAATGTTACTGATATTACAGAAATTGCCCGTGCTGTTGAAGCATCGGGCGCAGACAGCGTATCATTGATTAATACAATCCTTGGAATGGCTATTGATGCAGAGACACGTAAACCTGTCCTTTCAACGGTTACGGGAGGTCTCTCCGGACCAGCGGTTAAACCAGTTGCTTTGCGTATGGTATGGCAGGTTGCCAAGGCAGTAAAAATTCCGGTCATCGGACTTGGAGGAATAATGAGCGCGACGGATGCTATTGAATTTTTCCTTGCCGGCGCCACAGCAATTCAGTTAGGAACCGCTAATTTTATCAATCCTTCAATAAGTCTTGAGATTATTGACGGGATTGATGATTATCTGATTCGTCATAAATTTGCTTCAATAAATGACCTTATTGGATGTTTGCAATTATAAATTTGCTGATGCGCTGATGTAATGAGGTGATGATGGAAAATAAAAGTTCAAATATTCATTAATCAAAGCATTAAGGCCTAAACTTATTCAAAGATATAAACGTTTTTTTAATCGAAATAATTCAATTGATTAAGGAGATTTTATGCATCATCGATATAAATATTTACTGATCATTCTGATTTTGATTTTTGAATTGATTTATTCTGATTCACAGGTTGCGTCAACTCAGGATGAATATGTTGTTTCCGAGAATAAGCTGTTTGATCGTATAATAACCACCAAATTGATTAATTCTCAGAATACTGCCTATATCGATGAGCCGATAGAAAAATTCCGCAAAAGGCATTTCCTGAAAGGTTTAGCAGTGGCAATAATTAAAGATGAAAAACTTGTTTTTGCAAAAGGTTATGGTTATACGGATGAAGAAGATAGTATACCAGCAAATCCAGATCAGCTTTTCAGACTTGCAAGTGTTTCCAAACTTGTTACGGCCGTTGGTATAATGAAATTGGTTGAGATGGGAGAAATTACACTTGAATCGAAAGTATTTGGCAAAAATGGGATATTGAATGAGGAAAAATTTCTTCACATAAGGGATAAAAGACTTAAAAAAATCACCGTTCGGGATTTACTAAACCATTCGGGCGGGTGGACTCAACATTACGGTGATCTGGCTTTTCTGCCAAAGGTTGTCGCTAAAGGTGTTGGCGAGTCCCTTCCTGTAAACATTGATTCGTATATAAAATTTGTTACCACCCATAGGCTTCATTTTGAGCCGGGTACAAGAAGTTCATATTCCAATTTAGGATATATGATATTGGGTAAAGTCATTTCAAGGGTTTCAGGGAAAGATTATGAATCTTTCATAAAAGAAAATGTTCTTACACCCGCAGGAATTAGAGATATGCAATTAGGAGGAAGTTTTATTGAAGATAAATTGCCTAATGAGGTGAGATATTATCAGCCGGAAGATGCTCTGCCCAAAGAATCTTTTGACGGAAGTGGCCGGTTAGTCCCTAATATTTATGGCGGAAATGATATGAAAGTGTTGGGACCAGCCGCAGGATGGATTGCATCTGCCATAGATTTAATGAAATTACTCATAGTCATAGATGGTGATCCCAAAGTTAAAGACATCATTTCCGAAGCAAGTGTACAGGAAATGACGAGAGTGAATTCGAACGGACTCGACCCGCTTGGATGGAGAGGAACAAATGATAATGGTGAATGGTGGAGAACCGGCACCCTGGCAGGAACATCGGCTATTATTAAGCATCAGCCAAATGGAATATCCTGGGTAATATTATCAAATACAAGTACATTTAGAGGCCCTGATTTAGCTATGGAAATGGATAGAGCCATGACTCGTATTATGGATAAAACTGAGAACTTACCTAATTATAATTTATTTTCTTTTTACAATAAATAATCTATTTTAATCTGTCATTAAACCAAACTTAACAGCTTATTGTTATATAAGCGTCATGTGGATAATGATCTACTAAATGTAATATGCTGTTTCGTTAATCTTAAATTATGGCAGATTATAAAGTATTAATTCCGAAGCTGGGAGAAAGTGTTCAGGAAGGGATTGTAACAAAATTATTTGTTAAAGAAGGAGATGTTGTTAAAGAAGACGACCCTCTTTTTGAACTTGCCACAGATAAAGTCGATTCAGAAATACCATCGCCCGTGGCCGGCAGAATAAAGCAAATTCTTTGTGTTGAAAACGAAACTTATCCGGTTGGAAATGTGGCGATGATAATATCCATGGGTGAATCTGAGCCGGAACCTCCTCAGGAACAGGAAAGTGTTAAAACAGAGCCAGAATCTTCTCAGGCTTATGTTTCTGAAAAAGAAAAACCATCTGAAACAATTGAAAAGAAAGAAACAATTGTTGAACACCCTGATTTTAAGTCTGAAGAAGAAAGGGAAGGTTCAAAAAGATTCTATTCTCCAGTAGTAATGAGCATAGCATCAAAAGAAAATATTTCACTTGAAGAATTGGATAAAATCAAAGGAAGCGGTTTGGGAGGCAGAGTACAGAAACACGATGTAATAGCATATTTAGAACAACGCAAAAGTTTAAAAAAAGCAGAGCCTTTTCGTCCAGGTCCGGAAAAAGAGGAAGCTGCTCCTGCCGGGCAAACTGAAAAACAAAAAGTTTCAGTTCCTGTTGGTTCTGAGGATAAGGTTATAGAGATGGATCGGGTCCGAAAGTTAATAGCGAACCATATGGTTATGTCGAAAAACGTCTCAGCCCATGTGACTGCTGTTGTTGAAGCCGATGTTACAAATATTGTGCTTTGGAGGAATAAAGCAAAAGAATTGTATCTGCAGAATTATGGCGAAAGGCTAAGTTATCTTCCAATCTTTACTGAGGCTGTTGCAAAAGCGCTTTCCGAATATAGAAATGTAAATGTATCCGTTGACGGAGAAAAAATTATTTTCCATAACCATATCAATATAGGAATTGCGGTTGCTAAAGACGACGGGAATTTAATCGTTCCTGTTGTAAAAGATGCTGATACAAAAAATATTTTAGGTCTTACCAGGGACATTAATAATCTTTCCAACCAGGCAAGAACCAATAAACTTAATCCCGATGATCTCCAGGATGGGACCTTTTCTATTACAAATTTTGGCTCATTTCAAAACATTATAGGGACACCGATCATCAATCAGCCCCAGGTAGCTATTCTTGCTACAGGCCTTATAGAGAAAAAGCCTTCAGTTATGGAAACATCTACAGGTGATGCAATTGTTGTGCGGCATAAAATGTATTTATCCCTTTCTTATGATCACAGGGTGGTTGATGGAATGCTTGGAGGCAGGTTTTTACGGCGGATTGCTGATCTTCTTGAACAATTTGATGTAAACAGGGAAATTTAAAATGCCAATTCATTAACTATGAGTGCATTAATTAATATACCGGTGAATAAACTCTTTACGATCAAAGACACAGATAAAGATCTTCTCAAAAAATGGTTTCATTTGATGGTCTTGGGACGTATGATTGATGATAAAGCTCCTAATTATTTAAGGCAGGCTATCGGCTGGTCGTATCATGCTCCCTATGCCGGACACGATGGCTATTCAGCTTGCCATAGGCCAGATATTTGAAAAAAACAAAGACCATCTTTTTCCGTATTATCGCGATATGCTGACCAATATTTCCGCCGGATTGACGGCAAAGGAGATCATATTAAACGGTATTTCAAAGGCGGCCGATGTAAACTCGGGCGGAAGGCATATGTCCAATCATTTTGGCAAACCGGCCTGGAATATTCATAATGTTTCATCTGTGGTAGGAAATCATTCCTTACATGCTGTGGGTGTTGCCAGAGCCATAAAATATTACAAAGGCGAAGGTATTGCGATATGTTCGATGGGTGAATCTGCTGTTTCTGAGGGATTTGTATATGAAGCAATTAACGGAGCATCTAAAGAGGAGCTTCCTGTGCTGTTCGTTATTCAGGATAACGGATATGGTATTTCAGTTCCTAAAGAAGATCAGACGGCTAATCGTAAAGTGGCCAATAATTTTATTGGATTTAAAAATTTAAGGATCATTCATTGCAACGGGAAAGACGTATTTGATTCAATGAACGCGATGGTTGAGGCAAAAAAATGGATTATAGAGAACCAAAAACCGTGCATAGTACAGGCAAATTGTGTCAGAATCAAGTCACATTCAAATTCCGACCGGCAGGAATTGTATCGCAATGATGCAGAATTGAATTATGTGCAGGAATATGATCCTCTTGCCAAATTCAGAAGACTATTATTGCGTTACAATCGCTTGTCAAACGAAGAAATAACTGAAATTGAGCAGAAAGCAGGGGAAGAGATGAATAAAGCACGTCAGGAGGCGCTTGTATCAGCTGATCCTGATCCTGCAACAATTAATGATTTTGTTTATGCGGAACCTTACGTTTCAACAAAATATCCTGATGGCCTTCATCATTATGAGGGAGAAAAGAAAAAGATGATTGAAGCCTTAAATGAGACGTTAAAAGCGGAATTTCGTCATAATCCTGATACTTTTATCTGGGGACAGGATATGGCCAATAAAGAAAAAGGAGGCGTGTTTAACGTATCCAAAGGAATGCAAAAAGAATTCGGCAAAGGGAGGGTTTTCAACGGACCTATTGCCGAAGATTTTATTACAGGAACAGCCAACGGAATGTCTCGTTATGATGAGAAGATCAGGATTGTGATTGAAGGGGCAGAGTTTGCCGATTATTTCTGGCCTGCTATGGAGCAGTATGTTGAAATGACTCATGAGTATTGGCGAACGAATGGTTTTTTTACTCCTAATGTTACCATTCGCCTGGCTTCGGGAGGATATATCGGGGGAGGATTATACCATTCTCAAACAACCGAAGGTGCATTATCTTCTTTCCCTGGAATGAGAATTGTTTATCCATCTTTTGCTGATGATGCCGCAGGATTATTAAGAACCGCCATTCGTTCCAAAGGTCCTACCTTATTTCTTGAACCGAAAGCTCTTTACAATGCACCCGTAGCGGCAACACCGATTCCTGATGACTTTGAGGTTCCGTTCGGAAAAGCCAGAATCAGGATGGAAGGCTCTGATTTATCTATTATTACCTACGGCAATGCCACTCATCTTTCACTTAAGGCGGGACAAAAACTGGCCGGCGAAGGCTATAAACCGGAAGTAATTGATATTCGTTCTCTGATTCCGCTTGATAAGGAAACTATCCTGGAATCGGTCAAAAAAACTGGGAAAGTGCTTGTCGTCCATGAAGATAAAGTTTTCGGGGGATTTGGCGGTGAAATTGCATCAATAATCGGTGAACTGGCATTTGAATACCTTGATGCACCCATTCGCAGAATCGGTTCTGCATATACACCGGTTGGATTTAACAGATTACTCGAATCAGAAATCTTAATCAACGAACAGAAGGTTTATGATGCAGCATTGAATTTATTGAAGTATTGATTATAAACAAGATAGGGATTATGAAAAAAATAGGGCTATTTCATAGTTTTAATTCAGGTAAAACAGCCAAACTTGCTGAAAAAATACGACTTGCGTTATCAGAATTTGAAGTCAAGGATGTAAATGTTGAAGAAGCAGATGAAAATAGTCTGGATTCTTTTGATAATCTGATTTTTGGGGCTCCAACCTGGTTTGATGGTGAGTTGCCAAACTATTGGGATGAATATCTTCCTGCCGTCGGGGATAAAGATTTATCAGGAAAAAAACTGGCAATTTTTGGATTGGGTAACCAGGTGGATTATTCTGAAAACTTTTGTGATGCCATAGGTATACTGGCTGATTTTTTTGAAAAGAGAGGAGCAGAAATTATCGGGAAATGGTCGACCGAAGGTTATAGCTTTGAAACTTCAAAGGCTCTTCGCAACAATGAATTCCTGGGATTGCCTTTGGACCAGGAAAACCAGGCACGGCTGACAAATCGCAGAATAGAAAAATGGGTTGAGAAAATAAAATCAGAATTTGCCTGAGATTCATCCGTTTTTACTTTTTCTTCTCAATTAATCCCCTTTTTCAGGGATTTTTAGTATTTTTGATTTATGAAGCAGAAAATTATATGCTGAGAACATTATTGCATCTTTTCTTAACTGCACTGTTAATCTGTGTGTTGTATGTATTTGGGAAAACCAAACAATACTATTCTCATTATTCTCCCAATCATTTCATTGTAAAAAACGTAAGTGCCCAAACACCGGATTCAATAATCCCTCAAAACGATTCTTTGATCGTACCTGTAAATTATGAGGGGACAATCGATTTCAGACAAATGGATCCTGAAGTAAGAAAAGAAAAATTCATTCAGTATTTATTACCCTCCATCGTACTGGTCAGAGAGCGTCTGTTGGATGACTTACACCATGTTGAATTTATTGAAAGTAAAATCAACCGGAAAAAGAAAATTTATTCCGAAGATTCCTTATTTCTTGACTCGATGGAGGTAAAATACAGGACAAATTCGATATTGGAATTAAAAAAACGCATTTATCCCCATCCTGTGAGCCTTGCTCTGACTCAGGCCATCCTTGAATCAGGGTGGGGGACTTCGAGCATTGCCAGGAGAGGGAATAACCTTTTCGGGGTGTTGTCTTCATCTCCATTTGAATCCCGTGTAAAAATGGAGCTTACTGACAGCGATGATGATATATACCTTCGAACCTATAAAAATATTACAGAATCAGTTGAAAATTATTATCTGATAGTCTCCAGGATTTCCCTCTATGATAAATTCAGGGAGCAGCGCTGGAAAGGGGCTCCTTCATCGAAATTGATTTATCTTCTCAGCGATTATCATGAGAATGAGCAGTATCCGTTCCTGGCCAATTCAATCATCAAAGAAAACGATTTAACAAAATACGATATTGCCTCTGTGAATCCCGCCTATGAAAGGGAACTTTCTTTATATTCTTTCTTAAAGAAAAATTAATGTTCTGATAACTAATCAAATAGTTCAATATTTAATTCATTTCCTACCTTTGCATGGATTTTTAATTTAAATGTTATGAAAATTAAAAAGAAAATTGCCATTGTTGCCCACGACAATCGCAAAACTGACCTGGTGGAATGGATTAGCTTTAACTGGCGTGAACTCCTTTATCATTCTCTTGTCTGCACCGGAACCACCGGAAAGCTTGTCGACGAGACGATAAGGTTAAAATGCAGTGAATTTGATGAGATTCCTCCGGAAATAACCATTTTAAAATCCGGCCCTCTGGGAGGAGATCAGCAGCTTGGAGCGCTGATCAGTGAAAAGAACGTTGATATGATGATCTTCTTCTGGGATCCGATGGAACCTCAGCCTCATGATGTTGACGTAAAAGCGCTTCTGAGAATTGCTGTTCTGTACAATATTCCTACCGCTTCAAACAGATCAACGGCCGATTTTATCGTTTCTTCTCCCTTGTTTCACCAGGAATATAAACCTATGCTGAAGGATTATTCGGAATATATTTCTCGAATAGTGGAGGTTAAGTAAAAGAATAAATAAAGAGCACGATTCTTAAAAAAGGAGACCTTCAAGCCTCACGGGCACCACGTTCCGGACGAAAAGGATTTGACAAAATAACAGGCCGGAAAGTCGAACAATTTTTGTAACTTTGATCAGCTTAACTAAAACCAGGAAACATGGATCGCAGAAAATTCCTCTCCGCAGGGGCTTTAGGTATTGCCGCTGCAGGTTGTTCCCCCGCAACAGTCTATAATCGTGACAGGGATAAAATAACAAAAGTTCATAAATACGATATTGTAATAGCCGGCGGCGGGCCCTCTGGTTGTGCTGCCACTCTTGCGGCACGTAAGTTGGGAGCAAATACCGCGTTAATTGAACAGTACCCCTGTTTCGGAGGAGTATGGACGATGGGCACACTGGCCATCATTCTCGACAGCCACAACAAGACGGGGCTTATGAAGGCAATTACGGATAAGCTCAGAAAAGACCGTCACCTGCATGATTTCTACAACGATCCCAAAAAAAAAGTCTATAATGTCGAAGCGATGAAGCTCTTCCTGGACGATGAATTATCCGGTTCAGGGGCATTTATACGGCTGCATACATTTGTTGCTGACGTTGAAAAGTCAGGGGATAAAATTTCCGGGCTGATCACTTCCTCAAAAGGTGGGTTTGAAAGATGGGAGGCAAAAACGTTTATCGATTGTACCGGGGACGGCGATGTAGGAGCACTGGCCGGCTGTGAATACCTGATAGGGCAGGAGACCGACGGGCATATGCAGCCGGGAACAACCTACGGACTGGTAGGCGGCTGGGAGGGAGAATTTCCGAAGCGCAAGGAACTGATGGAAATTTTTGAAAAAGCCGGTAAAGAGCTTCCTTATCTTGGCATTTACATCTTTGTACAGGACGGAATGTACAATATGGGTTATCTGATGCCTTCCCACATTTACGGACTTGATCCAAGGGATCCGGATAATCTGACTAAGAGCGAGATAGAAGGGCGAAGGCAGGTGAGGTATGTCGTTGATGTTCTGAAGACTTACGGGGGGCCGAGATTTAAAAACTTCTTTCTCGCCGCTACCGCACCCACCATCGGGATACGTGAAGGAAGACGCATTATCGGTAAGTATTATCTGACAATTGACGACCTGGAAGAGGGAAGAAGCTTTTCAGACGGTATTTGCGATGTGATTCAGGCAGTGGATATTCACCATGTCACCAAAAAAACAGGGACAGGCCTCGACAATATCTGGACCAAACCCTACCAGGTTCCCTTCCGTTCTCTTCAGCCCAAAGACTGCAGCAATTTACTGACGGCGGGACGTTGTATCTCAGGATCATTTCTTGCCCACGGCAGTTACCGGGTTACAGGCAATTCAGTACCTATCGGCGAAGCAGCAGGCATAGCCGCTTCGATGGCTGTAGAAAAGGATATTTTGCCCGCCGATCTGAATGGTGACGAAGTACGGGCCAGAGTCGATGCCTTTCGTGCGGGGATCAGTCCTTTTTAAGAAAATGTTATTTACCGGCTGACTTTTGAGACGTTGTGTCGGGAACAAACTTCAAGGCTGCCGAGTTTATGCAATATCGTAAACCTGTCGGGGGTGGCCAGTCATTAAATACATGGCCCAAATGAGCGCCGCAATTTGCACAGGTTATTTCGGTACGAACCATTCCAAAACTTTTGTCAGTTATAATGTTGATGGATTTAAGATTGGCAACATCGCTAAAGCTTGGCCATCCGCATCCTGATTTAAATTTAGAACTGGAATCAAACAAAAGCGCCCCGCAATTCACACAATGGTAAGTCCCTTTTTCATAGAAATCATAATACTTACCACTAAAGGCCGGTTCAGTGCCGTGTTCCCTTGTAACCTCGTACTGAAGGGGTGTAAGTTCTTTCTTCCATTCAGCATCCGGTTTAACGACCTTTGGTGCAACTTCCCGGGGTTTTAATTGTGTAACGCTCATATCCTGTGCCATACCGCATGAATTGATTAATAAAAAAGACAGAAACAGAATTCCGAAACTTAATTTCATTTTACATTGCCATTTTGTTGTGAAATATACGCAAATTTATCTGTTCCTGTTTCAGTCCTGCCTGTGTAGAATAAGAAATGGCCTTTAGAGAATTACTTCCGGGTTCGGAGATCAGTTTGTAGCCTATTAGCGTATGAAGAGAAATGTGATCTACTCCCGGTCAGTGCATTAATTAAGTACGGTTGAGTTGTTCAGATAATTATTATCCTTCTGGTAAATAAAGAGGCAGGTACCATCTTTAATCCATCCAACGATCCGTTTGATTAAATTAGGGGGGACAGATGGGCAGCCAAAGCTCCGGCCAAGCCTGCCGGTCTTTTTAATGAAATCTTCCGTGGCATAAGCGGCTCCATGCATGATGATCTCACGTTTGAGGGCATTGTCATTGAATCCTTTTTCAATGCCCTTGAGAATAAGGGATAATCCGACATCTGACCCTATGGCCTGATTTTCTGTCAGATAAAATCCCAGGCTGCTTTTATGGGAACCGGTCTTATTTGAGAAATACCTGGCATATTCCTCCCCGGTATTCCGGCCGTGAGCCACATAGGTATTTTGTAAAAGCTTCCTGTTGTGTAAATCCAGAATGTACAGGCGCTTGTTCCTGCTCGACTGGGAGAAGTCTATGATTGTCAGTATATCGGGATTTTGAAGTATTCCATCCTTTTCAAGTTTTCTCTGACCTTTTAACGCCAGTTGAAACACTTCCCGGGATAAGCCATAATCAGAAAGATGCAAAGCAGAATAAATATCAAAATTCACAACATCGGAACTCCGCTCACCGGAACCTGCCATATTAGCGACCGGGATGAGGAGGAATAGGGTATAGATCAGATACTTCTTCATACGACGAAAGTAACCAACCCCATACAAAATAAAAAGAGCGGAGTAGTTCCCTGACACTCAATTAATTTATTTATATCTGACAATTAGTCATTTACAAATGTATTTTAGATTAATTCTATATTGCTGTATCTATCAGCAGGCAGGAATGAAAAACACGGAAATTTCCTCCTATTCACGTATCAGTAAACAACTTAACATCTATTCTATCAGCAGTTTTGCCAGCTTTTCGTCCATCTGGTAGATATCCTCATAAAAATTGATTTCATCCTGTTCATCTACCCAGGCAGTGAAATAACCGATATAAACAGGTATCTTTTCTTTCAGTGTATATTTGCTTTCTATCCCGGCATGCATGGCAGCATCGATTTTTGCCGGAGTCCAGTTGCTGTCATCTTTCAGAATCGTAATGGCCATATCCCTTGCCTTTTGTACGCGGATGCACCCGTGGCTGAATGCCCTGCTTTCCCGTCCAAAAAGGCTTTTCATCGGTGTATCGTGCATATAGATGTTATTCGAATTCGGGAACATAAACTTCACCAATCCCAGTGAATTGCTTTTGCCCGGTTTCTGGCGCACTTCGCCGTTGTTCCATTCCATATCATGCGCAACAAGGTAATCGGGATTTTTCTTAATACCCGGTATCACTTCTTTTTTTATAATGCTTGGAGGCACGTTCCACCAGGGGCTGAACACGATATAGCTCATATTTCCTGCAAAAATCACCGTTTTGGTAACCGTTTTGCCGACTACCACCGGCGAATAGAACTCAATTCTTCCGTCACGGTACATGTTTAAGTGATATGCGGGAATATTGACAATAATGTATTCTCTCGCTGAAGTAATTTCAGGCGAAATCCACCGGCAGCGCTCCATGTTATTGATAATCTGCCTGATGCGTTCGCTCACGGGGATGTTCATGTTTCTGATCAGTTCAGGGGTGATCCGTTTGTCGGGATTTTTACCGTTATGGAGCTGGTACTTTCTGACTGCAGCGACCAGTTCAGCATCGTAGCTGCCGCTTCCGTTGTTTCGTTTCAATTCCCCCGAAAGAAAGAGCCGCTCCCTGATTTGGATAATGATCCTTGATGTATCGCCGGGTTTGTATGCTTTGAATTTCGGGCCCGGATCTATTGGTTTCCATCCCCCGTTTTTCTCTACTTCGCGGTAATGCTGCAGGAAGTTTCTCAATTTAAAATACTGGGGCGGCAGGACCTTCGCCTCCCAATCGATCCGCCAGGGATCTTTCAGCAGGGTATCGAGTATGGCATCGTAGGTCAGTTTTTTGCGCGGGAGCATCCATCCCAGATCCGTGACGGTTTTACCATCGATTCCCAGGATTTTCTTGTCGGCAATAAACAAAAACAGGTTGGTCAGCATCAATTCAGTATCAGTTTCAGAGAGCGTGTTTTCTGTTGCATCAACAAAAAGGCCCTGTATTTTCTCTCGGTAAGGAAATGCCGAATTAACACCCTCTGTTTCCAGCATCATGTATTTAACGTAAAGGGCGTGGGCAAACTCCGTCACGTGTCCTTTCTCCGACCATATGAAGTTGTAATATTGTTTACGGTAGATCGCCATTGCATCCTTTTTATATTTCTTTAATGCAGGATAGGAATCGTAGAAAGAAGTGACCAGAACACTGTTAAAAGTGGTATTGCTTTCGGCCGTTATACCTTCCTTTAAAAGAATGTCTGAAGCCTGCTTCAATGCAGGAGCGCTCTTTCTTTTAAAGGCAATATAAGAAACAGAAAATATTAAGATGACGCTGACAAGGAGTAGGCGTAATTTATTCATAAGCTATTCCGGCCGGAATCTTTAAATTTATTGTCACTGATAGATTGTGCAAAGTAAAGAATAAAGCCGAAATAAAGAAATATCCTGAGCCTGTGGTGTCATTAACTGCGTGTCATTCGGCTTTGCCGTCATCGATAAATAACTATTCCCTCTTGCCTGTTGCCTGTTGCCTTTTCGTCCGAAAGCGGGAGGATTAAAATCGCGAGACCTGGACGAACTTAACAAGAACCGATCATGGAACAATGTAAAGTTAAGGAGAGAGGATGGGGGAAAAAATAAAGAAGAATATTTGCAGGGTTTTGCCGGATATAAGACTGTAATGTGTTGACAGTGAAAGGTAAACAGTGATCAGCAATCTTTGATAGTAACAAACGGGCTGAAAATCCTGTATATTCCGGCCCAATATAGTGCATTATCAGTATCCTTTTGCCGATCCATCCGGGCTGCGGGGATCTGCTGCTCCGTAAATTACATTGTTCTCTATATCAGCATGTATTCCCATTGCTTCGCCATACTTTACGCCATGATGTGTTTCCGTTTTATGCCCCATTTTTTCATAGGATTGTTTTGAGTCATTTGAAAACACCCCTTCTTCAAAATACGTAGTATCAGGCATCCATTGATGATAAATGCGATGACTGGAGATTGCTTCAGAGATATTCATTTTAAAATCGATTACATTTAAGACCACTTGCAGTACTGTATTAGGGATTGTCCGGCCGCCGGGGGGAGCCGATAATAAGAAACGGCTTTTTATCTTTCAGGATGATTGTCGGACACATGCTCGACAACATCCTTTTCCCCGGCGCTATTAAATTTGGTTTAGTTCCAATCATCCCCCGGTCATCTGTTTTACCCGGAACCGGGTTAAAATCTCCCATTTCATTGTTTAATAAGAAACCTGCCCCATCGACCACGATTTCAGAACCAAACCAGCCTTCAATGGTATATGTCAGTGATACTGTATTGCCTTTTGAATCCATGACCGACAGGTGTGTCGTGTGATTACCTTCTGACACCTGTTCTGCATCTTCAATTTTACTGTTTAAAGTTTTATCCGGTTGAATCATATTGCGCAGTTTCAATGCATATTCTTTAGAGCAAAGCATATTTAACGGGATAGTTGGATTAAAATCGATATCCCCCAGGTACCTGGCCCGGTCAAGATTTGCCATGCGCATTGCCTCTGTCAACAGGTGCAGATAACGGACAGAATCATGGCCAAGACCCGCTAAATCATAACCTTCCAGAATATTTAATATTTCTGTAAGCACTATGCCGCCTGAGCTTGGAGGTCCCATCGAATAAATATCGTAACCTCTGTAATTGCCGTGAACCGGTTGCCTTTCAACCGCATTGTATTTTTTAAGATCATCTGGAGTGATTATCCCCCCGTTTTTGCGCATGAATTCACAGATTAATTTTGCTGTTTCACCGATGTAAAAATCTTCGCTGCCGAATCTCTGTATCCGTTTTAAGGTCCTTGCAAGATCGGGTTGACGCCAAATCTCGCCGGCTGAATAGGAAGAGCCGTCTTTTTTTAAAAAGACCTTAGATGATGAAGGATACTTTAAAAATTTGTCTCTGACAGATTTAAAATTATCTGACAGATTTTCGCTTACGGGAAATCCATTTTCTGCAAGATCAACAGCAGGTTCCAGCAATTTTTCCCATTTCAGTTTCCCGTATTTTTTATGCGCCATTTCCAATCCGGCAACGGTGCCCGGAACCCCGGGAGACAATATTCCCTCATGATTTGAGTTGTTCTTTATTTTACCATCCTTATCAAGAAACATTTTCGGATCAGAATGAAGCGGAGCTTTTTCGCGGAAATCAATACTGGTTATCATGCCATCCTTCCTGAAATAAATAAGAAAACCTCCACCGCCGATGTTCCCGGCTGCCGGGTAGGTTACAGCCAAAGCAAACGCCATCGCGGTGGCAGCATCAACCGCATTGCCTCCCTCCTTTAATATTTTTAATCCTGTTTCTGAAGCATTCCGGTCTGAACATACGACCATTGCTCTCCGGGCTGAAACAAGTTGGGCTGTTTGAGCATGATTCATTTCAGACAGAATCAGCAGACTGATTATGGAAATCAAAAACAGCGATATTTTCTGCGTTTTCATTTTTAGTTCCATTTTTAAAGGTGAAATTATAAGTGCAGGAAATTCTTCCCTTCAATATTTCATCTAATATATGACTTATTAATATACCCGGTTTATCCAAAGGGAAACTTATTTTTCCTAAAACCTTTTTTACAATTAACCGGAACCAATACATGATTAAAGTTTTACAAAGATCCTGGAATTAATTTTAGATGTGTCGATGTAGTGGTAACATTTCATGCCTGTTTTCTTGCGGAAAGACTCGCAGGAAGCCGTTCTGAAACGGAAATAACAGCCTGCGCAGGAGTTGAGAATCAAGATGCTGTCTGGTAGGTTTGCCACAGTTATCATTACTGAAATCAGCCTCCCGTTCATCTCAACTGTAATATATTCCCATCGATTCCTGGTGCCCCTCGATTTTTTATTCCCCAAAATTTCAAACTGGCTTTTCGCATCTTACATTTAACAATAAATTCAAAATTCTAACGCCGTGTTAGGCTCGTGTTAAGTCCGTGTTAAGTCCGTATTGCCCTTGGGAGCTCTGCTAATCATAATATTAAATCTGCGGGCAGGTGATTTAAGGATCTTCTTACGACTTTGGATTTATGCTTCGAACCCTGATACTACGGATTTTTAATTCTCTTTCATCTTTTACTTTGAATAAATCAAACATATATTACAGAATCGTAGTCGACAAATAAAAAGGAGGTTTATTTGTGTTTTGATTTTAAAAAAAAATGAATAAAGCCCTTATATGGTAATTTGGTGATGCGGGGATTAGAATAAGTTTGTAGACTATTTAGCCGGACTAATCCATTCCTCCTGGATAAACTGCTCGGACGGTTCAGCCCAGATGATTTCGGTCGGAGAGGTCAGACAGGAGAAGGATGAATTCCGGATAACAGGAGCGAAAGATTATTCCGTTTCTGTCTGTATTCTGTTAAGCTTGTATTGAGTGAATAATTAAAAAAAACTGCGATTTATGCAAATTGAGTGTCAATAGATGTATAAACAGTAGTTTCTTCAGCCTTTTTTCTGTCCTATTTTTGACTGTGATAAAAATATTGGATTGCTGAATTTTTTTCAGAAATTAGCAAAACGAAAAACACTAACCTTTTAAACGGATAATTTAACCAAATAATTAAAGATATGAAACAATCAGGATTTTCACTTTCGTTTATTGCAGGGATCTTTTGCCTCTGTTTGTTTAACGCTTGTACACAGGGAGACAGACAAAAGCCGGGGACAGCCGGAAAAGCTGATTCAAACTTTTACATTGGATGGGCTTCTGCCGATATTACACCTGATAAACCGGTACTCCTGTCGGGACAGTTTCATGCCCGTGTTTCTGAAGGAGTAAGAGACCCCATCACAGCAACGGCGCTGGCCATCGAATCAGGAAAGGGTGACAATACGGAAAAGGCGATCCTGATCTCCTGCGACCTGGTAGGGATAAATGATAATCTGCGCGAAGCCGTCAGGAACCGTCTGAAGGAAACATTGCCTGAGGTGAAGCCTGAACAGATTCTGATTAATGCCACGCATTCGCATACTGCGCCTTTGATCAGTGCGGACAATGATTCGAAGAGTTACGGAGTGGAGCTTGACGCAATGACACCAGCCGCCTGTCTTGAATATGTATCTGAACGCGTTGCAAAGGCCGCAGAACATGCATGGAAAGAACGTAAGCCGGGCGGAATAAGCTTTGGATTAGGACAGGCGGTTGTCGGCCATAATCGTTTGAGGGTAACGATGGATGGAAAATCAACCATGTATGGAAAGACCAACACGCCTGATTTCAGCCATCTCGAAGGAGAAGAAGATCATTCCGTCAACCTGCTTTACACATGGAATCCAAACAGCGAATTAACGGGTGTGGTCATAAATCTTGCCAGTTCCTCGCAGGTCAGTGAACAGGATTATCTTGTCAGCGCTGATTACTGGCATGATACAAGGCTGGAAATTCGCAAGAGACTTGGGAAAGATCTTTACATTTTACCTCAGTGCAGTGCAGCCGGAGATCAATCACCTCATGTTATGATAGGCAACAGGGCCGAAGCGCGGATGCAGCGGCTTATGTTTCCCGACACCAGCATTAACATTGGAAGAAACAGCATAGGGCAGAGAAAACAGATTGCTTTGAAAATTGCGGATGCCGTTACATCTGTGCTTCCAT
The DNA here is from genome assembly GCA_963810555.1 of uncultured Bacteroidia bacterium. Taxonomy (GTDB): domain Bacteria; phylum Bacteroidota; class Bacteroidia; order Bacteroidales; family Prolixibacteraceae. The sequence goes on along the minus strand of CAWENX010000007.1, from coordinate 225,387 downwards.
ACATGAATAAATGCATTGAATGGGATCCTAAATTTATCCATATGACTAAAAATATGGAACTTTCGAGAAGACTGATCGGGATTGAGGATGTTAACAATGCAGTAAAAGAAGCTGAAGGTTATAAGAAACAATATGACCAGATGCTGGCGGAGATAAACAGTAATCCTGCCATTAAAGAAAAGAAGCACTGGTATTTTGACATTTCAAGAACTTTCACATTGACCAAAAGAGGCAAAAGCGTCCAGGATCGCTATGAACTGGAGAAAAAGCAGCCAAAGATGCCGGTTGAAGTTCATGTCATACGCATAGGAGATGTTGCAATAGCAACCAATCCCTTCGAGCTCTACCTTGATTACGGATTCAGGATCAAAGGACGCAGTCCGGCTATTCAGACTTTTGTGGTTCAGCTGACCGGAAGCGGCAGTTATCTGCCTCCAGCACGTTCGGTTGCGGGAGGATCTTACGGGGCGGTTCCTGCAAGCACCCTGATCGGACCTGAAGGAGGGCAGGAACTGGTTGAAAAGACACTGGAGATGATCAATGAGGAGTTTGCCCAATAGTGAACAGTGATCAGTGAACAGTAAACAGTAAACAGAGAACACAAACAGGTCTGTCTTAAAGAGTAGAACAAGTACCTGAGAAGAATTATAAAGTATGGGTAATATGAGATGTTTAATAAATTCCGTGAATTTCAAAGTAATGCTTTTGGTGGTCTTACTGCTTGTATCAGGTGTTGATCAGGCTGCGTTTAAAGTTTACGGGCAGGGAAAAAATTCACGGTACAGCAAGGTTGACGGTACAACAGGGACGCCTTTGGGCGGAGTGGGGACCGGAGCAGTAAAATACTGTGCCTGGACCGGCATTCTGAATGCTTTTACCGATATGACTCCGGCAGGTATGCAAAGGTATAACAAGGATGTAACGCTTGGCAAAAATGCCTGTTTCCAGTTCTATTCAAAAAGGAGCGGAAAAATAGAAACAAGCAATCCGCTAAAAGTGCCGCAAATCAACGGGCATTATGATGACGATGCGATCTTCCCGGTGCATCAGGCCAACTTTGGTCTCATCAATAATATAAAAGTCAGCATGACAGGATTTTGCCCGTGGGACCTGCAAGATTTTGATAAAATGTGCCTGCCTTATGCGTTTTATGAATTTACCCTTGAGAATACCGATAATTCACCGGTTGAAGCTGCAGTTGCAATGAATATTAAATATGAGGCCATTCCGGTTTTTATACCCGGCAAGGGGCTTAAAGATGATTCAGGGGTGCATCAAAAAGCCTTATTTGCAAAGAGCTCTGATTCAAACTGCCTGATTACAGCGGGAAATGATGATGATTTTTACAAAAACGGCAAATGCAGCAATGTCATCAATGATACCATAAACAGGGTGGCGGTAAAGATTCAGCTTAAGCCAAAAGAAAAAAAGACCATTAAGTTCGTTCTTGCCTGGTACAAGGTCAATAAATTTGGCAAATATTTCTATGAAAATACCCACTCCGGGGTTGGGACAGTAGCAGAAGAGGGACTGAAATATTTCGATGGTTTCAAAACAAATGCCGTAACCTTTGTTGACAGGATGAGAGGATCCAATATTCCTCAATGGATGACCAATCACTTGCTTAATGTGCTTTGCAATATGGTCAATAACTCTGTTTATTCAAAGGATGGCCGTGCATGCATGGCAGAAGGGGAGTTCAGTCACCTGGGAACCATAGATGAATACTGGCAGGGAAGAAATATGATCGGCAGCAATATGATGCCTGATTTTACATGGAAAGAACTCGAGTACTGGGGAAGAACACAGTTTCGTGAACCTTATTTAGGACAAATACATCATGACTTTCATGTAGCGAAAAGCAGTGGTGTCGGTGACGAGGAACTTTGTGCCTGGGATGATTATAAACATATAGATTACCGCGCCCTGGAGGATGTTGTTTCATGGCCGGATGAAAATGTTGGTTTTATTGTCGGGGCTTATGAAACTTTTATCGCAACGGATAATCTTGAGAAGCTTAAACTATTATGGCCTTACCTGAAAAATACAGGGAAGCGCCTTCTTGCACAGAAAGAAAAGTATGGCGATCCCAATAATCCGTGGACATTTGAAACAAGTCACAATATGTATGATGCGGGCGGCTATTGTCAGACTTACAGTACGGGAGTGGCTATTCCGGCTTATAGATGTATGGTGGAGATGTCGAGAGTTATGGGAGAAGAGGATACTCGTTTACTATTTGAAAATGCAGAAAAGGAAACGATAAAAGGATTTGAAAAGAAATATCTTACAACTGAATACATATACCTGGACAAGCATTGCGAGAATGCACTTTCAGGTCCATGGTTTTCTCAGTGCCTGAAGTTCGATCAGTTCGATAATGCAAAAGTGGACAGGTATATTTTTGATGTTCTGGATAAATTTTATAAACCGACTATAGATAGCATGGGGTATCCGAAAGGAACATACAACGAATGGCCTCAGCATATTGTCGGACATTTAGGCGGTTATGCTTTACAAAGGAATAAATTTGATATTGCCCTTGCGCTTTGGAAGGATATGTACAATCGCAGTTATACTGACAGAAACAGGATTTTTAACCTGCCGATAACCCTCCAGCCGAAAGCAGTACCAAACTATTCTGCCAAAAGTATTGACGGTTATTATCAATATACCAGCAGAACCTCAACCTGGAGAATCTATCAGGATATGATCGGTTATTACCGGAATAAACATACCGGCGAAATCTGGCTCGAACCTGTCATCCTTCCGGAAATGAATCATGAATTAATTGATGGATATTACATTTCTGCTGAAGGAAACGGAACAGTCAACTGCAGTGAAAAAGGCAATGCTTTTGAAGACAGGACGATATTATTCAAACCGGAAAATCCCATCAGGGTAAACGGCATTTATATAAAGGACCATCAGGGAATACCGGTGATTACAGTAAATGGATATAAACAATCATGGACAAGAACCGGCCCTGAATGGAAAAGAAGAATACTAATCAACTGGAGTGGTACGATCAGTGTTAAGGGAATTATTGTCGAGGTTAAATGAATTGTATTACAATTTTTGAAAAAATAAACTGAAGAATAATGAGGAAAACCCTTCCTGTATATATGATTTTTTTGGCAATGGGAATGATAGACTCAGCAGGGCCGATGGTCAGTCTTGCAAAAGATTCATTCAAAATATCGAATACAATGGCCACCCTGCTTCCATTGCTTGCTTATCTGATGTATGGTCTGCTTTCATTGCCGGTCGGATTGCTTCAGGATAAAAAGGGCAAAAAATTCATTCTGAATTTAGGCCTGACGATGGCGCTTTGCGGTCTTGTAATTCCCATTTTCTCGGGGATGTACGGGAGAATGGTCGTGGACAGCACTTCAATGATGCAGTTTTACAAGATACTGATGGCCATCCTGCTGTTAGGAACGGGCGGAGCAATTTTGCAGGTTTCGGGTAATCCTATCATTCGCGATATTTCGGATGAAGGGCATTATTCAAGGAATCTTTCACTAGCACAGTCTTTTATCACTGTCGGATCATCAATGGGATTTGTCATTCCGGTCATTATGCTTCATGCGTTCGGACTGGACTGGAGCATATTATTCCCGTTTTTTGCATGTCTTGTGCTGATCAACTTTGTCTGGCTAAACTCAGTTAAAATAAGCGAGAGAAAGACAGACAATGAACATCATGCCACATTCCGTTCCTGTTTTAAGCTGCTCGGGAATAGTTATGTACTTGCGATGGTGGTTGGTATTTTTATTTATTGTGGCGTCGAAATATGCATGAGTTCCCATATACCCATTCTGTTAAAGGAAAATTTCGGTATTTCTGTCGAAAAGATGGGTTTGCTGATCAGCTGGTCTCTTTTTTATCTTCCTATCCTCACAGGAAGGTTTATGGGTTCACTGATCCTTAAGCGCTTCGCTCCTAAACGATTGTTGTTGATAACAGTCTTATTGGCCCTTTCAGGTATCGTCTTAATATTCACCAATAATTTTATTCTTACTCTGATCGGAATTCTTTTTGCAGGTTTTGGATTTGCCAATATTTTTCCTCTTATATTTTCAATCACAATAGATAAAATGCCTGAACATACAAATGAACTGTCAGGATTAATGGTTTCTTCTGTTGCGGGAGGAGCTTTTATTCCCCCAGTGATGGGTATGGTCGCAGATCATTTTTCAATCCTGACAGCTTTTATTGTTCCGTTAATTTGTTTATTGTACCTGCTTTTTGTTGCAACAATTAATTACAGAAATAAAGTTTATGAAATTGCACAGTAATTGTGTTAAAGCTGCATTTGTTGGTTTTGGTGAGGTAAATTCACCGCAGCAGCTGATTAAGGACAAATGCTTCAAAGCTCTTGAAGAAGTCAGGTCACTGGGAATAGGGATAGTAACAACGGACCATGTTACAGACGACCCTGTGGGTGCAGATGTTGCAAGGGCATTAACTGACCTGGGAAAAGAGGATTTTGATTTGTTGATCATTTGTATTGCAGGGTGGATTCCTGCACATGCAGTTATTGCGATCACTGATAAATACAAGCACAAACCCATGATCCTATGGGGCCTTGCAGGTGATATTGAAAATGGGAGAATTGTGACTCCGGCACCGCAGGCAGGTACGACAGCCCTCAGGAAAGTATTCAGCGATTTAGGTTACAAATTCAGGTACGTTTATAACATCATTGGAAAACCTTCCCCGTTAGAGAAAATCAGAAGTTTTGCTGTTGCAGCCAAATCTGTTCGGTCCCTTCAAACCAAAAAAGTCGGGATGATGGGATTCCGGGACATGAAACTTTACAATACCCTTTATGAAGGTCTATCATTAAAGTCAACAATTGGTATTGACATTGAGTTTTTTGAGATGCTTGAAATGCTTCAGCTAAGTTCTAATGCAGAAGAAAATGAAATTAAGCAGCTGTTGGAAAAAATCAAGGAGGAATGGGATTTCGAAATACCGGCTGATGAGGAGTTTCTGAAAAAGGGAATAAGCTATTATCTTGCTATTAAACAAATTGCCGAAGAAAATAATTTCAGCGCTATATCATTGAAGGATGTTGATGGAATGAAGAAGATTTTAAGCTTTCCTCCTGCAATGATTTTCATGTTGCTTTCAGATGAAATGAAATTGTGCACAATTCCTGAAAATGATGCCATGGGAGCTGTAACACAGTTAGTTGTGAAAGAGCTTACCGGGCAATGTGCCGCCTATCTTGAGTTTTATGAATTTTTTGAAAATAGTGTATTATTGGGGGTTCCTGATTATGTGCCAGCCGAAGTGGTCGATGGCAAAGTAAAGGTTAAACCGGCTTCATTCGGCAATATAAGCGGAGGAATTTTAAATATCTCAACCATGAAAACGGGTAAGTTAACCCTTGCAAGGTTATTTAACACCGGTGGTCGATATACCATGCATCTTTGTACCGGTGAGGGGAGATTAAAAGCATGGGAAGAAGCCGGATGGGATTATCCTGCTCCTCAATTGCCAAGCCTTGAAATTTTCCTTGATGTCCCGGTTGAAGATTTTGCTCAAAAGGTGGCAGGACAGCATTATATTATTGCATATGGCGATCATGCCCAGACCTTAAGAGATTTCTGTTTTATTAAAGATATCCAAGTTATCTGAAACAGTAGATGAAAAAGTATGATGCCGTAATTGCCGGCTACACTTGTGTTGATATGATCCCTGATTTTAAAAAGACCGGGTCAACTTCTGGTTTATCTTCACTTTTTAAGCCCGGTAAATTGATAGAAATCGATGGTATGAGTTATGTTCTTGGCGGAGCTGTGCCGAATACCGGAATTGCAATGAAGAAATTTGGCAGGAAAGTGTTCCTTAATGGATTGGTTGGTGATGACTTCATTGGCAAAATGGTAAAGGAACGGCTTGATGAATACGAGCTCTCTGAAGGATTGAAGACAACTGATCAATCCGGCACCGCTTTCAGCATTGTTTTAGCTCCACCCGGTACAGACCGGATTTTCCTTGAATCGCCTGGATGCAGTAATATCTTTGATTTGAGTTATATTAATTTTGGTGCAGTATCTCTAAGCAGGTTATTTCATTTCGGTTACCCGCCTCTCTTAAGACAATTTTATCAAAACAATGGAAGTCAGTTGAAGGAATTGTTTGAAAAGATTCATAATTTGGGAGTTGTAACATCCCTTGATTTTAGTTTGCCGGACCCTGATAGTGAATCGGGGAAATTAAACTGGCCACAGATTATGAATGAAATATTGCCCATTACCGATATATTTGTTCCAAGCCTTGAGGAACTTATAAAAATTATGCAGCCTCTGAAATATAATGAGCTTCTCTCTTTTTCAGAAGCTTCTGATATCATTGAAGCTACACCCTTAGAAACTCTAAGGGAAATAGGCAGGCAGGTGATCAGTCTCGGTGTAAAAATCCTTCTGATTAAAGCAGGTCACAAAGGTGCATATCTGTTGACCGGCGATATTAATTCACTGAATTCAAGAGGAGGACTTACTCTTAGTACACAAGAATGGAACCATCAGGAACTTTGGTGTAATGCCTATAAAGCTGATCCTTCTAAAATCAGGAACTCCTCAGGTGCGGGTGATACATCTGCTGCGGCGTTTCTTTCAGCTATTCTGCTGGGTAAAAATCCTGAATTATCAGTTAAATACGCTGCTCTGGCAGGCAGAAATAATTTATACTGTACAAATATTTATGATGATCTCGATAACTGGGATAGCATGACTGAAGAAATAAAATCGGTTAAAAATGAATTGATATATTTCTAATAGTAAAAAATTAATACTATGGAAAATTATAGTAAAATATTTAAAAATTGGTGGCGGGAAAGTGCCGTTGGAGTTCCGCATCTTATTACTGAGACACCGGGGCCTAAATCGAAGGCAATGCATGCCAATACAACCAGATATATGAAAGGACTTAGTTCACAGGTAAAATTATTTCCAGTCTGTTTTGAAGAAGGGTTTGGCATTACCCTTACCGATGTGGATGGAAATAAATATCTCGATTTTTCTTCCGGCATATATGTCACTTCTCTGGGACACTGTCATCCTAAAATATCGGAAGCAGTCGCTTATTGGGCAAAAAAACTGATGAATGCGCATGATTTTACAACGCCGGTCAAAGAGAAATTGATGGAAAAGATGGCTTCCATCCTTCCGGGGAAATTAAATGCAATACAACTGTATTCTGACGGTACTGCTGCTGTGGAAGCCGCTATCCGTGCTGCACGTGCGATCACCAATAAACATGAATTTATCTCCGCTTATCGTGATTTTCATGGAAAAACATTGGGAGCGGTCAGCTGTGCACAGATGTACAGGGGCGAAACGCATAGTTATGGCCCTACACGTGCAGCAGGCTTTTATATGGTACCCCGTCCCGATCCCTACCGTCCGCTTTGGTCGAATGGAGATGGAACCATTGATACCGACGCCTATATCCGGTTTTATGAAGATTTTATTAAAGAGGGTACTGTAGGAAATGTAGCAGCTTTTGTGCTTGAACCTGCTCAGGGCTGGGCTGGCAGTATTTTCCCTCCGGATGATTTCTTCCCTAAGCTTGAAACACTTTGTGAAAAATATAGAATACTGCTTTATGATGACGAAGTTTTAGCAGGAATGGGCCGTACTGGTGAGTGGCTTACCCTTTCACATTGGGATGTTGTACCTGATATCGTAACTTTTGGTAAATCATTTGGAAACGGATTCCCGGTTACAGCAATGGTAGTAAGTGAGGAAAACGGCGCAGCGTTGGAGAAGATCTCAGCATCTTCAAGTTATGGAGGCAATCCGATGGCATGTGCAGCTGCCCTTGCTTCAATTGAAGTGATTGAGGAAGAAGATATTCTGCAAAACGTAAGGACAGTTGGTAAGTATTTTATGAAGAGGATGGAAAAAATGAAAGACCAGCATCCCATAATTGGAGATGTGAAAGGGAAAGGATTCTTACTCGGCATCGAACTTGTAAAGGATAAAAAAACCAAAGAACCTTTTGATGAGGCAGGTAAGCTTGTTTATCAGAAAGCATTCAGAAAAGGATTGGCATGGATTCCGGCAGGGCATATCCTCAGAATGTCTCCGCCGCTGATCATGGATGAAAAATATGCTTCGATGGGAATGGATATTATTGAGGAATCAATTGCGGAGGTTGAAAAGGATTTTGGGTATAAATAGATCATTATGCAGAGAAAAATAATCAGATTTGGAATTATAGGACTTGGATTGATGGGCAGGGAATTTGCCAGTTCTCTCGCCCGGTGGTGCCATTTCCTGGATGAAGGTCTGCAGCCTGTCCTCACTGCGATTTGTGATAAAAATGAAAACGTCTGGAACTGGTATAGCGACAATTTTCCGTCAATTAGTTTAAAAACTGCAAATTACATAGAACTCATTGCATCAGAAGAAGTCGATGCCGTTTATTGTGCAGTCCCTCATAATCTGCACGAACAGTTATATATCGATATCATCAAGGCAAAAAAACATCTTTTGGGTGAAAAACCATTTGGCATTGATTTGAAGGCAAACAACAACATTTTAAAAACCATAAAAGCCAATCCGGATGTTTTGGTTCGGTGCAGTTCTGAATTTCCTTATTTTCCCGCGTGTCAGCAATTGATTAAATGGCTGTTAAGCGGCAATTATGGAAGAATCATCGAAGTGCGTGCCGGATTTCACCATTCGAGTGATTTGGATATTAAAAAACCAATCAACTGGAAAAGAATTGCTGCCATCAATGGTGAATACGGTTGTATGGGCGATTTGGGCCTGCATGCCCTGCATATTCCTCTTCATATGGGATGGAACCCTAAAAGTGTATATGCCGATCTTCAGAAAGTAGTCGAAAAACGTCCTGACACAAGTGGGCAATTAGTTCCATGCGATACATGGGACAATGCAGTTCTTACCTGCAAATGCATTGATCCATTAACAGGGCATGATTTTTCGATGGTAGTTGAAACAAAGCGCATGGCACCCGGTGCAACAAATAACTGGTTTATTGAGGTTTATGGCACTGAAGGTTCTGCAAGATTTTCAACACACAATCCAAAAGCTTTCGAATTCCTTCAAAGTACTGGAAAAGAGCAAGGATGGACAAAAATCGATATCGGATCACAATCGGCAATACCAACAATTACGGGAGGAATTTTTGAATTCGGCTTTTCCGACGCTTTTCAGCAGATGATCGGAGCCTTTGTCAGGGAACTCTCAGGGACTGTGGCTGAACATCCTTTTAAAAATGTTACACCCGAAGAAACAGCCTTGAGCCATCGACTCTTTACCGCTGCACTTGAATCAAATTCAACAGGCAGGAGGATATATCTGTCTGATTAAAGTGAAAATGATTAAAAATAAATTATATTTAAACTCAATTATTAAGATAGAAACTTAAACATTTCAATATGAAGGCGAGGACAATTCCAATTTGGTCTGTTAAATCGTTACAATCCAGTTTAATCATTAGTGTTTTTTTATTTATGAATTTTCTGACCGGTGTAAATCTCTATGCTTCAGAACTTCAGATAGGAACGGCAACTGCTGATATAACACCGGCACTGCCTGTAGCTTTAGACGGGCAGTTCAATATGCGTATTGCCCGCAAAATTGCAACACCTCTTACCGCTAATGTTGTTGCATTAGAATCAAGGGAAGGTGACAAGTCACTGGATATGGCGATTATGGTTTCATGCGATTTGGTTGGAATCCCTAAAGAAGTGCTCGGAATGGTTCGCAGGGAGGTGCATCAACGACTCCCAGCATTGGATGTACAGAAAATCTTTCTGAGTGCTATACATACACATACTGCACCGGTAATGGAAAATACTGAAGAAATGTCATGGGGTTACCCTATTCCTAAAACAGGAGTTACTCAGCCTGAGGAATATTGTCAGTTTTTCTCAAAACGAGTGGCTGAGGCAATAGCAAAGGCATGGAATAATCGCGCTACCGGAAGTGTGACATGGGGACTGAGTCATGCCGTAATTGGATATAACAGACGGGCTGTTTATGCTGATGGCAGAGCCCAGATGTATGGAAAGACAAATGTTCCTGAGTTCAGAAATTTTGAAGGTTATGAGGATCACGATATCAACTCCCTCTTTTTCTGGAACAAGGCAGGCAAATTGATTGCCATGAATATTGAGGTTGCCTGTACAGCGCAGGAAGTTGAAAATGACACTCTTGTAAATGCAGATTACTGGTACCCGGTAAGGCTGGCTCTTAAAAAACGTTATGGTGCTGATTTATGTGTGCTTGGATGGATCGGCGCTGCCGGTGATCAGTCTCCTCATTTGATGTACCGTAAGGCTGCTGATGACAGGATGCGGAACCTCCGCAATTTGAGCCGTCTTGACGAAATAACCCGGCGCATTGTCAGGGCGGTGGATGAAGCCTATGAAACAGTTAAGAATGACCGTCATACAGATGTAAAGCTGATTCATAAAGTTGAGAATCTGTCATTGCCGGAACACATGGTTACAGAAGCTGAAAATGCCGAAGCTTTCAAAATAAGCACGGAAGCAGCTGATAAAATAAAAGCGAATCCTGAGTTAGCTTCCAATGAGATGGCAAGGATGAAATGGTACCGCGGAGTAGTCAAAAGGTTTGAAGCACAAAAAACCAATCCCAATCCAAAGTATGATATGGAGTTACATGTACTCCGTATTGGGGATGTTGCTGTTTGTACAAATGAATTTGAGCTTTTCCTCGATTATGGAATTCGCATTCAGTCACGGAGTAAGGCATTACAGACCATTACCATACAGCTTGCCGGTCCGGGGACATACTTGCCGACTGAAAAAGCTTACAAGGCGGGTGGTTATAGTGCTGTAGCTGAAAGTATTGACGTCGGCCCTGAAGGTGGACAAATATTGGTTGACCGCACCGTTGAACTGATCAATGGCATGTTTCCGGAATCAAAATAAGACTTCTGATTTAGCAGATTACTTCAGCGAACATTATTAGTGATCAGATATGGAAGATTTTAAACCAAAATGATGAAAACCAATTGATGTAATTATCATAATATGGTATTTTACAGACAGGACTTTGCGCCGTATTTCCTCCATATTTGCTCCGTACCAAGTCTATACCTGAATTTAAATTCAATTAAAACATAATGTTGTTCTTTTTTGAACATTTTATTACCGGATTATCGGATTTCTAAATATTAAATTATATCTTTCGTCACAATAACTATTTCAAAAAGACCCATGAAAAATCTTAACGTATTAAAGCTTCATTTTTTAGCCGTTTCTTTTGGCCTTTTGATGGGTGGAACGGTAAAATCTCAAACTTCCGAGTGTATAATTGATGTTAAAAAACCCGGTGCAGTTGTTGCCGATATATGCCGCGGTCAGCAGATTGAAGAATTCAACCACCAGTTCGAGGGAGGTTTCTATGCTCAGTTAATCAATAACCCATCCTTTGAAGAACTCGGAAATCCAATTGCTCAGTGGTACCTTTTAAAAACAGGTGAATCTGCAGGCAAGATCTCTCCACAGACCTCGAATGAGACAGAAATGCTCAATAGCAATCAACAACATTGCCTTAAATTTGAAATTACTTCACTTACTTCAGGAAATGTTGGATTGGCAAATGGCGGATATTGGGGAATTAAACTGGAGAATTTCACAGTTTACAAAGTCTCATTCTGGGCTAAGGTTAGCAGGAATTTTAATGGTACACTCACCGTCAAACTTGAATCAAAAGGAGGTACTGTATTTGCAAAATCATCAGCATTTAATCCTACTACGGAATGGAAACATTTTACCTGTGACCTGTTTACAAGGGGGATCACCAAGGACTGATGCAGAAAACCGCTTTGTAATATCTGCTTCATCAACAGGAGATGTATATTTGGATGTGGTTACCCTGATGCCTCCAACCTGGAAAAACAGACCAAACGGTTTAAGGCCTGATTTGGCTGAAAAACTCGCAGCTTTGAAACTTAAATACATTCAATTTCCCGGCGGATGTACTGCCGAGTCAGCTGGCATGGATAAATGCTGGAACTGGAAGAATTCAATCGGCCCTCTTGAACAAAGGGCAGGTGATACCCGAAACAGGTGGGGATATAAAAATGATCTCTATTTTGGGTTGGATGAGTATTTACAGTTATGTGAAGATTTGGGAGCTGAAGCAGTTTATACTTGTTCGGCCGGGATTAGTGAAATTCCTGGCTCAAAAAAATGGTATGCAGTTTGTCCGCTTGATCAAGATGCAGCCTATAATTCAGGATATCCTGGATTTGATTGAATATTGCAATGGATCAACTTCTACGAATTGGGGAGCTGTTCGTGCAGCATAATGGACATCCGGATCCTTATAATTTAAAATACATTGAAATAGGAAATGAAAACGGATGGGAAACAGAAAAGGAATATCATCCCCGTTATTCAATGATTCACGATGCCATAATTGCAACAGTATCCAGATATTAAGATAATGTATAATGGTATCCGTCAGAAGAATATCTTGTCTAATACTTCCGGCATTACCCGTTGACTATACAGATGAACATTTTTATCTGAAGGATCTCTCCAGTCTTGTATAATAAGTACGATAGCATCGATCCCGCATGTAAAAAGATCTGTGTTGCCGAATATGCCTCATCAGCTAAAGGTAACGGAGGAAATGTGATAGGAAATTTTGGGGATGCGCTCGGCGATGCAGTTTTTATGTTGGGCTGTGAAAAAAATTCTGAAAGAATCTGGTGGACAGGTTACGGAAATTATGCCGGCCTTGTAAATCACTCGAATTTTGGGCCATGTATAGTATGGAATAATGCGGTAGACTGTTTTGCCAGTCCCTTCTTATTACATGCAGAAAATGTTATTTACTGATAACCAGGGAACAAATCTTCTCCCTTTCACCCAAAACACAAAACATTGTTATCTGGTCAGCTTCTATTGATACTCAATCCGGTAAAAATGATGTCCTGCTGAAAGTTGTCAATAAATCAGAAGAACCTGAAGTTGTAGATATCAGGCTCAAAGGGGCAGGGAAAGTCAACAGGAAAGCTAAATACAGCCTGATGACTGGTTCTGCGGATGATGAAAATTCTTTTACTAATCCCCTTAAAATAGTCCCTGTTAACGGTACGTTTCGTGCTCAAAATAACTTTCAATTCAAATTCCCGGCCAATTCAATCACTCTTCTCAGAATAGGCATTGATTAATGACCAATTATCCGTGTTCAGTGTTCAATGTTCAATGAATTAACCTTTGAGCATTGAACATTGAACACTGAAATAAAACCCTCTCTTCCATTCCTGCAAACAACCCTGTACTATGTCTATGCCAAAACCATAGTTTGTATATGATTTGAATTTACTTTGAATATCGTTTGTATATGATAGCATATACGAACTATATACGAACCATATACAAACTATATACAAAGTATAGCGATGGTGCAGCCCTGGCAAGACTTTGGAGTTGTTTAGACAAGTTTAACAGATAGGGGTTTTAAAAGCTGGTTTATTGCCTCTTCTCCCGAATTTAAACCGGTTTTTCTCTATCGGTTTAAACCGGATAAAAGTACACAGGCAGGCTGCTGATTCAATCCCGGTTATATTAATACATTACACTACACTTTATGGTTTAAAGACTAAAATCTAAAATCTTTTAGAGAGTCATTCATATTTCTTTTCGAATTCCTGTATTCATTGCCGTTGGCTTTAGCCAACGGTTAATAATTTTTTAACAATGCAAATTATTTTCAGCTTTATAATAGTTATATTTTTGTAACCATTTTCAATTCGTGTAATTCGTTATAATTGTTGAAATTCGTTAAAATGACAAATCGAAATGTTGAGACCATATATGATAACCTGTTGAACATTTATTCACTTTTGTATCAAAATCTTGCAAAACCTATACGGAGAAAAACCACCATAACCCCGGGTGGTTTATTTGTAATGTCTTTACTAAAAAGAAAAGGTCTTTCATCTATGTCTGAAATTGGTAAGAATCTTCTGATCCCTAAACCTCATGTTACAGTTCTGGTTGATAAATTAATCGAGGAAAAATACGTTGAGAGGCATGATGATCCGAATGATCGCCGCAGAATCAATATTGGGCTTACCGAAAAAGGATTAAAGAATTTTGAAAAGATTAAACAAACGGTCAGTGCATCTTTAAAGGAAAAATTGCTTTCACTTAACGATAAACAGTTGCAACAATTAGCTGTTTGTTCCCAAAATCTAAGGGAAACCATGAGTCACATACTGACGGATAAACAGTGAGCAGAAATAATTTAACAATAAAAATCCACCATTTAACATGAACCTCCGTAGTTCGTTATTCTTAGATCATAATTCATAATTCTACTTCATACTTCATTATTCATAAAACCGTTTATGGCAGAAATACAAATTAAAAAAAACAGAAAAGGGAAGGTTTATATTCCTTTAATTGCGTTTATTTTACTGGTATTGGCAGGTGTCATATACTGGTATATAGATTATACAAAATATATTAAAACTGATGACGCACATGTTGAATCGGATATAGTGGCAATCAGTCCGAAGATATTAGGAAGAATAGCCATTTTGTATGCTGATGAAGGCGATTCAGTTAAAAAGGGACAGCTTCTTACTGAACTTGACAGTACAAATTTAATCGCTCAGAAAACTCAGGCGATTGCCAATTATGAACAGGCTGTAACCAATATTGGGCAGGCAGAAGCCAGGCATCAGTCCGACCTGAAAAATATCAATGTGTTGGAAATCCTGCTTTCCAAAGCGCAGGACGATTATAATCGTGCGACAACTCAGTTTAAAGGGGATGTCATCACTCAGGAACAATATGATCATATCAAAAAAGCATTCGAAACAGCACAGGCACAACTTGATGCCGGTAAAGCACAGGCAAAAGTTTCGACTTCACAGATCATCAGTGCAAAAGCTGCAGTTGAAAGTGCTGAAGCACAGGTTGGGGTAATAAAAACTCAGATACATAACACACGTTTATTTTCCCCTGCAACAGGAGTTATTGGGAAACGCTGGTTACTGCCCGGAGATATCGTACAACCGGGACAATCAATTTTTGCTGTTGTTAGCAGCCGGGCCCCATGGATCAGTGTATACTTGGAAGAGACAAAACTGGAAAGCCTTCACGTCGGACAACCTGTAATTTTTACTCTCGATACTTATCCTGGCGTGTCGTTTACAGGTAAAATTTTTACTCTTGGTTCGAATACCGCTGCAGAATTTTCGCTGATACCACCTAATAATGCTTCAGGAAATTATACAAAAGTGACACAGCGCGTGGAGTTGAAAGTTTCAATTGATGGCATAAAAGGTGGGGGAGAATTATCCTCATATCGAATCTTATCGGGTATGTCGGCTATTATCAAAATCATTCGATAATTATGTCAAAAATCACTCTCGCACACAGGCTGAGGAGAAGTTTGCGCACGAGGGATTCGGCCTTTCACCCACAGCATGACCGGTACAAATGGATTGTGCTTGTGAATATCATGTTCGGTACCTTTATGGCAGTACTGGATGCCACTATTGTAAATGTGGGTCTGCCCAAGATTATGGCTTCATTTGGTGTGGGAATTAACAAAATTGAATGGGTAATTACTGCCTATATGCTGGCCATGGCCGTAATGCTTCCCACATCCGGTTGGTTGGCGGATAAGTTTGGCTATAAAAGGATGTATTTTTTAGGATTATTGTTATTTACTACAGGTTCCCTTTTTTGCGGGATGTCTAATAATGAAAATGTTCTGATCTTATCACGTATCATTCAGGGTTTAGGAGCCGGAACTATACAACCTCTTGGTATGGCTATTATTACAAGGGAATTCCCCCCAAATCAACGTGGCGTCGCTTTGGGATTCTGGGCTATTGCTGCAGCAGCATCTGTTTCTTTTGGACCTTTAATTGGCGGTTATCTGATCGATAACTTTTATTGGCAACTTATCTTCGATGTGAATGTGCCAATAGGAATTGCAGCAATGATTTTTACCGTGATTATTCAGAAGGAATATATCAATCCAAGATCGGGTAATTTTGATCTGATCGGATTTCTTTCCATTATCATTTCTCTGCCTCTGTTATTGTATGCCTTATCTGAAGGTACAGCCGTAACAAATTCAGCAGGCTGGCATGCCCCTTATATTTTGGGATGTTTCGCTGTTTCAGGGGTCTTGCTCATACTCTTTATTACCTGGGAACTGAGTACCAGGAATCCGCTCATTGACTTACGGTTGTTGAAAGATTATAATTTTGGGATGGCAAATATCGTTCTGACTATCTTTAGCGTCGGAATGTTTGGAAGTACCTTTCTTTTACCTCTTTACTTGCAAAACTCTATGGGCTACACTGCCTTGCAGGCTGGAGCCGTCTTTTTGCCGGTAGGGGTCATCCAGGGATCCATGTCCCCGATTGCAGGAAAGGTTTCTGATAAGTTTGGGGCTAAAATCCCTATTATTTTAGGGGTCATTCTTTTGAGCATAAGCTTTTTAATTAACTCTAAACTTTCCTGGCTCAGTGAGCACAGCTTTATTATGTCTTCATTATATCTTCGCGGGTTCGCAATGGGGATTATATTTTCTCCCTTAAGCTCGATGTCATTGCTGACCATACCGCGTGAGAAAATGGCTCAAGCTTCGGGAATTACAAATACCATACGTCAATTGGGCGGTAGCTTTGGCGTTGCCATGTTTACAACCATTCTCACCTCACGCATTAATTTTCATATGCAGACCTACGGTGCAGCCATTCAGTCCGGATCTCAGGAATTTATGAATGTGGCAAGAGGTTTGGCCAGGTTTGCGCAGCAACATGTAGGCAGTAATATGGCTGAGGCTGTTCAGCAAAGTAAGTACATGATCTTTTCTCACGTTAGCAGAGAAGCTTATATACAGGGTGTTGATGATGATTTCTGGATAGCAGCTCTCATAACACTCATCGGACTGATTCCAATCATCGTAATGCGCGGTAAGAATAAAAATAAACCTGTTAAAGCCTAACCGTATGAATTTTAAATTAAACAAACTAATACTCCTCATTCATCTCATCGGTTTCCTTTCAATTAATTTGGCGAGGAGTCAAAATCCGGGTCAGGATTCCCTCTCTTTAAATGTCGTTATAAGTGAAGTGGTACAAAATCATCCAATGGTAAAAAAAGCAATGGAAGATGTAAATGCTTCTGATGCAAAGATTGGCGTTGCAAAATCAGCTTATTTGCCATATGTGGATTTCGAATCATCTTATAGCCGTATAGGGCCAATTTCCTCAATTGCTATTCCGGGAATGGGATCTTTCATCTTATTTCCGCATGATAATTATACAGGTGGATTCAATATAAACCAGACCCTCTTTGATTTTGGCAAGACTGATAAAAATGTCTCTATCGAAAAGGAGGGCAGGGAAATTAGTCGTCAAACGGTTGAACAGGTGAAACAGAAACTTTCACAGGCAGTAATAAGTACCTACTTTTCTCTCCTCTATCTTCAGGAGGCTATGAAGATCAAGAATGAACAAATTAACACCTTGCAGGAACATCTGGCTTTCGTAAATAAGAAAAAGGAAACCGGATCGGCAACTCAATATGAAATTCTGACTACACAGGTTAGAATATCCAATACTGAAAATCAGAAAACAGATATTGAGACTGCCCGTCAGGTACAGGTGAGTCAAATAAATTCCCTGCTTGGAAAACCGCAAAACATTGATGAGCGGGTAAAACTTGATCTGAGCGCACCTTTATCTGAGATGCCCTATGATAGCCTTTTTTCTATTGCAATGCAAAAGCGTGACGAGATGAAACTCGCTGCCGAAAAAGCAAGATTAGCCCAGCTGCATTACGATTTTATTTCAAAACAAAACAATCCGCTGGTCAATGCATTTTTCTCGGGAGGTGTGAAAAACGGATATATCCCTGATTTAAATGAACCGAGAATTAATTTTGCCGCGGGTGTCGGATTAAAGATTCCCATTTTCGACGGTAAACGTAATAAGTACAATCTCATTCAGGCAAAATCTGTCATTCTATCAAGCGATGACGACACAGAAATCACCCGTCGAAATATTATCAGTGAGATAATCGAAAATGAAGCAAATGTAAAGGCGTCACAACAAAAAGTGGAACAAAGTCAGTTACAGTTTAAGCAAGCCTCGGATGCCTATACTCTTGCAAAAGTGCGTTATGAAGCAGGAGTCATCACTAACCTTGAACTCCTCGATGGGTCCACCGCTCTCTCTGAAAGCAGCCTTATGCTTTTAAAGGCTGAAATTGATCACACGATGAATCTGTTCCGGCTGAAATATACCATTGGGGAGAAATTGTACTAATCAATGATCAATCTAAATGAAGAAAAATGAATATAGAACGTTAAACACTGAATCCTGTAACTTCTGGAAATATTGAACATTGATCATTGTACATTGATCATTGAAATTGGTAGTGTTATTGTAAAAGTACTGCCAACGCCATACTCAGATTTTACGTCAAGTGTACCGTGAAGCAATTCCATGAATTTTCTGCTTATTGGTAAACCCAGTCCTGTTCCGTGTTGATCTCTCGATGAATCGCTGGTGATTTGTACGAAAGGAATAAATATAGTGTTGAGATCTTCTTCCTTTATTCCTATTCCCGTATCAGAAATCTGAATATTCACATGTCCGTTTTCTTTTTTGCATTCAACACTTATCTTTCCTTCATTTGTAAATTTTACCGCATTATGTATTATATTTATAAGAACCTGGTGAAGACGATTTCTGTCGCTGACAATTTCCCCAATATCGGTCCCGTTGGTAAATTCCAGTAAAAGACCTTTTTGTTCTGCAAAAGGCCACTCAATTTTTATGACTTCATCGATTAAATCATCGAGAATAAAAGAATCAGGATTAACTGTCATTTGACCGGCTTCAATCTTGGAAAAATCAAGTATGTCGTTAATCATTGAAAGAAGATTACGGCCTGAAAGTTGAATAATACCCAGTTGTTTCTTTTGTTCATCATTTAGAGATCCGGGGATTTCCTTTAAAAGTATTCCGCTGAAGCCAATGATCGAATTAAGAGGAGTACGGAGTTCATGCGAGACAGTCACCAGAAAGGCTGATTTTAATTTATCGGCCGATTCTGCCTGTTCTTTCGCCGATTCCAATTCTGCGGTTCTTGTTTTTACCATTTCTTCCAGGTATGAACCATAATTTTTAAGTTTTTCTTCAGCCGCCTTTCTTTCAGTGATCACGTCAAAAATGGCAATAAAATAACCTTTCTCAGGACTATAAACCGATATCTGAAACCACATTTTCAATGCCTTTAGAAAAAGCTCAAACTGCTCAGGATTGCCTGTTGAAGCGACTCTGTGATAAGTTTCGAACAGTTCAGGGTCAGTCTGCTGTATATCCGGAATTACTTCAGATATCCTTTTCCCGGCAACATCTTTCAAGCCTGTGAGTCTCTCAAATGATTCATTTGTTTCAATATATATAAAGTCTTTTGGTTTATCATTTTCATAAAGCATTTTGCAGTAAGCAAATCCTTCTATCATATTTTCGAATAAAGAACGAAATTTGTGCTCGCTTTCCCTTAGTTCTTTCTCAGCTTGTCTGCGTTCGCCAATTTCGAGTTGTAAGGAAAGGTTTTTCGTATTTATTTTGTATAAATTAAAAAGAGCTGATAATAACAGGAGGATTAAAACAGTTGATTCAGCCATTTCATATATTAGCCGGTTATTCCAGGTAACCGCATTGAAATCCATCCCCAGAGCAGCTATTGTTTTACCGGTTTTTTCATCTTTTATAGGGACAAATACGCTGATCCATCTTCCGTACTTTTTTGTAGTCAATTGTGTGATATATTCTCTCCCTTCTGAAATCGCCTGCCTGTAGGCTGAATCAGCTTTAATATATTCCTTTCCGGGCGGGGCATACTCTCTTAAATGACCTGATTTTGAATCGGCAAGAATATCTGTTTTACCATTTTGTTCTGTATAAATATAAGCGTATCGAGCCCGGGGATTGACTTTAATTACAGAAATCAGGATATTTTGTAATCTGTTAAAATTCTGCTGATTGGGATTAAGTTGATTTCCCAGGAGATTTTTTATCTCTTCTTTTGGGAGTGTTGCCTCAACTGACCGTGCAATTTGAAGTACATCTGTAATCCCCTCATCTTTATTGATTATCCATGTATACCGGTAATAAACTAATGATAAAATTGTCACTACAATGATTATTATCCAGTGTAATGTTTTCCTTTTCAATTTAATACCTTTCATTGCTTAATGTTCAGTGTTCAATGTTCAATGCTCAAAGGTTCATTTTTCTTCATTGCAGATTATGCAACATTGATCATTGATCATCGATTAAAATATCCATTAATAGTAAATAGCAAATTGAATCATATAAATGTTCAATTTTGTGTGTACAATGTTCACTAATTACTCTTCACTTTTTGCTGTTTCAGATTACTGATTTTTGATATATTTGGTCCCGATAATTCTCTGGATGAAAATGATGAAAAAAACTGACCTCACCTTGCTTTTAATGGCGATTGTCTTGTTTGTGAACGGACAGACCGCCTTTAAACTTAATAATCAGAAAATGGATGGCTATCGCGGAATCTGGTTTGAACTGAACCAGAAACTTCCCTATGGCGATAAATACTCGGGAGGTTTAGGTACTTATACTGCCGATCATATTCCAATGGCAATTTATGCCCCTTCGGTCAACAAAACATTTTTTGTGTTCGGAGGCACTACCCGGCAGGACGAGAAACATCTGCTGGCAATGATCGGCGAATACGACCATTCGACAGGCATGGTATCCAAACCTACAGTGGTTTGCGATAAAGGCAATGTAATCGACCCCCACGATAATCCGTCCATGATGATCGACGATAAAGGGTACATCCATGTGTTTGTCAGCGGCAGGGGAAATGCCCGCAAAGGACTCAAATATATTAGCCTTAAACCCTATAATATCGACAGCTTTCAACTGGTGTCTCAGGAGACTTTTGCCTATCCGCAGATCTGGAATACCAAATATGGCTTTTTCCACTTTTTTACCAAATATTCAGGCCTGCGTGAACTTTATTTTGAAACAAGCACCGATGGGGTGCATTGGACAGAGGATTGCAAAATAGCCGGTATAAGGGAAAAACCTGATGAACTGGGCGGCCATTACCAGGTAAGCAATTGTTTTGACGGAAGGGTGATGGGTACTTTTTTTAACCGTCACCGGAATGGGGAAGCAGATAAACGAACTGACCTCTATTATATGCAGACCGCTGATTTCGGTAAAACCTGGCAGAACGCTGAGGGGGAGAAAATTTCCATTCCTCTGCTGACTGTTGACAATCCGGCCAAAGTGATCGATTATTTTTCAAAGGGAAGATACGTTTATATTCACGATATGGGATTCGACGCAAAGGGCAATCCTGTCTGTCTTTACATCACAAGCAAGGGTTTTGCCCCCGGGCCTGACAATGCCCCTTACGAATGGAGGGTTACACGTTGGGACGGAACCAAATGGCTTACGACTGTCGTTTGTGAATCAGACCACAACTACGATACAGGCAGCATTTACATTGGTGACAAATTATGGCGGATCGTCGGGCCGACTGAAATCGGCCCCCAGAAATGGGCTACAGGCGGAGAATTGGCCATCTGGTCTTCAACGGATCAGGGAAAAACATGGAAAAGGGAACGAATTCTTACACAAAATAGTCCCACCAACAACAGCTATGTCCGCAGGCCTCTGCTGGCAAAAGCACCGTTCTGTTATTTCTGGGCAAACGGAAATCCTGACAGGATGAGTATTTCGGAACTCTTTTTCGGAGATTTTGAAGGGAATATCTGGAAACTGCCCTATACAATGAAAAATGATTTTCAAAAACCAATCCGGATAGCTTCCGGGATCAAATCTCCTGTTAATCAATAATATTTCTAAATGATAAATAAATTGAAAATCCTTATTGCGGCGAGCATTTACTGTTTATTGTTAACTCCCTCTCTTTACGGTCAGGTTGAGGCTCATTCCATTTATACTTCTCCTGTTCAGGTGATTACGGTCGGAGGTGACGATTCTGATATACCCGGATTTACATCCGGAAAGATTCAGATAGCGCTTGATGCGCTCCAGGCGAGGGGAGGAGGCATAGTCCGCCTGAGCCCGGGCAGATTTACAATAAACGCTTCTATCGAAATGCACAGCAATACTTCCCTTGTCGGTTCAGGAAAAACTACAGTTCTCAAAAAAAGCGACGGTGTGAAAACAGGATTCCTTGTCGATCTTGACGGCGGCATGCTGGAAGCTCCCGTGAAGGATGCGTCAGGATTTAGGATAGGCATGGGAATTGCCCTTTATGACGACAATACTAAAAGCTGTTTCAGCGTTACTTCTGCGAATATTGTCGATATAAAAGGAAATACAATCTGTTTTGATAAGCATGTAAAAAGCAGTTACTTTATCAATCGCAATGCCCTGCTGTCCAATACATTCTCAATTATAGAAGGAGTTGGGGTTACTAAGGTTAGGATTGCCGACCTTGTTATCGAGGGTAATAAGAGCAAAAACGAGTACATCAATGGCTGTGCCGCCGGAGGGATTTATTTCTTTCGGTCAGGCAACTGCCAAATCGAGAATGTCAAGGTCGACGAATTTAATGGTGATTCTTTCAGCTGGCAGACCACCGAAAATATTACTGTCAAAGGGTGTGAGGCTTCCAATGGCACAGGCCTGGGATTCCATCCCGGTACAGGTTCCTATTATACCGTGATCGAAAACTGTTCCAGCCACGACAATGGGGGCGACGGTATCTACCTTTGCTGGAGGGTTCAGAAAGGTGTGTTTAAAAACAATGTCATTTACCGCAACAAAGAGTACGGTATTTCAATCGGCCACCGCGATACAGACAATTCCTTCGAAAACAACCACATTTACGAAAACGGACAGCATGGCGTCTACTTCAGGAAGGAAAAGGAGATGGACGGAGGACACCGAAATACTTTTGTGAAAAATACGGTGGAAAACAACGGCATGCTCGGTGAATCAGCAGGCTTCCGTATTGACGGCGAAACCCACGATATTACGATTACGGATAATATCATTCGTTCCACAGGGAAAGGCAATCAAACCACGGCGGTGTTTATCAGCAAAGAGGCTTCAGCTGTCAACATGAAGGACAACAAAATTTCAGGTAATAAAGAGATTGTGAAGCAGTAAATGCAGTTGACAATCGGAGAATGAATTAATGACAGATTCACAGATATTAACGCTGCTTCTTAATTTTTTATTTCAATTTAATTTTAAACCTGTTTTTACCTTCTTTATTTAACAATAATATGAAAATTATAGCTCCTTGTTAAGTCCGTGTTAAGTCCGCTTTAAGTCCGTATTTTCCTCGGTGGCTCTTGTAATCATAATATTAAAATTCTGGAACCCTGATCCGTCGGCTGGCCGATATCCACGGATTTTAGACCGGAAAAATGAAAAATTCGTGTAATTCGTTATAAATTCCTGAAATTCTTTATAATGAAAACTTTTAACTCTTTGTCGCCTGATTCAGTTTCCGGTTTCCGGTCTCCCGTCTCCGGTCTCCATTCTCCATTCTCCCTCTGCTCTTTGTGATTCCTTACCTTTTTCTTTAAACATATTTTTAATGCAGGTTCTAAATATTTTTAGGAATTTTATTGTAGAATGGCTGTAACATTCCTCCTTTTTGCCCATCTTTATACCTTCAATTTTAGCATTTCGTGTAATTCGTTATAAATCTGTATAATTCGTCATAATGAAAACTTTAGACTCTTTGCCACCTGATTCAGTTTCCGGTTTCCGTTCTCCGGTCTCCCTGACCTTTGCCCTTTCATCTTTGCTCTTTGCCTTTTGCCTTTTGCCTTCTTCTATCTGCCAGGCTCAGAATGCTGAAAAGATGATTCTGAAAGACAACTGGACGCTTCAGTCTACTGCGGTTATCAAGGCTGACGGTAAAACCATCTCCCAGGCTTCATACAAGTCTTCCGAATGGTATCACTTCACCGCTCCGTCCACAGTCCTGGCTGCTTTGGTGGCTAACAAGATCTTCCCTGACCCTTATTATGGCACAAATATTTTGTCTCTTCCCGGCTATTACAGGAATGGGAAAGGGGAGATGCCTGAAACAAGTCCATTCAGGGTCCCCTGGTGGTACCGGACAGTCTTTCAGATTCCTGCCGACCAGCAGGGCAGGCACACCTGGCTTAAATTAAAAGGCATCAACTACAGGGCAAACATCTGGCTCAATGGTCATCTTGTTGCCGATACTACCGCGATAGAAGGCGTTTACAGGTTCTATAATCTGGATATCACTTCCTATGCTGTTCCGGGAAGGGATAACTGCCTCGCCCTCGAGATCTATCCTCCCAAAGGGCAGGATCTCACCATTACCTGGGTGGACTGGAATCCCACTCCACCTGACAGGGCCATGGGTATATGGTACGATGTATCCGTCACTTCAACAGGACTTGTTGCTATCCAGCATCCTCATGTCGTGACCGACCTTGATCTGCCAAACCTCGATGAAGCAAAGCTGACTATTTCTACTGAGCTTCAGAATAGCGAGACAAAGCGCGTAACGGGCACACTTAAAGGCAAGATAGAAAACATAGAGTTCTCTCAGGAAGTAACACTCGAGCCCAACGAAAACAGGATTGTCACTTTCACGCCGGAAAAGTTTAAAGAACTGATCATTTCCAACCCGCGGCTCTGGTGGCCCCATACAGCCGGCCCGCAGAATCTGTACACTATGAACCTTGCTTTTGAAACTGAAGACGGTGTATCGGATGTCCGCGACGTACGGTTTGGAATTCGAAAGATCACCACCTGGATGAACAAATTTGCCCCAAACAAACGCACGCTTGTTTTTCAGGTGAACGGCAAAAATATTGTTGTGCGGGGTGGGGGATATGTCCAGGATATGATGCTTCGTCCTTCCCACGAAAGGATCGACAACGATATAAAATATGCAAAGCAGATGGACCTCAATGCCCTGCGGATGGAAGCCCCCCGCGGTGACGACTATCTGTTTGAAAAATGCGACGAAGAAGGGATCATGCTTCTCGTGGGATGGTGCTGCTGCAGTATATGGGAAGAATGGAAAATCTGGACCCCCCATACTGCCGATATGGCCGTACAAAGCTGGCATGACCAGATGGTACATCTGCGCAACCACCCATCTGTTATCGACTGGCTTTATGGCAGCGACCATTTTCCTCCCGCTTACATGGAAAAGCGTTATATTGGGGTACTGGATGAATGCGACGGTACAAGACCCTATCAGTCATCCGCCACTCAGGCGGTTCAAGCGAAATTGCCGGCTACACAGGTGTGTTTATGGGACCCTATTCCAAGGGATACGCTTACGGATGTCCGACTTATTGGTACAACAAGCCTGAGTTTAATACAGAGGCAGGGCCTTCAGGCGAGCAGATACCGCCCATCGAGAGCCTTCGCAAAATGATGCCCGAAAAAGACCTCTGGCCCATCAGCGAATCGTGGGATATACGCCTGCACAAGGCATTTTATCCTGCCGCCCGTGAAGCGCTTTACAGCCGTTACGGCAAGCCTCGAATGTGGAGGAATACTGCGTCAAATCGCAGGTGCTCCAGCAGGAGGCTACCAAAGGGATGATGGAGGCTTACGCGGGAAATAAATACCGCTCCAGCGGCTGCATCTACTGGATGTACAACTCGGCCTGGCCGACGCTCTACTGGCAGTTCTACGATTATCTATTTCACCCCCAACGGTTCCTTTTACGGCGCAAAAACAGGCTGTGAAACCCTTCATATCCAATACTCCTATGCCGACAGTTCCATCTGGGTGGTAAACGGTTATTACAGGGACTTTAACGGGCTGAAGGCATCCCTCAGGCTTTACAATTTCGATATGCAGGAAAAGCTGTCAAAGGAGGTGCCTGTAAACATTGCCGCCGACGAAAGCAAAAAGGTGATTCTCTTCGACAAGCCGGCAGGCATCACGCCGGTCTATTTTCTTAAACTCGAACTGAAAGATGATTCCGGCAAGCTGCTCTCATCCAATTTCTACTGGCTCTCGGTGAAAGGGGATGAAAAGGCCGATTTTACCGACCTCAACAAACTGCCGAAGGTCGACCTGAAATATACTGTTTCTTCACTGCAGAAGAGCGATGGCAAATGCACCCTCACGCTGGATGTCGAAAATCCTTCGTCCAGCCTGGCTTTCTCGGTCAATCCGAAAATTTTGAAGGATGCTTCAGGCGACCTCGTAACCCCTGTGTTCTGGGATGACAACTATTTTTCGCTCCTGCCCAAAGAAAAGCGCACCCTGAAGGTTCAGTTCAACTCTAAAGATCTTGAAGGCGAAAAAGCGGTCTTTAAGATCGACGGCTGGAACATTAACCCGGCAACGCTGAAGATCAAACAGTGAACGGTAAACTATGAACGGTGAACAGTAAACGGTAAACAGTGAACATACAATCCCAACTTTAAACTGATATTATCATGACTTTCCTAATTCTTCTTTTCGGCTTCCTGTTTGGTGCCCTTCTTCAAAGTGCTAAACTGAATAAATACAACACCATCAGCGGGATGGCGCGTCTCGAAGATTATACGGTTGCCAAGGCAATTGCAGTGGCCATAGGCGTTGGGGCTATTCTGCTCAGCATCGAAATCGGGCTTGGCTTTGCTTCATGGCATGTCAAGCCTTTACTTTTAACCGGAATTGTTATAGGCGGCCTCATCTTTGGTGCAGGAATGGCCATCCTGGGATATTGCCCCGGAACTTTGCCCGTTTCGCTTGGCGAAGGTTCGCTGGACGCGCTGGTCGGTATTATTGGAGGAATTGTTGGAGGAATTGTTTATACGCTGATTCAGCCTTCCATACAGGGAATGCTGGGCCCGGATCTGGGGAAATTATCGCTTCAGGGCATAACAGGCGGAGGTGCGCTTTATTATATCCTGGTTTTTGTATTCGGGCTGGCTATGGTAGCCGCTGCTTTTTTCCTGAATAAGATTGAAAAAAAGAAAAGCCTTAACTGGCTGTTTGCCGGAATTGGCCTGGCAATCCTGAATGGCATTGTCTTTCTGACCATTGTGTTCGATCGCATAATAGGGGCTTCCACTGCATATCCTTATGTGGGTGATTTACTCACCGGGTTAACGCATAACCATTATTTTGCTTCAACTGAAAAACCGGGCAGTTGGGAATTCATTTTTTTGGTTGGGGCATTTTTGTCAGGGTTGGTTATCTCATTGATCAGGAAGGATTTCAGGATACAATTGATTCATTCCGGATGGTCAAAAACCGAAGGCAATTCTCCCGTAAAGCGGATAGTCTGGGCGTTCATCGGTGGTTTTATCCTGCTTCTCGGCGCCCGCATGGCCGGAGGCTGCACCAGCGGACATGTCATCTCGGGAGGAATGCAGGTTGCATTCAGCAGCCTTGCTTTCGCGGCATTCGTATTTATTGGTTTGCTCGTTACCGGGAAATACTTTTACCGTAAAAGTTAGCGCTTTGCGCTGATATCGGACTGAAAACCAGACAGCTGTCAATCGGTCGGTTTTATCCCTTATATGAATTGAGTCAGCCGGTTTCAAATTTATTTTATTGATGATTGATCAGCCTGTGCGGCTTTAGTTAACTCCTCAATCAAAGATCAGTGAAGAATAAGGGGATTGAAATTCCCATACTAAAAAAGGCACAGATTATGTCTCCTCACCGGCAGGGATATAATCGCCCATACATTGGTAATGTGAATCTTCCGTTTGCTGATTATGACGAATCATAATCAATCATTCATTTCACCATCATTTTCATCCTGTTCCTTCTTTTCGCCATATTTTTTTGACCACCTGTTATATTCGTCAGGTGTCATTTCAGGTAACTTCCGGGTGACAAATGCAGCTATCGCCCATATTTTTTCATCCGTGTGAGTGGGTTTGAACGCAGGCATACTGGTCATTTTTATACCGTTCTTTATGATCCAGAAAAACTCACGGGTATCATCTTTTTCAGCGCTCTTATACAGCAGGGGAGGTTTCGGATAAAGTCCTTCAGTCATTTCAAAGGCTTGTTTCCCGGGAGCGCTGTGGCAGCACAGGCACATTTCATTATAATGTTTAAAGCCCGTGACAATCATGACCGTATCACCAATATTACCGGGAAGCGTTATATTCTTCATCCTTTTTTGTATTGAATTATGGGTGGTTATCCTGATGACAGCCCGGGTGAGTTTGTTATGAGGGACCAGTTGACTTATGTCGTAAGCACCTGATGAGATATAGATAAAAAATACGGAAATCTGAACCGCAAAGGTTAGGATCACTGTTAATATTATTTTTTTCATCGGAATTATTTTTATATTTATGAATCTACCCCTCAACTAAAATGCAGCAATTTCACCTGTAAGTTAACAATAAAATCCTAACTTTAAAAACTCTTTCTGATAAATGTAAATTAAAAAATTCGTTTGGTTCAGTTTAGTAAAACGGGTGTGTTCGTTTCCATCGATTATTATCATGCCTCCCTTTCACCCCTGTATCCTCCCCGCTTCCCATCATCCCCTATATTAACACATTATGGTTAAATATTCAGACTGACAATTGCTGTTTTTACATTAAATAAATAACTGTATATAAATTCGTTGCTGTCATAAAATCACAAAAGCCACTTTTAGCTATAAAAGGTACATTATATTCATAAACATTTGGAGAATTGAATTATTTTTATTATCTTTGTATAGATACGATAAAATATGACAAAATATACACTTATTTTATGGTCACTGACTTTTAAATCACTAAGTTAATTAATAATTTATACCCCCTTGTCCCGCCCGTTTCTCTCTGTTTCTAATAAGGATTAATTTGAAGCTGACTTTATGAAAGCTATCAATCACTTAATAAAGTTAGAAGATTGCGGTAAGCGGTGGGGTTTTTTATTATGGATTTTTGAAGGGGGGGGGGATTTTTGAATACACACATTACTATCCCCCCCTCCGGGTGGATGATAGTGGAGAACTACAATCAAATTTTGAACCAGCTTCCCTATCCCCCACTAACAGGGGGGGAATAAAGGGGGGGTGGCTTCCGCATCTCATCAACTGTATCACAATATTTCCCCATCAAGAATGAAAATGTATATTAACACTTTACCTTTTGATAAGGAATACATTGATACGCAGGATTCCCCATCAGGAAAATAAAAGTCGGATTTGTATTCAGTATTGCGATAAATTTATATTCGTGCCTACCCATTACATTTATCTTTTGATGAGGAATGCCGCAGGCACTATAAACCTGTCCGTCGCCTGTTGCCGGATAACTAACCTCGCCACCCCCTACCCCCCTGATAGGGGGAAGCTGTCAGAGTTAAAATTGCTTTCAATTTACCGGAAAAATACCTGCTCACTGTAATAATAATCGTTCTCTCTTTTTTTCTCTCTTTCTTTTCTTTGTGTTACTTTCTTTTCTTTCTCTCTTTGTTTCTCTCTTGAAATTCCGCCTAAAAGGCCGAATGGGCCATCCCTGTTATATCTTCCTCTTTGATAGGGAATCCTTATGTGCATTTTTCCTTGATTTGGAATTCTACCCCGCTCCCGCGGATTTGTAATCCGTGGGTAAATGGTAAGGGGATTTGTAATCCCCCATCCTCACGACGAATCTATAAATAACTATTTTTTCACCGCTAAAGCCTCTTGCTCTTTAGCCTTCAGCCTTTAGTCTTTAGCCTAAATATCTTAATCATGAACGAACCCGAAATATTTGATATCGTCAAAGCCGTCAACCGGCTTGACCAAAAAGTCACTGCCCTGCTTGAATTTGTTGAACGAAGGGCCCAATCGCCTGCCCGTCAGCTTGCCCTCGAATACATCGAAAGCGAACCGGCAGCACGATTACTTCATGTCAGTCTCCGCACCCTCGCCAAAATGCGCGCCAAAGGTGAAGTGCCGTTTACCAAAGTCGGTCAGAAAGATTGTTTACAGTACCGAAGACCTGAGAAAAATCCTTGATGGGAAATAATGTAGGGGCGATCCTTGTGGTCGCCCTTTTCTTTGTGTGCTTTGTCGTTAAAAAATCCTTTAATTCATCCCCCCGCCTGGAATCTTCGATTTATCACTCATAACTTATATCTGATTACTGATTACTGATCACTCTTTTCCTTTAGCCTTTAGCCTCTGGCCTTAAGCCTTCTTTCACTCATCTCTCATCTCTCATAATAATCCTTTAATCATGTTAATCATGTAAATCACGGTTCAGACATCTGCAACAACCGGCAACTAACTGCATATCACCCTCAATCAGAATAATTTAACCCTCATTTTTGTATCTTTACATCTGTTCGTGAACCCTTCGCTTTAACTCCGTGTTGTGTTCGCTAAAACCAAATCAAAAAAGGCGTTTCACTTTTAGCATGAGTCTGTCACTTTCTTCCTTCAGCCTTTAGCCTTTAGTCTTAAGCCTAACAATTTATTAACTAACCTTCTAAAACCTTAGTAACATGGCAAAACTAAAAGAATCCGTTATCGGTGTACTATCCGGTAAAATCGGTCAGGTCGTCGGTGCAACCTGGAAAGGAATCTCCGTATTAAAAGTCCTTCCCGGCAGCGTCGCAAACCCTCAGACCGACAAACAACTCACTCAGCGTCAGAAATTCTCCGTCACCATGCATTTCCTTCAGCCTCTCTCTGAATTCCTTCAGATCGGGTTCAAAGACTATGCTGTCGAAATGACCGGCATCAACGCCGCGATGTCGTACAACATCAAAAATGCCCTGACCGGCACCTATCCCAACATCGCAATTGATTATCCCAATGCGCTTGTATCGAGGGGCAACCTTGCAGGTTCGCTGAACGCCGTGGCAAGCTCCACCGTTGCGGGAACCGTCAAATACGACTGGGACGACAACACGGGCGAAATCGGCGCAAGTGCAACCGACAAAACCCTGCTCGTGGTCTATAATCCTGTTCAAAATCAGGCTGTCACCGTTAATGAGCTGGCCGAACGTGCAGACGGCACGCAGACCGTCACCGTGCCTTCATCCTTCTCGGGAGATCTGGTGCAGTGCTACATGGCCTTTATCAGCGATACAGGCGAAGTATCCAATTCAGCCTTTGCAGGTGCAGTAACAGTGGCTTAAAGTCTTAATTCCTGATTATCCAATGAACAAAAAAGGCCCTTTGCGGGGCCTTTCTGTTTTTCGAATTAAAAACACAGCGGTTATTTCTTGTCGTAAACCATGGTGGTTTTCATTTCGTCGCCATCACGGTTAGTGAAAGTCCTTGTGATGGAAAGTGTCTTTGAATCAGGCATTGTCCATACCTCGGATGAGGTGCGCTGGTTGCCGTTGAATTCCATTGTGGTCTTGATAGTCAGCGATTTCCCGTCGGCTGACCAGGTGGCTACTGATTTGCTTTCACCCCTGCCGCCCATCGTATTGACGCTTTCCTTGCCGTCGAGGTTGTATTTTGAAACTCTCTCTTCACCGTTGCGCCCCTGGCTGGCCCTTGTCAGAACACCCGCATCCTGGGTAACAGTGAAATTCGAGCCGCCCATAAAACGTCCGCCGCCTTCGGGCATGGTGCTTTTCGATTCGTTAAGCGTCCAGGTTCCTGAAAAATTGGCTTTTCCCTGGGCATGAGTCATGGCCGGTAAAACAAAAACCAGCAAGGCTGTCACTGACAGCAGGTTCATCAGATTCAATACATTCTTTTTCATTTTGATAAAATTAAATAAGTTAATTGAAATACATATCAAAGATAAATAATGTTTGATATTTCCAATAAAAAAGAATAAAAATATTTACGGGTAAGTTTTGTATATTGAAGAAATATACATTGCTTTGTAAAAACCCTGGGGTTAAACCGCCCCTTATGGATGTATACAACCTGATTTTTGCAAATTTCTGTTATAAACATTGGCACAAAAATAACCGGTATGACGTCTTTAAATGATGCCCGGGTAAAGACAAAAACAGCAAGGATTGTTTCTATCGATACCTTGAGGGGATTCACCATGATATTTATCATTGGCGGTGAAAGTTTTCTGAGCAGTTTTTACAAGGTTTGGCCGAACCCGTTTACAAAAACTTTAGCTGACACTATGGAACATGCGGGCTGGCAGGGTTTTCATTTTTTGGATCTGATCTTTCCGCTATTTCTGTTCCTGGTCGGAATGATTTTGCCAACCACTTTTTCCCGTCACCTTGAAAAGGGGGAGAGCCTTCAGCATATCCATCTTCACATTTTAAAACGCACCCTTGTACTTATCTTTTTAGGGCTGGTCAATTATGGTTTGCTGCGTTTTAACTGGGAAACCATGCGCTGGTCAAGTGTGCTCGGCCGTATCGGGATCTGTTATTTTATAGCAAGTTTACTTGTACTTCACTCAAACTGGAAAGTGCAATCAGTCATTGTGTTCATCATACTTATCGCTTACTGGGCGGCCGTCATGTTTATTCCTGTCCCCGGCTACGGCGCGGGAGTGCTGACACCGGAAGGCTGCCTTACCACATGGCTGGATCAGAAGCTCATCCCCGGCGCTCTCGGACTTGGACTTTACGACCGGCAGGGGGTGCTTTCCGGATTTACCTCGATTGCCTCCACTTTAATCGGTGTACTGGCAGGTTATTGGCTCCGTTCAAACAGAACGCCAAATCAGAAGACCATCGGATTTATTATTGCCGGAGTGGTCAGTCTGACGGCAGGCTGGATATGGGGGCAGTATTTCTTTATCAGCAGGAATGTCTGGACGAGTTCATTTGTACTGTACTCAACCGGTTGGTGTTTGCTGATATTTGCTCTTTTTTACTGGGTAATCGATGTACAGGGCTATAAAGGGTGGACTTTCTTTTTTGTCGTGGTCGGGATGAACGCCATTACTATTTGGGTTGGCCAGCGGCTGATCGATTTTCAGTTTACAGCTTACGCGCTTTTTAAAGGATTTTCCGGTTATCTGGGAATATTGGTTCCAATTTTTCTGACATTAACTGTTTTTCTTGTAAAATGGCTGTTTCTGTGGTTTCTTTACAGGCAAAAGATTTTCTTAAAAGCATAGCCGGCCTTAAGATAAAGGAGGTACTTCGGGAATATGAACCGGTTTTTCATTGGGATTATATGAAGAAGGAAGAAAATGAACACGAACAAAAACGCGACAGATATTTTGGGATTGTAAAAATCAATGATAAAAAAGTAATTTTATAGCTCACCATATCAATAAAAATAAAGGAAATAAAACTATCATGAAAAATTCAAGAAGAGGATTTGTTAAGGCATCGGCAGCAGGAGCTGCAGGTATTTTAGCCGGAGGGGTGCTCCCCGGATTCAGTGCCCGGAGTTACGGTCGTATTATAGGGGCCAATGAAAAAGTGAACGTAGCTGTCGCTGGCATCCATAGCCGCGGCGGTTATTATTACGGCGGAACCGGACATACCGCGAATTACACAAAGATCAAGGATTCAAGAGTCGTTGCTGTTTGTGACGTGGATGAGAATGTTTTTCCCGTTGAAATAGAACAAATTGTTAAACTCGGGGGAGATAAACCAAAAACAGTGATTGATTTTCGTGATTTACTGGACGATAAAGAGATTGATGCCGTGTCGATTGCCTCACCGGACTATTGGCACGCACTTCATACAATTTGGGCATGTCAGGCCGGAAAGGATGTATATGTTGAAAAACCCCTTTCATGGTCTCTGGAAGAAGGAAGAAAGATGGTAGAAGCAGCCCGGAAGTATAACAGGATTGTTCAGGTAGGAACCAATTACCGGAGCAACAGGATCACACAGAAAGCTTTACAATTGCTTCAGGATGGGATAATTGGAGATATCTATATGGGCCGGGTAACAGTTTTTGGTCATAGGGGCAATATCGGAAGAGTGGCGGATAGTCCTGTACCGGCTGGTGTCCACTGGGATCTGTATCGCGGACCGGCTCCGATGATACATTTCAATAAAAATCATTTTCACTACAACTGGCACTGGTACTGGGATACGGCCACGGGAGAATTCGGTAATAACGGGGTTCACTATATTGACAGGATCAGGGTGGCCATGAAAAAGAATGAACATCCTGTCAAAGTAAGTTGCTGCGGAGGTTTTTATGCATATGATTCTGATCAGCAGGTACCCAATCTGCAGGTTGCAAACTTCGAATATGGAGACGGGAAAATAATTGAAATGGAAGTCAGAAGTTTATATACTCCCGGGGAAGAGGAGAGCATCATTTTACTTGGCACCAAAGGATATGCCTTACTGGGCACGAATAGTTTTAAGACCTTTGTGAAAGAATCCTCTCAGAACCTGACGAAGGGTGACGAACAAAGCTCAAAAAAGCTGGGGCAATTACAAAATATGGTACTGACCATGAAAGATCTTGAATCTGATCCCCTGCGTGAAGAATATGAAAAAAACAATATTGAATATCATTTTGTGAATTTTCTTGATTGCGTAAAGAGCCGCAAAAGGGAAGATCTGAATGCTGAAGTGGAAGGAGGGCATTTATCGACTTCATTATCACATCTTGGCAATATTGCTTACAAGACAGACAGGAAGCTTACATTCGACGGGAAAACAGAAAAGTTCATAAATGATGAGGAAGCCAACAGCTACTTGTCCAGGACGAAATACAGGGAGCCTTATGTTTTGCCCAGGAAAGTCTGATGGTCTTTCAACTGTGAAGTAAGTGAGTCTCTTACAGGTAGTTGTCATCTTTGTCTGGTGCAATAGATTATGGAAAACTCACGACGTGTGTTTATAAAAAATAGTCTGCTTTCAACGGGTGCAACGTCTATTATGAACCCTTCAAGGTTATTTTCATCTTCTAATGCCGGAAACCGATTAGCTGACATTCGTATCAGCCATGTTAATTCCAATTTTGAAAGGGAACCTTTAATCCGGCCGTTTGGTTTCAAAGGCGGTTACATGAGTGATATCTGGCAGACCGCTAATTACCTGGAAAGCGATTCAGGTCTTCATGGAATTGGCCTGTCAACGCAAAGCATATTATGGTCGGATGCAAAAGTTTTTGCAGCACATTCAGAAAGTGGAGGGAATGTTTTGATGTATGCGATGTCAGAGAGAGCTCTTCAAATGGTCAAGGGACAAAGTTTTTCATCACCTGTTGAATTGCTGGAAAATATTTTGCCGGAAGTGTATGAATTTGGGAAAAGCATTACTTCCAATCCGCAGCTTCGAAAAACATTTGCCTTGAATGCTTTGGTCGGGATTGACAATGCCGCGTGGCTTTTATATGCCAAAGAAAATGGTTTTACCACTTTCGACGAAATGATACCAGGTGAATACAAACCGGCGCTGTCATATAAACACGATAAAATTGCTGCTATTCCGCTGATGGCCTACACTATTCCGATTAGTGAACTTGAAGATACCGCAGCACAGGGGTATTTCTTTATGAAGATAAAAATCGGCCAGTCGGGAACACAAAAGGATATGCTTGAAAAAGACAAAGCCCGTATTTCTGCGATTCATTCAGCTATCGGACATATTCGTACTCCTCACACCCAAAGCGGTAAATTGCCCTATTATTTCGATGCTAACGGGCGGTATGAGAAAAAGGAAACCTTACTGAAGCTGATTGATCATACCCAAAGGATTGGAGCGTTTGAACAAATAGCAATCATTGAAGAACCTTTCCCCGAGGATGCAGAGATTGATGTTTCTGATATTCCTGTCCGTCTTGCAGCTGACGAAAGCGCACATACGGTGGAAGATGCCGTCAAACGCATCCAAATGGGATATAAAGCCATGGCTTTGAAGGCTATCGCGAAAACGCTCAGCATGACTATAAAGATAGCCCGGGCAGCTTACGAACACGATATTCCCTGTTTTTGTGCCGATCTGACGGTTAATCCGATTCTGGTGGAGTGGAACAAAAATGTGGCGGCACGGCTGAAAGCCTTTCCTGGATTGGGAAAGCTTGGCTTATTGGAAAGCAACGGGCATCAGAATTACAGGAATTGGGAAACCATGATGAGTTATCATCCGGAAAAAAGTGCACCGTGGGTGAGGGTAAATAAGGGCCTGTACCATCTTG
Organism: uncultured Bacteroidia bacterium; assembly: GCA_963810555.1. Classification (GTDB taxonomy): domain Bacteria; phylum Bacteroidota; class Bacteroidia; order Bacteroidales; family Prolixibacteraceae. The sequence continues at coordinate 189,338 of CAWENX010000007.1, read as the reverse complement.
ACGATGATTTTTACCGTTCGGGAGGAGGGATATTCGACCCTGTGCCTCATTACGAGGAGATGTTTGTCAAAAAATCATAAAATAAAAAAGAAAGAATGATAAAATAAGATAAGCTAAGCGCAAGAGTCAGGAGTTTTTTACCCTTTGCTCTTTATCTTTTCCTCCCAAGGATATAGTGATAACCTAAAGAAAATCCAACCGAATGTACCCAGATCTGATACTTGCCGGGTACATGATCTTCGAGCCAGCTTTTATAGTATGTTGCATCGCTGCTATGAAAGGGTACCAGTACTGCCACGGACCAATATCCCCTGCTTGAAGTTTTGGCCCTGTAATCTGTGCCTATCCCGACAGTAAAGCCCTGGAAAACTTTCGAAAGGCTCTCCCCATTGGAGACAGTCAAATCATTTGAAGTAAAGGCCGAATTATAGCCCCACATCCCCATAGCAAATGGAAACACTTTGGGTTCTTCTTTTTTTGGGACCATCCGAAGCTTCAACCCGAAATTATATCCAAATCCCGCATAGGCATAACCTGCTCCGGCAAAAATCCCGACATTTTTCGTCACATAACCCGTATAATTTGCCCCGAATCCTCCGTAATCCATTCCTGCCCCAACCCCTATTCCTGACCAGTAAAGACTACCGGCTGTAGGATCGATGACAACTATTTTCTTCTTCTTGTCCTTCCGTGTCATCTCACCGGCATTGGCCATCAGGGAAAAAGCAAATATAAGTACCAGAAATGCTGATAAAGGTTTCATGATCATATGTTTAAGTCTGTTGTTAGCCGTTACTTCCGTTTTGTTTTCATTCCGTGTTCAGGCCGTCGAACAAAAATACCAATTAAAATTAATCATTTGTCAAACCACCTGACTTTTTCTCTTTTCTTCATCAAAAAAGATTACTTTAGTCTGGAAGAAAAACGGAAGAAAAGATGAAGAACAGGTTAACGCGAAGGAATTTTTTGTGGAAGAGTACTGCAGGTTTGACAGGATTAGCACTTATTTCAAACACGAAAACCAATCTTTTTGCTTTTTCGATATCCGGAGCAGGATACCCGGAGGATAAGCTGGCACATTCAGATGCAGGCTGCGAGTTTGGCGTTGAAGGATCAGCTCCTCATGGTGGAGACAATCTTGAATCATTTCTTCAGGCGGCAAAAAATATCGGCGCTGGTTTTGTGGTCATACAGATGGCTCCTCAGCGCGTTCCCCTTGAAGCCAAAACCAATGACGACACCTGGCGATGGGAGGCAACGCCGGAAGATTTCAGGAAACTTTCTCAGGCCTGCCGTAAGTATCACATGAGCTTTTTTATTAACCAGGAGTGCACCAATTATTCAGCCGAAGGGGAGTTCCTTGATAAAAACGGCAATGATATCCTGGCTCATCCCGATAAAACACATCGCTGGGATTTGACAGGTGAAATGCTTGGAACGGCGGCATCTTACCCTGAATTTCGGGGAGTTCTTTATGATGAACCTGAACACGGTCAGATGCGCCGCACCGCTAATACCAATGGGGGAGGGGATTCGAAAAGTACAGGTCGTGTTCATCCCTATTTTGCAGCTACTGATGGCATGACGCTGACCGAAGCCTATGAAGCTGTTTATAAGAGTGCTAAAGATGTGGCCTCAAATTATCGTCTTAAAGGAGTTGTACCAATGACCGAGGATGTTTTTCCAGCCATGCTGTTCACATTTGCCCGTGCCGGCTTTGATATTGCCATCAAGTTTATGAAGGAAGGTATCGATTCGGTATTCGGGGCAATCGCGATGGGAGCTGCAAGGCAGTACGGAAGGGAGTTTTGCGTTTCGCCTGATTTGTGGGGATTGTCAGGATTTCCGGGTCATCCGCCTCAGGAATTGCAGGCTTCCATGCTTTATGCCTATTGGCTTGGAGCATCGAGAATATTTGTTGAAAATGTACGCGGACTGATCACAAGGAATAATAATAATGGTGTAGTAAGTTATGATACAAGTCCTTACGGTAAGATTTATCAGTCATTGACGAAAGAATATTTCCCTGCACATCCGCGTAAATATACTTTCCGTGATATCCGTCCCGAAGTGGCTATCATCCGTTTCGACGATTCCTGCTGGGGTCAAAAGGATTCCTGGCTGCCTGATGCTTTGTATGGTGCTGCAAACCTTCACACGACTCCTGAAACTGCTGCCTGGTTCCAAATATGGCATTTGCTTACTCACGGTCAGGCTGAGGAAACAGGGATCAGCTATCATAACCGCGCCTATAAAGACAAGCCTCATGACTTTTTTTGCCCGCTGAAAGGTGTTATAGTATATGACCACCTTGCAGGCACTAAGGAGATGGAAGGACTGAAACTGGTTTTCCTCACCGGTGTGCTGATCAGCCCCGAAACCCTGGAGGCAGTGAAGTCGTTTGTCCGTAAAGGCGGTTTATGCATAAGCCTCGATTCGCTCGTACCCTCTGAATTAAAGGACAAAAGGGGTGAGGTTAAAGACGGGAAAGGACGCTGGCTTATCGTAAATGATTTTCGTTCTGAAGAAGTATCTAATGCGGTTGTTCCTTTTCTTGGCAAACCCGACGAGATCAGTTATTTGATCGGAGAACAAAAATTGACCGTCAGACGGGGCGATAACGGCAATAATATCAGTATTTACCTTCAGGATATGAAAGATATTCCTCAGAATGGCGGTGCACCTGAATCGGCAAGAGTTTGGTAGACTTTTAAATCTCTTGAATTAGAACTTAAAATACTTTTCCCTGATCGGCACATTCAGCATGGCCGAAGCAGCATTGTCGCCGATGATCTCTTCATTTACCGGATCCCAGTTCAGTTTGGATCCCACTTTTATCGATATCAAACCTAACTGACAAATGGAAATGGTGCGATGGGCAGTTTCCAATGGTTCAAGAGATGGCTTACCGGTTTTTATGGCTCGAAGGAAATCTTCTTTATCGCTGAGGGTATCCCTGAAAGGCGCCCCCGCATTGCCGGTCTTTGCCTCTAAAATAGCCTTTGAACTGGCTGTAAGCTTGTCGGGGTATTCTACCTCTACCCATCCATTTGTGCCCTCAAATCGCACATAAGGCCGCTCTATTTTATAAAACATTTCCACTCCGTTGGCATATCTGTAACGGATATCAAATTTATTGAGGCTGTTCCAGAGTCCCTTATCAAAATCACCAGTACCTTCTATCGATACCGGTCCTGTGTATTCAGTGTTATTGCCCCATTGCGCAATATCCATCAGGTGGGCTCCCCAGTTGGAAATCATACCGTTGCAATAAGAATCCACTCTCATCCATCCCGGCCGTCCGTATTTCTTTATTGCATGAACCCTGTTTTCGGTGTAAGGGGCTTCCCATGCAGGCCCCAGCCACATATCATAATTCAATTCCGGCGGAACTGGCATTGTTGGCTGAGGACCCAATGCAGAACCGTTAATCTCAGGGGGCACTCCCACATAAATCTTTTCGATCTTACCTATTGTCCCTGTTCTCACCAGCTCAACGGCACGCGCGAATATGGGCGTTGACCGGAACTCGCTGTCATTGCGTGTAATAACCTTGTATTTTTTGATCGCTTCAACAAGTTTCTGTCCGTGAGCAATACAGGTTGATATGGGTTTCTCCAGAGATATATGTTTACCTGCACGGGCGGCCTCAATGGCAAGGGGCACATGCCAATGATCGGGAACTCCTATCATAACGGCATCCACATCTTTCAATTGGAGAACTTTTCGAAAATCATCATATGTTTTACACCCGTTGTAGTTTGTCCCTTTAGCCTTCGAATAATAGTCATTCACTTGTTTTTGTGCATTGGCAAGACGCCAGGAATCCAGATCACATACGCCGATAATCTGCGCATTCTTTGACTCCAGCAGTTGTGGTATGTTGAATTGAACTGTCTGCCTTCCACAGCCTATTACGGCAATATTTATTAAGTTGGAAGGTGATGAACTCCCCATAACAGATGAAGGAATAATGGTCGGTATACTAATTGTGCTTAAAGTGCCTATAGCTGATTGTTTAATGAACGTCCTTCTGTTCTTATTCATGTTTGAGATTTTAGGATGATTATTGTGCTTAAAAATAATTTAATTTTTCCTTTTTTTTAGTGTAATTAGCTTCGCTGATCTTCGATTCGTCTTAATTCGTGTAATCTGTATTAATCAGAATTGGTTTTATTTTCGGAACAAGTAAGTGAACTATCAGCAGGGCAATAAGATATCCTGTACCTGCAATGGCAAAAGGTATCGAATAACCCTCAATCCCGATATTCTGTAAGATCTTACCCACTCCAAAAGCAGCAATTGCCCCTCCGACTGCTCCTGCAAAACCTCCAAATCCTGCCACCGACCCGGTCGCCTTTTTAGGGAAAATATCTGACATAAGGCTGAATACATTGGCTGACCATCCGCAATGTCCCCCTGTCGCAAGGGCAATCAGTCCTACTGCCAGCCACATATTGGAAGTATGAGGCACCAATACAACCGGAACTGCGAATAATGCGCAGGCAAGCAAACTGAATTTACGACCCTGATTGAGACTAAATCCCATGTTCATGAATTTGGAAGACAACCAGCCAAGGAATATTCCCAATATCCAGGATGATAGATAAATAGTGAAAAACGGCAATCCTATATCTTTAAGGTTCAATCCGAACCTGGCATTCAGGAATTTAGCTCCCCAGAAAAGATAAAACCACCAGATCGGATCGGCCATGAATTTTGCAACAGCAATGGCCCAGGCTTCACGTTTGGGAAGAATCTGTTTCCAGCTTATTTTAACGGTCTCATCTTCTTCTTCGCTGTCTGAATGAATGTAGGCCAGTTCTTCCTTTGATACATGGGAACTCTGTTCCGGCTTGCGGAAATATCTCACCCAGAGGATGATCCAGATTATGCTTATGGGGAAAGTCCAGATAAAGCCTATCCTCCAGTCATTGAATCCAAGCACAAGCGGCGGAATAATCAAAGGTGAAAGAATCGTCCCCATATTTGATCCCCCATTGAATATTCCGGTGGCAAGAGCCCGGTCTTTCTTGGGAAACCATTCGGCAACGGCCTTTATGGCAGAAGGAAAGTTACCCGATTGACCTACTGCAAGGCTGAAACGTGCAACTGCAAAACCGATCCATGTTTTGGCAAGGGCATGACCTAAAGCAGCAATGCTCCAGATGCTGATCGAAACCAAATATCCTTTTCTTGTGCCGATCAAGTCAATTATCCGTCCCATCACGATAAAGCAGATCGCGTAGGCAATCATGAAAACGCTGTTGATGATGCCATACTGCTCTTCCGTCCAGCCGATTGTTTTTTGCAGTTCAGGAGCAAGAATTCCAAGCGCCGAACGGTCTATATAAAGAATAGTCGTCGCGATAAACAAAAGCGACAGGATGATCCATCGAAAATTTGTGTGTGAATGATCTTTCTTTTTCATCTATAGTTTTAGCAAAGAGCTGAGGACCAAGGGCTAAGTGCAAAAAACTAATAAATCTTTTCACCCTGCTCCATTCTCCAGTTTCCGGTCTCCCGTCTCCGGTCTCCATTCTCCATTCTCCCTCTGCTCTTAGCTCTTTATTCGTTTTTACTGTTAAAAGCACTGTAAAATCCTTCAAAAAACGCTCTGGCATTACTACCTAAGGAATGAATTTTATAGCCCCCCTCCTGAATTATAAGAGTCGGGAGATGTAATTCTCCTATCATTTTACCGGTGGTCGAAAAATTGTTTTGAATAAATCCCCATGTTCCTGTCGGATCACCTTTGGCTGTATCAAGACCCAAAGCGACAATAAGATAGTCTGTCCTGAAATTACGGATAAGCTTTAGTGATTTCTGAAGAGTTTTTAAATATTCTTCATAAGTAAGGGTTTCCGGTAAAGGAAAGTTGTGGTTAAATCCCAGTCCTTCAACCTCACCTTTTTCCTCAGCAAATCCTGAAAAATAGGGATATGCAAATGACGGATGTCCGTGAATCGAAATCGTCAAAACATCATTTCGTTTATAGAAAATCTGTTGCTGCCCGTTCCCATGATGAAAATCGACATCCAGGATAGCAACTTTTCCTGTTTTACTTAAACGGTTGGCTGCAATAGCACAGTTGTTGAAATAACAGAATCCTCCGAAAACAGAACTCTCGGCATGATGGCCCGGAGGCCTGGTTAAAACATAGGCAGAATTTCTACCGGCTATTATTTCATCAGTGGCTGTCAATGTACAGTTAACTCCCCAGCGTGCAGCCAAAAAAGCATTCTGATTAAGAGGTGTGAAAGTGTCAAAACAGAAATATCCTGCCTTGACTGATAATTCTTTGGGTGGCCTTGCCGAATTTCTTAAAGGGAATACATAGGGATAAACTGATTGTCCTATTGGCAGGTTCCTGCAAACATTCCTGAAATAATGATAATAATGCGTGTTATGCACTTCCAGGATTGGTTTCTCGGAATATTCTTTTGCGTGACCATATACAAACAGTCCTGTTTTGTCCAGTTCATTTTGAATACTCTTCACCCTTACCGGCGATTCAACATATCCTCTTTCCCTTATATGATGAATATGGTGCCGGTCATTGACAATCAGCAGAATTTTATTCTTTTCAGCCATTGAGGTCTGTTTTAATCTGGCTGTTCTCTTTCTGGAGTACCTTGGAGGGCGAAGTACAACAGGATCATCCTTTATACTGTTGATAACCATCTCAATATAGGATATTGGACAATATTCACCGTATTTTCGTTCAAGGATAGCCCTGACTATTTTACGGGCGGTCTCATTTGGAATGGTATCCCGTACGCCAAGCCCGTCAAATACAAGATAAGGAGGACAATCATCTTCGGGATTGACTGTCGTTTCATAAAGTGTGTTTGCAATAGGCCTTGCCCCGAATCGTTCATAAAAGGCAAGCCTTTTCTGATTCTGCAAATAAATTGAATTCTGACTGCCGCAAAGGTCTGGATCATCCGGAAGGCATTCATAGAATATTCCGATAGAACCCAACGAATCAGCCTCTTCCCGTATCCTTTCGTAAAGAGCGCTTCCAACTCCCGAGGATGTTTTTCCAGGTGATGTTCCAAGCCAATCCAAATAACAAAATTGCAGGTCTGACATGTACAACATAAGTCCAAATCCCCTGATGACATCATTGATATTTTCCGCGACGAAGATAGTAGACTGATACTTGTATTTTAAAGGATTAACCATTTGGTATTCAATTTCTTCTATCTTTTTTGTCGCAACCAGAGGGAATTGAATGCTGATTATTTCTTTCACCCGTTCAATCGTCCGGATATTTACTTCAAGGAACGGATTGGTTATTTTACGAATCCTGATCATTTTATATCATCATAAAATTTAGCCATCGTTACATTCATCCAGGGGATCAGCCACAGAAAACCAATTCCCAGTGTCAAAATGCAGAGGATTGACCACAATAAAAACCTTAGACCAAGGCAGAACAATTTCCACTTATAGCCGTACATCATAGCCTTGCTTTTATCGATCGCATCCATAGCGCTTATCGAATCATCATCGGCCATAATATAAAAAGTCATTGAATAGGATAATGCAGCTATTATTCCGGGTATAATAAGCAACAAAAGCCACAAGATTATAAATAACAGCATCAGCAGATAGGCTGCCAAAGCTTTCCCGAATTTGTAAAATCCGAAGAATATCTGTTCAACTCCTGCCTCCTCATTTCTGGCAAGAGAGAGCGAAAAGATGGCCGCTCCAAGCGTTAATGGACCGCTGATGATTAAAGATATCAAACTTAACTGGGGATAATGTTTTGCAGGCGCCTGGAAGGCAATACTGAGTAAAATATAGATAAGAAAAGTTCCTATTGCAAGTCCCCATTTCCCTTGCAAAGATTCTCTTGCCATCCGCATCAATACAACATTTTCAGTTTTCATAGCATTTTATTTAATTAAGTTAGTGTCACATAGGAATCTTATGTTTTTTCTTTTTTATTTAGTCTCGTCTGATTCCTAATTGAAAGCACACGGCATCAATAATCTGATTCCGGATTTCTTTGGAAGTTATTTGTCCATATTTTTTCGAGAGACGAGTTCTGTCAATTGTTCTGATTTGATGACATAAAGCTATAGACTCTTTGTCCAGTCCGACAGTATTTGCCGGAAGTAATACTTCATTTGGATAAATTATTCTACCCTGTTTCCGGGAAGTAATTGGAATAATGTTGACAATATTAAGTATAGAATTTATTTCATCTTCGCTGATGATTAAAACGGGTCTGGATTTTCCTTGCTCAGAACCAACCACCGGGTCAAGGTTTGCTCTCCAAATAGTCCATTTATTAATTTTCATTTCATTTCATCATCAGCATACCTAAAGTCGGATTCAATCTCAGAAATATCAGAATGAAAAATAGGGTCTGTAGCTGATTTTTTAAGTAAGGAGATTTTCTCATCCCGATCCTCATCAACATCTTCAATAATAACTCTTACCTTCTTTATGGAACGGAATTTATCGGGCAGATCGATAACCAACTGTCTGTTCTTCTGAACATCATATGTTTTCTCGAAAGTCATATTGTGCTTTTTTGTAAAATTACGAAATGTTTCAGTAATTTCAATCTTTTCCTACACTTACCCCAAATAGTCGGTAATATGAAACGTAGCAGATCTCAGATCCTGAGCCAGATAGAGACTGATTGCAAATCAGCATCAGCTGCTTCCAGCTTTTAAGCATATCTTGAAGAGCAGGGGTGCTTATGATCTTTAGTTTTATATTTTACTGAATAGTCATCATAGAGATGAATAATATTCATTCTTTAATTACAGACTTTTAGTGACTTTAAAGTTAAATGTATAATCAAGTATTTGATCTTGATATTGGATTGGCATAAAAACCTTAAATGTTTGTCCAATGGGATTTGTAAACATTTGTATTTGCTCCCACTTATCAACACTAAAATAAATGAGATCAGCTCTTGTAAAATAACCATTTACAGCTGTTCGAGGTGGAATTATGGATGATGGTTGGGTATCATTCTTATTTATTAAGTTTACACCATTCCTGACTACTTTATTAGCATATCCATTATCAATGTAGGCTACCTCATCCCATAGAATTTTCAATGCTATGTTAGTCTTATTAACTACTTGATAGTAAATATGTTCACTATCAATAGAAAAATCTGTAATAATTTTATCATCTTCAAATCGTTCTGGTAAAATTGAGTCCCCTTTTATCAAAGAAACCTCATACTTATAAATAGGCGGGTGCAGAAGTAGATCACTCTGCCTTAAAAGTTTATTTGTACTCATACAACTAACCAATGCTAAAAAAATATAAGGAATAAATAGTTTTTTCATGGCTTTCAAGGATTTTGCATTATTAAGGTTGAATTCATAATTAAATATAGATAATTATTCTCTAATTATCAGCATCTTTTAACCAATGATTTACAATCATAAAAATAAACAAATTCCTTAACTTTATGCAAATGGGAATATGAAATAAAAGAGATTGATTATTCGTAAATCATAATCTAAAATAGACGCTTATTGCATACCAGCATGAGTTGTCGCCGGAATTTAATCATATCCTGAAGAGCAAGGTATTATATGCATTTTTTAATTAATAAAAGTAAGGATTATTCCATTGTCTCTTTTCCTTGTCATATTTATAACCCCATGTTCCAGTTGGTTCTAATTTAAACTTTTTCCCATCCATTTTTAAAATACTTGACTTCGGCTCCTATTTCTTCTCCTATGGTAATCATATTATTAATTAATTCTTTGTCAGCTTTGCATCCCAAATAAATGGTTTTTATATATGGAAATGGAATTTTATTATCAAAATAATTACTTATTTGTCCATCAATTATAATTCTCCATTCTTTTTCATAATTCCAATTAGCAGATTTTACAACGAATGTCTTATAAAATAATTCGTCAATATTGCTATTATGATTTATCCTACCGGAAGAATCAATATTGATTTTATTCAACTTGGTCACAGGAATATTAATCCTGTTTGAAGTATATTCAATAGGGAATAGGCCAGCTTTTATAATTGCTTCATTTCTTTCTATTAAATATTCATTCTTATTATCATAATAGAATTCACGGTCATTAAACGAAAAATTAATATCCTTTTTAAGGAATTCTAAGTCATATTCAACACAAAATCCCATATGATTATCTGCATAATGTGACCACATAACGATTTGATTGGGAAACTCATCATATTTTTCAAGCTCACAAAAGCAAGCTAATCTAATATCTATATTCTTTAACTTTTCAATTTTATAATCAATTTGTTGTAATTTAGCACATAGTATATTTTGTATTTTTCTTTGAAATTCTTCGGATTTTGTTTCAAGAATTTTCAGTCTTGCATCAGAATAACTTTCTATTTTATTATACATTGAATAATAATCCCCTAAACGACTTCTTAGGATTCTATTTTTATCGTTAAGCGTAAAACCTTCTAATTTCTTATCTTCGTTAACACATCCACTTTCTTTAATAAATTTAATCAGACAATTTTTTTCATAATTTTCACTATCATAGCCAATATTACAGTCAAATGGATCGTTGAAAGACTTAGGATGAGACAACCAAAGTCTTTGGTTTTTTATGTCTAAAATATTTTCAGATGTAGGAGAATAGTATTTAAATAAATATTTTGGCAGGTATTCATTCTTTTCATTAATAAGATTAATGTTTTGAAGCATAATCTTTGAGAAATATTTCTTTTTGTCAGCACTACTCTCAAAAATTCTTTTAATAAATCTTCGTTGCCATTTTCGCTTTTTATTTCTCATTCTTATAATTATCCAAAATGTTTAAGGTGGTTCTTTTTACAATTGCACTAATGCCTGTATACACAAATATAAAGTACATTACCCGTTAAGGATCCGTTTAAAATATAAAATATATAAATATCAAAGTGTCAAGTTGATATTTTATTTTCTTTTCCTTACAAAGAATGTATTAAATCCCAAAATGCATATCCGGCGAATAAAGTTTTCTTTTCTCCGATCCAAAAAAGAGATAGATGCCGTTTATTGTTCCAATCCCGGAAGGAAGCTGAATCACAGCCGATTCCTGTTTTCTTAATGCCCCGGTTTTAATTGGCCCGGTAAACTTATCGTCGTTTGAGACCATCATCATCAGCTCATCATCAGACCGCGCCAATCCGCTTCCGTCGTCATATTGCCAGGTCACCTCCACTTTGTCAGGTTCGTCCTGCACGCGATTTGCCGTAAAACGGTGAGGCAGTGGAAGCTTGCCTGCCGAAAAATGAAGCCTTTCTTTATCAACCAGCGCTCCGTCGGGCCCGAAAGCCGGAGCATTGATTTCATAAAACAGACAGTTGCATTTTTTCCCCTCTTCTGCAACCTGAAATATCTGTTTAACAGGCCCATATCGAAACTGCCTCCAAAAAGCAACTAAAGCGCTGAACCGGTTCCAGTTCTGCTTCTGATTTTCGGTCCATGACTTTTTCGACCTCTTTGCAGGCGCTGTCCTAACGTAATTGTTGCCGTTATAACTGTAGAAAACCAGGTTTCCTACTCCGCCTACGATGTTACTTCCTATTATTTTACCCATGATAAGTTCATATTTAAATTTGTATTATTTCAGTACAAATATAGTATTTATTCAGTTTTAACCGAACAAGTACTGAATAAATACCGAATAAGTACTGAATAAAGTATGAATCTGGTAGGGCGATTGTATGAGGAAAAAACGGAGGAAAGGAGAATAGATTCAGCTGTTAACTTTTATTTTTTAATCCAATGCAAGGACATATGATTGTAAATAGAATTACGGTTGTGAAAAGAAGCACGATTTTGCGTCACGACATGATTTATGGGTTCGGATTTCTTTATTTTTCCTACCTTTGATTACCCTAAATCAGATGAAATTCTTCAGGTTATTAATATTTAACTGCAATGATAATGCTTGAGTATGGAATTGAGTCCTGATAAATACATGCCTGTTAAAGGAAGAACCTATACTCTTTTTGGTTCCGGGGATAAGACTTCGGCTTATTATCAGACCATTGGCGATCTGGGTGCAGAAGTTGCAGAAAAATACGGTGATATAAAATTTGTAATTCACGCAATTCAGAAATACAGTCGCAGGAAACGATTTCTGAACAAATTAGCCTCACAGCAGACGATCGATACGCCTATTTCATTTATTTTGAACAGGATAAGCCATGTTTTAAATGAGTATACTCTTGATGTGGAAGATTGGCTTAAATCTCTTCCGTTGATAAAATTCAGGAGCAGCGGGCTTAGAACCACGAGACTTCAGTATTATCTTTATATGCTTGAAATTGAGTTGACTAACAGGCTGTATGCTTCCTCATTCAGATCAGCTCAAAAAAAGATTGCCCTTCTTCCGCATTGCCTGCAAGATTTTAGTGTGGAATGCAAAGCTGCTCCTAATGGCTTCGATTACAAATGCCGTCATTGTTCAAAGATCTGTTACCAAAATGCAGTGACTACTTTGCTGGAAAAGAACGGGATTGATGCTTACATCTGGATGGGCGCCGATCTTGAAAAAGAAGTAAAATCAGTAATCGAAAGCGGTATGACTCTTGGTATTTTGGGCATTGCCTGTATCCCTGAACTTGTGGCAGGTATGAGAGAATGTCAGAAATATAATATTCCCGTGGTCGGCCTTCCTCTTGACGCCAATCGATGTATAAGATGGTTTGGCGAATTTCACAAAACTCAGTCAACCTTGAAATGCTTGAAAAGCTGATTTCGTAAAAGTATTGACCTTCAATATTTCATTCAATATCCTAAAATGAAAAACCTGCCCTGGTATCAGGACAGGTTGACGATATATAAAGTTGGGATGTTAGTTTCAACTAATTAATTTACTACCACAGGAAACTCTCTGTATCCTCCATTAATCGTCCATCTGATCTTGTAATCGCCTTTTAAACTGGATTTGCCGGAAGGATCTTTTCCATCCCATTGTTGGATAAAAGTTCCATCCTTTATTTTACCTGTATAGATGTTGGTCACTAATTTATTCTTTGTGGTGTAAAGATCAATTTTTAGATCACCTCCCTTCCATGATTTGCAAAGGATAATGGATTTACCGTCTTTAGGTACTGCATGAGGCAGAACCACAGCAGCGCAAAGGTCGGCACACTCGGTGAATTTAATCTCCGGCACTTTTACTTTACCTTTTACATATTTCCTTTCAAAACTGATCGGTTTTGACATCATACTGAGATATCTTGGTGAAGTCTTATCTCCTCCATATCTTGCGGCAGCAAGCTCACGGATGGTCGGATCAAAATCTACCAAAGCAGTCCATAATTCTCCGCCATTCTTCACCACATTTGAGTGACCGTAAGCCTTTTGGAAAGCGGCTATTCCTGTTGTATCACCATCGGCTCCCAAACCATTGGAGTTGAAGTATTTTGGATGAACTTTGTCCCCGTTCCACATCACTTTTAAATTGGTATTGATAATCCGTTTGATGTCGGTTTCATCAAAAACGCATCCGTAATTATAAGCCTCAACAATTTTGCCAACCTCACTGGCCTGGTATCCTGAACGCCACATGTGTACCCATATTCCATGACGTGTATCCATTCTTCTCAGATCAACGTCGCCCGGATAAAGCGGTTCGAAATAATTCCAGCAATAGTGATCATTAAAATACTGGAAATGACTTTTAGCCGTGAAGAAAATGCTTTGGGCTCTATCCCAATAAATCTTCTTTCCCGTCAAACGATATAATTTTAAACATACAAGTCCTGCATCCATCTGCTTATTAAAAGGATGACTTTGGTTTGCTTCAGCAGCTCTGGGATCAACGATCCAATCCTTCATGTTGCCTTCCACAAGAAATTTGTCATCATTTACGTAACCTCCGTAAGGCCCGTCGGCTTTCCATGTTCCCCTCTTGTCATATTTCTCAACAAAATTCCTTTCAGCCGATTCAATATAAGGTTTGATTTTCTCTCCGTATTCCTTTTTCAGAGCAGGGTCTTCATTAATAATAATGCTGACATCAAGAATCCCTTCAAATAAAAGGGCATCTCCGACTAAAACATCCTGCCAGTATTTTTTTTGCGAAAGAAATGGGCCTATCCAGCCTTTATATCCATCCGGAGCAACATCCATTTTGCCGATGATAAAATCACAATATTTTAATCCGGCGTCTATCCACGCCTTATCTTTCGTTGATTCATAGCCTCTTGTGAACTGATCAAACGCACCTCTGGCCTGCCAGCAAAATCCTTCCCCTTTTGCACTTGTTTTAAAAGCCGGATTGTTAATGGCTCTTTGAAATGCCTCTTCAGGACTATTTGCAGGCATACGCCTTCCCTGGGCATTTGAAATCATTGGAATCAAAATGACCAGGACAACTAAATAAAGATAATCTGTTAATCTGCTTCTTTTCATTCGTTCTGCTTTAAAAGTTATAATTTGTATGAAGTTCAATTTAAATGAGTTTAATTATATATCCTTTTGAAGACTAAATTCTGTTATGATGACATCAAAAGTAAAATATTTTTGAAAATATTAATAAATCCTTATAGCTATCTCTTATTTTGACTAATCATACTGTAAAAGGATTAATTGTTCATCATATTTTAAATTGATTTTTAATTACCTGAATTGACTATTTTCAAAGTAATTGTTTAAAATTCAGCTTTTATTAAAAAATGATAAATCACAGAAATACAATTCGTGGAGACGAATCTGATTCTCTATTATTAGAGATGTAGCCAATTTTTTGTTACCGGTTTATTTTTTTAAGAAAAAGACAATTATTTTTTGTATTTACCTATGAAATTAAATAATAATTTATTAATTTAGTTAGGAAGTATTCTATCTGAGCTTAAAAGCTGTAATTGTTTATTATTTTGATTTATCCTGGATTTGGATGAATATCTTAACTAATTAATTTACACCTCTAATCATGAAAATACGAATTTGCATTTTTATTTTTTTCATGGGAATAATTTTAAGCGGTTGTCAGTTCAGACAGCCTAAAATTGGTTTCCTGCTGCATAGTTATGACAGCCCTCGATGGGCGAAGGATGAAAAATACTTTGTCGATGCAGTAAAACGACTTAAAGGGACAGCTTTGGTAAGAATGGCCGGAAATGATCAGAATGTGCAGATCAGTCAGGCAAAGGAACTTATCGATGAAGGAGCATCTGTATTGGTAGTTGTCCCGGTCGATCTCTATGGCGCCGGAAAGATTGTTGAGCTGGCCCACAATAATGAAGTGAAGGTTATTGCTTATGACCGTATAATCAATGGCTGTGCATCTCGATTATTACGTTTCTGCCGATAATCTGAAAATTGGCGAACTACAGGCAGGGTATATTACTAAAGCTGAACCTGAAGGAAATTACGCTCTCATCGGGGGAGCACCCTTTGATAATAACAGTCGGATGATTTATATCGGACAGATGAATGTCCTTACACCATTTGTCGATCAAGGGTAAAATAAAAATTGCCTTTATGGGATTTGGGAAATCGTGGTCAACTGACGAAGGATACAGGTTGGCAATAAAATCTCTGGATATAACGGCAAACAACATTAAAGCAATGCTTTGCGGCAATGATGCTATGGCGCTGGGAGCTATCAGGGCATTGCAGGAAAGAGGGTTAGCGGGTGATGTTGCAGTGGCGGGACAGGATGCAGATTTGCCGAATATAAGGGAAATTGTTGCTGGAAATCAAACTATGACTGTCTTTAAAAAGATCAAAACCATGGCAACAACAGCAGCCGAATTGTCCATGCATATTTATAAGAATGAGCGCATTGAGAGCGGTAACGTTTTAGTCGATAATGGCTACCGTCTGGTACCCTCTTACCTCGTTGACGCAGTTCCTGTGGATATTAACAATATTGAAATGACTGTCGTTGCAGAAGGTTTTCAGCTGGAAAATGATATATTCAAAAAACATTAGTGAACTCAGGGCAGAAGCAAATGGAAACGGAGACCGGAAGAACAATTATGCAGAGAGCGTGAAGGTGAGATTGTGAGAATTTTTCGTCTTCTCATCTTATTTTTTTCATTTTCTTTCTACTGTCTCCCTTCTCCGTTCCCTTAGCCCTATGCCTCCAGCTTTTAGCTCCGTACTCCGTTTTTCGGTCTCTGCTCCCTTCCCTCTGATGATCTCCTCACCATAAGCCTCTGCGGCAGTTCGAGTTCCTGAAACCAGTGTTTACCATATTTTTTTATTAAAGGATCCTTTAAATACTTCCACAGAGGGATCTTTATTTATCTGTGCCGCAATGCCTGCCCGGTTCTGCAAATCTCTAATTTCTCGTAATTTATTGCATCATATCGTTTATATTCAGTGATCCTGATTGGAAACAAATGACAGGAAATAGGCTTCCTGAATGTAATGCCCTTGTCAAAGAAAGCTCTTTCTATTGCACATTTCGTTTTGCCTTCTTCATCGGTATAGGTATAAACACATTCCTTATTTGCTACAAGGGGTGTAACCAAATCACCGTCGGCATCAATAACCGAAAATCCTTGTCTTTTAATTTCCTGACGGTTTCTTTCCGGGAGAAATTCCTCGAATTGAGGGTAGCAATCTTTAATCTGTTTAGTTTCTTCTAATGTAACAGGGGCCCCGCTGTCTCCTTCGACACAACATGCTCCTTTGCAATGATGCAGATCACAGCAAAATTCCTGTTCCAGTATATCAAGGCTTACAATTGTTTTTCCTATTTGCAGCATACAATTCAATTAGTATTCAATATTCACTCAATAATGAACGATGAACGATGAGTTCTATCAAATTAATAACTCATAATCTTCAATTATCTCTCAAACAGTACTTTTCCATCCATTTCAGGAGGGACAGGAAGCCCCATAATAGTTAATAAGGTCGGCGCAACATCCGAAGGATTCCATCAACTACTTTTATATTTTTCCTGTCAGTTACCCAAATAAAGGGTACAGGATTTAATGAGTGTGCAGTATTTTGGGTTCCATCTTCATTGATTGCATTGTCCGCATTTCCATGATCAGCAATGATTACTACATCATATCCATTTTCCCTTGCCGCTTCCACCACTTCTTTCACACATTGGTCCACAGCCTTTACTGCAGCCTGAATAGCAGAATATACTCCTGTATGCCCGACCATATCCCCATTGGCAAAATTGAGGCAAATAAAATCAGCACTTTTGGCATTCAATTCTTTTACAATCGCATCTTTCACCAATGGAGCCGACATCTCAGGTTGAAGATCGTAAGTGGCAACCTTAGGAGAAGGAATCAGTATCCGTCGCTCACCTTCAAATACATTTTCCCGGCCGCCTGAAAAGAAAAATGTTACATGGGCATATTTTTCTGTTTCAGCAATGCGGATCTGTTTTAATCCGGCCTTTGAAACAATCTCACCCATGGTATTGAGCACATTTTCTTTATTAAAGATGACATTTATCCCTTTAAAGCTTTCCTTATAATTGGTCATGGTATACCACTCCAGGGGCATTGTTTTCATTCCTTGTTCCGGGTGCTCTTCCTGTGTAAAAACAATGGTAAGTTCACGAAGGCGGTCAGTACGGTAATTGAAACAGATTACCACATCACCTTCCCTGATGGTTGTTAACGGCTGATCATTTTCATCTGTTATCACAACTGGACGGATAAACTCGTCGGTAATACCCTCATCATACGAATCGCTCACTGCCTTAAGAATATCCTTATATTTTTTGCCCTCTGCCCTGGGTGAGCAAATCATATGCCAGTTTTATCCTGTCCCAGTTTGTATCACGGTCCATTCCCCAATAGCGTCCGATCAGGGTTGCAAATCTTGCATTTGTTTTTTCCAGACCTTTCATATCCTCTTCAATGAAACGGTATGCTGAACGGGGATCTGTATCACGTCCGTCAGTCAATCCGTGAACAAAAATATCTTTCAGTCCCATATCGGTTGCGATCTGTGCCAAAGCAATCATATGAGAACTGAGAGCGTGTACTCCTCCGGGACCGATTAATCCGATCAGATGAATCTGTTTATTGTTTTCTCTGGCATAATTGCAAGCTTTCATTATCTGAGGGTGCTTCCAGAGTGTTTTTTCACGGATTGCTTTATTGATTTTTACCAGATCCTGATATAATACGCGCCCTGCTCCAATATTCAAATGACCAACTTCTGAGTTACCCATCTGTCCGTCCGGCAATCCGACATTTTCCCCGCAAGTCAGTAACTTGCTGTGAGGAAAGTTATTATAAAGCGAATCCATGAATGGAGTAGGAGTGGAATAAATAACATCCGAATCGGAATTATCGCCTATTCCCCATCCGTCGAGAATGATCAGAATTGTTTTTTGAACATCGGCCATATTACTAATGAATTACGAGTTAAAAATTGAAATTTCAAGGGATCCACCTGCTGGCGGACGGCGCAAAATTAAAGGATTCAGATAAGTAAAAAGATAAAAAGCCTTTTCAGGCTTCAACTTTAATGATTTAATAATGATTTTCACAATCTTATTATCCAGGCTTTGAGTAGAACAAAGCACTTTTAAAATATAATATCGGTTTGTATAATGTTTGTTTAATAAAACATTACACAAAACTTATATAAACATTACTATCAACCTGATTAAAGATTCTTATGTAATGTCTTAAAAAAGAAAAGGCCGCCGACAAAAAGTTGAATGTCAGAATCCCTTATAAGATTTATATGCGGATTTAATTTTGCCCGTTATTTAACCGTTCCTTTGAATTGAAGAACTACGGCATTTTGATCAGCATTTGTAATTACCGTAACGCTTTTTGCAAAAGCTCCGGGAGCAGCCGCATTATATGTTGCAGAAACAGTAGAAGATTTTCCGGGCAAAATAGGTTCTGAGGAATACTTCAGGTTGGTGCATCCGCATGAGGCTTTTGCTGATTTGATTATTAGAGGTTCCTTTCCTTCGTTGGTCAGCGTGAATTCAGCCGTTTTAGGGATACCCTGCGGAATTTCGCCAAGATCTTTTACCATTGAATCCCATTTGGCAACAGGTGCATTGGGATTGTCAGTTACTTTTGCAGGTAAAGTAGCAGCGGCAGTTTGAGTTTGGGCATTGGCTTGCAATATGGCAAACAATGAAATGACTAAGAGAACAATAAACTTTTTCATGGTCTTCATACATTGATTAATAACTGGATGCAAATATCAGAATTTTTTATTCGATTATTATTTAATAAATTATAAAATATTACAATGATATCTATAAGTTTTTTAACAAAAATAATACCATAGTAAATTTATTTCGATTAACTCCGTCTTAATTATTCAGGAATTGCACAGAAATACAGTGAGTTGTGAATCTTTTAATTTCTATCGGGGGAAGCCATTTTTAAAATTTTATTTGAAAATATTTTTACCTTTGCCCGTATTAAAACTTATTTTTATGAAGAATTACATATTTGTTTTACTATTTCTTTTGACAGCAACACCGGGTTTTACACAGAAAAAAGTATCGTTGTTTAACGGTAAAAACCTTGATGGATGGACTATCTATTGTTCAAATCCTAAGATTAATCCTGCTTCATATTTTTACGTTAAGGATGGTGTGATAGAGACAATAGGTGTTCCTAACGGTTATCTGAGAACAAAAAAGACATTTTCCAATTATCAGCTTCATGTTGAGTGGCGCTGGCCTGAAAAACCGACCAACAGCGGCATTATGGTTCATGTTAACGGACCGGATATGATACTTCCTGCCCATTACCAGTGTCAACTCAAAGCCGGCGATGCAGGCGATATTGTGCTTCATGGTGTTGGAGAAAAGGTTACTGTACGGGATACTGTTTATACTTCTTCTGAAAAGGTTAAACCGCTGATCCGAAAGGATAAACCTTCAAGTGAAAAGAAACCAGGTGAATGGAATGTGGCTGAAATTACATGCAAGGGAAACACATTTATATTTAAGGTAAATGGCGTTGTTCAGAATGTAGGAACCAAATGCACTCTTACGCAGGGGGGCATTGCTTTGCAGGCTGAAGGGGGCAAAATTCAGTTCAGACATTTATGGTTGACAGAACTTAAGTGAACAGTGAACAGAGACGGGAGAGAGACGGGAGACCGGGACACGGTGTGATTCCAACAGTCCTCCCGTTTCCATTCTCCGTTTTATTCGCAATTCGTAATTTTGCTATAACCTTTAGTCTTCAGCCTTTAGTCTCTTTTTCATTCTGTGAGAGATCAGAAAGAGCAGACCCACCAAAACAAATGGGAAGTTAATTATCATGACAATACCTGCTGAGAGCCATATTGAATGGTTCATAGAATAGTTATGTGAGTAGATAAAAGGAATACAGATAATCCCAATCAGTATAAAAATCAGTCCGCCGGTAAATTCCCATTTCCACGCCACAATTAATATAGCCGATAAGATTAAAGAAGGGATGAGGTGAATTAGAAAACCAATAATTTGTTGCCAAACAGGCTGACCGGGTGCGAAGGAATCGAGGGCAAACATACTGATAAAGAGAATTGCCAGGATACAAAGGATGCGTGGAATCCAGTGGAAAAGTGCTAAAGGTGATTTCATATATATTAAGTCATTTAATGGTCACTCAATCCTGAAGCTTCGGGATTCAATTGTCATTTAATAGTCATTCAATTGTTTCAGAATTTCAGAGTCTCAGAGTTCCATTCCGGATATCCGGGAATGAAACATTGTAACTTTTTATTCATAATTCTCTGTTCCTTATTGCCTTTAATTCGTCATTTGTCATTCATAATTGACTGATACATCCTCAGACATTCTTTAATAGTTTTCAATAGAGACGTGGCGCTCCGCGTCTCTACAATAAAAATGTTTATTTTTGATGGAGGATTAGGACATTTCAATTAACTGATTTAATTTTTCGTTGTCTTTTTATAAAGATATAAATTTAAACTGATAAATACAATTATGGATAATGAAACGCGCTTAAAAGAATTAAACCTCCTGTTGCCACCGGCCCCAGAACCCAAGGGAGTTTATACACCTATGCTTCGTGATGGAAAATATATTTATGTTTCCGGCCATCTTCCGGTTAAGAGCGATGGAACGCTTATAAAAGGAAAAATCGGTAAGGAGATGGATATGGAGGAGGGTAAACTGGCAGCAAGACAGGCAGGCCTTTCTATTTTGTCAACCCTGGCAACAAATCTTGGCAGTTTAAACAGGATTAAACGTGTGATAAAAGTAACAGGTATGGCTAACACCACGGTGGATTTTGAAAAACATCCTTATGTTATCAACGGCTGCAGTGAATTGTTTGCTTCGGTATTTGGCATGGAGAACGGGGTAGGAGTGAGAAGCGCTGTCGGAATGGGAAGTCTGCCGGAGAATGTACCCGTTGAAATTGAGGCGGTTTTTGAGTTGAATCCGGATTAACCTTCAGAGTCATGTTAAATAAAATGGCCTGGTATGAAATAGAGGCGATCGATCAGATCGATTCACCGGCACTGATCATGTATCACAGCCGGATTCTGAAAAATATTGAAAAAATGATCAGGCTGACAGGAAGCCCGGAAAGATTGATGCCTCATGTTAAGACACATAAAATTAAGGAAATAGTTGAACTCCAATTAAGTCTGGGAATTAAGCAGTTTAAATGTGCCACAATTGCTGAAGCGGAGATGCTTGCAATGGCAGGGGCTGAAAAAGTATTAATAGCCATGCAGCCTGTAGGACCGAAACTTTCCAGAATTGTTAATCTTATTCGCAAATACCCGAATGTAAAATATTCCGTTATTGTTGATAATGCTGAGGTTGTTCTTGAATTGGCTGAAGTGATGGTTGTTTCAGGAATAGAATCGGGAGTTTTAATTGATCTTAATGTCGGAATGAACCGTACAGGAATTCTTCCCGGAAAAGAGGCTCAGGAGCTTACTGAATTGTGTTCTTCTTTGGAAGGAATTCATCCGGAAGGTTTTCATGTCTATGACGGGCATAATGTGATTTCAGATTTAACTGCGCGCAGGGAACAATGCCTTCAGGAGATGAAACCAGTTTATGATCTGATGAAAAATGTTAAAAAGAAATCGGGTGAGAATTTAATCCTGGTAGCCGGCGGAACACCTACTTTTCCAATTCATGCTGCTCAAAAGGATACAATTTGCAGTCCGGGAACAACTGTTTTATGGGATTTTACCACAGACGAACGTTTTCCGGAATTACCTTTCGAATATGCTGCTCTTGTTATTACGCGGGTTATATCAAAAATCAGCAGTAATCTGATCACCCTCGATTTAGGACATAAGGCTGTTGCTGCTGAAAATCCATTGCCGAGAGTGAAGTTTTTAGATCATCCGGAAATCATTCCCATCTCTCAGAGTGAGGAGCACCTGATTGCTGAGGTTCCTGATAACGATAAATTTCAATATGGGGAGGTTTTGTATGGTGTTCCGGCGCATATCTGTCCAACCTGTGCACTCTACCAGGAGGCAGTTGTCATCGATAATCATGAATGGACAGGCACTTGGAAAATAGCGGCACGGGACAGGTTCATAACAGTATAATTACGAATGACAAATGACGAATTACGAGATAAAAGCAGAGAGCAGAGGGCAAAGGGCTAATAACTCTCTGCCCTCTGCTCCCTGCCCTTTGCTTTTAATAATAGTCTGACAGTCTTCAGCCAAAGCCTAAGGAAGAAGTCAAATTATTTAACCAAAGTCCGGTGTATTCAGCAAATACGGAAAATTTGTGGCAATTAGTTCAAGAGCCTCTTTTTCTGTTTTAGCTCCTTCGGATAATTTCATCTGATTTTTGTAGTTAACGGGATCCATCAGATAAGTATTCACTACACTATCGTATTTCATGTGTTTACCAAAGACCGGTTCGACTCCAAAGCCTGAATTCCGGCAAACATACTTGATTTCAACATACTTAGAACGGACAATATAATCCCTGCAATTGTCATGATCATCGATGTAAATTACAACAGGATTGTTTGAATTTTCATAGGATAGTTCAAACGTTTTGTAAGATTGTCCTTCAATCTCGATAGGTTGAATCTCCCTGATTGAATACTTCCCGAGAGAAGTTTTGGTTTTTCCCGTGATCGCACTTCGATTCGGCAGATGTTAATAATGTTGCAAACATTAAAATTAGGAACATGCAAATAGAATGATGACATTTCATTGATTTCATAGTTTTTAAATTAAAAATTAACAGAGTTTCTGATAACAACACCTATGCCAAATTTTATAATTTTTTAACTATCAGCTTTATAACGTGAATCTTTTCTAACAATATATGTTCGAAAACGAATGATTAATGTTCGAAGACGGACAATATATTTGGAATTTGTTTCTCTAATAAATTTGTTAATACTACTGAATCCTTTGAAAATTCAAAGAAGCGTGGAGATTTTGAATTTAGAATGTATTAAATCGATATCCAGGATGAAAATCGGCCTAAATGGATTTCGTCCGGACGAATAATTTCGGTTAGATTGGATGGACAGAAGCATGCTAAACTTAACCTATTAATTCTTTTGCAGTAACCATCTCCATTTCCTTCTCTGACTTTGCAATCACAATGGTGGCAACTGTATTACCGATAATATTGGTAATGGCTCTTCCTTCACTCATAAATCGATCAATGCCTAAAATCAATGTAATTGCGGCAACGGGTATATGCCCTGAAATCGGCAATACTGCGGCAAGTGTAATAAAACCGCTGCCTGTTACTCCTGCCGCACCTTTTGAAGTAAGCAACAATATTAACAGCAAGGAAACCTGGTGTGAGATATCCATATTAATATTAGTTGCCTGGGACAGAAACACGGCTGCCATAGTTAAATAAATACATGTGCCGTCAAGGTTGAAAGAATATCCTGTCGGAACAACCAATCCAACGACAGATTCAGAGCATCCTGCTTTTTCGAGTTTATTCATCAGGCTGGGGAGCGCCGCTTCCGATGAAGAGGTTCCTAAAACAATAAGCAATTCTTCTTTAATGTATTGCAATAACCTGAATAAATTAAACCCGAAATATTTTAATATTCCCCCTAATACCAGGATTATAAATAAGAGGCAGGTGATATAAAATGACATCATCAACTGTCCAAGAGAAACGAGGGATTCCACGCCATATTTCCCTACCGTAAAACTCATTGCACCAAGGGCGCCGAGCGGGGCTACTCTCATGATAATCCCTATCACGCCAAACAATCCGGCCTCAAGCGATTTAATTCCTTTCAGGAGTGGATTTGCCTTTTCACCGATTTTTGACACCGCAAGGCCTAACAAAATAGAAACAAGCAAAACCTGCAACAGATCTCCGTTTGCAAATGGACCAAACATATTTTCCGGAATGATATGTAAAAGAAAATCCTGGATATTATTGCTTTTACTTTGACTTACATAAGATTCTATCGAGGTTGTATCCAATGTTGCAGGATTGACATTCATTCCTTCTCCCGGTTTGATGATATTAATTACCAGCAGACCTATGATCAATGCCATAGTGGTAACAATTTCAAAATAGATAATTGCTTTTAACCCGACGCGCCCGACTTTTTTGGCATCCTGCATGCCGGCAATCCCTGTTACGATTGTGCAGAAAATGACCGGTGCAATCATCATCTTGATCAATTTGATAAAGCCGTCGCCAAATGGTTTTAATTTAACGGCAATATCGGGATAGAATCTCCCGAGGAAGATGCCAATAAGGATTGCAACAATAACCTGGAAATAAAGTATTTTGAAAAGTTTAGGCATTTGTTGAGTGCTGATGTGCTGATGTGGTGATTGGTTGATAAAGAATCACCTCATTAAATTTTATTCTTTCATTCCTTCATTCCTTCATTCTTAATCTTAATTCTTTAATTAATCTCAGCCTTTCACAATTCTCATAACCCTGCTTATGTTATCATCAATCTGTTCGGGACTCTCCACGCCAAGGGTCATGGCGTGCACATTTCCGCTTTTCAGAACGAAATTGAGTGATTTCTCGCGTTCTTCTTCCTTTGTAAGGTCGCCGCAGCCAAAGACTTTCATTGCCAATACACCTTTTCCGTTTTTACGCGCTGAAGCAAGCAATTCCATTACCTGGTCAGGCGCTCCGTCCATTCTGGCTCCCTGGTGGTTTATCCTTGCAAGGATTACATCTATCCAATCATTCGTTGCAGCAACTTTTATGGCATCCATGCTGTGACAGGAAATGCCGACCTTTTTGATAATCCCTTTGGCTTTTGCCTCGGACAGGCCATCCATATACTGCTTGTACTGGGTCGGCCATTCACCGTTTATCATGCAGTGCATCAGAAATATATCAATGTGATCAGTTCCCAGTTCTTTTCTGAAACGGTCGAGGCTTTTTTCGAAAGGTTCCGCTTTATACCAGCCCTGCTGGTCATAAACCATCACTTTGGTAAGAAGGATGACTTTATCACGTGGAATCTCTTTAAAGGCTGCACGGGCATAAGTATGAGAACCATACATATCAGCCGTGTCAAAGAAATGGATGCCTTTGTCGAAAGCATAACGGGCAAGTTTTACAAACTTTTCCGTTCCAAGCCGTGTCTGATCTGACACAAATTTCCATCCCCTGGTTCCTGTTCCCAGTGCAATCCGTGAGACAGTCAGTCCTGTATTGCCAAGGGGAACTTTGTCAATGGTGGCTGTTTTATCAATGGCGTAAGTGATTTCCGGCAAGGCATTTACCAGGGCTGTTACTCCGGCTATGCCTGCAGCACTTTTTTGAATAAAATCCCTGCGGTTAAGGTTTTTCATCTGGATAATTTTTTCTGATTAGTAATTCGATTGTATTACAAAGTTATAATTCTTTGGATACAATGAACTGTTTTTAAATAAATCTCCTTTAATGGTCATGTTATGACCTTGCCATAATCTTGTCAACACCTTACCATGACTAAGCCGACACCAAACCTTATGCGTACCTCGTGCGTATATTATGCGTATCTCATGCGTATATGAACATTTAAAATACGATTATGCTACGTTAAAATTACTCTTTTTTTGTGAAGTTGGTACGGGCATGGACTTGTCAATGTCCGGCGATGACAGCTCTTTTTTGATGAGAATTTCAAAAGATAGCAGAGAATTAATAGCCCCAAAACATTTGCCCTTAGCCTTTACCTTTAGCCTTAAGTTTACAGCCTAAAGCCTTTTTCATTTTTTCATTCTTTTGTTTATCTTTAGTTTTTATTATTAAACCTGTGAAATGAAAACAAAACTATTGTTTTATCTGCTATTGGTTTTCGTATCAGGGGTCCGTGCCCAAAGCTGGAGTCCCGAAATGATGATGCAATATGATCGTGTTGTTACGGCTGACATAGCATCGGATGGGAGTAAGGTTGCCTATGAAGTTTCAAGCCCTGAGATGAAGGGGGAGAAATCGGAATATGTGACTCAAATCTGGGTGGCTAAAACGGATGGTTCAATGAACCGGCAGTATACCTTTGGTGATAAATCCTGTATACGGGCAGGTTTTTCACATGATAATCAATTTCTCTCTTTTACTTCTTCACGTAACGGTAAATCAGAGTTATACCTGATGCCTCTTGACGGGGGTGAAGCCTTTCCGATTACAGACCAGAAATATGCAGTGGGAAATTATGCATGGGCACCTGACGGAAAGAGCATTGCATTCCTGATGACTGATCCATTGACTGAACAGGAAGAAAAGGATATAAAAGAGAAACGGGATTGGGTTGTGGCGGATCATTTCAGGAATTCTCATCTTTATCTTATTTCCCTTAAGAAAAATGAAAAAGGGGAGTACCCTGTAAGGCGGCTGACCCGGGGAGATTTCCATATTACGGAATTAACCTGGTCGCCTGACAGCAAGACGATTGCTTTTACACATCAGCCAAACTCTTCATCTGAAGGGTGGTATAATTCAGACATTTCAACGATTCCGGCTGACAGCGGAGAAATAAAAATCTTTGGTTGATATGAAAGGCAGAGACGGTCAGCCTATGTATTCACCTGACGGGAAATGGCTTGCTTTTGTATCTGATGGCGGAAATTCGGGATGGATCGGAATTTCAGATGTTTATATTATGCCTGCAAACGGAGGTCCTGCAAAAAAACTGGCTGAAACTTTTAACCGAGATCCGCATCTGGTGGGATGGGGCCCTGACAATCAATCTCTTCTGCTCGATGAAAATTATAAAACCAGCCGCGTTATCTACACTCTTCCCATCAATGGAAAAGCTCCTGTGATGCTTACTCCGTCGAATGGGTACTATTCAAATCCGGTTTTGGACAAAGCAGGCGATCTGATGGCTTTTACCTTTCAGGATTTCAACACTCCGCCCGTTGTGGTTGCTTTTTCATTAAAAAATCAGCAGACACGAAAGCTTTCAGCCATTAATGATGATTTTGCTCAAATGAAACATGCCGAATCTGAAGTGATTTCGTGGAAATTAAAAGACGGTAAGTACGATATTGAAGGCCTTCTCACTTACCCGAAAGATTACATTAAAGGAAGAAAATATCCGCTTATTTTGAATATTCACGGAGGTCCTGCAAGTGTATTTACCAAAACTTACACAGGAGCTGCTTCTGTATTTCCGATACAGGTGTATGCCGATCAGGGCTTTGTTGTTTTAAGGCCAAATCCCCGGGGCAGTGGGGGATATGGCGCCGATTTTCGTCTTGCCAATCATGCGGACTGGGGTTTTAGTGATTATGAAGATATAATGGCCGGGGTGGATCACCTCATTGCTGAAAATATAGTTGATCCTGACAGCATGTGCGTTACCGGATTGAGTTACGGAGGCTTTATGACTTCCTGGATTATTACTCATACAAATCGGTTTAAGGCAGCTATGGTAGATGCCGGTGTGACTGATCTTGTGAGCTTTACCAGTACAACGGATATCCCGGATTTTATACGGCAGTATTTTGGAGGGGAATTGTGGGAAATGCCTGATGTTTATATGAAGCATTCTCCCATGTTCTATGTTAAGAATGTGAAGACACCCACACTGATTCTTCACGGAGCCAGCGATGTGCGTGTGCCTACCTCACAGGGACTGGAATTATACAGGGCGCTGCAACGTTTGGGCGTTAAAACCGAAATATTGATTTATCCGAGGACTACGCATGGTGTTACTGAACCGAAATTTATACTTGATTATGCAACAAGGACCCTGGATTGGTTTCATAAATATTTAAAGAAATAGCTTTAAGAATTTCATTTCAACAATCTATAATTTCATTTTTATTTTAAAAACAAATTAAATACAAATGAAAATCTTCCGTTTATTTCTGTTTTTGATGTTGATTGCCTTTGAAAGCCATGCCGGTGATTTGAATCCGGAAAAGAAGGATAAATCTCCTTTTATTCAGACACCAAAAGAGCGTAAATTTTATTATGGAGGATATCTTGATCTGGTGTTCGGAAGTTATACTGCCGTAGGCATCGAACCGTTGATCGGCTATAAAATTAACCCCAGATTATCTCTCGGTACAATTGTAACCTACGAATACATCCGCGATAACGGATATTCAGGTTATAACTACAAGGCATCAAATTATGGAGCGAGTATTTTCGCACGTTACAGGGTAATCCAGCAATTTTATTTGCATTCTGAGTTTAAAGAAATGAATTATGATTCGTATTATTTAATGGGTCAGAATAATCGCATCTGGGTTCCTTTTTTGTTGGTGGGCGGGGGTTATAGTCAGCCAATTTCTCAGAATATCTGGATGAACACACAAATTCTTTTTGATGTGCTTCAAAACGAAAATTCTCCTTACAGCAATTGGACGCCGTTTTTCAGTATTGGTTTTGGCGTGGGATTTTAAAACAGATCATCTATATTGTACTTCTGTTCAAAATTAAAGAAAGTAAATGAAATGAGTGAACAGTAATCAGTGAAAATTAAACTATGACTATTGAATCCCGAAGCATCGAGATCGAATGACAATTGAATGACTATGAAGAAACTGATCGGATTGGATATCGGCGGTACGAAATGCGCGGCGATTCTCGGGCAGATTGACAATGGCGATGTGGTAAAGGTACTGGATAAAGAGGTATACGTTACGGCAGACTTTCCGAAACCTGATCAAATGTTGCCTCAACTGCAAAAAGGGATAAGTGATATCTTAATGAAATATAAGCTTGTTCCTACT
Source organism: uncultured Bacteroidia bacterium (assembly GCA_963810555.1). GTDB lineage: Bacteria > Bacteroidota > Bacteroidia > Bacteroidales > Prolixibacteraceae. The sequence goes on along the minus strand of CAWENX010000007.1, from coordinate 160,261 downwards.
GATATTGCCTCAATAGGCATAAGCTGCGGCGGACCGCTTGACAGCAGGAAGGGAGTGGTTCTCTCGCCTCCCAATCTGCCGGGCTGGAATGATGTACCTATCGTTGAATATTTTAAAAAGCAGTTTTCAATCCCTGTCGCTCTTCAGAATGATGCTAATGCCTGTGCCTTGGCGGAGTGGAAGTTTGGTGCAGGAAAGGCTACGCGGAACATGATCTTTCTTACCTTCGGGACAGGCTTGGGTGCCGGACTGATACTTGACGGCAGGCTCTATTCAGGTACCAATGACAATGCCGGTGAAGTTGGACATATTCGCCTTGAAAATTTCGGGCCTGTGGGATATGGCAAAACAGGTTCCTTTGAAGGTTTTTGCAGCGGAGGGGGTATTGCTCAGCTTGCACGGTTAAAGGCAATGGAGAAATTTCAGATGGGAGAAAAAGTCTCTTTCTGCAAAGGCATTTCTGATCTGCATTCTATTACTGCACAGATAGTTGCTGAAGCGGCAAACCGGGGAGACGCGCTGGCAAGGGAGATTTTCGAAATCTGCGGAATCCAGATGGGAAAAGGGCTTTCCGTACTGATCGACATACTGAATCCTGAATGCATTGTCATCGGGAGCATCTTTGTTCGTGCCGGGCATCTGTTGATTCCTTCTCTCGAAAAGTCCCTGGAGGCTGAAGCCTTGCCGCTTGCACGGAAGGTCTGCCGCATTGTGCCTGCCGAACTGGATGAACAGATTGGGGATATAGCTTCTCTTTCTGTCGCCGCTGATCTTATCGGTTAATTTAGAAAGCCTTGCGGGCGTTAGCTGAACGATTCGAGCCTTTCTTTCAGCAATCGGATCTTTTCCTCTGCATCCGACTTCTTCTTCTGCTCCAGTTCGACAACTTTTGCAGGAGCGCTGTTTAGAAAACGTTCATTACTCATTTTCTTCATCACTGATTCAAGGAAACCGATGGTATATTTCAGCTCTTCCTCGATTTTTGCCTTCTCTTCGCTGATATTCACTTTTTCGAGTGGGATATAGAAGGCTGATGTATTTACCCTGAACGAAATGGCGCCGGATATTTCTCCTTCCACAATTTTCAGTTCCGAGAGATTGCCCATCTTCATAAGGACAGTATCGTATCTGGATACATAGCCCTTTTCACCCGGAACGATGCAGAGCGATACTTGTTCCCTGGCGGGAATATCTTTCTCTTTACGAATGGCACGTATTCCTGTGACGGCTTCTTTCAGCACCTCAAATTCCTCGGTGATTTTACTGTCTGATTCTGATGCACCGGGCCAAGGCTGTATCATGATGGAATCTCCGTCCTGACGTTCCTTCAGCAACTGCCATATCTCTTCCGAAATAAAGGGCATGAAAGGATGAAGCAGGCGGAGCACCTGATCGAATAGCCTGATCGTTTCATTGTATGTTTTTGCGTCCACCGGCTGTTGATAAGGCGGTTTGATGATCTCCAAGAGCCATCCCGAGAATTCATCCCTTATGGTTGTGTAAACGGTCATCAGGGCATCGCTTATGCGGTATTTGGAGAAATGGTCATCAATGGTAAGGATCGCTTCGCTGAGTTTTGCCCGAAACCACTCAATGCCGAGCCTTGAATGTTCGGGCTGGGGCATGGCCTCGTTTACCTTCCATCCTTTGATCAGGCGCAGGGAATTCCAGATCTTCGAGCTGAAGTTGCGCCCCTGTTCTGACAGCGATTCATCAAAAAGGATATCGTTCCCAGCAGGCGAGCAGAGCAACATCCCGACCCTTACTCCGTCGGCGCCGTATTTAGTTATCAGTTCGAGAGGCTCTGGAGAATTTCCCAGTGATTTCGACATTTTGCGCCTTAGCTTATCTCTAACAATCCCAGTGAAATAGACGTTTTTAAAGGGCCAGGTGTCGCGGTATTCATAGCCTGCAATGATCATCCGTGCCACCCAGAAAAAGATAATTTCGGGAGCCGTTACAAGGTCATTGGTGGGGTAGTAGTAATTGATGTCTTTATTATCCGGGTGGCTTATGCCGTCGAATACCGAGATGGGCCATAGCCACGATGAGGCCCAGGTGTCGAGCACATCTTCATCCTGATGAAGATCAGCTAATGTTAACTTTTCATTGCCTGTTTTTTCCCTCGCGATCTCCAAGGCAGAAGCATCATTCTCCGCGACAACGAACGAGCCGTCTTCAAGGTAATAGACCGGGATGCGGTGTCCCCACCACAGCTGGCGTGAAATGCACCAGTCCCTGATGTTTTCCATCCAGTGGCGGTAAAGATTCTTGAATTTCGACGGGTAAAACCGGACATCCCCGTTTTCAACAGCTTCGAGCGCCGGTTTGGCCAGTTCACCCATTTTGAGGAACCACTGGGCTGAAAGCTTTGGTTCAATGGGAACGTCCGTACGTTCAGAGTAACCCACTTTATTAGTATAATCTTCAATCTTTACCAGGTTCCCTGCCGCTTCGAGCATGGGGATAATCTGCTTTCGTGCTTCAAATCTGTCAACTCCGACAAGAATCTGTGCCTTTTCGCTCAGTGTGCCGTCGTCATTAAAGGTATCGATCACTTCAAGGTTGTGGCGCAGGCCTATCTCGTAATCGTTCTCGTCATGGGCGGGCGTGATCTTCAGACACCCTGTGCCGAATTCCATATCCACATAATCGTCCGCGATGACGGGAACAAGCCGGTTGATCAACGGCACGAACACCTTCTTCCCGACAAGATGACTGAACCGTTTATCTTTTGGATTGACGCAGACTGCCGTATCGCCCAGGATCGTCTCCGGGCGTGTTGTGGCTACAGTGATATATTGATCGTCACTTCCTTCCATCCTGTACCTGACATAGTAGAGCTTCGACTTCTCCTCCTTGTAATTGACCTCTTCGTCCGACACGGCGGTTCTGGCTGCGGGATCCCAGTTGACCATTCTTACACCCCGGTAGATATATCCTTTTTCGAAAAGATCGATAAACACTTTGATCACGGCATCCGAGCGGATTTCGTCCATGGTAAAGCATGTGCGATCCCAGTCGCACGAGGCACCAAGCTTTTTAAGCTGTTCCAGGATGATTCCCCCGTGTTTGCGTGTCCATTCCCAGCAATGTTCGATGAACTCTTCACGGGTGATGTTTTCCTTGCGGATACCCTCTTTGAGCAGTTTATCCACCACCTTGGCTTCAGTGGCGATGGAGGCATGGTCTGTTCCGGGTACCCAGCAGGCGTTCTTTCCTTGCATCCGCGCTCTCCGGATAAGTACATCCTGGATGGTGTTGTTGAGCATATGTCCCATATGGAGGACTCCCGTCACGTTGGGCGGGGGGATCACGATGGTATAAGGCTCGCGCTCATTGGGTTCGGAATGGAAAAACCTGTTTTCCATCCAGTACTTGTACCATTTGTCCTCTACGGCTATAGGTTCATATTTGCTTGGAATTTCCATAATGCATTATTAATTAAAGAATTAAGGAATTAAAAAATTAAAGAATAACTGAATTAAAAACAGATTAACATCCACAAAACTTATATAATATAATTCCCTAATTTTAAAGGCTACAAAGGTAGGAAAAAGGAAGGAAATGTGAATGATCAGAAGGAATATATCAACTAACGTTCAGATAAGAAGCCGAAGGCAAATGACCGGAGCCCTCTTTTACCATTGAAAGGGCAGGATTTGACTTTCGGATATTAGTATTATGATTATTAAGACCAAGGCTGTACAGAACGAAGTTAATACGGAGTTAAAGCGAAGGAAACCCACGGACAGAGATTTGCATATTATATTAATTAAAAAGTAAAAAGTATATAGTGAAAGTGAACACTGAATTGATTACTTTTTACTCCTGCATGTGCGTGACTGAGCACTGTTTTTCAATCCATTTCTTTGCATTTACAAAGGCTTCAATCCATGGCGAAACCTGGTCATCTTTTCTTTCCGGGGGATAATAGCCCCATTGCCAGGGATAAATACCTCTTTCAAGGTGAGGCATTATGGCAAGATGACGGCCATCATCTGAACAAATTGCAGCTGTATTGAAATGTGAACCGTTCGGAGTTCCCGGATATTTATCATATGAGTATTTTACCGGAATCTTATATACAGATTCATTATAAGGAATATACAACTTTCCTTCTCCATGAGCCACCCATATTCCCAAACGTTTTCCTGCAAGGCAATTTCAGCATTACGGAATTATTTTCAAAAATATCCACATTTAAAAAAGAGGATTCAAATTTGTGTGAATCGTTATGTGCCATTTTTGCCTTCTGATTATGAGTTCGGATAAATTAGATCCAACTCTACCATCAACTGGCAGCCATTACATACTCCAAGACTTAAAGTATCAGGACGTTTATAAAAATTTTCAAGAGCTTTACGGGCTTTTTCATTGTATTTAAAAGCTCCTGCCCAACCTTTTGCAGAACCAAGTACATCGGAATTTGAAAAGCCACCCACGAAAACAATCATGTTTAACTCTTCAAGTGTTTCCCTGCCGCTGATTAGATCTGTCATATGAACATCCTTGACATCCATTCCTGCAAGGTACATGCTCCATGCCATTTCGCGGTCACCGTTAACACCTTTTTCACGAATAATTGCAGCTTTTATTCCTGTTGGCTTGCGCCTAATGGGGTTGATTCCAAGATCTTCAAATTTTCCGGCAAACCTGCCGAAATTGAACCAGAGCTTATTATTTTTATAATTGTTGAAACGTTCAAGTGCCAATTTCTCATTGCTTTGCCTGCGATCCATAAGATAAGAGGGTTTGAACCACTTTTCGCGAAGGACATTAATATCAAAACGGAAATCATCATCTCCGTTTTTAACAATGACTGAACGCTCATCAATACTATTTCCAATCTTCAGATACCGTACTCTGCTTTTTGTCAATAAAGCTTCAAATTCATTTGAATTAAAAGCCTGTATAACAACACCTGGATTCTCGGAAAACAGCAATTTTACACTGTCTTTTTCTCCAATAAGAGACAGATCAACACTTAACCCACCGCTGATATTGGAGAAACACATTTCGAGCAAGGTAGTAATGATCCCTCCTGAAGAGATATCATGACCGCTAAGGATCAATTCGTTTTCAATAGCCTCTTGAATGGTATCGAAAGCGAGGGCAAAATAAGAAGGATCATTTACAGTTGGAGTATCCTGTCCTATTTTATTTAGTACCTGTCCTAAAGAACTACCACCCAGGGATTTTGGTGATCGGGAAAAATCGATATAGTAGAGTGATTTAGAATTATCATTAATAATTACAGGTTCAATCACTTTTCTTACGTTTGATACTTCCCCTGAAGCCGTGATAATTACAGTACCTGGGGCATAAACCACCTCATCCCTGTATTTTTGGGTCATAGAAAGGGAATCTTTACCAGTCGGAATGTTTATTCCCAATGCACAGGCAAAATCTGAAGCAGCTTCAACCGCTGAGTACAAACGAAAATTTTCACCCTTATTTTTTGCAGGCCACATCCAATTGGCCGAGAGGGATAATCCCTTAAGCCGATAGGAAAGAGGCACCCAAATAATATTTGTTAAAGCTTCTGCAATCGACAGGATTGAACCATTGGCGGCATTGACTAATCCGGCTACAGGAGCATTTCCCAAAGAAGTGGCTATGCCTTTAATGCCCTGATAGTCCAAAGTGGCAACGCCCATGTTGTTTAGAGGTAGTTGCAGTTCACCGGCACATTGCTGTTTGGCAATTTTACCTGTTACTGAGCGATCAACTTTATTTGTAAGCCAGTCCTTGCAACCGACAGATTCGAGTTGTAAAACCTGTTCGAGATAACTGTAAACCATATTTTTATCGTAAACTACCTCTGAAAATCCATTGGACTTTGTTTCGTCTTCCAATATTGTTTTAGGGGGTTTACCAAACATGTAACTCAACTCCCAATCAATAGGTTTAACTCCGCTTTTCCTGTCCAGGAAAGTAAATTTATGATCTCCTGTTACTTCACCGATTACATAAAATGGGGATCTTTCTCTTTCTGCGATCCGTGAAATCAAATCAGTATTATCGGCATCAGTTACTAAGCCCATTCTTTCCTGCGATTCATTGCCGACTATTTCTTTAGCTGAAAGGGTAGGATCGCCGATTGGCAGCTGATCAAGGTATATTTTTCCGCCTGTTTCTTCAACCAGTTCTGAAAGACAATTCAAATGTCCTCCCGCACCATGGTCATGAATGGAAATAATAGGATTATTTCCGGATTCGGCTAATGCCCTGATTGTATTGTAAACTCTTTTCTGCATTTCAGGATTTGCACGCTGGACGGCATTTAATTCGATGTGACTTTCATATTCTCCTGTATCGACTGAAGATACAGCTCCACCTCCCATGCCAATCCGATAATTGTCACCTCCGAGAAGGATTACTTTATCGCCAGTTTCAGGCTTGTCTTTATGACTGTCTTCTTTGCGTGCGAAACCAATTCCGCCTGCAAGCATAATCACCTTATCATAGCCGTACTTTTTCTGATTTTCAATGTGTTCAAATGTCAGGACAGATCCGTTAATAAGAGGTTGTCCAAATTTGTTGCCAAAATCAGAGGCTCCGTTTGAAGCCTTGATAAGAATTTCCTCAGGAGTCTGATATAACCATGGCCGCTGAGGAATAGCTTTTTCCCAGGGACGATCCGATTTATCATTTCTTGAATAGGAAGTCATATAAACGGCAGTGCCGGCGATTGGGAAACTTCCTTTGCCACCTGCCATTCTGTCTCTGATCTCTCCGCCAGTTCCGGTTGAAGCCCCATTGAATGGTTCAACTGTTGTGGGGAAATTGTGGGTTTCGGCCTTCAACGAGAGTACCGTGTTAATATCTTTGACTTCAAAATAATCGGGTTTATCTTGAGTAGACGGAGCAAACTGTTCTGTGACAGGCCCTTCACTAAAAGAACAATTGTCTTTGTATGCCGAGACGACTCTGTTCGGATTGGTCTGGGTTGTCTTTTTAATCAGTTGAAAGAGTGTTGAAGGCTTCTCTTTTCCATCGATTATAAAGGTTCCGCTAAATATTTTATGCCTGCAATGTTCTGAATTTACCTGGGAAAATCCAAAAACTTCACTATCTGTCAATTTCCGTCCCATTTTACGGGATACCTCATTCAAATAGTTTACCTCTTCATTACTGAGTGCCAAACCCTCCTCGTTGTTATAGGCCGCAATATCATCAATGAAAATCACTGGTTCAGGCTGATGCTGAATCGTAAAAATGTTTTGATCAAGGTTGTGATAAACAGCCTGGAGCATGGGATCATATTCGGGTTTAACAGAATTGTCTGATACAAATTCTTCTATTCTGCCAATTCCGGTAATCCCCATATTCTGAGTGATCTCCACAGCATTGGTGCTCCAGGGTGTTATCATTTCCTTCCTGGGACCAATAAAAATTCCTGTTACCGATTCATCTTGGAAAAGTTCAGCTTCATTAAAAAGCCATTTGAGTTTATTAATATCATCCGTGGTCAATTCCTTATCAGCATTAAGTGCAATCAGGCTTGACTTTCCTTTAAAGAACAGGATCATTTTAATGATTTACAATTAAAATATTTAAGGATTTTGTTATTGTGCAAATATAAGGAAAATAGGCAATCGGATATGTCCATTGGAAGTTAAGATACAGTTATCATTTGTAATCACACAAAATCAAATAGTAAACAAAACTGAATAAAATAATTTATGATAAAAAGCTTGTTTTTATAAGATCAGAAATCAGGTATTTATTTCATGTCTGTAGTTTCTGAAAAGTATTCTCAGCATCGAGGGATAAACGATAAGCAATAATGGCAGTGCTATGATAAAACCGCCGATTACGGCAATCGCAAGGGGCTGGTGAAGCTGTGCGCCGGTCCCGATGCCGAGCGCCAGGGGAGTCAGGGCAGTAATGGCTCCCAAGGCAGTCATTAATTTGGGCCTTAAACGTGTGGATATAGCATAAACGATTGATTCATCAGGAGTACCCGTTTTTAAGTTTTCCTGGTACTGCTGAAAAGTAAAAATAGCATTTTCCCCGATGATCCCTATAATCATGATAATTCCCGTATAGCTTCCCACATTCAGGGGTGTTCCTGTAATCCACAGAGCAAGCAGGCACCCTGAGGTTCCCAATACAGCAATGAAGAGGATCAGAAGAGCAACCTTAATATCTTTGAACAGAAAGAGCATAACTGAAAAGACCAACAGAGAAGCCGACAGTAATATCAGCATCAGTTCCTTGAACGACTGCTGTTGTTCTTTGAAAGCTCCACCGTACTCAATATGATAACCCTTCGGCAACATGACATTGGCCCTGATCTTTTTCTGCAGGTCATTCATTACGCTTCCCAGGTCGCGTTGATTTAACCTTCCCGTCACACGTACCATCGATTGCAGGTTTTCACGGTCAATTTCAGCGCTTCCCTGGCTGATGGTGATCTTTGACAAATCCGAAAGAGGGTGAAGTTTACCGTTAGGCAGAAAGATCGATGAATTTCTGATTCTTTCCATGGAGGTATTAACGGCATTAGGATAGATCATACGGATAGTTGTCTGCTGTTCTTTTTCATAAATACTTCCGGCTTCGGTTCCTTCAAGCTGGGTCTGCAACTGGCTCTGAAAATCGGCAGGAGTGATCCCGAATAGCAGTAACCGATGGTAATCAGGATCTATATTGACCGACGGCCCGGCGATAGTAATTCCGTTAAAAACATCAGCGGTTCCTTGGGTTTTTTCTGTTATCTCAGCGACCTTCCGGGCAAGGCCATGCAAAACTTCCTGGTTATCTCCGAATATAAGTACTTCAATAGGCTGAACTGAGCTCATCAGGTCGCCCAGCATGTCGCCGATAACCTGTCCGAAATCGACCTGAAGGGCCGGTTGTGTAGCTTCTATTTTTTTTCTAATATCGTCAATTACTTCTTCAGTGCTGCGTTTACGTTCTTTTTTCAATTGAATCAGGTAATCACCCGTATTGGGTTCGGTGATGAAAAATCCCATCTGCGTACCTGTCCTCCGTGAATAGCTTTCAATCTCCGGGACGGATGGAAAAAGTTTTTCCACCTCACGGAGCATCCGGTCGGTCTCCTGAAGAGATGTGCCGGGAGGGGACCGATAATCCAGCACAATGCTTCCTTCATCCATCTCCGGAAGAAAACCTGTTTCAAGTTTTCCTGGTATCGTAGCAATAATAGTAATGAGTAAAATGATTAAGGCAATGCTCACCCAGGGGCGTAAAATGAAAAAAGATATCCACTTGCCTTTTTTGAGTCGGTCCTCTTCTACTGGCGCTTCTGTAATTTTTCTGGTTTTCCTTGAAAAAAGTAAGTAAATCACCGGTAATCCGATCCATGTGACAAGATAGGAACAAACTAAAGTGATTATCATGGTGTTGCTAAGGATATTGAAATAGGCCCCTGCTACACCGCTCAGCAATGCAAATGGCAGAAATATAACAATAGTGCTGATTGAGGAACCTATCATCGCGGGAAGCAGGAAGGAAATCGATTTTGAGATTAGTTCCCGCGTGGGTGTTTCAGGATGTTCCTCATGGGTCCGGTGAATCTGTTCCACAACGACTATTGCGTCGTCAATGATAAGACCGATCGCCGCCGCAATGGCGCCAAGCGTCATGATGTTGAAATTATACCCTGCAATCTGAAGAGAGATAAGGGTGAGCGAAAGCGTAAGCGGGATGGTAATCAGGATGACCGTGCTCGATTTGATGGAATGAAGAAAAATTACGGATATAATAACAGCTAATAAAAGACCTATTAATATGGCGTCCCTTACACTTCGGATAGTGTCATTGACAAAATCTGCCTGTACGTAATACGGGCTTAACGTAACCCCCTTTGGCAAAATACTTTTATTCAGTTCCTTTATTCGTTTTGAAACCTCCTCAGAAAAGGTAATCAGATTGGTATTGGGCTGTTTGATCACGGCAATCAGGACAGCGCTTTCGCCGTTGGCATTCACCCTGATGTATTCTGTTCGTGCGGCTACTTTGACATTTGCAATATCCTTCAGCTTTAAGATTCTTTTTCCATCATTGCTGATCACGAGATTTTGCAAATCCTGCAATGTCTTTACAGTAGCATCGGTTACAGTCAGATACAGCCTGCTGTAATCGGTCAGGTAACCGTTGCTGGTAATAAAGTTGGTCTCTTTCAAGGCATTGGAAATCATTGCCGGAGTCACGTTCAGTGCGCTCATCCTTTGAGGATTCAGGTTGATGTGGAATTCTTTCGTTTTGCCACCGATAACGCGTATTTCTGAAACCCCTTCCACCTGTGAGAGGTAAGGTTTTACAGTGTAATTGGCAATCAGGTTAAGCTCAATATCACTGATATTTTTTCCTTTAATCACATACCCGCTGACAGGCAGAATCGAAGGATTCATTTTTTCAACAGTGATGGACGTTCCCGGAGGGAGATCATTGGAGATCTGATGGATATAGGATTCAATCTGTTGCTTGCTCAGATCGATATCGGTACCCCACTTCATAAAAGCCGATATTTCACAGCTTCCCCTGCTGGTAATACTCCTCACCGTTACCAGATTTGGCACCCGTTTAATAGCAATCTCCAAGGGCTTGGTAACGGTTATCATCATCTTTGAAACAGGCTGCAATCCGTTTTCTGCAATAACCTTGATTTTAGGAAATGTCACCTCGGGAAAAAGAGAGGATTGCATTTTAGTATAGGTGAAAATGCCTCCCGCCAGCAGAATGAAAAGTATGACAGTAACAGGATGTTTATGCGTTACAAAGAAGTTTTTCATTCAGGTATCTTTTTCATCTTATTCTTTACCATCATCTTTATCCTTTGCCGTCAGTTAAAGCTTACGGATCAGGGTTGGACAATTTTTACATACGCAGTATCAGGCAAACCATAATTCCCTGTCTTAATAATTCTGTCGGCAGGATTAAAAAGAGGCGAAACAATTTCAATTACCGAATCAGCTTCAGTAGATTGTATTACAGGAACTTTCACTGCTGTGCTGTCGTTGATTAACTTCATTACCCAGAAATTCTCCATTGTTTCATCCGAAAGAACGCATGATTTGTTAAGTACCTGAGCATTTTGTTTTGTACTTTTAATGATCTGTACAACGGCTGGAAAGATTTTCAGGGAGCATCGATTTGATTGTGAGGTTTGACCACATAACTCTGGGTTTGTGAAATAGGATCAACAGTTGCCAGTCTGGAAATGATCAGGCCATCGATCTTGGTTGAGTCCGGAAGAACTATCCTGCATACTCTTCCCGACAGGGGTATATCTGTTTTGTTCAAAAGGAACATTAAGAACAAATACAAAGCTGCTTTGTTCGGCAATCAGACAGAGCTGGTCACCGTCGCTGACATAATCGTTCGATTGTTTGTTTACTTCCGTGACGATTCCTGACGAGGGGGCATTTATGGTCATTTCCCCTTTGAATGTGAAAAGGGAATCATTTTTAAGTGAACTTCTCAATTCTTTGACTTCCTTAGTAATTATGGTGAAAATTGGCTTACCCTGACTGACATAATCCCCAACGTTTACAAGGGTTTTCACGATATATCCGTTAACATTCGACCTTACCTGGCTTTTCTTCTGGTAGACAGAAACAGCCTTGAGACTGATAATTTCACTCATGGGGCGGTGGATTACTGACATTACTGTAACAGGAGTGGCGATAGGTTCGCTGACCTCTGTTTCCTGACCTGATTTGCTGTTACAACTGCCAAATAACAGCGGTATGACCAGTAAAAAGGAGAACGGAGAACGGAGAGCGATATTGCTGATGGTTTTCATTTAAGGTAGTTCATTTGATTAATGATCTGCAGACGGTTTATCTCTGCCTGCGTATAGTTGTTTTTTGTAGCTGCGTAATTGTTAACAATAGTTGTAAAGTCCATGAAACGTACCAGTCCCTTCTCTATCTCCGCTCTATAAAGCCCGATCAGTTTTTCCTGTTCAGCAAGCTGATCTTTCATGTCATTGATCAATTCACCTGATAGTTTCAGCTGTTCTCTCAATTGATTGTATTGTTGTCTGTATTGTTGCTTATAGAATTTCTGATAATCCATCCGTGTATTTTCAGCAAGTGAAATTTTATCGTATTGCAATTTGCGCTGTTTGCCGTCAAAAATAACCATACTGAGATTTATTCCGATGCTTGATCCGAAATTATAAGGAATATTTTTGGGAAGCACTGAAGCAAATCCTCCATCGGCAAAAGCATGAATTTTAGGCAGATAATTATAATCAGACAGAAGCCTCAGGTTAATGTTCTTTAAACTGTCAACTCTGAATTGGGCCAATACGGGTGAATTGGCAAGATCAAAATAATTATTAAGGGTGATTCCCGGATTTTCAAGTGTAACTGTTGTTGTATCAGTAATACCACAGAGGTAGTTCAGCAGGTTCAGGTCATTTTTGTATTGCATATAGGATTGTCTTATGGCAATTTCCTGTGACCTCGCGGAGACAGAGAGATTCATGTAATCTGTAACCAGGTAAACACCCTTTTCAACCAGTATTTTCAAAACCTTCTGTTCATCCTGCAATAGTTTCAAAATTGTTTTGTTCGACTGAAGCTGGGTAAAATTGGACCAGGCTGTAAGATATTGTGCCGTAATGCCTTTTTTCAGGTCTATTTCCGAGATTTTTACATTGTTTCGTATAGTCTGGCTTTGAAGGGAAACGTCTTCAATTTGTCCCCTAATCACTTTTTTATTCAGTAATGGCTGAAGCACGCTGATCAGTGCGGAATAGTTTCCTCCGTTTGTAATTGCTTCATCATATCCCCAGTTTTTACCTGTAAAGGGATACATTATATCTGTAGCCTGGCTTACCTGGGGTTTATTTGAAGCCTTTACCAGTAAACTATCCAGTCCGGCTGAAATAACCTGATTATTGAAGTCTTTAAGGAGAGGACTGTTTTTTAATGCCACTGTAATATAATAATCAAGTGAATTGGCTTTAGTGACACTGAGAACATGGAATAAGATAGGAATTAATATCAGAATCCCTTTAGACATAAGCCTGGTTAGCACTAAAGTTTTAATACAACATCAAATTATTGCCAAATGTAATCAATCACATCCGATTAATAAGGAAGATAAATTATTTTATCATTAAGTTTTGAAATTTTTTATTAATTGCATTATTCTAACAACTAAAAAGAAATTCATAATTTGTATCTTCGTTGCATAATTAAACCATTTAACAAATCAACTATGAAAAATTATTTGCTCTTTCTGATCGTTCTTATTGTAATTGGAATAGGAGCGTATGGGCAGGAGACTACGTCCTCCTCAGGTCTTGACCGCAAATGGGTTGTAAAAGTTCAACCAGTTAATTTTGTTCTCCAATCTTACTCCTTCGAAGCTGAAAGAATGCTTAATGCCAAAAATGCTGTCACATTGGGAATTGGCATTCCATCTAACGGATCACTTGTCGGAAAATATGGAATTGACAAGGAAGATGTATCCAAAGCTGAATTAGGTACGATGCATATTCGTGGTGCTTATCGTCATTATACAGGCAGTTCAGGTCTTCCCAAAGGTTTCTATATTGAACCCTATCTGAAGTATCAGAAAATAAATGCCAGTGCTACAGCTACTTCGATCAGCAATGACGAAACAGACATTGATTATTCAGCAAACTTTAAAGGCGATTTTCATACACTGAACGCAGGTTTTCAAATGGGTGTACAGTTTCTTATAGCAAAAACAGTAGCAATCGATTTCTATTTCTTAGGATTGGAAGCAGGCATTGCAAGCGGTAATTTTACCGGAACACCTTCAGGTTCTTCAAATGTCGGTGATTTGTATAAAAAAGTTGATCAGGCTATAAATGGAAAACCAGCTGATAATGAAAATCCGGCTGAAGAGGGTTTTCCCTCATTCATCGCCAACAAATTAAAAGTTACGCAAACAAACACAAGTGTAAACGTTAAGGCAAGCAGCATGCCCTATCCATGGTTTCGCGGCGGCATAAGTATTGGGATTGCTTTTTAACAACTTCTTCTTTTGTGTTGTTTAAAAATATTTAATCTGCGATATCTATTGGGAAAGCGAGAAAGTAGTTGATGACTTGCTTTCCCAATTTTTATTATATCATTTCTTAGCCCTTAGCTCCCAGCTCTTTGCTCTTTGTCTTCATCTCTAATCATTTGCCAGTGAGAACAACCTTACGAAGTTGAATCCCAGGTGTATTTCTCCGTCTTTCCAATTGTAAGGATATTTCCCCTTAGTGAAAGTTTTATTGGCAAACAATATTCTTTGCTCCCTGCCCGATCCATACAGTTATCAAAAGTTTTTGACTTTCTGTCAATTCCTGGCCCGGCGGCATGGGTGAAGCTTCGTTTCCATGAAGGGATTTATAAACTATACTTTTCTCCGGTTTAAATGGAATGACTCCTTTAATGATCGAATTATAATTTACAAAATAGTAACCGGCTGTCCTGGTTTGCTGATCATGACATCCTGAGACGGCACAATTTTTTATGAAGATCGGAAGTACATCCTTTTCAAAACAAATAGTATCCATATTCGAGTAAATCCGCCTTTCGTGTGAAAATTGCCGTTGCACAAATAATATTAATAAGAGAGAAAGTATAACAATTACTGAAAAAATGATGTAATTCTTTTTTTTCATAAAGATAGATTTTGTAATTCAAGTTAATAAAATTAAACGAACTAAAGTTAATTAATTTAAATGATTATCCGCATGATGACCTATTGTAAATTCTCGACTTAAAATCTGTATTGTTGCTTATAGCGGCAAAAAGCAGGCGGTCAAAGATTGCCTCACCGAAATATCGTCGGTTGAATTTATAACAGAACTCATTCAGATAGTATTGTAAGTATTCTTTGGTAAGTTGGTGGTGCATATCCAGAAGCAACCGTTTGACATTGCCCATAGCAATATGCACCCAGGGAAGAATCTTTGGAAGGTCTTCGGGTTTTACAACCTGTGCCAGGTGCGACTTGACGTGTTCACCCAACTTCTTGTAAGTAGTTGAATCATCAGTGGTTAGTTCCACGGATGGATTCATTTGCTCTTTGACAATCTTTGAAACGGTATCAGCCTTTAAATCGTCAATAACCACCATTTTAAGGTGATTGACACGTTTGGGCTTTTTGCCTGGTTTGGGATTATCGATGAAAGTACTTTCGCTCATAACCACCACCTTGGATTGCTTTTGGCTGCCAATGCCGCGTTTAAGTGCTTCGTTCTTTTGATTTTCCGGAACCAGTGTTGTTATAAAGGCATTGTCAAGCTCAACCTGACCGTTCAACTGGTAAAGGTTGTCGCGTTTGCCCATCACATCACGTAATTTGCATACCATCTCCCAAATCGGCTGATAACGTTTGTGCCCCAATTGTCGCTGCAGCTCCGCTGCCGAGAAGGACTTTTTGGTACTTGTGAGCAGGTGCATGGCAATATACCAGTACATAAACCGCAGTTTGCTATGTTCCATCACGGTACCCGACCGCAAGGATTGACGGTAATGACAGTGCTTGCATTCGTAACGTAGTTTGTTCTGAAGCCAGAAGTGATGCGTGCCTCCACATTTGGGACAAACCACCCCGGCAGCGTCTCTCTGTGCTTTAAAATGTGCAATACAGGCATTTTCATTCTGGGAATTGTGATCTCAATTTGATGATATTCATGAGATGAATTGTAATGGTTAATATGATGTAAATATAATGAATATCAATTATTTATGCAAATATTTATAGGACTTTTATGAACTAATTTCACTTGATTAAATATCTATTTTTGATTAGGTCAATATGCGGATTATCATATTAATTTATTTTTATTTCTTCTTCTTAACTAGTACATTAAAAAATAATAGAAAATGAATATCCGCTATAATACCTATATGTATAGTTTCTTTTCTTATCTTTGATTTTCAAAAATTAGCAACAATGAATTTACTGAATTTCAATGAGATATATCCAAATGAAGAAAGCTGTAAGTTTAAATTCAAGGAGATAAGGGATAAGCAAGGCGTAGTTTGTTCGCATTGCGGATGTAAGGAACATTATTGGAAGGGTGACAAGTGGCAATATGAATGTAAAAAATGTAGTTTTCGTACCACCCTACGAAGCGGAACGGTTATGCATGGATCAAAACTGCCATTCCGATATTGGTTTATAGCAATGCACTTGTTGACATCGACCAAGAAGAGTTTTTCAGCCAAAGAGATTCAGCGACAGCTCTCGCACAAGCGGTATGAACCGATTTGGGGTATGCTACATAAATTGCGGTAAGCAATGGGGAAAAGGGACGAACAATATCAGCTTTCAGGATCAATTGAATTAGATGAGGGGTTCTTTTCTACGGAAATAACTGATCAAGAGAAAGATAAGCCATTAAAGAGAGGTCGGGGTAGTCAGAAGAAAACAAAAGTTCTGGTGATGGCCGAAAGTAAAGCAGTAGAAGGAGAAACAAAGAAAAATGGGAAACCACGGAAAGTTAGATTCATAAAGATGCAGGTTATTACTGACCTTAAGGCAGATACGATAACATCAATTGTGAAAAAAGATGTATCAGTCAATTCTGAAGTAATAACTGACGATTCAACTTCTTACGCGAAATTGAAAGAGGTAGTTGACAAACATGAAGCACAAGTGATACCCAAAGAAAAGATTGGAACAGCATTGCCCTGGGTACATATTGCAATTAGCAATGCAAAACGGATGTTGTTGGATATACACCATGATATTAAGCCTAAACACTTGCAGAACTACCTTAATGAATTTTGCTACAACTTCAATTGAAGATATTTCGGGGAAGCTTTATTTGACAGATTGCTCGTTGCATCGATAGCGCACAAAAATCAATTTAGGTACAATTAAGGATATTCATTTAATACCCCTGCTGCGCCGTTACGTATATGAGCTGCAGTTGTAGTAGTCATAAAACCATTGAAGGTAATGGTCCCGCTCAACAATTCTGTGCCAGGATCAAAAATTAATGTGGCCATACCTGTCGCAGTTGAATTATTCGGGGGAGTCTCGTTTGCTCCGTTAAGTGTAGCTACATAAGACGGCTTAATACTTTCTTTCTTATTGCAGGCACCAATCACAAGCATAGCTATCACCAGTAGGAAGGGAAATGAAATAATTTTTGTTTTCATACACATTGGATTAATCATTAATACATTCAAATTACATGAATTTCATACTGCTTTTTGTTAATTAACAAATTTTAACCATCAGATTATTATGTGGCAGATCCCAAATTGATAATATTTTAAATGATTGGAAAACAGAATATTTTATTTGTTTTCTGGGATTCTCGTGTATCAATGAAATAATTGAATCGAATTCCTATTTTTTCCACCAGTTATATAAATTATGAAAACATTGAGAGTATTTCAAATGTCAACTTCTTAGATTATTTTATTTTTGTTCCTGTATGCCCGGGAAAATTGCCGATTATAATCCTGGAGATATTGTTAAGTACATAATTTGAATATTTGTTTTTAAACTTGACAGGTTGCCATAAACTGTCAGGTTTAGAAGGGGTGATTTTTCTTAATCTCAGGGAAAATGCCTTTTGGATAATTCATTTGGACTTTTGGGATGACCTCATACAGACAATTTTGGCTTTTTAATTTATAGTTTCAATACTTTCTTAACCGGTAACAGGGGGTGGATTATTCTGGAGGATAAGTTGACCACTGATCTCGCCGTTTGGATAAGCCTGTGTGGAAATATTCAGATAGTAATTACCGCCAACAAGATCATCGACTTCGGTACTCGTCAGGGCAGGGGAGGTCCACATGATAGGTGAGGTAAAGCCACCCGTAGCTTCAATCGTAAAAATAACAGCTCCGGCTATTCCGACCGATCCCTGTTGAATTTGAGCGACTACTGTTGGTGTTGTAAAACCGCTGAAGGTAATTGTGCCACTTAACCTATTGGTACTCGGATCAAAGGTAAATGTTGCTTTACCAGCTGCCAAGGAAGAATCAGGAGGTGTCTCACCAGTGCGGTTTAGATTGGCAATATAAGTCGAATTTACAGGGAGTGCGATTTCATTATTGATTTTACTGCATGAACTGATCCAAAAGAGTGTTGGCAGCGATAAAAAGTAAATAAATAATTTCGTTTTCATACTCATTGATTAATTGACCATTTGATTCGTTCTATGCAAATTCTGTACCCATTCTGCTTAATTAACAAAGATTAACCACAAGACTATTTTTCATTGAATTTCTTCCTTAGTTTTAATGAATATTTGATAAAAAGACGCTCCTGTCAGAAGCGTCTCTCTGTTGATGTCACCTTTAAGCAGTTTAAATTGAATTTTCGGAATTTCCTTATAAACCGGGAGGATTAGTATCCTGACGTAACAACTGACCCCTGATCTCACCGTTTGGAAAACCCTGTGTAACAATATTTACATAGTAATTCCCGCCAACAAGATCATCGATCTGCTTGGTTGTCAATGCAGGAGAATTCCACATAATAGGTGAGGTAAATCCACCCGTAGATTCAACTGTAAAAACAACTGATCCGGAATTCCCTTCAGCTCCCATGTTAATAAATACTCCTGTTACAGGAGTTGTGAAACCACTGAAGGAAATTGTCCCGCTCAGCATATTCGTATTTGGATCAAATTTGAATGTGGCTGTACCTGTTGCCGTTGAAGAATTGGCAGGAGTCTCATTATTGCCATTCAAATTGGCAATATAAGTTGATTTAACAGGAAGCGCAAATTTACCATATTCACCTCTTTTATTACATGAACTGAACAAAAATAAAGCTGGTAACGATAATAAATAAAACAATAATTTCGTTTTCATACCCATTGAATTAATTGATTAATCAAAACTCTTATACGTAAATTCCTTTCAGAGTTTTATAAATTCACAATATTTAACTTACTTCGATTTATTTTAAAATAAAGTCCTGTATTTCAATAGTATATGTAAACAAAAATAAAATTGTAATAAATTCGATTAATCGTTTTTTAATTGGATTAATCTTCTACGCAATCAAGAAAATAATATGTTTGTTTATGTAATTGGACAAAAAAATGCCTGAAAACAGATCGACTCAACATGCAACTTGAGTAATATTTGTCTAAATTTAATTATTTTATGATAAATAAAAACACATTTCCCATTGAATATGTCCCTGGTTGGATATCTCTATGTCTTCCATGGAAACTGTTTTCGGGGTTTTGTTTGCAATTATCCGGATGGTATTTGACCCGGGCTTTGTTCGCTCTTTCTACGCTCTTTCTCCGCTCTATATTCGCATATAATGCGAGCGAAGAGCGGATAAAACGAAGTTAAACTCCAGTTAAACCTTAATGCGGGACAGGATATAATCCAAATGAATCAGGATAATTTACCTGATTATGAAAATAATTTAAATACAATTTGGGGATTAAGTTGAATGAGGCAATAAAATTAGATTTAACTCAAGGAACAAAAAAAAGCATTGCAAATTCCTGCAATGCTTTAAAGTTTTCAAAATAAGCTCAAGAACGATTTAGCCTTTTGTTTGGATTATCTAAGTGATCAGGCTATGTCAAGATTAATTTTCTGGTAACAGCGTCATCAAAAAACTTTTCACTTCATTACTCAACACGAAAATACTTCAAACCAATGCTGCAATAAGTTTTATGCAGCCTGCCTGCGTTCAACCAGCTTAATAATTTGATCTCCGGTTACCGCTTCTGTCACCGCCGCCGCTGCTGCTGCGGTTGTAACCTCCACCTCCGCGGTTGTGACCTCCGCGATCACCACCACCACGATTAAAACCTGAGCCGCGGTTGAAACCACCCGGGCGTCTTGTCCCATCTTTGGGTTTCTCAACTGATTCGTTAACAACGATGGCGCGACCATCCACTTCTGCACCGTTAAGTTCCTCGATAGCCTTTCTGGCTTCTTCTTCAACCGGCATTTCAATAAAGCCGAAACCTCTGCTCCTGCCGGAAAATTTGTCAGTAATGATTCTTGCTGAAGTTACTTCGCCGTACTCTTCAAAAAATCCCTTCAATTCTGCTTCCTCCAACTTGAAGGGCAGACTTCCTACGAAAATGTTCATAATTTAAAAACACTAAAATTAAATGGTAAATAATCCGGTGTAAATATATAGAATTATATTCGGAAAAGGGGCAAAATCGAAAGTTTTTAAAAATATTTTAATATACAGTGATTCAATGTGCTGGAATAAACTATCGACGAATTAAATATCTTATGTTTCATTTTATTCACATTAAAAACCTCAATTATTCAGTTGATTGAATTTCAGATAAATCCAAAATTGGATTAAATTGATTTTTGGATAAACCTGAATTGAATGATGTAATTCAGGTTGTCAAATCCACTTCTGACAAGGGTTTTGTTTACGGAATTATATAAGTTGGCAACTTTGATGGCCCAATTTTTTCCTGTAATTTTGTAAGCGTAAATACAAGAACAATATGTTTGAGAATCTATCAGATAAATTAGAACGATCGTTTAAATTACTTAAAGGGCAGGGGAGAATCACAGAAATCAATGTAGCTGAGACTTTGAAGGAGGTCAGAAAGGCTTTGCTCGATGCGGATGTCAATTACAAAATAGCAAAGGAATTCACATCAAAAGTCAAAGATAAGGCAATTGGACAAGAGGTGTTGAAAGCTTTGAATCCCGGTCAGCTAATGATAAAGCTGGTTCATGATGAACTGATCGAATTGATGGGAGGTCAGAACATTGATATCAATCTGAAAGGAAATCCGGCAATTATCCTGATGGCTGGACTCCAGGGATCCGGGAAAACAACTTTTGCTGCAAAACTGGCCAACAGGCTGAAAACCAAACAGGGAAAAAAACCTTTGCTGGTTGCAGGTGACGTATACCGTCCGGCGGCAATCGAACAGCTAATGGTTATCGGAGCTTCAGTCGATGTTCCTGTTTATACCGAGGAGGGGAACAGGGAACCTGTTAAAATAGCCAAAGAAGCTATTAAATATGCCAAACTGCATGGGAATGATGTGGTGATAATCGATACAGCCGGACGACTCGCAATTGATGAACAAATGATGAATGAGATTGAAGCCATTAAATCGGCTGTAAATCCTCAGGAAATTCTTTTCGTCGTTGACTCTATGACGGGACAGGATGCCGTTAATACAGCAAAGGAATTCAACGATCGTCTTGATTTTAATGGTGTAGTTCTGACTAAACTGGATGGCGATACACGTGGCGGAGCTGCTTTGTCTATTCGTTCTGTAGTCAATAAACCGATCAAATTTGTAGGAACGGGTGAAAAGATGGAGGCTATCGACGCGTTCTATCCCTCGCGTATGGCTGACCGCATACTTGGAATGGGGGATATTGTTTCACTCGTCGAACGGGCACATGAACAATATGATGAAGAGGAAGCCCGGAAATTACAAAAGAAGATAGCCCGGGACCAGTTTAATTTTGAGGATTTTCTTAAGCAGATACAGCAGATTAAGAAAATGGGAAATCTAAAGGATCTGGCAAGTATGATACCGGGGATGGGAAAAGTAATGAAAGATATAGATTTTGACGATGATGCTTTTAAACACATTGAGGCTATTATTCATTCAATGACAAGGCAGGAACGTACCGATGCGAGCATAATAGACGGTTCACGCAGAAAAAGAATCGCTCTCGGATCAGGAACATCCGTTCAGGAGGTGAACAGGCTGCTTAAGCAGTTTGGAGAGACACGAAAGATGATGAAAATGGTTTCAACAGGTGGGATGAAAAAGGCTTATGCCAACCACAAAGCACATCGCAGATAACATGTTAAATCGAACTGACTAAATCTCCTGCTATGATTCTAATCGACGGCAAAAAAATATCGCACCAAATAAAGGCTGAAATAGCCGAGGAAGTGATCCATATAATTAACAGTGGAGGTGAGAGACCCCACCTTGCGGCTGTTCTTGTTGGGAATGACCCGGCAAGTGAGACTTATGTTGCAGGCAAAGTCAGGGATTGCGAAGAAGTGGGCTTTAGATCAACACTTATCCGTTTTGATGAAAGCATTTCGGAAGCAGAACTTCTTAAGAAGGTGGATGAATTGAATAAAGATAAAGAGCTTGACGGATTTATTGTCCAACTCCCTCTCCCTGATCATATATCTGAAGAAAAGGTGATAGAATCAATTGATCCGCGAAAGGATGTTGACGGATTTAATCCCATGAACTTGGGTAGGGTAGTTGCAGGCTTGCCTGCCTTTGTTTCCGCTACACCTTTTGGAATCATGGAACTTATTCGGCGTTACAACATCGAAACAAAAGGTAAAACTTGTGCAGTAATTGGCCGAAGCAATATTGTTGGGAGGCCGGTAAGTATTCTTCTTTCACAGAAAGGAATTGACTGCACAGTAACTCTGTGTCACAGCCGTACTAAAAATCTGAAGGATATCTGTTTGCAAAGTGATATTATCATTGCTGCTCTGGGTAAACCGGAATTTCTTAACGGCAATATGGTGAAGGAAGGAGCTGTGGTAATCGATGTCGGTACTACAAGGGTAAAATCAGATAAAACAAAGTCTGGATTTAAACTTTTCGGGGATGTTAAATTCGATGAGGTGGCTCCCAAATGTTCCTTCATAAGTCCTGTCCCTGGAGGTGTAGGCCCAATGACAAGAGCCTCCCTTTTGTACAACACACTTCTGTCAGCCAAAAAAGAGATTTACAGATAGAAGATCGATCATTGATCATTTATTTCCATTAACTTTATGAAGTTATCGGATTGAGTACCTCTGTTTTCGGGCAATCTGTTTGAAAAATTTCGAATACTTAAATTCTACTGCTATGAAAAGAGAAATATTCGTGAAATGGAGTAAAAATATTACAATTGTTTCTACCGTCATTTTAATAGTTCTTACCGTCTTTAATTGTTCTACTGTGCCTCTCACAGGCCGAAGACAATTAAGCCTTATTCCTGAATCAGATATGATGACCCTTAGCCTTACTGAATACGGGAAGTTTCTGAAGGAAAATAAATTATCATCCGACAAAGCTAAAACCGAAATGGTAAAACGAGTAGGAACAAGAATTTCAAAAGCTGTCGAAACATATATGGCACAACAGGGATTGTCTGACAATCTTAAAGGATATCAATGGGAATTTAACCTCGTGGAAAGTCCTGATATAAATGCATGGTGTATGCCGGGAGGTAAAGTTGTCGTTTATACAGGTTTGCTCCCCATTGCGCAGAATGATGAAGGACTGGCAGTAGTTTTGGGGCATGAAATAGCCCACGCAGTTGCCCGTCACGGCAGCGAAAGGATGAGCGATCAGATGCTGGTACAATTGGGCAGTTCAACATTATCTGCCGCACTTTCCTCCAAACCAAATGAAACCCAGCAACTCGCAATGGCAGCCTTCGGTGCGGGAGCACAGTATGGGGTTATGCTTCCCTTTTCAAGAAAACATGAATATGAAGCAGATTATATGGGACTGATTTTCATGTCAATGGCCGGATATAATCCCAATCAGTCCATTGCTTTCTGGCAGCGAATGTCCAAACAGGGCGGGGCAAAGGTCCCTGAATTTCTGAGTACTCATCCCGTTGATGAAAACCGTATTGCCAAAATCAGGGAAAAGCTACCTGAAGCAATGGATTATTACAATAAAGCTGTTAAGAAATAGCAGGGTAGAAAGCATGAAACGAAATTAGGCGTTTAATTTATTTATTTCAACAAATTTCCCGCCTTAGATTAATTACTTAACAATAAATACAAAATTCTATCCTCGTATTAAGTCCGTATTAAGTCCATATTAAGTCCGTATTGCCCTTAGTAACTCTTATAATCATAATATTGAAATCCGGAGAAGGTGTGTTTTTAGGATAAAATAATTTTCGGATTGTCGCCCTGAAAATCGAAAAATCGGGTTTGAGTTTCACGATTAACAGATCACTTATATTGCCTTTTTTCCCGAACCTGCTTCCCGTCTGTCGTCTTTATTACATTTATTCTCATTTCCGGCTTTATTTTTTTAATCCTCAGTCCTTGGTTTCTTAACAAACAGGAATTGATATCTTTATTTCGTATTTTTATATGAAAATTTCAAAACAATCTCCTGATCTTTGTCTGTTATTAAATAACTAAACCATGAAAAACATCACTCTTTTATTTTTGATCCTGATACTTTCAAAAGGTATCGTTATCGCACAGAATTCTGCCCTTCTGGCAGGTGTGGCAAAAGTGGATATAACCCCCGCGGTGTCCATTCCCATTGCATGGCATGCCGGTGAGAATAAAGTATATGACGGCATTCACGATCATGTATTTATCAGGGCTATCGTTTTCAGTGACGATAAAAACAAAGCTGCCCTTATTGCTGCTGACGGCAGTGAATTCTCAAGTGAATTTGATGATGAGATCTTTGGACGGATAGAAAGAGAAACGGGGATACCCCGTAACAACGTTTTTATCAGCGCTACAAACACCCATAGTGGCCCTACTAATATTAACAGCGGAAAGGATTACACCAAATCAACACTGCCTGAAGTGAAAACTTATTCCGACGGATTAAAGGATAAATTCCTTGAAGCACTTAAAGAAGCTTCAAAGAATTTAAAACCCGCAAGCATAGGAACCGGCAGAGGGGAGTGCAAAATGAATGTGAATCGCCGCTGCCCTCAATATCCCACTGGATATCCGTGGCTGGGAAAGTATCCTGACGGTTCCTGCGATCATGAAGTGATGGTGCTGAGAGTGAATGATGCTGATGGCAATATAATGGCTGCTTTTGTCAATTGGCCCTGTCAGGCTGCCGTAATGGGACCCTCAGGCAATCAACTCACAGGTGATTGGCCCGGTGCAACTGCCCTTTCGCTCGAAAAGGAATTTGGTGATAAAGCTGTGATTGTGGTAACTGCCGGTGCTTCAGCAGATATAGATCCTGTGTTCGGTCCTTTGGGCACTTCATACGGAAAATCAAGCACAAGCAGTGATACTTATGGTTATATTCTCGGTAAAGAAGTTTCAAAGGTTTTGAAGGAGATAAAAACATCATCTTACGGAACAATTTCTTCTTTAAGAAAAAGCATCATACTGCCCGGTAAATTAAGCACAAGGGATATACCCGGGATTACCTGGGAAGAGACGATGAAGCTAAAGCCGGGAACATTTAAACCCGGACCTGATGTGGAAATCAGGGTAGCTGCCTTAAAAATCGGCAATACTATTTTTGCCGGCATAACAGGTGATGTATTCCACGAAATAGGATTAAAAATCAAGGAGACATCGCCCTATAAGAATACTTTTATCGTCACCCATACAAACGGCTGGTGCGGTTACATTGTAACCGATAAAGCTTATGAGGAGGGGGGCTATGAAACGGTTTCAACAAGAATTATGTGGGGAGGAGAGAAAGCTGTGACCGAAAATCTTCTCGATATGATAGAAAAACTGTAGTATTGCAGAGTCTCAAAGCTAAATGACTATTGAATGACATTTAATGACCATAGAATGACTATTGAATAATTATTAACCAAAAAAAGGATTATTAATGAAAAGTATTAATCGTCGCGGATTTATAGAAAAAACAACCATTGCATCTGCAAGCCTTATGGGCGGGATGCCTTTAATTCAAAATGCTTACGGCAAAACAGCGTCAAACGACCAGATTAATGTTGCTGTAATTGGTATAAGGAACAGAGGGAAAGATCAAATCAGGGCGTTGGCAAAAGTGCCTAACCTTAAAATTACCACCCTTTGCGATATCGACCAGCGTTTGCTTCCAGATGCGGTCGCATTGGTTGAAAAGCTGACAGGTTACAAACCAAAGGTAGAAACAGAGTACCGAAAAGTTTTGGATGATAAAGATATTCATGTTGTTACAATAGCAACTCCTAATCACTGGCACTCGCTGATGACCATCTGGGCTTGTCAGGCAGGAAAAGATGTTTATGTCGAGAAGCCTGTTTCTCACAATATTTTCGAAGGCCGAAAGATGGTCGAAGCTGCCAGGAAATACGGCAGGGTGGTACAGACAGGAACACAGTCCAGAAGCAATCTTCTGACGCTGAAGGCGATAAAGTTTATTAAGGAAGACGGCATTGGACCAATACACATGACAAAGGGAGTTGTGATTAATCCACGGGGAAATATCGGACATGTAAAGGACAGCGCTGTTCCTGAAGGAGTGAACTGGGATGCATTCTTAGGCCCTGCTCCCTGGAGGCCTTTCAATCTGAACAGGTTCCATTACAAATGGCATTGGTTCTGGGATACCGGCTGTGCCGACATGGGAAACCAGGGAATACATCAGGCTGACGTGGCGAGATGGGCTATGGGCATCGATACCCATCCCGTTAAAATTCATGGTGAGGGTAAATTCTATGTATGGGATTCTGACCAGGAAACGCCCAATATTCAGCAGCTTTCTTTTGAATATGCTGACGGCAGGGTGATGGAGTTTGAAGTCAATGGACTGCCGTGCAATAAGGTAGGTGACCTGAATGTTGGTGATCTTATTTACGGATCGAAAGGTTGGATGAGTATTGCATCAGAAGATGACGGACGTTCAAAGATACATCTCGGTGAAATCAAGATACTCCCGATAGGATATTCATCTTATAAGGAGACTCCGGGACCCGTTTTCAAATATGGGGAAGGGGAGAACGATGATGCTGTTTATCTTCATTTCCAGAATTTTATCGATAGTGTCAGGTCACGCAGATGGCAGGATCTCCATGCTGAAATCGAAGAAGGGCATATTTCCACCTCACTCTGTCATTTAGGGAATATTGCCTGCAGATTGGGCAGATCACTGGAATTCAATCCTACAGCTGAGAAATTTGTAAACGATCAGGAAGCTGACGGATATCTGACAAGAGAATACCGTGCACCTTATGTTGTGCCTGATAAGGTCTGATAATTGGAATTGATAATTGACAATTAGTTGATGTACTGATGTACTGACTGGAAGTTTCAGGGTTTCAGAATAAGGCTGTCAGACTATTAGACTGTGAAGAAAACCCTGTGATGCTCTTTTGAACCTCTGTATTACTCCGTGTGACTTATTAATTATCAATTGTCAATTGTCAATTTGCCTTCAGCCTTATTTAGTTCCGATGCAAAAAAGGTGGGATACACCCCTGAGGTATATCCTGCCGTTGCTGATGGCGGGAGATGCAAACATTTTTTCTCCGATGGGATTTTTAGAAACGGTCTCAAATGTCGGACCGGGTTTGATTACCGTGATGATGCCTTCGTCATTGGGCATATAGATCAATCCACCGGCAAGAACTCCGGAGGCATATTGTGCACCGAGCCTTTCTTTCCAGAGTATCTTTCCTGTGGCGGCATCAAGACAGTGAACAGTCCCGTCCGGCGAAGTGGTTACAAGATAGTCACCTGCGCTGATGGGAGAGGGAACATAAAAGGCGCCTCTTGAAGTCCGCCATTTGACCTGGCTGTCTGAAACATCGCCCCATCCGATGGGATTGATGGCCAGTAGAACACATTGCGGCCAGGAGCTGCTGCTCATAACAAGACCTGTCTTTTCATTGTAAACAGGACTTCCGACAAATTCCTGCGAAGGGCCTTCGACAAACCAGTAGCGGGCGCCGGTATCCGGGTTATATGAGGCTATTTCCCTGTTGCCCGGAAATATCATCTGCACTCGTCCTGCAAGTTCTTTGACAAGAGGAGTGGTGAAACCATTGGCCGGCTTGTTGAGGCGAACTTTCCAGACTGTCTGGCCGTCTTTTTTGCTCAGGGCTGCAAGAAATGCGTCGCCCTCGCTGTCGCCGTTAATGATGACCTTATCGTTGTAAAGAACCGGTGAACAACTGTAACCGTGAGGGCTCTGATAAGTGCCGGGACGCTTCTCCCAGACCTGTTTTCCTGTAAAATCATAGGCAGCAACCACAACATGGGTACCGTCGAGAAAGGAGATATAGACATTAGTGCCGTCGGTGGCGGGAGTACCTGAGGCAAAGCTGTTGTCGTTGTGTTTGTCCTCAAAAGGGGTTCTGAGAACTGTTGCTTTCCAGAGCAGGCTTCCGTTATTAGTGTTATAACAGAGAAGAATCTTTTCATGGGTTTTCGTAACCGCCGTGATAGTGAAAAGCCTGTCTCCCCAAATAATGGGAGAAGCATAGCCTGTTCCGGGTACTTCGGCCTTCCATAACACATTGGTCTGGGCATCCCACTTTACCGGCAGTTTTGTTTCAGAACTTGTTCCGTCACCATTGGGGCCGCGGAATCCGGGCCAGTTTTCGGACTTCGCCAGGGAAGGTGAGGACAGTAACAAAATTACGGTGAAAAGGCTTAACAACTTATACTTTATCATTTTGTATTCATTTTGATCAAACAATTCAACAATATTATTCGCTAACTGCCGGTGCTTGTTCTTTCCCGGGATATCAAAGTAAGCAATAAAAAGGATAAACTCAAAGTGTTTCAGTCTTTAGGATTCAGGAAAAGAAAAGAATTAAAAAATAAAAATAAAGTGAATTGATGGGATGATGTGATGATAAGTCAATGTGGAGGGTGGCAGAGATTAAAGATCTCTGAGTCGAATATGTATTAACATTTTAAATAAGTTATGTATATTTGTGGAGATAAATTTTAAATTGTAATAAACAGAAAAGAGAAAAGATATCTGACAGTCTAATTTGATTTAAAACTGAAAATCTATGAAGGGGATTACAAATGAATTGATAGGGGCGGTGGCGTATTCAATGATTTTAGCTATTTTAAGAGAAGGAGACAGCTATGGATATCAACTCGTCCATAAAATGAAAGAAATCACTGAAGGGAAACTTACTTGGCAGGAAGCGAGCATTTATCCCTTCTTAAAGCAGCTTGAAACAGAAGGTTTCATCACCTCTTATTGGAAATATAATACCGGAGAAAAGCCACGGAAATATTATACGATTCAGAAAGAAGGGGTTGAAAAACTCTATGAAAACAAAAAGGAATGGACCGAGGCCCAGAAAATTTTCAATAAATTCTGGAATTTTGATTAGGTACTGAATTTATTCCTTTCTGAAATAGTTAAAGATACTATATTAAAATTCAGAGGGCTGCAAATATTTTTGAGCCACTAATGGAGGCTCAAAATGTGCTTTTATAAATATTCCAATCAAACGTAAAATCACTAATATTTAATAGATTAATCAAATTGCGACAACTATAAAGGTGCATAAAAAAGCAGGAAGTATTAATTTATTCAGCCCCTAATGTTGCAATTAGGGGCTGAATTTTTATCTTTGTAAAAAAATATTTCCTATGATTACAATTGCCTTCAAACTTAAGGATGCTCAGACAAAAGTAAATCCAGCCAAACAAGTCCCGACACTTGTTTACCTGATTGCAAGTTTTGAATACACTGAAACAAAACCGGAAGGGACACTTCGTTACATTCCACTCAAATATTCGACAGGATTAAAAATTAAACCGTACTTCTGGAAAGGAAAGCCCGATTACAGGGCAAGACAGACGAATCAATTTGAACATCAAAGTTTCAACAACAGACTTGATGATATTGAAAATGCCTGTAAGACAGCCCATCGGGAGCTCTTAAATGAAGGAGTGCTAATAACCCCTGAATCACTCAAAGAGCGCCTTGACAAAAAACTTGAAAAGCCATCAAAAAACAAGTTAAATGGGGAAGAAACCTTGAATAGTTATATCCAGCATTATATTGACAATGTGGATCAGGGGACCAGGCTTTCATCCAAGGGTAGGCCATTTAAGTTATACACAATAAAAAACTTTAAGACTTTTCAAACTCAATTCAAGCTATTCCAGGAACATAAGAAAAAACAATACAATTTCAACGATATCACTATTGATTTCTATGATGAATTTGTAAGGTTTCTCAATTCAAAAAATTACTCTCCAAATACAACCGGCAGACACATCAAAAGCTTAAAAATCATTATGCATGCTGCGAGGGATGAAGGATTGCATAATAATATTGAGATTGACCGGAAAAAGTTTAAGGCTATATCCGTTGAAGTGCAAAATATTTACCTGTCTGAATCGGAACTTAGCCAGATACTCAAACTTGATCTGCACGAATTCCCCCAGCAGGAAATTGCCAGGGATGTATTTTTGATTGGTTGTTATACAGCTCAGAGGTTTTCAGATTATTGCAGAATTACAAAGGGTAATTTGAGGATCCAGAGTATTAATCAAAACGCTAATCCAAAGAAGAAAGGGAAAAAATTAAACCCTCTCATTCTTAAAACTATTGATATTGTCCAGGAAAAGACCGGTGAAAGATGTATAATCCCTATTCGTCCGGAGCTGGACCATATACTTAAGAAATATGATTACTCAGTGCCAAAAATATTCGAACAGAAGTTAAATTCACTGATTAAAACAGTTGGTAAAAAGGCAAAAATCAATGAAAAAATTAGAATTACTGAATTCCGGGGAGGTTTGAAAGTGGAAAAAGACTATTTCAAATATGACCTCATAAGGACTCATACGGCCAGACGTTCTGGATGTACAAATATGTATCTGGCCGGGATACCTGCAATTGATATCATGAAAATTTCAGGTCACAGAACCGAAACTGAATTCATGAAATATATAAAAGTGACAAAAGAACAGACCGCTGCCAACCTTGCCATCCATCCATATTTTAACCACATAACTAAAGTAATATGAAAAAAAGTGCTTTAAACAAGGACAAGACAGTTAAAGTTTACGATGAGAATTGGAATTCATTTGAGAATTACGAAAATTATCTTGAAAAACTTAATAATCCTCCTATTCCCATAATAAATGACCCGGATCAAATTATTTCAGCGTATGAAGAATACTTAAAAGGGAGAAATTATTTAAAAGCTCAGTACATTTATTTTGATATTGTTTCTTTTGAAAAGACTTACAGCACCGTAAGTAACGTTGCTGTCAATAATCTAGAAGATGCATCTACCAAGGCGCGGTTATCAAAAAAATTAAATGAACATGTTGAGGAATTATTAGATGAATGGAACAGTTTGGCAAAACCTGTGGAATTTACACTTGAAGATGAATCTATTAATTACCCGGATTTTGAATTGTTAAGTGGTGATGAGAAGGATAAATTAGCTTGGTACGGAATGGGAGAAGATATAATAATAGAAGGTTATGAATTTATTCTTCCCTATGAAATTTATATAATAGCCAAAGATGATGAAAAAAATATCTTTGATAAATACCTGGAATTAATGGTAATTTCTGAAGAAATTTCTCAACTATCTTACAAATGTAATCGTGATGAAGAATTTTTCAAGTATGCGCTTAAGGATGAAGAATTCATTAAAGACATGAGAACTTTGGAGGAAGTATTTTTAGATGCTGGATTTCAGATGGAAAGCATTTTAAATAATCTGGCAGGAAAACCTTTAGGGTATGATAAGCAGGTTTACATCGAAAAGAAAGGAAATAAATTTGAATGGATTAATAGACGTGCACTTAAAACAGTTATTTTGTCTTTCTTAAGTTTTGCATATACTCCGCTTAATAATAAACCAATCATAAAAGATAAGAAATGGCTTATTGAGCTGTTTAAAATTCGTTTTCCTGATTTAAAAGAATATCCTACTGACACGACATCATTAGTTAGCATTCATAAGGCATATTCAAATCCACATGTCATACTTGAAGACATGAAAAGAATAGTCGGAGTCGAATAGGACAGATTTAAACAATTAAATATAAGGGAATTACTAAAATGTAGTTCCCTTTTTTGTTTATAAAATTTCCCAAAACCATAAAACCATATCAACCATATATGGTTTTATGGTTTTAGAAATATGCTAACCACAAAAACAATTTAACCATATATGGCTATATGGTTTGAATTCTATTTTATCACTTGCATATTCGTAGCAAATATTTAAAACGTATATGCAATGAAGGAACTTATTTTAGTCAGCAAAGATGAACTTAGAGAGGTAATATTTGAGGTACTCGCCGAGGCAAACAACAAAAATGAAAAGCCAACAGGAGCCACTCAAATAAAATATATCAATGTATTTGAGGTGGCCGAAAAGGCTGGCGTCCATTTTTCAACTATAAGGAGATGGGTACTTAAAGGTAAGCTAAATGGGTACAAAATGGATAGAAAGCTTCTATTCGATCGGGAAGAGGTTGACAAGCTAATAAAACAAAAAGCGATTAAACCACGACAATTCCCAGCAGCTTAACCTAAACTTTTACCTTATCCATGAAAGAGCATACCAAACAAACAGAAATTCCAAAAGTAGCATACCTGTGGATTGACCTGGATACCGGGCATGTCGAATTTTGTGAGGATGAAGAAAACCGCAAAACAGAAGTAAACCCAATTGGTGGATATGTGAACTTCACTGGCCCCCGGGATCAGATTTATAAGAAGTATTTGAAACTTAGGGAAAAGCCGTATTTAATTGAACAACTGATAAAACTTTATTGACATGAGAAAAGGGATTTTGATAGCCCGAAAATTAGCGGAATCAGACCTTTGGCTTGCTGAACGATTTACAAAAGGGCAAGCATGGATTGACTTGATTATGCTGGCTCATCAAAAAGCAAGAAGGCGATTAAAAAGAGGAATCTTGATTACTCTTTACCGAGGTCAAGTCTATCACTCCGCTGAAGATTTAGCTAAACGTTGGCGTTGGAGTACAGGTAAAGTCAGGCGCTTTCTGGACAATTTGACCGTTGAAGAATTAATAACACGTGATCCAATTGAAGATTGTCCATCTTTAGGTCACTCGATAAGAATTATTAACTATGATCAATATGAAACTTATACCCCAATAGAAGGTGCAACTAACGATATGATGGATTGCAGTTATAAATCTGAAATCACCAACGTTCCGGGATTGGTGATAGACTTGAAAAATACCTTGATGGATGATATTTTATCAAGGCAAAACTGAATAAAAGATAAAAAATCTTATTAGCAATGAATGATGATTTTAAAGGGATATGGACTCCAAAAGAAATATGGTTTTTACAAGAAATTTCGAATACAGAAAAGTATCTATTATCAGTGATTATTTCACTCTCCAAAAATACTGGTGAATGTAGGGCCAGTAATAAATATTTGGCTGATTTATTTAAATTGAGCAGGGTGAGGATATCGGGATTATTGGCGAATCTCTGTAAAAATGACCTAATTGAAATTGATATTATCAGAGGCAAGTTGAAAAATGTTGAAGCCAGAATAATCAGCCTAAATTTATCCCCCTGATTAAAGAAAACGTTAATACCCCTATTAAAGAAAATTTTAATACCCCTATTAAAGAAAACATTAATACCCTATTAAAGGAAACATTAACCCCTATTAATGAAAATTTTAATACCCCTATTAAAGAAAACTTTAAAGAGGATAATATAGTAATAGATAATAAAGAATATAATATTATTACCCCCTATAATCCCCCTAAGGGGGAAAAGACGTGGAAAACAGATTTTGAAATTATTAGAAAGAATTAGATCAAGCTTACAAAGAATTAGTTTCAGATCTAAACTTTCTTCAAAAACAGGAAAGATATTATCCTAACCTTAACATCCCACTTTCTTTGGAAAAGGTTGTTGAGTCCTATTGGAGGCAGAAGCTGGCCGGAAGAAGAAAAAAGCCTCGAAAGCTAAATCAAACGATTGGAAGGACCACCCTCGCTAATTCACTCGCTTTTCCATTCAACAAAGTATATAAATCCTCTCCAAACGTTAATCAGACAAATCAATGCACAACGCCAATACAAGAGCCAATTCAAGAGCCTATATGAAAAATACTATGCAAACCACTAATCAATCGAACCTCCTATATGGGAAAATCCCTCCTAGGATATTGATGTTGAAAAAGCTGTACTCGGAGCTCTTATGCT
This sequence comes from uncultured Bacteroidia bacterium, assembly GCA_963810555.1. GTDB lineage: Bacteria > Bacteroidota > Bacteroidia > Bacteroidales > Prolixibacteraceae. The sequence continues at coordinate 126,461 of CAWENX010000007.1, read as the reverse complement.
CGAAAGGGAAGGATTACTCAGTGTGTGATATACTAAATGAACAATCTTTTTATCTTGATTCTCACCGGACAATTTTTAAAGCAATCAAGGAATTAACCATAGAAGGAAATCCAATTGATCTGCTTCTTGTAACCCGGAAATTAAAAGCCAAAGGAGAATTGGATAAAGTTGGAGGACCAGCCTACATTACTGAACTGACAAATAAAGTTGTCGGCGCAGCTCACATTGACTATCATTCAAGAATTATTGCTCAAAAGGCAATAGCAAGGGATATAATCCGGATTACCTCTGAAAGAGGAGCTCAGGCATACGATGATAATGCAGACATTGATGAACTACTTTCATCACTACAAAGTGATTTAATCAGGCTGCTAAATGTTGGCAGTCAAAAAGAATCTACCATTGGGGATGCCATTTCAGAAATAGAAGTAATAATTAAGAGAAATCAGAAAAATATGGGATTAACCGGTATTGGTACCGGACTAGTCAAATTAGATCAATTCACTGGTGGGCTTCAAAGGACGGACCTGATTATTATTGCCGGTGAAACCTCACAAGGCAAGACTTCCTTTGCTTTAACCATCTTAAAGAATGCTGTTTTAAGATTTGGCGCCCGGGTTGCAGTTTATTCCCTTGAAATGAGTATGAGCCAGCTTACAGCAAGAATACTGGCCCAGGAAACCAATATCCCGGCCAAGAAAATACTAAATAAGCCACTTTCGGGAGAGGAGGTAAATCAAGTATCTTGTATAGGAAAGAAGCTTTATAATCTGCCCGTTTTCTCGATGAATCATCCAGTTCAAATATTGATCAGATATGTTCTTCGATTAGACGCTTAAATATTAGTACGATCAACCTGGCCGTGGTTGATTATTTACAATTGGTGGGTTCAGGATTAAAACATAAATCAGATGAAAGCCAGCTTGCAGATATTACACGAAGGCTCAAAAATGTGGCAAAAGAATTAAATATTCCTGTCATTGCTTTATCGCAATTCAGCAGGGATAAATCAAGTCCACGGCCGACCAAGAACAGGTTAAGGGGATCTGGGCAAATCGAGGAGGCTGCAGATATCATTTTACTTATCTGGAGACTGAAGAAATGGGGATTGAAAGGTTCCCTGAGCCTTACAAAGATTTAGAATCAAAAGGTTCTCAGAACGTATAATCGCCAAGGGACGTAACATAGGAACCGGAACTTTTCTAATGAGGTTCAATAAAGAAACAACAGGATTTTATAACTATCAACCCGAGAACCCAAATCAGGTTAATGGCTATAATCCGGATCGAACGATTGAACCGGGGAATGATGATCCTTTTAACAACGTGGCCATGCTTAATGGCTCAAAATAAAATATAAAATATTGAAATTGAACAATGAAAGAGAATAAGGGACTGAATCAGGGACAGAACGAGGGAAAAATGAACTACTATCAGATAGGCAAAACCCTTGAAGATTTCTTTCCTGAGGAGTTTAGTAAAGTACTAAAATTCATTGAAGCAGAAGACTTGCAGTTGCCCCTTTCAATGGTTAATGACTTTTATACCTTCCACCGTCCTCTATGGCCAGAAGAGTTCAAATTGATGGACCCTAGAGTTTGGATTACCGGCGTGAATTCATTACATGCACAGTACTTTTATTGACCCTCTTTTCTTTGAATCGAGCAGGATCCTCAGATCAGGTTTTCGTAAGGAGATTTCAAGCTGTTTAAAAGTTGAACCTTCACAAATATCCAACATGTTAGGACTGTGCCGCGGATCAAAAGGTATTTTACCCTGGTGGAAAGAAGGCATTCAGGAAGCAAAGAAAATCTGCCAGATGTACTGCCATCAAAAGGGACTCGACCTTCAATTTGAATCAGAGGACCATGAATACCGGGCAGCTCGTTATTAGATTTTGCATTTGAAAAAGAGTCGCTTGAAATTGAGGAGGATTATATCATATGATGAACCTTTTACATATCAATGGTACTCTCAATTTTTTAATTATAAATGGACATATGGCCACTAATCAAAATCACAATCATGGAAAAAAAGTACTGCTGTATCATGAAAAAACGGTGAACCGGGTATTGCATACTCTTGCACCAACTACCAAATTAATTGATGAATCTTTTATTGCTCTTTGTAAAGAAGCCGGCATAAAAGCCACAACAGAATTATTCCGGGGGGGCAATGTATGAGGGAATAGGGGTAATAAAAGCCGTACTGGACCAGAACATTGAAGCGGACTATCAGAAACCTGGTATTTCCTCTCCATCGATCAAAGATACAATCAGGAAGGACACAGAACCTTTGGTCAAGCGTTTCGCGGTTATTATTCAACGAATAAAAGATCACCTGGTAAGGAATGAGGTCTGGATCAATAACTCATTTGATTTTAATATTCATATTGCAGATTTAATCGAAATTAAAGATGATAGAGCCTTTATTGGCCCATCCGGAATGAATACGATAAAGGAACATTTTACTGCAGCAATTGAGACCGAAAATCAGCAGAAAGCTTACCAATATTTTATCTGAAATGGCTGATTATATAAATTCATTTGCGGAGTTTGCAAAGCAATATTCTCTTCCTTCAATTCATATCGACAAGCGTTACCTTTATAGAAATGAAGAAGGCAGGACTTGCGTAAATGTTAATTGTATTAAATATTTCTAATCCTCAATAATATTTTCTTATGGACCTGGAACTGAAAGGAAACTGGTTACAGGAGGTGAAGAAAAGAGTATTCTGGGAGTAAGACAGTATTGTTGTAATAAACCCCAAGACCAGACTGATGAAGATATTGAGAGCTGGGCTACTAAAGATACTTCCAGCGTAATTTACAGTATCAGACCCTGTAAAACCAATTTCTCATAGTGTTTTTTCAATTAAACTTGATCTATGAATAAAATACCTGACAGCTACGACAATCAGTTAATGACTGATATTCACCTTTTAAACAAGGAGGTAAAAGCTTTATATGAAGTTTTGATTCATGACTTTGCCAAATTGTCTCAGAACTTTTCCTATTCAAACCGTCATTCAGGATTCGATAATACCTGGTCCCGGAACCAAAGACTTGAAAGACAATTTGACGAGCGCCTTATAAAATTTTCCCGTGACCTTGAGCTTTTGTTGAAAAGAGATTCCGTCCTTGCCTGGAACATTGCAGAAAAGAAAAACGACGAATTATTAATTCATATTCTCAATAAGTTCGAGATATTGAGGTAAACGTACCTTTATTGAAGCTCTTTAATAGGGCAATAGGTGAAGGAGAGTCAGTTTTCAAATTTTCATTTACTAAACAGTGCCGGGGATCACAAAAGTTTATTTTCAAGCTTGATGATATTTTGGCCGCTCCAAGAAGTTCAGCAGTTGTTGACGCATTCATGACAGGAAACACTGCCGGCATTAATCTTTCAGTTAAAGTCAGGGAGCTTACCTGTCAGAACAAACAAATGATGGAAGAGCTATTCTCCAATGGTATCATTCAAGGGAAGGCATTTAATGAAACTGAGGAAATTTTACTCAAATACCTCACTCATCCGGAAAGATTTTTTAAAAGAATAAGAAATAAAGATACTAGCCGGCTTGAATATTCAATGCAGGCCAAAACATTCTATTCCGGAGAAAAAGTTTACAGATCCTCTTTTCAAAACGCCCGCAGACTGGCAAACACTCAGCCAATGATAGCATATAGAATGGCTGATCACCACAGATGGAACATAAATCCCTTTGTTGTGGGTTTTGATATCTGTCCCTCTCAAAACCATTCCCAGGCTGATATGTGTGACTTTTTGAAAGGTCGGTACCCGAAAACGTTTCTTTTTTTCAGGATGGCATATAAGATGCCAATGCCGCGCTGTGCCCATTCTTTTATCCGAGGACGAAATGGAGCGATCTGTTAATTCATTTCTTAAAGGAGAAGCAATTACTCTTCAAAGTAGAAACCTTGTAAAAAACGTTCCTGAGGGCTTTATAAAGTGGGTTCGGGATAGGTCGGAGAGCTTTAAAGATACTGACTCTCTACCGTACTTTATCCGAGAAAACTTTAAAAACGGCAGGATTTCTAGACGCTCAGCTGATATCCTCCTGACTAGCCAGGATAAACTTTACAATAGGAACTTTACAAAAGGGTACTAAGAAATCATATACAATTCTGTAATTCAGACTGTTAATATTCTAATAATTGAAAACAGTAAACCTTTCTGGCATCTATTCGGACCGGTTTTCAATTCTTTATAATTTTTGCCGGTAAAGGAGCGAGGCTTGAAAGCCAAATAAAAAAATTTACTCTTTTTTAAAGAAATCATTTCTCTGCACAACTTCTAAATTCAACAAAATAAATTCACTCACTTTTTCATCCAAAAACAACTTTTCACGCGTTTTTGAGTCCTTTTATGTTCAACAGAATCCAAAAAACGGAAAATCAAAAATGACCGTTCACCCAGAATTTGATACCGTTCACCCATAAAACCTTACCGTTCCCTAAGTTTTTTGACACTTTGGTTTTTGGCCTTGTTTTGCATTATAACTTAGAAAAAGAAAAATCTAATCTGATTAAATTCTATGAATATGAAAAAACTAATTCTGTTAATTCCACTGCTTGGAATCTTAAATTATTCTTTCGGACAGGTTACTTCCGAAACAATCATCCCCTCTGCTCCAACCTCTCCCCAGGCTGAAGCCTTTAAGCAGTACGGGGAATATTCAATCAACTATCAGACGGGGGTGCCCAGTATATCCATCCCTCTGTTTGAGATCAACCATCACGGGTATAAATTGCCTGTTTCGCTTAATTATTTTCCCGCTCCCCTGAAACCCGGGTACAACTATGATGTGTACGGACATGGATGGGGATTGTCTGTGAGCAGCACCATATCAAGAAGAATCAATTACGGACCGGATGAAGAAAATAACTTTGAGATTGAATCACCTGAAGATTTTATAACACCTTTTCCTTATAATACACCTGTTTATGACGGTTTTCATACGGCTCTGTTTCATATAAATTATGCTCCAGACAATTTTTCGGCCATTTTACCCGATGGTTCCACTTTTGACTTTTTAATTGAATATGAAGATGGTGATTACCATACTTATGTTTCAAACGGAAGGCCTCTTAAAATCCTTCCCTTATTTGACAGCGGTAATATCACCGGTTTTGAGATTACAGATGAGAATGGGATTAAATATACTTTTTCCAACGGAGACTATATGAACGCAGGTTGTGATAGTCCTTATGCATCCAGATATGTTTCCTGGCTGTTAACTCAGATTGACCTTCCAAACAGTAATCAGCCAATTACTTTTTCCTATTCACAGAGAATATATGGCCAGTCGGCAGGTTATGAACCGGAGATAACATTTGTTCGGGGGAAATTATTATCCTGAATGGGATAGTTACAGAGGTTGGAATTATGACCACACCACTGCTGTAGACCACGTGTATAGTCCGATGTTTGCTAATATGCTGCTTCTTGACCAAATTCACTATGGCACTGATTATCTTAATTTCTCTTATTATGATAATTCCACCGTGTAAAACTTCACAATTATGTTGACATTGATTGCCGGTTGCAATAAATTTATAGGTCTGAGTATCTGCCAGCGTTTTGCTTCAAGCTGGGGGGGAAACCGATCATATTTCCGCTCATGACACTTGATTCACTTGAAATTTCGGACCGGGATGAGAAGACAGCATCCCCAGGTTTACAGGTGCAGCTATGAAAGTATAAACTCAGGGTTTGATATTTCAACTGACCATTGGGGAAATTTATTAAATACTGACAACAATCACGTAGGGAATTTTAAATTTTATGTTTACTACCCTTGGGCGGGCGGAGGTGTTTTGTGGTTACGCCATGGGATTACAGCTATCCTCCCGGGAAAACTTTACTACAAGTTGGCAGCGGAACGCGAGATCCCTCAGGCCAGCACGGATTATTAACAACGCTTGGATATCCTACAGGAGGTCATACTGACTTTACATGGGAAAGGCATCAATATCAACCTCATACAGACTCTATCAATGGTTATTACCATACTGACAAAAGCGAAAATGGTCTGGTTTCAGCCTCAGGTTTCAGATTAAAGAGATAAAAAGTTACTCAGCCGACGGGGTAATGGCTAATAGTAAAAGTTATGAGTATGGAACAGGTGAAGCGGTTGTGGAACCCAATGTTTTTACTTATATGGATTTCAGGTATACCACGGATAATATGGAGTATAATCCTTTAGATATCCAGGCTACAGCATTAGGGGATTTCACTTCATTGATGGATGCAGTCCCTGAACCTGGTCGTAGTGAAGCAATGACGTGAGATGTAAGTTCAGTGCAGCTAATTTCCGGAGGCTTCTCAATGGCCGTCCTCCTGTTGTTTATCCGGAAGTCACAGAATACTATAATTGCCCGGCTGATACAACAGCAGGAAAAACGATATACAAATATGATATTTATGAAGAGGATGAAAATGGTAAATTCTTTTTTGAACGGCCTCAATATTTCAATAACAAGCTTGATTATATAGCCAGAAATTACCGGTACAAGCCCTCATTGAAAAAGAGGATTACAAAAGATCAGGAGAGGATTATGGGATAAAACGATCTGTATGGCTGGACCGATTACGGCAATATAGCTGTTCCACCTATAACTCTATTCGAACCAGCTGCAACAGGACTTTTATTTATTATCAAATGTGGTACCCTGATCTTTTCAGTTGTTAACGACCCGTATTTAGGTTTTTACTTTGGTGAATCTTTTCACTTTTAAGATACCGGAATTGACTACAAAGTACACCATTTGACTACTCATCTCCGACAGATTCCGTGATAACACTGTGAAACTCTCATTACAACAATATTAGTGAATTAATCGATAAATCTCTCACAGCCAGCAACGGCAATACGACTTACAGTTATTTCAAGCACCCCTATGATTATACGGCACCATTCCCCAGTTTATTACCAAGATGATAACCAAAAATATCTATGCCCCGGTTACAAAAGATTCCACTACGGTTCATGACGTCAACCAGGCCGGCCAAATAACAAAATCAGGTCATCTGCTTTTTTACAAGGGTTATGACAAGGGATCCCCTTCTGATTCACTGATATTGCCGTCTAAAGATTACGAACTTGTTGCGCCGAATGGTGGATACAAAAAAAGAAATGAGATTCTGAAATATTGCATTAAACGGCAATCCCCTTGAAGCCATCTCCAAAGATGGGATACACTCATGTTATATATGGGGATATAGCGACCAGTATTTGGTTTTAGAGTATTTGCAAATGCATCGTTTAATGGAAGCGGGGACATTGTAAGCGGGGGCAATACGTTTATTAGAAAGTGGAATTAACAGCGATGAACGGCAATTAAAATAACTCAACCCTCATTACCAAACTGAATGAGATACGCACAACCACTCCTCCGGCAATGGTCACAACTTATACATACAAACCGCTCGTAGGGATAACCTTTCACGACAGATCCCAATGGCATTACCACATGGTATGAATACGAATGGATTCGGAAGGCTGAAAAATGTACTGGACAATAACAGCAAGGTAACAGGATCTTACAGGTACAACTATGGCTCCGAGCCTTACCTGACTATTTCCCTGCACAGCAAATCCTTCAGTTATACAGGTGGAACAGAATATGTTGTTGTGAAAAGCAACCTGGCGTGGACGGCCAGTTCGAATCAGACATGGCTTACAGTGAGCCCTACCAGCGGAACTTATAATGATACGTTAACTGTTATATGTTCACAGAATTAAGGAGGGATGCAGAAATGCCACTGTTCAGGTTACTTCGGGAGCATTAACTACAAACATTAACCGTTACTCAGGATAATAGTATTTCCCTTACATTATATGAAAAAGAGTTTGATTATCAAGGGGGTCAGCAAGGTAGGTTAATTATCAAGTCTTTCTTCCTGGACTGTCAGCTCCAACAGGACATGGCTTACGGTTAATCCATCAAGCGGATCACCTAATGGAAGTTTCACAATTACTTGTGCTTATAGCTATGACTCCTCCAGAGAAGGAACTATTACGGTAACCTCGGGACAAGCCCACAAATATATCACTGTAACTCGGGGGGAGGATGTGATTACACGATTTCAGTAAACAGCTCAAATTTCACTTCCGGGTACTATTCAAATCCCCTCACACAAAATCCTGTGGAGTTCTATTTTGCCATACCTTACTCACAATGGAATCTGTATTCGAATAGTTACATCGATGTCGCTTCCACCAATTGTGATGTAAGCCCGGTAAATGTTTATGTCTGGTATTATGGAGAAAGCGACTGGCTTGATTTCTCTTATGATGAGCAGACACACCAGGTAACCTTCTGGGCTACCTATTTCCCGCAGGACATAGATTATGCCTATGTGATTATTTCTTCCGATGAAATTTCTCAGTCAGCAGCCTTCATGGTTAAGATCGGGGATACTAAATTAATTACGAATTATGAATTAAGAATTAAAATTAAGAATTAACAGATATGAGAACACTTCAATATTTAATGATGATCACAATACTTTTCTGCGTGTCAGGAAATGTACTTGGACAGGAGGCTGTACAGGGAACGTTACAGTATAAGCCCAATGATCAGAATAGTCCCACAGGCGCCGGATTAGTCACAGCTTCGGCTGTGATCCCGGTGCCTGCACAGGGAGTGCCTTACCAGGTCAAGGCAGTTATTTCAAAAAAGACCTTACAGCCCGGTGAAAAGAAGGAACAGCGGATTGTTTTCATCACACAGGGTGAAGCGCAAAAATCAGGGGCAGTTTTTACTGTTCAGGACGGAAAGATAAACGCGTCCATCGGGAATATAAATCCCTTGACTGAAAAGGTGTCGCTTTCACTGGTATACAAAAGTATGCCGGCTGAAGGGGGCAAAGCAGTTTTTACCCAGCAAAAGGTTGAGTTAACGCAGACAAATCAGTAATAAATATCTTAATTAACCTCGCTATGAAAAAGATTTATAAATATATACCAGTAGGAACTTTTCTTTCCTTTCTTGCTTTCATTCCGCATTGTAAAGCCACTGACGTGGTGCCCAGAGCTTCGGCAACAATACAAAAGAATTATATTCATACCCTTATTCCCCAGACCAACACGGGTGATGCCGGGGCTATGATCGAGATCATCCAGTACTTAGACGGGCTTGGCAGGCCTTGTCAGACCGTTCAGTGGCAGGCCTCGCCTTCGAACAAGGATATTGTCACCCCAATCGTTTATGATGTCTTCGGACGGGAGGATAAGAAATACCTCCCCTATGCGATAACTGGAACCAGCAACGGGGCATTTGTGACTGATCCTGTTTCAGGGCAGAGCAGTTACTACACGGGCATCTACGGCGGCACAGACGGTTCGAAAGCCTACGCCAAGACCGAGTTTGAGCTTTCGCCGCTTAACCGTGTGATGAAACAGGGAGCCCCGGGAGCGACATGGCAGCCGAGTAGTACACCTTCTTCAGATCATTCGGTTAAGATGGAGTATGGTTTTAATGTTTCATCAAACGAAGTGAGGCTCTGGAAAGTTTTAAACAATTCGCTTACGGATGGGGGATACTATGATATAAAGACGCTATTTAAGACCACCATCTGGGATGAGAATAACAACAAGTCTTCAGGTACTTCCAGTAAAACCGAAGAGTTCAAAGACAAGCACGGGAAGGTCGTACTGAAAAGGGCCTTTAGGGACACGATGAAGCTTTCCACCTACTATGTCTACGATGAATATGACCAGTTACGCTATGTCTTTCCTCCCAAGGCAACCGATGACGGATCGGTTACATCAACTGAACTGAGCCAGCTTTGTTACCAATATCGCTACGACGGGCTGAATCGCATGATTGTTAAAAAACTTCCGGGTGCAGACTCAATCTCTATGGTTTACGACCGTCGGGACCGTCTTGTCATGACCCAGGATGGCGTAGCACGAGCAGCGGGTAAATGGCTTTTCACCAAGTACGACACCCTTAACAGGCCGGTAATAACCGGGTTAATCTCAACAGCGCTGACAGCGGCCCAACTGAGAAATGCATTTAAAAACCCCACCCCGGGAACAATGTGTGAGTCGACACAGTCAAGCGGGAACATCGGCTATACTTTAAACAACAGCTACCTTGCAGGGCTGACAGTTGCAGAGACCAATATCCTTACCATCACCTACTACGATAACTATGGCTTTAGCAGCATAACCGGTTGTTCGGCTGTAAGCTATAACAGTTCTTATGATATCGATACCTACTCGGACAATAGCGGCAACACCCATTATCTTGACAACGTGAAAGGACAGGTTACGGGAATAAAGATGAAAGTCCTGGATGGCAATGAATTTACCGCTTCGGCCAAATGGCTTTACCAGGCCAATTACTACGATGACCGTTACCGGGTGATCCAGGCAAGAAGGACGCTTTATGACGGATCATCAGGTGGAGTTGAAACACTTGCCAGTCTGTATGATTTTACGGGAAGGGCAACCCGAACGGAAATTGTTCAGACTTTTAACAGCGTTACCTCGACGGTTAACGAGTATTTTACCTATGACCAGGTAGGAAGGCTGACCAAGGTTGAACAGGAGATTAGTGGGGACAGCAGGGTAACAACAGCCGAGAATGTCTACAACGAGACAGGTCAGCTTGTGACCAAAAAGCTGCATAAAAAGGCACCTTATGATTACCTGCAGAATGTGGATTACACGTATAATATAAGAGGCTGGTTAACGGCAATAAATAATCCGGACAATCTTTCTGCAGATCTTTTTGGAGAAAGGCTATTGTATCAAACCTACGAATCAGGCTTGACGGCCAGCACAGACGTTCAGTACAACGGGAATATATCCGGTATGGTCTGGAATTCGACGCAAAAAAGCCGTCAGGGTTACAGGTTTACCTATGACGGGATTAACCGCCTTACACTTGGGGATTACAGATATTATTCAGGCAGTTGGCAGAACAACGGCAAATACGAGGAGAAATCGTTAACTTACGATAAGAATGGGAATATAAAGACGCTTATCAGAACCGACCTGAACGGGAATAACCTGGCAAACTATACTTACAATTATAGCTCAAGCCAAATTTCTAACCAACTCTTAAATATCAATGGAGGAACAAGCTATGTGTATGATCAGAACGGAAACACGACAACAGACGGTTTAAGGGGAATGACCTTAACGTACAATATTTTAAATTTGCCTAAAACAATTGCAAAGAGTTCGGATAATATTGCCTATATTTACTCCGCAGCAGGTGAAAAACTGGCCAAGAAGATGAAAGACAATACCTACCAGTATTATTGCGGGAATATGGTTTACAAGAATGACAAGTCTTTAAACTATATTCTCTTTGAAGAAGGGCTTGTAAATAAAACCTCCGGTGTTTATGTTTATGAATACCATCTGAAAGATCATCTTGGCAATACAAGGGTAACCTTCCAGCCAAACGGAGGTTCAACAACAACCACACAGGTTGCAGAATATTATCCCTTTGGCAGTACCTATTCGCCACTTTCACCTGCCGGGACCAACAAATACCTTTACAACGGCAAGGAAAAGCAGGATGATGTCTTGAGCAGCACAGCTTTGGATGAATATGATTACGGGGCAAGGTTTTATGATCCGAAGATTGGGAGATGGCAAACTATTGATCCAATGGCTGAAAATTAGTAAATATTTCACTTATATCTATTGTGCAAATAATCCTTTTATATTTATTGATCCAGATGGGATGAATTTTAGCGATTTCGAGGATGAGGATGATCAAAATAGAAATAATAAAAAGAAAAGACATGTTGAAGATGGATCAACAGCACAGTATAAAATGAAGGGGAAAGGTGTCAACAAGCATTATGAATTTACCGGATTTAATGAGTCTCAGGCAAATCGTGGTGTGCCTTTTTTACAGGAAAGTAACACAGTAAATTTAACCACTTTAATTCAAGAACAACAAAATTTAAACTTATCTAACCCAGCTTTAATGCCAACTGAGGATGCTTCATATTGTAATTACGGTACTCAAAATATCTTAAGTGCTATTGCTTCTGCTACCGATAATTCTACAGGCCTTCTTAATATTACCGGCATGGCTAATAGTATGATTTCTCAGATGGAAGAATCATCTTTATTTATCAATAATAATGATAAATCATTAGCTCAAAATGCGTCGCTTTCCGGTGGTTTAGGACTTGTGGGATTAAAAGGAAGTTCTCATGGACATATGGCAAGTTTTTCAGTTGGAAGTAACTTAGATAAAGGCGAAATTGCAAACGTTGGGGCAAATAATCGTTTCTTACCAATTTATGAACAAGGTAATCCTTCATCTATTTTTGGTCAAAGTTCTGTAGGGAATTTAGTATTTTTCACTCTTAGTCCAACTATTACGCCTAAATCTATTCCCACAGCACGAACTGATATCCCTGCAACTTTATTGATACTTCAAAAAATATTAAAGTAATGAAAAAAGTAATAATAGTTGGTATTTTATTGATTTCATTAACCATTTTCAAATCTGTCGCACAAGATAATAAAATAGAAAAAGAGGGAATTATTTCTAAATCTGTTCTCGTCGGTTTATGGCAGATTAATAGTCCACTGATTGGGGCATGGGTGGCTGAATGTTTCCGATTTTATAGTGATGGTAAATTTATTTATAAATATGATGGATTTAATGATACCAGAAATATTATTGAATTAAAGGGTAAGTAACCGTTTAGATAATAATAGTTTATTTATTTCAATCATATCAAGGGTTGAAAGATTGGGAGGAAAAATAGAAGCTGGCGCTCTTGGTACAGATAAATATCTTTTTGTTTTTTATAACGATTCTACAAAGGAGACTATGGAAAAAGATACCAAAGAATTGGATCCCTTTTTAATATCTAAAATTGTAATAAAAGGAAAACAAATTGATTTATTCATTAATAACAGGCATTATTATAAAATATCAAGTGATTCAAATAGTTTTAATAATTTTGAAAAGCAAAAGATATTTATTATCTGAAAATGTTTAAAGAACGACAAAGTCTAAATATATCCTCTTTGAAGAAGGGCTGGTAAATAAAACCTCAGGTGTTTACGTTTATGAATACCATCTGAAAGACCATCTTGGCAATACCCGTGTTGCATTTCAGCCTAACGGTGGTTCAACCACCACGACACAAGTTGCGGAATACTATCCCTTTGGAAGTACTTATTCACCTCTTTCCCCTGCAGAGAATTAACAAATATCTTTACAACGAAGGTAAAAACAAATGAGGTCTTAAGCTCCACTGCACTGGATGAATATGATTAGGGAGAAGATTCTATGATCCGCAGATCGGGAGGTGGATGACGTTAGATCCCAAGGCTGATAAGTATTTTCAGTTATCACCATTTGCTTATGTTGCAATAATCCTTTAAAGTATATTGATCAAATGGAAAGAAATTATTGCGCCAAATATCAACGACAGAAAAGAAATATTAAAAATGATAAATAGTACTGCATTAGGCACATTCGCATTTGACAATTCAGGAAAACTGTTCCTATCGAAATCTTCAGGTGATGATTCAAAATATTCTGCTTATTATAGGGATAGATTAATTGAAGCTATTGATATCTAAATGTAAAATAAATATTTCTTTCGGTTATTATGATGATACAGGAAATACAAGAGTGTAATAGTGACGCTGGTGGAGGGGTAACAGTTAAGAGCGTTTTAAAATTAAATAAAGAAATAGTTGGAAAAGAAGCTGATGTTATTATTTCAGGAAATCCCTTAGAAGGGCTTAAAGATACAAATGGAAATCCCTTAAAATATGACTCAATGGATATCTTATTGCATGAATTGTTGGGTCATGCAATTCCTTATATTGTAAAAAGTGATACTGGAGATGCAATAGATAATGAAAATAAAGCCAGAGACCAAATACATAAGCCCAAAAGAGCTAAAGATAAAAAGGATGGAGAAGATGTAGAACATACGGAATAAAAAATTAAAAAAGTTAAACAAATGCAACTACAACTATATTTAATTGGATTAATCGTTATTTCATTTTTTCAGTTAGAAAATATGAATAAAATTGATGAAATAGAAAATAGAGATTTGGAAATAAACGAAACTGGAGAATCCTTTTTAGGTACTTGGCTAATTTGTCAAGAGATTAGTGATTCGCAATCAATATCATATGCAGCATGCCCCAAAATAATTTTTTATTCAAATAGCTTTGGCAAGATTAATTTTTTTTAAAAATGTTACTTGTAATTTTAATTGGGTTGTATTAAAAGATGTTATCGAATTTTCTTTTAAATCTGAGAGTGATCGAATCAAATTTATTTCAAAAGATACAGTGTTTTGTTTTAATTTCTACAAAGAGAAAAAATCACAAATTCTTGAACTAATACAAAAAGAAAGAAATTATAAATATGTTTTATCTAAAATAAATGACTGCCCCCCCCCGCTGGCGCGAGTCTGCGACTCATGTCTTGCTTTGAAAAAGCAAAAATCATTTGAGACACCTGCTCTTCAGGATATGGCTAATAACTGGGAACGAAATGAGTTTTTTGATATTGGAAGTTAAAAAAATTTATGTAATATTGGGTTGAGAAATTTTCCGTAAAGCATTTAGATATAAGCAGAAATTAAAAGATGAAGGAAGGAAACGGGATTGAAAATCCTGTGTTAACAAGATGGCGATTGCAAATCACCATCAGCACACTGCGAGCTTTTAGTACATATATCGAGGAGCAGGGGAATCGTATTATTAACATAAATGTTTCTCAATCCTATTTAAGAGTTGGAGGTTTGGCGCATGAATTAGTACATGGATATCAATTTGAAAAAGGTCAGATAGATTTTCAGTCTACAGGTAGTCCCGGAATTTTATATGATATTACTGATGAAGTTAGTGCGTTTACGCGTCAATTTGCTTTTACACATAATTCTCATATGTACGGCCTTTCCGAAGCATATGTTAGAGGACTTACGAATCATGCTGGAAAATTTCTTTATAGTAATCTACCAAGTGGTCCATTGAATGTAAATTCAACTCAGGCGTTAATCGAATTCCATGCTACAGGCAGGTTCAATCTACTCTATGATGCACCTTATAAAAGTTATAGACTACCTTATAATCCAATATACAAATAGAATGAAAAGAGTATTATTACTTTATTGGCTTTTTTCTCTTCTTTCAGGATGTGCCTCTTTAGATAAAACTTTATCGCGTCTATATAACTCAAGATATGTTTGTCATAAAGGAGCAATGGTAGGAAATACTACAATTTTATTTAAAGATAGCACTTTTTTATATACAGAAAGAGGAGGGTTATTTCAAGGACAAGGTAAATGGAGATTATTGCCAAATGGAAAGACGCTTGAATTAATTGGCTCAAAGAACATAAAAGGTGGTGATTTATATTTACGACAAGAAATAAATTTTAAATTAAAGATTAGAGGGAAAGTAAAACTAATTGGAGATGATTGTATTTTCGTTCTAGATAGATAGTATAACAAATCTTTAAATAATAATCCAACCAGCTTTCCAATATTAATAGCGGGACGAGCTATACTTATGACCAGAACGGAAACACCCTAACCGACGGATTAAGGGGAATGACCTTACGTACAATATTTTAAATTTGCCTAAAACAATTGCAAAGAGTTCGGATAATATTGCTTATATTTTTTTACTCCAAGCTAGCAGGTATTAAAAACTGGCCAAGAAGATGAAAGACAACACTTACCAGTACTATTACGGAAATATGGTTTACAAGAACGATAAAGTCTTAAACTATATCCTCTTTGAAGAAGGTCTGGTCAATAAAACCTCAAGTGTTTACGTTTATGAGTATCATTTGAAAGATCATCTCGGAAACACAAGGGTAACCTTTCAGCCAAACGGAGGTAACAACAACCACACAGGTTGCAGAATACTATCCTTTTGGAAGCACATTCGCCCATTTTCACCTGCCGGAACCAACAAATACCTGTATAACGGCAAAGAAAAGCAGGATGATGTATTGAGCTCAACAGCCCTTGGATGAATATGATTACGGGGCAAGGTTTTATGACCCAATGATTGGGAGATGGTTTGTTTTAGATCAACTTTCAGAAAACTCTATTTTCATGACCCCTTATGCTTTTTCCTTAAATAATCCAATTCGTTTTGTTGACCCTGATGGCAATTTTCCCTGGGATGTTACAAATGCCGCAAGATCTTACATGGGTACATGGTATGAATGGGGAGGCAAAAATCCATTTGATATAGGAGGCCATTTAGTAAATGCAATGACTGGCCGGTTGGTGGGTGAAATGGCATATGCAAGTTGGAATATGCAAGGTATAGTATATCCCAAAAATCGCTATGATTTTTTTGTATCTAAGAAACAGATTTACTCAATAAATAATTTGTATGTACCAAAAGGAATGTCTGTCGGTATTGATTGCTCAGGTTTATCAAAAATATCATTTAATGCGGATCCTGATACAAGGATGCTCCCTTTGCCGGATGGAGCAGATCCACAATTAAAAGCTTTCGAAACTGCCCAAACATATGGATTAGCTTTGTTACATTCCGATTTTAATCAATTGAAAGAGGGTGATTTAGTTTTTGATAATGCTGTTATTGCTACTCATGTTATGGTTGCTACCGGCAAATTGAAGATAGATAAGAACGGTAATGTTTATTCTTTTGAAGTAATCGATGCCCCAGGAAGTGGAAAACAAGTTGCTCCAAGATATTTAAAAACAAATTCAAAATGGATAATTGGTCATCCCTTTAGATATACTGATAAACTTGAGAAGAAGGGGTATGGTAAAATGAGAGTAGAATACAATAAGGATGCAACACCGCGTTCCCCGTGGAGTGATGATTTTGGAACTATATTTAATCCTGCACCTTATTAAAATATTAAAGAATAAAAAACTAATTGATAAAAAGAGCGAATTAATTTAGTTAAGTGATTAATGTTGAATAGTTTAAGATGAGGACAAAAATTATATTTTTTATGACATTTTTTATTATGTCATTAAATTCCTTTTCACAAGTGAATTCAGAAACTGATTTTAATGAGTTCAAATCCTACTTCAATAATATTAAGAAGGGTGAAAAAAATGATATACCTATGGATTTATGCCAAAGAGTATTTGGTAAGGACATTGACCTTAAAGACAACGAATACATAAATGGGGTAAGATCTGATACATTATTTGAAAAAGAAAAAAGTACAATAGCAATAGTTGAGGTAATGGGAACTCCGGGAGGTTATACTTCTAGTTATTTTATTTTGTCCTTCTCAGATGATGGCAAGTTAAATAATTCAGCAGGTATTGGTTCTAATGCTTTAGATGCCGACGGAGGATTACGATGTGAATTAAATATGATTAATGATTCTTTGCTTGAGGCCAAAGAGGAAGAAGTAGATTCTTTACTTAGAGTGAAAGAAGAAGTAAAAATCAATCCAGATGGTTCAAAGGAAAAAGTTTATAAAATTGAGTATTCCTATTATGTAATTAACGGCCAGGGATTTTATAATGTTGAATTGTCTGAACCATCAAAAGGCAGATTATATCCTCAAACTTCTTTAAGAATTGTTGATTTATTTGAATTAAAAGAAAATAGTCAAAATGAACTGGATATTATGCGGAATGAAATCTTTGCAGATCATGGATATATTTTCAAGACAGAAAAGTGGATAAAATATTTTAAATCAAAAAATTGGTATAGACCTCGTTACGATGATGTGACAAATAAATTAACGGTTATTGAGAGAATTAATATTGATAATATTTTAAAGGCATCATCCGTACAATAGTAAATGCTAAATATGGATGAGAATTATTTTCTTCCTTCAATATAATATCACATCGTCCCTCCTTTGCGCAGAGTATGTCCCTAATTTGAGGACAGTTATCGAGTCCTTTAACATGCTTTACCAAAGATGAAGGGACTCTGAAAAAGAAGAGATCCTTCCATGGCGGTCTGCATGGGTAGCCGGCAAACCATCTTGCGGTTCTGTCTACAAAATCCTATGTTATTGAACGGAAAAGGATAAGGGGAAAACCCATTAATGGGTAAGTTATGGATGATGAAGATGAACGAGTGTGAACCACTGAGAAAGTAATGTGAAAACAGCCCGTTGTCAAAACTATTGTCGTACCTTGGGCAAGCTACCTTAAGAATATTGATAACTCGTCTAAGATCAGGGGCTGGCTCCCATCCTCAAACTTAACAATAGCAAGTTAACAAGGAGGAGAATTTTATGTACAGATAAAATTATAAACCTGATGATATAAAGGATATTAAGCCAAAAACAAGCCTTCAAAAACATTCAATTTTGAGTCAATAGTGTTAAGTTATTCCTGGGCCCGGTTTACTTTACAATAGCAACTTTACAAATGGGGTAGTTTGATAGTGGAAAAAAGACTAAATTTCCGACAAAATTTGAGGGTATATGAATTGTGAAAATAGAGTAACAGAAGGATTAAATTGTCGTAATGAATTTTGTGAAAATAAGATCAAATCTGTTAAAATCTTTATTTCATTCAGCCCCTTATTCAGCCCCCTTTTTTGAATATATACTGATTTACAGCCAAATACAGAGATATTTGAGCCACTAATGGGACTCGAACCCACGACCTGCTCATTACGAATGAGCTGCTCTACCAACTGAGCTAAAGTGGCTTTTCAAAGCGGCAAAATTAATTAAAGAATTAAATAATTAAGGAATAAAAGAACTCTTATCAATTACATTTCTTCCCAGTCAAGTATCACTTTTCCGCAATTGCCTTCTTCCATGATCTCAAAGGCTTTTTGAAATTCAGTATAATGAAACCGGTGCGTTATAACAGGTGAAATATCGAGTCCCGACAGGAGCATCTTCTCCATCTTATACCAGGTTTCATACATTTCACGGCCATATATTCCCTTTAAAGTCAGTCCCTTGAAAATCACCTTGTCCCATTCAATCCTTGTTGTATCGGGCAAAATTCCCAGCAGGGAAATCTTTCCACCGTTATACATATGCCGGATCATCGAATCGAAAGCTTCAGGGGAACCTGAACATTCAAGCCCGATATCAAATCCGGCCACCATCCCGACTTGTTTCATTGCCGATTCAATATCGTCCCTGAGAGGATCAACAACAAGGGTGGCTCCCATTTTACGTGCAAGTTCACGCCGGTAAGGGCTAAGTTCGGAACCCACAACATTCCTTGCACCGACAAATTTGCAGATCGCAATAGCCATACAGCCGATGGGCCCCCCGGCTCCTGTGATCAGAACATCTTCGCCGATAAGAGGGAAGGAGAGGGCCGTATGAGTTGCATTTCCCAAAGGATCCATGATAGACACAATCTCATCGGGAATACTTTTATCAATATGAAGTACATTCTCAGCGGGAACAGCAATGTATTCTGCAAAGCCTCCGTCACGGTTTACACCTATTGCAACTGTATGGTCACAGATATGTTTTCTTCCCCTTCGACAATTTCTGCAAAACCCGCAGGCAATATGTCCTTCAACCGTTACCCTTTCCCCTGGTTGTATTTTAGTGACCTCTTCGCCGATCTTAACAACGGTTCCCATATATTCATGGCCGATCGTCACAGGAGTATGAATTGTTTTCTGTGACCATTCATCCCATTTATAAATATGCAAATCCGTTCCGCATATGGCAGATTTGGAAATTTTGATTAGCACTTCATTCACGCCTGGAATAGGGACAGGAACATCCTCAAGCCATAATCCTTTTCCCGGCTTTGTTTTTCTGATAGCCTTCATTTATCACATTGTTGAATTTGAAATTCTTTAATAATATTCTTTTTTAAAATTAACGATTTTAAAACATAAAGTTAATAAAATAGAGCATTATTCAGGCAAATATGACGTTTATTATGCCGTTTTTAACATTTTTACCTGTTAAAATAAGTTGAATAACATAAAATACATACTTTATTTATAATTTATATATAATATTATATATCAATTATTTAAATAATTTTATTTAAACTAATTCTAAATATACAAGCGAAGTGTAGACTAACAATATATTAAAAGTTGTATAAAATTTGATTTGCATAATAAACTGAATATCTGTGATATATTAAAATAAAGAAAAATTTTTTTAATATTTTAGTAATATTGACCAACAATCATTAACAATTTTTAATAAAAATTGCTATTTTAGCCTTCAGTTAATTTAGGGACATTTTAGATATTTATTGGACTTTTACTAAAACTACATCTTAGTGTTCTAACTAAACATTAGAGGAGCAGGTCCTGGTAAGGCCGGCTCTTTTTGTTTTATACCATTAAAGCGAATTTTTGTCGAATCGAAGATCAGCGAAGCTAATTACACGAATAATTCAAGGCAACAAGCAATAGGAAGAAAGAAGGACAAATCAAAAGTTGGCTTCAGCGAAAATTGAACATTTTGAATTCCATTAAATTTTAATCGAATTGATCTTTGTATCAATGTAAAAAGTTTATAATTTTGCGCACTCAATTTATAAACGATAATTTTAATGTAAATCTTTTAAAGGTATGATGAACCAGTACGAGACCGTTTTCATTGCAACTCCCGTTTTATCTGAGGCCCAGATAAAGGAAGCGGTAGGAAAGTTCAGGGATCTGATCACTTCAAACGAATGCGAACTGATCCATGAAGAACATTGGGGATTAAAAAAACTGGCCTATCCCATCCAGAAGAAATCGACAGGATTTTATCATCTTTTCGAATTTAAAGCTGATCCGGCTTTCATAGGCAAACTTGAAACCGAGTACCGTCGTGACGAGCGCATCATCCGTTTCATTACACTGAAACTGGATAAAAATGCGATAGATTACAGTATTAAGAGACGTATGAAATTAAGTGTAAAAAATCAAAAGGAGGACTAAGTCATGACAAGTGGTAATACAAGCGAAATCAGATATCTCACTCCGCCCACGGTTGAGATAAAAAAGAAAAAATATTGCCGTTTCAAGAAGAACGGAATAAAATATGTGGATTACAAGGACCCTGAATTTCTCAAGAAATTCCTTAATGAACAGGGAAAAATTCTCCCGCGCCGTCTTACAGGCACTTCGCTGAAGTATCAGCGAAAAGTATCACAGGCGGTTAAACGTGCCCGAATGATTGCGATATTGCCTTATGTTACCGATTTGTTGAAATAATAATTTGGAGGAAAGAACATGAAAGTAATTCTGATACAGGATGTGCCAAATCTGGGTAGCAAAGATGAAAGCATAGTCGTAAAAGACGGATTTGCACGTAATTATCTTATACCCAAGAAACTTGCAATATTATCCACCCCTTCGGCAGAAAAAGTTCTGGCCGAAAATCAAAAACAGCGCGCTCATAAAGAAGAGAAGCTGAAGGAAGAAGCCCTTAAAATGGCGGAAGCTCTTAAAAAACTTACCATTGTTATTGGAGCCAAAACAAGCTCAACCGGAAAGATTTTCGGATCGGTAAACAACATTATGGTCGCTGAAGCCTTGAAGGAAAAAGGATTTGAAATCGACCGCAGGCAAATTACGATCAAGGAAGATTCTATTAAAGAAATCGGAACGCATAAGGCTAAAATCAAATTTCACCGTGATGTAGTTATCGATTTTGAATTTGAAGTTATTGCTGAGTAAAAGGAAATTCATCATACAGATATATTGAATTTTTAAAAATTAAAGGCTGTTCAAAATCTTTGGACAGCCTTTATTGTTTTTATGTTTTTGAATTATAGATAATTAAAATTGCTCATTTAAAGTCATTCAGCCATATTTGCACAAGCTTCAGATATAAGATTCTAAACCATACCGCCTTAGCCAAAAATCTTTGACTAAAACGTGAGGACTTTCCACCCTTCCTTAAGATAATCTGAAAGTACCGACCCCATTGGTTTAACATCGATCCCGAAAGATTTAAGCTGATCAGCCACCCCATACATATTGGCACAAGTGACACATGCCTCTACTTTAACTCCGTCAGCCATCATCTTTTTTATGCCTTCCTGTATCATTTTATTTTCCGCCAATAGTTTGGCTGAGGGGCCCCAAACTATCAGGACAACTTCATCAAACCACCCCCTTAATTTGGCATTATCCGTGTACATAAAACAAACCTTTTCGGCCACTTCAGGATCACCGCTTGTCCAGACAACTGCAAGACGTTGTTTTTCAGAATTTCTCATATCAGAACTTTTATTTTCTTTTACACTAAACGAGGTGAAAAGTAACAGAATAAACACAAATATTATTTTCATCTATAAAAGTATTAATTTGGTGAAATTTAAGTAAAAAATGTTTTACCAAAGTCATTTTGTCAGAGAATCCGATTTTAAGCTCAAATTTTAGTCTCAATTAAATAAGCGGATTTATATTTGCATAATAATTAATTATACCCGAACAATTTTGAATAAAAAGAATCACAGAGAAATCATTGATTTGTACAGGAAAAGATTTAGCGAAGAGGTCGTTCAGGATGAAATATTATCCCCTTCGGGATCTTATCGTGAGTATATTCGTCTGAAAAGCTATCATTACCAGGCAGTAGGAACATGGAATGAAGATGAGAAGGAAAACAGAGCATTCATTGAATTTTCAGGAAAGCTCAGGCAGGCCGGTATCAGTGTGCCGGAAATATACAATCACGAGCTTTCAAAAGGTATCTATCTCCAGGAAGATCTTGGTGACCTGACACTTTTCCAGTTCCTGAGCGATACAAGGACAACAGAAGGTTTTTCGCAAAAAATAGTCGGTTTTTACCGGAAAGTGGTAAGAGAATTACCTAAAATTCAAATCATTGCCGGTAAAAACATCAATTATGATTTCTGTTATCCCAGGAAATATTTCGACAGGCAGTCGATGATGTGGGATTTGAATTACTTTAAGTATTACTTTCTGAAACTGGCAAAAGTCCCTTTTAATGAACAACTTCTGGAAGATGATTTTGAAACCTTTACTGATCATTTGCTGAATACTGACAGCAGTTTCTTCATGTTCCGCGATTTTCAGAGCCGCAATATCATGATAAAGGACGGTGAACCGTGGTTTATAGATTATCAGGGAGGAAGGCAGGGGCCGCTTCAATATGACCTTGCATCGCTTCTTTTTGACGGGAAAGCCGATATCCCGCAGGATGTGAGGGAAGAGCTGATTGAAGTATATCTGGATGAACTGAATAAGATTCAGAAAGTTGACAGTAAAACGTTCATGAAACACTTTTACGGCTTTGTTCTGATTCGGATTATGCAGGCAATGGGGGCTTACGGATTCCGGGGATTTTATGAGAAGAAGGAACACTTTCTGAAAAGCATCCCCTTCGCACTCGAAAATCTGAAAATTGTGCTGAATAAAGCGGAATTTCCTAAGGAAATGCCTGAATTGATCAGGGTACTCAAATCTCTCCCTCTATCTGAACATTTACAGAAAATTGCTCCTCAGGAAACTAACCTGACTGTACTCATAACAAGCTTTTCCTATAAAAAAGGCATTCCGGCAGACTCTTCAGGAAACGGAGGCGGATTTGTGTTTGATTGCAGGGCTTTAAATAACCCCGGTAAATACGAAGAATATAAATCACTTAACGGAAAAGATAAAGCAGTAATTGATTTCATTGAGAAAGACGGAGAAGCAGAAATCTTCCTGAATCATGTTTTCGTTTTGGTTGATCGCTCAGTTGAAAAATATACAGAACGGAATTTCACTCATTTGATGGTCAGTTTTGGCTGTACCGGAGGTCAGCACCGTTCGGTTTATTCAGCGGAAAGAATGGCTTCGCATTTGAGAGCAAAATACTTAATTAATGTGGTCCTTCACCACAACGAACTTCAAAATCTGTAAGTTATGGCTAAAACGCGTTGTCAGAAAAAACATTATAAAAAACCGGAAGATGCAAAATATGAATGCAAAAAATGCGGTCGTCAGGCAAGGAAAGAAAAACAGGTTTGTAAACCCAAAGCGATTGATCATAACGCAAAATGAGCCTGATCATTTGACTAACTAAAAACAAATCATTAGCTTCAATTTAACACACAATAGGATAATAACTTATGAAAGCAATGATACTGGCTGCCGGACTCGGTACAAGACTTCTACCGTTGACAAAAGACAAGCCAAAAGCATTGGTCGAAATAGCAGGGAAAACATTGCTTCAAAGGGCTATAGAGAAGGTGGCAAGCGTCGGTTGTAATGAGATTGTTGTAAATATACATCATTTTGCAGATCAAATAATTGAATATCTTTATTTGAATAACAACTTCGGATTAGGTATAACTATTTCCGACGAGCGTCATCAATTGCTTGATACCGGCGGAGGAATTAAAAAGGCAGCGTCACTTTTATCCGGAAGCGGTCCATTCCTTGTTTACAATGTAGATATATTGAGTAACATTGATTTACAGGAACTTCTGACATATCATAATGAATCGGGAGGTCTGGCTACGCTTGCCGTAAGGAAGCGGAAATCGTCACGATACCTGATCTTTAATGATAAAATGATCCTGACCGGCTGGAAAAATATCAAGACAAATGAGGAAATTGCAGTTCGCGAATCAACAGTGAAACAGACATTTGCTTTTAGCGGCATCCAGATCATAGATCCTTCCATTTTCAACATGATCACCGAATCAGGCCCCTTTTCATTGATTTCATTATACCTCCGGCTCGCTGAAAACAATAATATATTCGGTTATATCGATACTTCAGATATATGGATGGATCTTGGTAAATTTGAACAATTTAAGGAAGCGGAAAAATACCTGAGCCGGCAATAGTCATTCTGCAGTCAAACAGTACATTTATGGATTTGAAAGGATAAAGGGCTAAAGCCCGGCTTCCTTTTTTTATTTCAATCTCCGTCAGCTAAAGCTGACGGCCAAGGATATACAGGGAATTAAAGAATATTTATTTTTTTCACATTTATATTATCCTTTGCCGTTACATTTATGTTATCCTTTGCCGTCAAATTTATATTATCCTTTGCCCGACACATTTATGTTATCCTTTGCCGACACATTTGTATTATCCTTTGCCGTCACATCTACGTTATCCTTTGCCGTCACATTTATGTGACGGATATAATCAATCCATTCCCCTCCGGGCTTTAGCCCAATTCTCAGACTGTTTTGCCTTTAGCAACAGGAGTTTTTTTCCTGTAATCAGCAAATCAGCACATCGGCACATCAGCATAACTTGTCCCGATCCTTCGGGATCAGCACATCATCTTACCATCTTATCGGTTCTTTCCCATGGCTCACAAGATAAGCATTTGCCTTGCTGAAATGATGGTTTCCAAAGAAACCCCGATGTGCAGACAGCGGCGAAGGATGCGGTGATTTTAACACCAAATGCCTCGTCGCATCGATAAATTCTCCTTTTCTCTGGGCATAAGCGCCCCACAAAAGAAATACAATATTATCCTTAGACTCTGCCAATGAGTGAATTACCTTGTCAGTAAAAGTCTCCCATCCCTTATTCTGATGCGAACCCGCCTGGTGTGCCCTTACTGTAAGTGTCGCATTTAAAAGAAATACGCCCTGCTCAGCCCATCTTTCAAGATTTCCGGATTTTGGGACAGGAATTTTTAAATCATCATTGATTTCTTTAAAGATATTTTGCAGGGAAGGAGGAAATTCAACTGTATCGGGAACAGAAAAACAAAGCCCGTGAGCCTGTCCCGGCTCATGATAGGGATCCTGGCCCAAAATCACCACCTTTACCTTATCAAAGGGGCATTTATCAAAAGCATTGAAAATATACTTTCCGGGAGGATAGACTGTATGAGTTGCATATTCTGATTTTACAAATGAAATAAGGCTGGCAAAATACGGTTTCTCAAATTCCTCTTTCAGCTTTTCCTTCCAGCTTGATTCAATTCTTATGTCCATTTTGGTGAGTCAGTTAAATATGATTCAAAATTAACATACTTTTTTATCTTCAATTCTGTTTTACATCATAAACAGTCTTATCATTTCGGATAATGTCACTAACCTTAAAATGAAAGAATAAAAAATCAGGTAATATTCATAATTCAATTTCGTTTAGTTAAAAAATTTAAATGAAAGTTCATGCAATGAGCGCAATGAAAAGACGCAAATACGCCAGGACTTTGCGACCTTAAACTTACTTTGCAAGCTTTGCGTGAACCTTAGCTTCATCATTTTCGGCTTAACCAAACAATATTGATTCGTAATCCGTAATTCATAATTCGTAATTAATAGAATACCTTTGTTTCATGAATCCTGACGTATATTATTACAACCCAACCTGTGAAATAGCTGTTGCGAATGGCTCTGAAAATTATCAGCCCAAAGCCCTTCTCAGGAAGTTTGAATACGATCTGGATATTATTCCTGCTTTCATTGGCAGGCCTGAGGATATTACGCTTGTTCATCAACTGCCTTCAAATCAGTTCATTGATAAACTGAAAAAAGCAGGAATTGAAATCGCAGGTTTAAAAGTGCTGGAAGAAAGTCTAAATAATGCCTCGTTTGTCGATATTCCCAAAGGTTTTTTATATCCCTGGGGATGGAGCCCTGCCGTACATAAACTTTTGGGGCCATTGAAAGCATCTTGCTGTAAAGCGTTCAGGGAATCACCCGTATCACAGTGGCGTCCTGTTCACAGGGAATTGTATAGCCGCATGCAAAGCGTTAAGGTTTTCACATCAATAGTCTCTCAAAATGGCTTTTCATGGATGCCCCGCCTTGAAGAACTTCCCTTGATTTGCAAAGATCATAGTGAAATCATTGAATTACAGCGTAAATGGGGCAGAATAGTTGTTAAATCACCCTTCAGCTCATCAGGCAGAGGTTTAAATGTACTCCGCCCGGGGGAATATGACAGGACCAGTCGTCAGATTATTTCAGGTTTTTTTAATAAACAGGATATCGTGATTGCCGAACCCTGGTACAATAAACTGCTCGACATCTCCTTCCAGTTTTTCTCTAACGGCAAGGGAAGTATTGATTTTAAGGGAGTTACAACATTTTTTACGGTTAAATCCGGCAAATATGCAGGAAGCTTTATCGAAGAGATACCTTTGAATCTCCCGCAGAGATTGAAATAATTCATCTCAGAGCATACCGGTATTGTGAAGGATTTACTAATGAAGGAACTGATGAAAAGCCCCTATTCCAATGAATATTCCGGTTGGTTAGGCGTTGATTCAATTATTTGTGAGACAGATAATAATAAACTGTTATTTCATCCATGCCTTGAAATTAACTGCCGCCATACAATGGGTGCGGTGGTACTGGCTTTACGCGATCGTCTTGCGGAAGGTTCAGGCGGAATCTTTCAAATCATGTACGGGAAGGAGAATCAGTATTCAAAATTCTGTGAAGAAATGGTTAACAGCCGCCCGCTTACTAAGTATAACGGAAAGATAATCAAAGGTTTTATTCCCCTTACTGAACCTGCAGACGACTCATTGTTTGGAGCTTATATGTTGGTATCTGAACAAAAAATGTAAGTAAAACAGTTTCAATGCTCAAGGCCTTCTGTTTCATTTCTTCAATCTTTCATTCCTTAATTATTAATTCTTTTCGTGGTACTTCCCAAATCTTCTGTATCCCTTTACCCGTAAGCCCTTCAGCGATTTTGTAAAGTACCGTGAAAACGCTTATTTCTTTGGATTTTCGCTATATTTTCATTATTTTTATATAAAGTCATCTGTGCATCATTTGTGCTCTATCTGTGCTTCATTTGTGTATATTTGACACAGTTATTATACAATTAATATATGGATGACAATCACTTAAAACGACAGGATCATGGCTAAAATAAAAAGTGGAATAGGAATTGGCATTTCAGGGAAGACGGGAGGTGTGATCTTTCAGCAGTGGAAAGATATACAAACCATGAGAGCTGCCTTTACACGGAGCAAGAACTCGTGGAGCGATAGACAGCTATTGCACCGCCAGAGGTTCAAAGCGATCAACGAATACTGCCTTAAATACAGACTCACGCTGATACCGCTGATCTGGAACCTTGCGGCGGAGAACGGGCACGGCTACAATCTGTTTTTGAAATACAACTCACCGGCTTTTGCCCTGGACGGAGAACTGACGGCTATCGGCAAGCTTCATTTTTCTGCGGGAAAACTGCCATTGCCTCAGCAGATTACAGCAAAACGATCGGTAAGCGACCCTTCGAAAGTTGAGGCGGGCTGGACGAACGATAAAAATCTTTCACAGGTTTATTCGCACGACGAGCTGATGATGGTATGCGCTTATCCTGACCATTTTACAGGTCTGATAGAAACAGGCATTCAGCGGAAAGCAGGATCGGCGGTGGTTGATCTGCCCGAACATCCGGAAACGGTAACGGGTATATGGTTGTTCTTCAGGGCATATAAGAAGGATGGGTATTCGGGAGATCAGTATTTCGGGTTATAATATTAATTAGGGGAATTATTCACCACAGATTACATAGATTTACGCAGATTCAGGTAAAGCAATCCTTGTTAATCCGCGTTATCTGTGGTGAAACAAAAAAGCCTGGGAATTGCTTTTCGGGGACTAAGGGTAATTGATAGTATCTTCAGTGCATCTTCGGATGAATTAAATCCAATTTGATTATCATTGTTTACAGATTGATGGCGACTTGCCATTAGCGGCCATTTGTTGCCATTTCCTGCCAATTTTAACTTCAGGGGGATATTCTTATTACCATTGCAATATAAGGCGGTAAAATTTGTGATTTCGCTGTATCTCGCTGTATCTCGCCGTATCTCGCCGTAAATTTCAATTAACCGGTTTAAGTTGGATTAAAATTGTATTTCGTTATACGTCAGTTCACGTCAGTACATCTCAGGTGATTTGTCGAACGAAACGGTTCGTTTTTGTCAGATTTGTTTCGATGGCTGAATTACGACGAATGAGGTAGTTCCGAATAATATCATTCAAACGGTGAAAATATAGTCTTGTAATCAGAGAAATGGGGCTTAATTCTGCATTAGCGGAATCCAGTGGAATCCAGCGGAATGTCGTGACAAAAATTCACGAATCTTGATCATTCTTTTTAGCATTGTAATCTCCGGCAAAAATCGGGGAATTGAGTTAAATAAAAATAAATAATAACCAATTTAATTTTAATCTTATGAATATTGAAAATCAGGATTCAAATGAAATCCTTCTTACTTACAAAAATGAAAATCTTTCTGAAAAAGAGAGTTCAGATGCAGAGAGGTGTGCTTTACCCTTAATGCCTGTTGATGGTTTTCCGGCCGAACTGCAGGAGATCATCAATACCTGTTCGGTAACATACGGAACACCCCGCGATTACTGGGCGGGAGCGGCGCTTATCGCGTCGGCGCTGGGAATAGGCAACAAGTTGCAACTGGTGACCAATTACCGTAATTTGCCGGTGCTGTGGATTGTCCTGGTGGGTGATGTTTCATCGGGCAAGTCGTACCCTGTTGACTTTTGCCTGAACTATTTCAAGAGACTCGACAGCCGTTCGATTATGAAGTACAAGCAGGAGCTGGAAGAGTTTGAAAAGGTGAGCAGGCTTGCTCCAAAAGAGCGTCAGGCGATGGGAATTACCGGCCAGCCTGAAAAACCAAAGTGCTTCCAGTACATCCTTAATGATTTTACACCTGAGGCGATGGTGGAGGCGCATACTGTAAACAACCGAGGACTGCTGATTGAACGCGACGAACTGAAGGGGTGGATTGACGATTTCGGAAGGTACAACAAGAGCGGCGAGCAATCGAACATGCTGACGTCGTGGAGCGGGATAGGCATCAGCTACAACCGAAAGACTTCCGGAATCATGAATATCGCCCATCCCTGCATCATGGTTTGCGGCGGCATGCAGCCGGCATTGCTTCCGGCGCTCGGGGCAGATTACCGCATTGAGAACGGATTTTTATCAAGGCTTTGCACCGTTTATCCCGACAACACGAGCAAAGCGGCATTCAACGAAAATAAACTGCCCGAGAATATCCTGTTCAATTGGGAGAAGTACCTCTCAAGACTGATTAAGATAGAACCGCAGCAGGAGCTCAGGCTGAGCAGTGAAGCGAAGGAGAAGTACTCGGAATGGTATAATCTGAATGCACAATTGACGAACGAGGATACGTCAGGTTACGTGAAAGGGGTGTACGGGAAGCTGGATATCATTTCGCTCAGGCTGGCCATCGTGATAAGGGGAATGAACCTTGCATGCGATGGGACAGTCGCGGAAGAGATTTCAGGCGAAGAGATGGTAACAGCCATCGGGCTGACGGAATATTTCAGGGCAACAGCGCTGAAGGTATATAAAACACTGTTTGGACCGGTTGACATTGCCGGACTGAATAAGCGGAACGTTGCCAATTATCTTTATCATAAACTGGAAAACAGAAAGGTTGATATAAAAACGGTACTTAAAACAAGCGGTTCGCAGCTGGAGAGACTGGTCGGGTAGTTAATTGACAATTGAGAATTGAGAATTGACAATTGACAATTGAATGAAGAATTAACGTGGTACTTGACAGATCTTCTGTAAGTCTTTATTTTTAAGGGATGCAGCGGTTTTGGGGAGTACCAAGTGCCAAAATGTGTTTTTAAAATTAAAAATTCACGCAAAGACCCCTAAGAATAAGGAAAGCACGCAAAGACTTTGCGATCATTGCGCTTCAATACTCTGCGTTCTTTGCATGAAATATTCTTTTTTAGAATTATAAAATATGGTACTTGCCAAATCTTAGATAAGTCTTTATTTATTGGGGATGCGGCGATTTTGTCAAGTACCATGATTTGTCAGAATATTCTGTTAAGCCAAAGTTTTCTATCTTTGCGTCCGCATAGAGAATGGAAAGATGGATATTGAAAATACAATCAGGAATAAGGTAATTGAAGCTATAAAAGAGCTTTATAATCAAGATGTTGAACCTGCAACTACAACAATTACCACAACACGCAAAGAATTTACAGGCGATGAAACGGTTGTGGTATTTCCATTCCTACGTATTTCCAGAAAATCTCCCGAACAGACTGCCGAAGATTTGGGGCGTTATCTGGAGGAGAATGCGGACGAAATAGCCGGCTATAATATTGTAAAGGGATTTCTAAACCTGACACTCGCTAAGCATTACTGGATTTCAAGGCTCAATGAAGCTGCCGCGGATGAAAATTACGGATTCAGAAAAATCACCGATCCATCGGAATTTGTAATGATTGAATATTCATCGCCGAATACCAATAAACCGCTTCATCTTGGGCATATTCGCAATAACCTGCTGGGGTATTCGATCAGCGAAATCATGAAAGCCAATGGTTATAAGGTGTTCAAAACCAATATTGTAAACGACCGGGGTGTGCATATCTGCAAATCGATGCTCGCCTGGCAGAAATGGGGCAAGGGAGAAACGCCTGAAACTTCAGGAAAAAAGGGAGATCATCTTGTCGGCGAGTACTACGTTAAGTTCGATAAGCATTATAAGAAGGAGGTTTCCGAATTAATCCGGCAGGGAATGGGCGAGGAGGAGGCAAAGGAGAAAGCTCCCCTGATGGCTGAAATACGCGAAATGCTGCTTAAATGGGAAGCCGGTGACCCCACAGTAAGGGCTTTATGGGAAATGATGAATAATTGGGTTTATGAAGGATTCGATCAGACCTATAAAGCGCTGGGAGTTGACTTTGATAAGATATATTACGAATCGGATACTTATACCATCGGACGCGATGAAGTATTACGCGGGGTGAGGGAAGGAATTTTTGAGCAAAATGAGGACGGTTCAGTCTGGGCAGACCTTACCGATGAGGGCCTTGACCGCAAAATTCTTCTGCGATCAGACGGAACTTCAGTTTATATGACGCAGGATATCGGAACTGCAAAAGTACGTTATGCCGAACATCCCATCGACCATATGATCTATGTGGTTGGGAATGAGCAGATATACCATTTTAAGGTGCTCTCGATACTGTTGGATAAACTGGGTTATAAATGGGGGAGGGATCTTTATCATTTTTCTTACGGTATGGTTGAATTACCCCAGGGCAAGATGAAATCGCGCGAAGGGACTGTGGTAGATGCTGATGACCTGATTTCAGAAATGATTGAAATTGCCCGTAAAGTATCAATGGAGCTTGGCAAACTGGACGATTACGATGAAGGGGAAAAAGAAGCGATTTACCGCATTATTGCGCTCGGGGCGTTAAAATACTTCATTCTCAAGGTCGATCCCAAAAAAACGATGCTTTTCAACCCTGAGGAGTCTATTGATTTTAATGGAAATACGGGTCCGTTTATTCAATACACCTATGCCAGGATTCAGAGCGTACTGCGAAAAGCTGCACAAGCTAATATTACATTTCCCGAGCAAGTTGTAAAAGCGGAAATGAATGAAAAGGAAGTCAGCCTTCTGAAAATTCTCAGCGAATTCCCATCTGTTGTCAGAGAAGCAGGTGAAATCCACAGTCCGGCGCTTGTCGCAAACTATGTGTATGAACTTGCCAAAGAATTCAATCAGTTCTACCACGATTACAGCATCATGAATGAGCCGGAAATACAATCACGTAATTTCAGACTACTTCTTTCTAAAACTGTTGGAAACACGATAAAAAGGGGATTTTCGCTGCTTGGAATCGAAGTTCCTGAGAGAATGTAACTAAATCGGGATATTTATTTAAATGATGCGGCATTTTATTAAATTCGTATTACCTTGCAGAATAAAAAGTATTTAGGATCAAAATATGAGCAGAACAGTCTTAAGTACAGGTTTAATTCAACAGGCCAATCTTCAGGATATTGAGGCTAATAAGTCAAAACTGGCTTCAAATATTGCGGATTGTGCATCGAAGGGAGCGGAACTTGTGGTATTACAGGAACTTCACAACAGCCTGTATTTTTGCCAGACTGAAGATCCTTTGCTTTTTGATCTTGCAGAAACTATTCCCGGTCCTTCGACTGATTATTACGCCAGTATTGCTAAAAAAAACAAGATTGTCCTTGTTACATCATTGTTTGAAAAAAGGCTTGCAGGGCTTTATCACAATACAGCGGTTGTTTTTGAGAAGGACGGATCCATTGCGGGCACATACAGAAAGATGCATATTCCGGATGATCCGGGGTACTACGAGAAATTCTACTTTACTCCGGGAGATACAGGATTCAGACCAATAAGGACTTCTGTCGGTAAACTTGGCGTTCTTGTCTGTTATGACCAATGGTATCCTGAAGCGGCACGCCTTATGGCGCTTGCAGGAGCTGAAATCCTTATTTATCCCACAGCAATTGGTTTTTCATTATCAGATGATGAAGATGAGAAACGGCGGCAACTTGATGCATGGATGGTTTCGCAGAGGGGACATGCCATTGCCAATGGATTGTCTGTTATTGCTGTCAACAGGACAGGCTTTGAAGAAGATCTGTCCGGACAAACAAAGGGGATTCAGTTCTGGGGCAGCAGTTTTGCAGCAGGACCGCAGGGAGAGATTCTTGTCAAGGCTCCTGTTTCGGAAGAGTCAAACCTTGTCATTGACATTGATTTGAAAAGATCAGAGGAGGTGAGGAGGTGGTGGCCTTTTCTTAGAGACAGGCGTATAGATGCTTACAATGATTTACTTAAACGATCAGTTAAATAAAAATTCATAGTTTATTATTTAGTCGAAACGGTTTTATCAGAGTTATTAATTATCTATTTATCAAAGAAGGCAAATGGGAAAAGTTTTAATAATCGGGGCTGGCGGAGTTGGAACCGTTGTGGCACATAAAATGGCAGGATTGCCGGAAGTATTCAGTGAAATTATGCTTGCCAGCAGAACAAAGTCCAAATGTGATGAAATAGCTGCAAGAATCGGTAAAAACAGGATAAAGACTGCGCAGGTAGATGCAGACCATGTTCCCCAACTTGTGAAACTCATTCGATCATTTAAACCCGATATCGTGGTTAATGTAGCCCTTCCATATCAGGATCTTACCATTATGGACGCATGTCTCGAAACAGGGGTTGCCTATCTTGATACTGCCAATTATGAGCCAAAAGAGGAAGCTAAATTTGAATATAAATGGCAGTGGGCTTATGATGAGAGATATAAAAAGGCAGGTATTACCGCTATTCTCGGCTGCGGATTTGACCCGGGAGTGAGCGGGATATTCACCGCTTATGCTGCAAAACATGTTTTCGATGAAATTCAATACCTTGATATCGTTGACTGTAATGCCGGAGATCATGGGAAAGCCTTTGCGACAAACTTTAATCCTGAGATTAATATCCGTGAAGTAACACAGAAAGGAAAGTACTGGGATAACGGCCAATGGATATTCACAGAACCCCATGAAATTCACAAACCATTGACTTACCCTCATATAGGTGAAAGGGAATCGTACCTTATTTACCACGAAGAGCTTGAATCCCTCGTAAAGAATTTCCCTTCGCTGAAGCGGGCCCGTTTCTGGATGACATTTGGACAGGAATATCTGACACATTTGCGTGTGATTCAAAATATAGGTATGGCAAGCATAAAACCAATCATTTATGAAGGCAGGGAAATTGTTCCGATTCAATTCTTAAAAGCCGTCTTACCTGCACCTGAAAAACTTGGGGAAAATTATAAGGGAGAGACATCGATAGGCTGCCGGATTAAAGGACTGAAAAACAGGAAGAAAACGACCTATTATATATATAATAATTGCAGTCATGAAGCAGCCTATGCTGAAACGGGTACACAGGCTGTGAGTTATACCACAGGTGTTCCTGCCATGATAGGTGCAATGATGTATTTAAAGGGATTATGGAAAAATCCGGGAGTGCATAATGTTGAGGAATTTGATCCTGACCCTTTTATGAGAGAACTCAATATCAACGGACTTCCCTGGCGTGAATTGCATGATGTTAATCTGGAATTTAAATAAACTGCCGACAGGAAGCCAAAAATATCTCGTTAAAGCCTGAATACTTAAATCCTGAATTCGGCATTTCACGTCCCCAAATGATTCAGGATTGACAGCAGTTTTTCTTGTTTCCTGCAGTTTTCATATTGAAAATTAATTCCCATTATTTAATTTCAAAATTTTCAATTATATAAAATATTTAATTTAATAGATTAAAATTTTCGTAATTTATACACTCCATTTTTCCCCTTTCTTATTCATTC
This sequence comes from uncultured Bacteroidia bacterium, assembly GCA_963810555.1. Lineage (GTDB taxonomy): Bacteria > Bacteroidota > Bacteroidia > Bacteroidales > Prolixibacteraceae. Next base: position 91,407 of record CAWENX010000007.1, on the reverse strand, counting down.
AAATTTAGGAATTTGCAATTCTGTTATTTAGAATGAGACTTAATAAAGATGTTAAAAAATGATAAAATTGTTGTAACCGACTTTTTTTTTCGATATATTTGAAGTAGTGTTTGATAATTCATAAGCACTATTCGGAAATTAATTTAAATAAATAGATTTATGACACAGATGCAATTTCAGAATTCTTTGACAGGACTTCAAAGTAAATTATACTACTTCGCTTTAAGTTTAACTTCTGATAGCGACCGCGCACAAGACCTGGTCCAGGAAACTTACTTAAAAGCATTAATCTACCGTGAAAAATTCTCGATGGACACAAATCTGATGGCCTGGGTATATACCATTATGAAGAACACATTTATCAATGACTACAGGAGGAATGTAAAGGCAAAAACGACATTGGGAAGTTCCGCAGATAAATTGCAGATCTCTTTTTCAAAGAATGATTATTATCCGGCTGCTGATTCAATTCATTCCGAAAAGGAGATATACAAGAAAATTGGAATGTTGGAAGACGAATTCCGTGAACCGTTCCAATTATTTTTAAGCGGTTTTAAATATAAGGAAATAGCCAGTAAACTTGACTTGCCTCTTGGAACAGTCAAAAGTCGTATATTTTTTACACGCAAAAAACTTGGGAAATGGCTTAATGAGTATATCAATTGATTTGCTCCGTCAGATAAATCTGACGGTAAAGGATAATGGGCTGAGAGGCTGAGGGGAGGGATTATTATAAGGTTTCAGGGCTGAAAAGTTTTTGCTGTTCCATGTTCGGTAACTACTGGTTACCAATTGCTGATTACTTATTTAAAGTCTATTGTCTGCAACATAGAACCTGCAGACATTAATCTTATTTCTGACAAAAAATCCGAAGATAATTATGGCAAGGAATTTGATGTAATATTTTCAATTTACCAATTAATTATTAAAACTATGTTACTGGGAAGTTGGATCATATTTATTGTCTTTGCTCTTATAAGTTGGTTAATCAGCCACCAGCTTAAGGTTCGTTTTGAGAAATATTCACAAATCCCTACATCAAACGGTATGAGCGGACGTGATGTTGTGGAAAAAATGCTCAGGGATAACGGAATTCAGGGTGTCAGTATTGGCTCGGTTCAAGGTCAGTTAAGTGACCATTATAATCCGGCCAATAAAACAATTAATCTGAGTGAAGAGGTATATAACGGAAGAAATGTGGCAGCGGCAGCAGTTGCCGCTCATGAATGCGGACATGCCTTGCAGCATGCACAGGCTTATCAGTGGCTGGGATTACGCTCAGGTCTGGTGCCTATTGTAAGTTTTGCTTCTAAATGGATGCAATGGTTATTGCTTGCAGGAATCCTGCTTATTAACACATTCCCGGCAATTTTATTTTTCGGCATAATTTTCTTTGCTGTCACAACTTTATTTAGCTTTATTACTTTGCCGGTGGAAATTAATGCAAGTAAGCGTGCTCTTGCCTGGATAAGAACTTCCGGAGTAACCAATTCCCAGACAAACGAAAAGGCAGAGGATGCCTTAAAGTGGGCTGGTTATACTTATGTCATAGCAGCTATAGGATCATTGGCGACTTTACTATATTATATTATGATTTTTCTCGGGAGAAGAAATTAATAACCATCCTTTTTTAAAATTAAAAGTTGATTTATTTAAAATCAACTTTTAATTTTTTGAGGATATCTCATGAAGAATTGATCAGTCATATAATCCAACATTTCAATAAAATATATTTATTGATATTCATTTGTAGTTAAATTCTGAAGAAATATTCGTAATTTATGAGGAAAGAAGGGAATAATTATTAATGATGACTTAAATATTTTTCATAGATGAAACATATTATTATAGTTGATGACAGACTTGAAAACAGATATATGCTCGAATCCTTACTGAAAGGTGTCGATTACAAGATAAGCGCTGCAAAAAATGGTTTGGAAGCCCTTTCCCTTGCCCGTAAGTCACCTCCGGATCTGGTCATATCAGATATACTTATGCCTGTCATGGATGGTTTTACCCTTTGCCGGGAATGGAGAAAAGATGAAATGCTCAAAAATATTCCCTTTATCTTCTATACTGCTGCATACACAAGTCCTCAGGATATAAAATATGCTTTACGGTTAGGTGCAGACCGCTTTTTAATCAAGCCGCAGGAACCATCTGAATTTCTCACCGTAATCAATGAAGTTCTTGATGAATCCGAAAGAGAGAGGATCAAACCAAAATCCCAAGTCAGAAAGAGTGAAACTGAAAGCTTAAGAGAGTATAACGCCGTTCTTTTCAGAAAATTGGAGGATAAATTAATACAGACGGAACAAAGCGACAAAAAACTCAAACAGTATGCTTATGAACTTGATCAGAATATCCAGAAACTTAAGATTTCAGAAGAAGATCTTCGTCAAACGCGTGATTATCTGGATAAGCTGATTGATTATGCCAATGCTCCCATTATTGTCTGGAATCCTCAATTTTACATTATTCGTTTTAACAGGGCATTTGAACATTTGACAGGATATGATTCCAATGAAGTGTTGGGACAAAAGCTTGATATTTTGTTCCCGGAAGCTTCCAAAAAAAAGTCTTTGTCTCTAATTGAAAAAATATTAAGTGGTGAACATTGGGACACCGTTGAAATACCTATCCTGACCAAACAGAAGGATACCAGGATTATCCTATGGAACTCTGCTTCTATCTATGATAGTGAAGGCAAATCACTGATTTCTGTCATTGCCCAGGGACAGGACATTACTGTCCGTAAACACACAGAGCAAATTCTGAAAAAAAACTCCGACCGATTGTTAAGACTGAGTGAATGCCTTTCATCTTTGGGAACAGACTATAATCTTAATATCAATCAGTTAACATCACTTTGCGGTGAATTGCTTTCTGCACAATGTGCAATTTTTAACCGATTTGATAAAGAGCGGCTTTATTCTGTGGCATATTGGCAAACTCCCTCAGGATTTCAATTAGATGAAGTTTCGTCAGGAAATATATGTTATGAATCAATCTTAAACATCAATAAGGAGATCTTGGTGATCAACAATTTATCCCAAACTTCTTATGCAAAATCTGATTCGCTTATACGGGCCTATAGTCTCCAGACATATGTCAGTAAATTAGTTACGAGTGAAGGGAAACATGTCGGTTCATTGTGTCTTTTCTATCAGTCAAATATTCAGCCCGATGATGAAGACAAAAAAATATTGCGAATTATAAGTTCTGCTATCGGGAAAGAAGTCACTCATAAAGATCTGACCTTAGCCCTTCTTAGAAGTGAGAGATTGCTGACTAAGACAGAAATGATTTCAAAAATCGGCGGATGGGAATATGACCCCAATTCCAAACTAATTACATGGACAAAAGAAACTTATAGTATATTTGGATTAAAAGATGATGAAGAACACGCTCAATCAATTACTGATATTAATCTTTTCTCTGAAACTGATCAGCAAATATTTGAAAGAGCATTTGAAAAGGGCAGTAATCACGGGGAACCTTTCGACATTGATTTGAAGTTAAAAACCGGTATCGAAAACCAGAAATGGATACGAATGATCGGCAATCCTGTCTATGAAGAAGGTAAAATAATTAAACTGGCAGGTAGTATAGTTGATATAACTGACCGTAAAATAAGTGAAGAAGCCTTAAAAGAAAGTGAAGCCAAATTGAAGGAAATTAATGCTTCAAAGGACAAGTTTTTCTCGATTATTGCCCATGATCTTAAAAATCCTTTTAACGGGATAATCGGATTCAGCAACATCCTTAAAGAAGAAACAAATGAATTGGATGTTCCTACAATCCAGCAATATGCAAATATGATTAACAAAGCAGCATTGCAGGTTTTCCGTTTGCTCGAAAATCTTTTAAGCTGGGCAAGAATTCAACAGAATCAGGTCTCATTAAATCCTACAACATTGATGTTAAAGGAAATCACTAATGACGCAATATCATTATTGAAAGAAAATGCCAACAAAAAGAGGATCACTATAGCGAACAATATTCCTGATGAGTTGAATATAAAAGCAGACAGTGAAATGCTGAATACAATAATCAGGAATCTTTTATCTAATGCAATAAAATTCACTCCTTCAAACGGCAAAATCGAATTGAATGCTGTTGAAGAAAAGAATCACGTGGAAATATCTGTAAAAGATAATGGAAAAGGAATCAGTAAAGAAAACCTTTCTAAACTATTTAAATTAGATAGCAGTTATTCTACTCCCGGAACAGAGAAGGAAGAGGGTACCGGTCTTGGATTGATTCTTTGTAAAGAATTTGTCGAGAAACATGGAGGGACGATTTCCGTTGAAAGTGAGTTAAACAAAGGCAGTATTTTCAGCTTTACCATACCCAAATAGCGCCTCTGATTAGATCTATCAGACAGAGGTACTATGACCCTTTGTCTGTACATTGACTGTACTGTTACTGTATACTTACTGTACTATGTCCTACTGTACACTTACTGTACTAATTTTGTACAGACAGTGTACAGACAGTGTACAGACAATACGGAGATGAATATACCCAGGCACGGATAAGAATCGTGAGGAAAGTGATTGAACTTTGAGCTTTTAATGTTTCTCCACCATTTATTTTCCGGCTAATGATGAATCACGCAAATTCAATCAAATCAGCGGTAAGGATCAAACAGCATTATAATTTTCGCACTTCTCCGTTATCTTGGTGAACTTTTAGATCTTCAAATGAATTTTAAAGTGCATAACACCTAAATAATTAGAGAGTTAATTTATCAAGGGCAGATTTCTGATACGGATGAATAACAATATTTAAGGCATCGCTTTTTCATTAGGATTTGTTCTTAAGCCTGTATTTCCACCCATTGACAGAGTGATATCCACAGGTGTATTATTTTTATATGAACCACAAGTAAAATCAGGAACATCGATTGAGTTTGACCGGTTGGCTACTGACCATTCGCTCAAAGGGGCAATTGAACTCCAAAGAGCTGCATCATAAACATTTTCATCCAGAGGGATTCCGTTCCTAAGACAGTCAATAAGCCGCCAATCCATAATGAAATCCATTCCACCATGTCCGCCAACCTTTTTTGCCATTTCACCGACACGCTTCACAATTTCAGGGGTATATTGCTGTTCAAGTTCTTTCATTTTTTCTTCACCAAACCATTCATGTCCCTGGGCAATTCTCGGCGGTTCAGGCCACTTCATGGCGATACCCTTTGTTCCGGTTAAGTGATGAATTCTGGAATAGGGACGCGGGCTGGTCACATCATGCTGGATCATAATTGTTTTGCCTTTTTCTGTCCGGATAAAGGTAGTATTCATATTTCCACGATAAGGGCTTGTGGCAAATTGTTCATAGAAGTTGTCCTTTTGGGCAAGGTCTTTTGCCATTTCAGCCATCTGAAAGTCCTTTGAAGACATCGATGTAAGATATTCCATTTTATCGCCGCGATTGATATTCAATGCCTGGCACACAGGGCCCAGACCATGGGTAGGGTAGAGGTTGCCGTTTCTGTGCTGGTTTTCTTTCAGACGCCACATATCGGAATAACCGTCCTTGCTGAAATTAAGGCTCCTAAGATCGTGGAGGTAGGCTCCCTCAGCATGGATCAATTCGCCGAAAAAGCCTTGTCTCGCCATGTTAAGGGTCAACAGTTCGAAGAAATCATAGCAACAGTTCTCAAGCATCATGAAGTGTTTCCTTGTTTTTTCAGATGTCTCGACCAATTGCCAGGCTTCATCAAGAGTGACAGCTGCAGGAACTTCGGAAACGGCATGTTTACCATGTTCCATTGCATAAACCGCTATTGGCGTATGGAGTCTCCAGGGTGTGGTGATATAAATCAGATCAAAGTCAGGACTCTGGCACATTTCTTTCCATGCTTCGGGATTTCCACCATAAGCCTTTGCAGGGGGCAAACCATAATCTGAGAGTATCTTTCTGAGCCTTCTCAACCCGGTCCATACTTTTATCGCATAAACCCTTAATTTCAACTCCTTCTATGTTGCACATTCTCTGCACTGCTCCCGGACCTCTCATGCCCAGACCGATTATTCCCAGTCTTACTGTCTCAATTTTCGGAGCAGCATAACCACTCATATTAAAACGTTGCTGATGCTTTTCTTTAGCTGTTTTTTCAATATTTGAAAGGAATTCGGATCTGTTTTTTCCGTTTTCTGAATCACAAGAGATTAATCCTGAACTCATTACGCCTGCTCCGGCAACACCAGCCAGTTTAAAGAAATCCCTCCGATTTGTTTTCATGGTAACTGAAATTATGTGGTTTATAATCAGAATTTAATATTTAGTCGTTTATTTAGGCATTATGCAAAAATGATGAATTGAACCAATAAAAAAAAATATTTAAATAGTTTTGTGCATTTTAAAATTAAGAAAGGAGAAGGGAGAACGGAAACCGGAGGATGGAGAACGGTTAAATCTAATTAAAACTCTTCGCCATTGGCTATTCGCTTTTCATTTTCAAATCGTCTTACTTTCAAATTTTCTAACTATGAAAGATAAAATTACCAAGCACAATTCAGATCATAAAATTACTTTCAGAAAATGGGGGAGAACAAATTATGCTGTATTTCAGACCTTGCACCAGGTTGTACGAATAGCCGCTTTAAGCGTCATTTATTTAACCTTCGCTGTCTCTACAAATGCTCAAAAGGACATGATGACAACTCCGCACGATTCACTTAGTCCAGTGAAAGACATTGAAATGGATGAGGTTGTAGTAAGTGCACACCGTTCTCCTGAAACACTCTCTCAGATAACCCGGATTGTAACAATTATTACCAAAGATGAGATACAACAATCGCCGGTTCAAAGTCTCCAGGACCTGCTGGAATTCTCCCCCAATTTAGATGTCCGGCAACGCGGAGGTCTTGGAGTTCAGTCCGATTTAAGTATCCGCGGAGGCTCATTTGATCAGGCTCTCATCCTTCTCAACGGTGTCAATATTACCGATCCCCAAACGGGGCACCACAATCTCAACTTACCTGTAACCCTTGATGCAGTCGAACGAATAGAAATCCTTGAAGGCCCTTCTTCGCGTATTTTCGGACTTAATGCATTCAGCGGCGCCATCAATATTATTACCGGAACGAGCAGCAAATCCTATTTAAAGGCCCGCTTAAGCGGCGGTCAGTTTGATTATTATGATTCAGGATTATCCGGAAATATTTTTATCGGGAAATTATCAAATTTTATTTCCATTGACCGCAGACAATCAGACGGTTACATTAAAAACACTGATTTTAATCTGACCAATGTTTATTACCAGGGAAAACTAAACACATCGGCAGGAGTTATAGACTTTCAGACGGGTTATTCTGCAAGGGCTTTTGGAGCAAACAGTTTCTATACACCTCAATATCCCGATCAATATGAGAAGCTAAGAACAAACTTCAGTTCAATCAAAATGACGACAGGCGGCAGGGCAGTACATGTGACTCCGGTTCTCTATTGGAAAAGAAATCAGGATTGTTTTGAACTTTTCAGATATCCGGATGAAGCGCCTGATTGGTATACCGGTCATAATTACCATTTGACCGATGTTTACGGATCGAATATAAATACCTGGTTCAGCTCCGGTTGGGGAAAAACATCTTTTGGAACAGACTTTAGAAACGAGAATATATTGAGTACCGTGCTTGGTAAACCGTTAGCTGACCCCGTTCCGGTTCCTGGTGAAAGTGGTAAGGAATTTTTGTATTCTGATTCCAGAACCAATATCAGCCAGTATGTTGAATATTCTGTCAATACAGGTAAATTCAATCTCTCAGCGGGATTTATGGCAAACTGGAATTCTCAGCTTGGCCGCAGATGGCAATTATATCCTGGATTGGATGCGAGTTGGAATTTTACGAATAAAATGAAGTGGTATTTTTCATTCAATAAATCACTCAGAATTCCGACATTCACTGATCTTTATTATTCAAGTCCTACAAATATCGGAAATCCATCGCTTAAACCTGAGGAAGCCACTTCTGTTGAAACCGGTCTTAAATATAACTTAAATGGTATTATCGGTAATGTGACTTATTTCCACCGGTGGGGAAGAAATATGATAGACTGGATAAAGGAATCGGGTGAAACTGTCTGGCACGCTGACAATATTACGACTTTAAATACTGACGGCATTGAGATTTCAGCTAAAATAGTGTCTGAACTAATATATGGAAGACAGTTTTTTATAAAGTCCATAATCTTTTCATATTCCTTCTTAAATCAGGGAAAAGAATCCGGTACTTTTTCTTCAAAATATGTTCTCGATTACTTGAAGAATAAGGTTGATCTGGGAATAAGCCATTCAATACACAAAGGTTTTTGCGCAAATTGGAAACTATCTTACCAGGACAGGAACGGAACTTATACAATATGGCAAAACAACAGTTATGGGGATGAGGTTCCCTATAGTCCTTTATGGCTGCTTGACGGAAGATTGTACTGGCAAAATCGGGGAATAAATGTTTATCTGGAAGGCTCAAATCTATTGAATAAAAGATATGTTGATTATGCTAATGTGGAGCAGCCGGGAATTTGGTTCAAAACGGGAATCATTCTACAGATTAATTTATAGTTACAAGGAAATGAACGGGATGAGAAAGTATGAAGGTGAAAGGGTCTCAGTGTGTGAAGGTGATAGGGCTGGTTTTCCCTTTTCTCATCTTTTAAATTTCTCATATTCTTTCTTTGCGTTTTCTGTTCCCTTTTTCCGTTCTCCGTTTTATTTGTAATTCATGAATCCTATTTTACAACAAAATTTATTATCTTCGCATTATAATAATTAATTTTAGGAAACATGTTAAAAGGAATACTTGCAATTTCAGGTCAATCCGGGTTATTCAAAGTTTTATCGGAAGGAAAGAATACTGTTATTGTAGAATCTTTGCTTAATGGTAAAAGATCAACGGTTTATGCCAATGTGAAAATGAGCGCTCTCGAGGATATTGCCATTTACACTACTGATGAAGATTTACCACTACGAAAAGTATTTAAAAAAATCTATGAAAAAGAAAATGGGGGTAAGGCAATTGATGTAAAGAACACGCCTGAAGAGTTAAAAAAGTATTTTGCGGAGATTTTACCTGATTATGACAGGGAAAAAGTTTATTTCTCTGATATCAAGAAAGTGATTTCCTGGTATAACCTCTTACAGGAAAAGGAATTACTTGACCTCGAAGATGAAAAGGAAGATGAAAAGAAAAAAGAAGAACCTCAAAAACCGTCTGAGGAATAACATTAAACAGTAATCTGTGAACAGTGAGCAGCAATCAGTCTTTACTATTCACTTTTCACTTTATATCTTTTTAGCTATAAAATCTTCAATATTCTTTTTAATCCGCATTTTAACATCTCCTGAATCCGGTTTGACAAATTTATCGCCTGTAATATTTTCAAATAACTCGATATAGCGCTCCGATACCTGTCGGACGAATTCCTCTGTCATTTCAGGAACTTTCTGACCTTCCAATCCCTGAAACCCATTTTCAATTAACCACTGACGGACAAATTCTTTGGATAATTGTTTCTGGTTTTCTCCTTTAGCCTGTCTTTCCTCGTAACCTTTTGCATAGAAATATCTTGATGAGTCAGGAGTATGAATCTCGTCAATCAGCATTATTTTGCCATCTTTTTTACCAAATTCATATTTTGTATCAACCAGAATTAATCCTTTCTCTCTTGCCATTTCTGATCCACGTTGAAAAAGCGAATAAGTATATTTTTCCATCAACGCGTAATCTTCTGCTGGTACAATTCCCTGGCTTATAATTTCTTCGCGTGAAATATCCAGATCATGGCCTTCGGCAGCTTTTGTGGTTGGAGTTATAATCGGTTCCGGAAACTTTTCATTTTCTATCATTCCGTCCGGGAGGGGCACACCGCACAACTCCCTTTTGCCGTCCCGATATTCTCTCCAGGCATGTCCGGTGAGATAACCCCGTATAACCATTTCCACTTTAAGCGGTTCACACAAATGTCCGACCATTACCATTGGATCTGGAGTGGCTATTTCCCAGTTAGGTACTAAATCGGCTGTGGCGTCAAGGAATTTTGCAGCTATCTGATTAAGCACCTGTCCCTTATAAGGAATCCCTTTAGGCAAGACCACATCGAAAGCTGAAATTCTGTCTGATACAACCATTATAAGGTATTCATCTTTGATGTTATAAACATCTCTTACCTTTCCCTTATATATACTTTTTTGCCCGGGGAATGAGAAATCCGTACTGATAATTGATTTGTCCATAAAATTCAATATTAATTAGTTGTTAATTATCTTCCTTATTTGATATGTTATAACGTTCATAAGCATCAACAATCTCACGGACAAGCCGATGCCTGACAATATCATTCTTGTCAAAATTAACCGTTACAATACCATTTACCTCTTTAAGTATTTTCAGTGCAACCACAAGACCGGAACGTTGTTTTGGCGGCAGATCGATCTGGGTTATGTCACCTGTGATTAAACATTTTGTATTGATTCCCATCCTTGTAAGAAACATTTTAAGCTGGGGTATTGTTGTATTTTGTGCTTCATCCAGAATAACAAAAGCATTGTTTAGTGTCCTGCCTCTCATAAATGCCAGCGGTGCAATCTGAATAATACCGTCTTTCAAATATTCTTCCAGTTTTTTAGGAGGAAGCATATCAAGTAATGCATCATAAAGCGGCTGTAAGTAAGGATCAATCTTTTCACGAATATCTCCGGGAAGAAATCCTAGGCTTTCACCTGCTTCTACTGCCGGCCGACTTAAAATGATTCGCTTTATTTGCCTGTTTTTCAATGCACTTACAGCGATAGCGATAGCCAAATATGTCTTACCTGTCCCTGCCGGTCCTATTGCAAAAACCAGATCATTATTTTTACATTCGTCGACTAATCTGCTTTGGTTTTTGGTACGAGGTTTTATCGGTTTACCTGTGTTGCCGAATAAAAGCACATCACTGCTGTTCAATATGCTTTGATCAATGGATTGCAGATCATCGGTCATGATTTGATGGATAGTTTCATCAGAAAGAGAATTGAAATGATAAAAATGCTCAAGAATTAACTGAAATTTTCTGACAAAATCACCGACTTCATTTTCTTCACCTTTTACTTTAACAGTATGTCCTCTTGCAACAATAAGTAATTTAGGGCAATAGGACTTGATCAATTCAATTCTGGAATTTCTGATTCCGTATATTTCGCCAGGGTCAACCCCCTCCAGCTGAAAATTGTATTCTATCATTCATTTTTTGCAATATATTGCAAAATAAATACTTTTTTTCGTGATTGTAATCATGAATAATTTAACCTGTGAAAATTCAAGTGGTATTAATATTAAATTCGCACCTTTAAATTATTATAAATTCATTTTTATTTCATAGATGCTTAATTTATGACTACGAGAAGGGAACAAATGGAATCATTCGAACGATTGCTTAATATAATGGATGAATTAAGAGAGAAATGTCCCTGGGATAAGAAACAGACTTTTGAATCTCTCAGAAAACATTCCATTGAAGAGATTTACGAACTTGGTGATGCAATTCTTAACATGAATTTTGATGCTGTAAAAAATGAACTCGGTGATATCCTTTTGCACATAATCTTTTTTTCTAAAATAGGTTCAGAATCAGGCAATTTCGATATTGGTGATGTAATTGAAAACCTTATTGAGAAATTAATTTATAGGCATCCACATGTTTTCGGTGAATTAACTTTCTCAGAAGCATATCAGGTCGAGGAGAACTGGGAAGCACTAAAACTAAATGAAAAAGGACAAAACAAAAGGGTACTTGAAGGAGTCCCGGTTTCGCTGCCTGCAATGGTTAAAGCGAACAGGATTCAGGAAAAGGTCAGAAGTGTGGGATTTGACTGGGAGCATAAAGAACAGGTTTGGGGCAAGGTTAGGGAAGAACTCGATGAATTGGAATCTGAAATAAAATCCGGTAATAAAAAAAAGATGGAAATCGAATTGGGTGATTTTATTTTCTCTGTTGTCAATGCAGCAAGATTATATGATTTGGATCCGGAAAGCGCCCTCGAACGGACAAATCAAAAATTTATTAAAAGATTTAATTACCTGGAAGATATGACTCTCCTAAAAGGTAAATCATTGCACGATATGTCGTTAAAAGAAATGGATGTATACTGGGAGGAGGCAAAGAAGAAAGAAAATTATGATTAACAGTGGAAATATTGAATCTATTAAATTATTTAGAAGATACTGCTTACCAAATTCATGAAAAAGAATAAGGCCTTTCGGAATCAGGGAAGGCCTTATTCATATTTAATAAACATCAATTAAATTCTAACCATATTTCAATTTGCTGAAGAAACTTCATTTGGCTTTTTTACTGTTGCAACAATTTTTTCCTTGCTCTCATCAATATCGATCATTATGGTATCACCTTCAGCAATATTATTCCCGATAATTACCTCAGCCATTTCATCTTCAAGGTACTTTTGGATTGCACGCTTCAGAGGTCTGGCTCCAAATTGGGGATCAAAACCTTTGTCAGCTATAAGGTCTTTTGCCGCTTCCGATATTACAAGCTTATACTTTAGATTTTCAATACGTTCATAAAGGCCTCTCAATTCAATATCAATGATCTGATGAATATGTTCCTTTTCCAGGGGATTAAAAATGACTACATCATCGACGCGATTAAGAAATTCAGGTGCAAAAGCACGTTTTAAAGCTTTCTGAATCACAAATTTAGCGTGTTCAGTTTCTTCTTCTACCGTTTTTCGTGTCGTAAATCCAACCCCTTGTCCGAAATCCTTAAGCTGCCGGGTTCCGATATTTGAAGTCATGATCAGAATTGTATGCCGAAAGTCGATTTTTCTGCCAAGACTATCGGTCAGACGGCCTTCATCCATAACCTGAAGTAATATATTAAAGACATCAGGATGCGCTTTTTCTATTTCATCCAATAAAATCACAGCATAAGGTTTTCGGCGGACTTTTTCAGTCAACTGTCCTCCTTCTTCATATCCAACATATCCGGGAGGAGCACCCACCAGACGAGAAACAGAAAATTTCTCCATATATTCGCTCATATCGACCCTGATAAGGGCATCCGCAGTATCAAAGAGATATTGTGCCAACACCTTTGCAAGTTGTGTTTTTCCCACTCCGGTAGGTCCTAAAAATATAAACGAACCGATTGGCTTATTAGGATCTTTCAAACCGGCCCTGTTTCGCTGAATTGCTTTAGTGATTTTCAATACAGCTTCATCCTGCCCAATGATATTTTTTTTCATATCATTGTACATATTCTGAAGCCTTTTACCTTCGGCCTGGGCAATTCGCTGAACAGGAATTCCTGACATCATTGCAACTATATCAGCAACTTCTTCTTCTCCCACTATTTCACGGTGAGTTTCAAGTTCCTTTTCCCATGCATCTTTCTCTTTTTCAAGCAAAGTCAGAAGATTTTTTTCTTTATCTCTGAAACTGGCAGCCAGCTCAAAATTCTGACTTTTCACAGCCTGAATTTTTTCGTTGCGTGCCTCTTCTATTTTGTCCTCAATCTTAATAATCCGTTCAGGAACAGTAATATTTGTGATATGAACCCTTGATCCTGCTTCATCGAGAGCGTCTATGGCCTTATCAGGCAAATGACGATCAGAAATATATCTTGTTGTTAATCGAACACAGGCCTGAATTGCTTCAGGTGTATAAGTAACATTGTGGTGATCCTCATAACGTTCTTTAATATTATTCAGAATTTCAATTGTCTCCTCGATGGTTGTAGGTTCAACCATCACTTTTTGGAAACGACGTTCAAGTGCACCATCTTTTTCTATATGCTGACGATATTCATCGAGGGTAGTTGCTCCGATACACTGAATATCCCCTCGAGCAAGAGCTGGTTTTAACATATTGGCTGCATCAAGCGATCCGGTAGCTCCACCAGCACCTACAATAGTGTGAATTTCATCGATGAACAGAATAATATTATCTACTTTGGCAAGTTCATTAAGAATGGCTTTCATCCTTTCTTCAAACTGTCCCCTGTATTTTGTGCCGGCAACAATTGAGGCTAAATCAAGATTTATAACCCTTTTATCAAATAGAACTCTTGATACTTTTCGTTGTGATATTCTTAAAGCAAGGCCTTCCACAATTGCTGATTTTCCCACTCCGGGTTCACCAATAAGAACAGGATTATTTTTTTTCCTTCTGCTGAGAATCTGGGCTATACGTTGTATTTCCTTTTCTCTTCCGATTATAGGATCAAGGCTTCCTTCAACTGCAGCTTTTGTTATATCGATGCCAAAATTATCAAGAACCGGTGTATCTGTTTTAGGCGTTCCTGAACCTTTTGATCCCGAAGGTCCGCCCGGACCTCCGCTCTTACCAAACATTTCTTCACCTTCATCCCCTTCTTCCGGAAACCCTGACTTATTTTCTATTCTTGAAAGTTCTTCTATTTGATACTTTATCTCTTCGTAACCTGTATTATATTGTTTGAATAGAGAACTGACGAGGCTGTCTTTTTCTTTTAGTATTGCCAATAACAAATGTCCTGTATTTACCGTACTGTCTTTCATCGCCCTGGCTTCAAGAAAAACAATCTTTAAAACTTTCTCGGTTGCTTTCAGTAAGGGAATGGCTGTTTCAAATTTAAGTGAATGATCCTGACGCAATTGCAACTCTAATTCTTTACGCATTTTTGTAAAATCAAGTCCTAAACGGTTCATTACGTCTATAGCAATTCCTTCCCCGTCGCGGAGAATCCCAAGAAAGAGATGCTCTGTACCAATATGATCATTACCCAATCGAATGGCTTCCTCACGACTATAAGTGAGGACATCTTTTATACGGGGTGAAAATTTTGAATCCATAAATAGCTTTATCTTTTAATCTTTGCGACTAAATTAATTAAATATTCACAATTTGACACTCTTGCAAGGTCAATTTTTTAATAATTCTGATCCATTTGCGACTCAATGGTAAACTCAATCGATGGATTTTAACTTTCATAACAAGCTAAATCCATATTTAATGTAAATATAACGTTTTTTTGACTAAGATGTTTAGTTATTCCTTTCCAACTACCGATTAAAAGTAGTGAAAATTAAAAGCATAATAAGGCTATTCTGATATCTTTAATTTTACTACTTTTGTATTGCTTTTGAAAAATAATATTTATTCAAAATTAAACATATATGTCTGATATCGAAAGGATTATACCGATAGATATAGAAGAGCAGATGAAAACAGCTTATATCGATTATTCAATGTCGGTGATTGTTTCAAGAGCTCTGCCCGATGTACGCGATGGCCTTAAACCTGTGCATAGAAGGGTTTTGTACGGAATGAATGAATTGGGAAGTAACTCTAATAAACCATATAAAAAATCTGCAAGGATAGTAGGAGAGGTTCTGGGGAAGTACCATCCTCACGGAGATTCCTCTGTTTATTTTGCAATGGTGCGCATGGCCCAAGAATGGTCGCTGCGCTATCCATTAATCGATGGACAGGGAAATTATGGCTCTGTTGACGGCGACAGTCCTGCTGCAATGCGATATACTGAAGCCAGATTAATGAAACTTGCTGAAGAAGCACTGTCAGATCTCGATAAGAATACGGTAGATTTCAGGCCAAATTTTGATGAGACTCTTGTTGAACCTGTCGTTCTGCCGTCTAAATTTCCAAATTTAATCATTAACGGCACATCAGGGATTGCTGTAGGTATGGCTACAAATATGCCTCCTCATAATCTTTCTGATACAATCGATGCGATCGTTGCTTATATCAATAATCCTGATATACCCACCGGCAAACTGATTGAAATAATAAAAGCACCTGATTTTCCAACAGGTGGAATTATTTATGGATATGCAGGAGTGAAGGAAGCTTACGAAACAGGTCGCGGAAGAATAGTAATCCGCTGTAAAACCGATGTAGAATTTACAGAACATGGACGCGAAAAACTGATCATTACCGAGATCCCTTATATGGTAAATAAGGCTGAGTTGATCATGAAAATCGCTGAACTGGTGAATGAAAGAAAAATAGAAGGTATTTTAAATATCAACGACGAATCGGATCGGTCTGGAATGCGTATCGTGATAGACATTAAACGCGATGAAATGTCCAATGTTGTTCTGAATAAACTTTACAAATACACCCAGCTTCAGAGTGCATTTAATGTCAACAACATTGCCCTTGTTAAAGGCCGGCCTCAGTTGCTCAATCTCAGGGATTTATTTCATCATTTCGTCGAACACAGGCATGAGGTTGTTATCCGGCGGACCACTTATGAGCTTGAGCAATCTGAAAAGAAAGCCCACATCCTCGAAGGACTGATTATTGCAATAGATCACCTGGATGAAGTAATAGAATTGATCCGAAATTCAAAAACCCCGGATGATGCCCGCATTGGATTAATAACGGGTTTTGACCTTGACGAAATCCAGGCACGCGCTATACTCGATTTACGGCTTCAAAGACTGACGGGATTAGAAAGAGATAAGATTTATGATGAATACAATGAAATCCGTAAATACATTGATTGGCTGAAAGAAATTCTTGCAAATGAACCGGTCAGAATGGGAATTATCCGTGATGAGTTGCTGGAGATAAAATCAAAGTACGGTGACAAGCGGAAAACCGAAATAGTTTATACTTCAGAGGAATTTAATCCTGAAGATTTTTATGCCGACGATGAAATGGTGATAACTATTTCGCATATGGGTTATATTAAACGGACACCCCTTACTGAATTCAGAACTCAGGCGAGGGGAGGAGTTGGTTCAAAAGGATCAAGTACCCGCGATGAAGATTTTCTTGAACATATGTTCATCGCCACGATGCATAATACCCTTTTGCTTTTTACTGAAAAAGGCAAATGTTATTGGCTTAAAGTTTTTGAGATACCCGAAGGAACAAAATCTTCCAAAGGAAGGGCTATTCAAAACATACTCAGTATTGACACTAATGATCAGGTCAGGGCTTATATCAATGTAAGCAACCTTAAAGATGAGGAATATATAAACAATAATTATATAATTCTTTGTACCAAAAAAGGGATTATCAAGAAAACCACTCTGGAGGCTTATTCCCGTCCTCGCCAGAATGGAGTCAATGCCATAACTATTCGTGAGAATGACCAGTTAATTGAAGCCCGGTTGACTAATGGGAATAATGAGATTATGCTGGCAGTCCGATCCGGTAAAGCCATCCGTTTTCATGAAGATACAGCAAGGGCTATTGGAAGAACGGCCTCTGGAGTGAGAGGAATAAAACTTGACAGTGAAAAGGATGAATTGGTGGGTATGGTCTGCATCGATCTTGAGAATCAGCAGGATGTCCTGGTAGTTTCTGAAAACGGATATGGGAAACGCTCTAAAATTGATGATTACCGTATTACCAATCGCGGCGGGAAAGGAGTGAAGACTATTAATATTACTGAGAAAACCGGTTCACTGGTCTCAATTAAGGGCGTTTATGACACAGATGACCTGATGATTATTACCCAGACCGGTGTGACAATTCGTGTTCCGGTTTCAACAATCCGAATGACCGGACGGGCTGCCCAGGGAGTTAAATTAATAAATCTGCGCGATGATGATTCCATTGCCTCTGTTGCAAGAGTCGAACTGGCTGATGTAAATAATAACAATAAAGAAGGCAGTGAAATGAACGGTTCGGAAACAGACAACGACGATTTAGCTGAAGAAAATCAGGATTAAATAAGATTTTTAAATATTAAAAAAAAGAGGCAATTTTGCGGATATCAAAAACACAAACAATTTCGAATATGAAAAATTTACTATTCACGGCAATCTTCTTAACCGGATGTATGACTGTGTTTGCCCAAAAAGGCAAAGTCAGGGAGGCAGAAGCTTACAGGAACAGGGGAAACTTGATAAAGCTTGGGAATTGATAAATGAAACTCTCGATCCTGCCAATAAAAGAGCGGAAAGTACTCTCAATTGGGCTGAAGCCTGGGAAACACGCGGAGCAATTATAGAGTCTATAATTAAATCGAAAAAGGAAGAATACCTCAAACTTGTTCCTGATCCTATTGATGAGGCATATAAATCCTTTATGAAAGCTGTTGAACTGGATCCAAAATATGCGTCAACTAATGCAGCACTTAAAATGAACCTCATAAGCTATTTAAGTTCGTTGACAAATGCAGCCGTAGAATCGTATCATGCTGAAAAATATGAAAAGGCAACAGATTATTTTGAAAAAGTTCTGAATATTGAAGGGACACCCGTGTTTAAAAATGAGATGAAAGCTGATACAGCCATAATGTTCAACACCGGGCTGGCTGCAATGAGCAGCAAACAATATGATAAAGCCATTAAGTATTTTAATGATTGCCTCGCATTAAATTACCAGCCGAGTTCCTGTTATGCCCAAATAATCAGGTCATATCAGTTAATCGGAGATACAGTTAAATACGTTGAGGAAATGAAAGAAGCAGCATCCAAGTTTCCAAACGAACAAACTATTATGGTTCAGCTCATCAACTACTATATTTCACACGGAAAATCACAAGAAGCTTTGGACTACCTGGATAAAGCTATTCAGATAGACCCAAACAACGCTTCTTTTTACCAGGCAAAGGAGTATGCCTTGATAAGCTGGGACGACAGGATGAAGCCATCGAGGCCTATAAAAAAGCAATTGAATTAAAACCCGATCATCCTAACTCTTACTACAATATTGGAGTTATTTATGTAAACCGAGGAGTTAAACAGTTTGAATTAGCCAATGCCGTTCCAACTAATGAACAGTCCCGTTATGAAGTCGAGAAAAATAAAGCCGACAATTATTTCAAACAAGCCATTCCTTATCTGGAAAATGCAGTTAAATATAATCCAAAAGAAGAAAGTTGGAAGAATCAATTGAAAAATATCTATTACCGTTTGAAAATGATGGATAAATATGAGGCGTTGAAATAAATTCAGTTATGAAAGGGGAGACAATTATTCCCCTTTTTCAGATATTCAATAAAATTACATAATATTAATTATAAGACTTTTCTATATTTGATTATCAGGCACATAAATGAAATAATTAAACTGTTATATGAACTGAAAAGAGATTTTAGATATGTCACGTTTGCATCCTTTAAAATGCAGATAATTATAAACAGATCCTGCACAATTATGTTTTTCACGTGATATAGAGCGAATTGAAGCAGTACTGAAATCCTACATCTTTTGAAGCCATTGAATCCGAAAAAGCCGGCCCGAAAATGAATCTTAAAAATATCTCAGAATTCATGATTTTCGAAGAATTTCATCTCAAACTGGATAAAATGCTTGCTTTGAAAAATACTTTTGAAGCCTTGATGCCACGAAGGCAGAAAGCCTCTCTCCTTCATTTCTCCTTTAACAGTTGAAAATAAGCATTTATAACGGGCATTATATCAGAAGTATAGGATTTAGTAATCCAAAATCGCTGCACCTCCCCCACTCTCCTATCAATATTATCATATTCAATTGAATATCAATTATTTAATCCTTTTGGTTCTCTTTTTTCACGGAAATTAAGAAGATATCTCAGCATATTGCCTGCCCATGTTTTTTTCGGGCTTTTCTCCGGGACTGATCTTATCAGCCTGTAGCAGAATTTCTGATCTCTTCATAATTTTCATCTTTAAAGTTCACTGAAAATCCTTCGTAAAGTTGGTGCCATACAGCCCTCACCAGGCTTAACAATCGTTAATATCAATTATATAATTCTGACATATAGTTTATTATATATTCTTGGAATAACATGCAATTCGTCCGCTACCCCCGAATCGCAGGAAAAAAGGATATGGAAATTCAAAGGTTAACAGGTGCAAAGGACAAACTCGCACTTGCAAGGCTCATGGACCTATCTGAATTTATACCGAATGCCAAATCCAACGGTGGTGACGTAATCCCCGTTATTCAGAAGATTTATTGCGGGCCTTGCATAAAGTGAAAGCTGAATTCCGATGGGGAAGGAATATTCAATACCAATATCACCGGCAGCAGCAAGAAAGGTTCCCCCGCTATTTGATCCGAGATAACTGTTGTACCAGCTCCATGAACCGATTATACCGCCGGCGCCGGCATACCAGTTAAATCCTTTATCAATGTTCCACACCCATTGATACAACCATGTTAAAGCCCAGGCCTGGTAATGATCGCCCCGAATTAAGGCCCAGATCAAACTCCAGCCTGTTTATATTCCTCAATCCGCGCTGGTAGGATATCTCGGGACCATAACCATTCCCTCCTCCGAAACGCAAACCCATTGCATTCTTTGCAATTTGAGCCTGGCTCAGACTGACAGAGACAATCATCTGATTATATTTTAACAATCTGTGCCGGATTGGTTTTTATGTTTACCGACATTTCGTACCTGCGGGGGGCATTGAAATAGGAAACCGCTTTTAGCTTGGAGTCCGGATAGACGGCCCTGCTTATGATGTGGGTTGTGTCCAGCACTATTTTATCTTCTTTCCAACCTGATTGCCAAAGAAAATAACCAATACCCAATAGATCAAAGACCTACTTCCATAACTATTCGGTACCTATCTCTCGTGCATCCTTATTCTTCATAGTGAACAGGTTAACGGTTTCCCATTCGGCTTTGCCCGGCTTGATGTCTTACAGCTCTTTATTTCTTATCTCTTCAAAATAATAATGGGCAAGTTGCTCAATCTGCTCTCCTGAACCATTTATGGATAGCGTATTTCCAACATTTACAAGCAATTATTCAATCCGCTTGCCCAAGAGTTTTTTCTGCTCATTGGTTTCCGATTCATCCAGCCGACCAAGCTTATAATGATTCGATTGTTACTTCGGGAACTGATAATAAAAACAGAGTTATCACCAGATTTTTTTTAGGTTTTTGGGACTTAATCCTGCAATGTGATTAAGATAACATCACTGAAATTCGAAAAGTTTTATCCTGCAAATAGCCCAAATTATATTTATAAAATCATAAGTTTTGAAATGTGAAAGAAAATCGCAAAAATCCAGGGGAATAAATTTCTTACATAGTTTACTACGACGGGAAAAATACAATTGACATATTTTTAGCCGATTAATTCCAGAAGAAGGATATTTTTAGTACGGGAAGTGATTTTATAACGGTCGTCTAATCTTCTGCCGATTACCCATACAACCTGTTCACCGTTGGCAAGTATCCATGTTTTCTCCTTCTCCGGAAGACTCATCTTCTGATCCACAAAAAAATCACTTAACTTCTTCATTCCGGTCATTCCTAAAGGTCTGAAATAATCCCCCTTCAGCCAGCAACGGATGATCATGGGAAATTGAACTTTATCCAGATCAATACAGGCTATCTTCGCTGATTCCGGTATCTCGTATTCATATCTTTTTTCCAGGAGGGTAACTTTCATTTTAACAGGACAGCATATTTCACTGCAATTGGCATCGAGATAATAAGTCTTCTTTTCTTCTGATGCCAGTAAAGTAACAATCAGTGTTTCACGATCACGGACAAGACGGTGTGTAGGCGATAAAAATTGTTTTCCGGATACACTGTCGAGGGATGTGACAATGTCGCTTATTACCTCATTATTGAAATGAAATGGCTTTAGAAATTCAAAAAGATATGTTGGAAGGGGATTGAGAAGTTTTAGTTCTTCAATAGAAAGGTAATAATCCGGTCCTTTTCTGACAACAATACGCTCCCATTCATTTGCAATTTCTGTTTGTTGGATCTTGTGTATACCCTGCAGGTTCTCCATTGTCCGCATCAGCCCTTCCCTGAACGAAGGATTAAGTTCTTCCATTAAAGGAATTATCATATGACGGATTTTATTGCGTTGAATTTCAGTATTCTCATTGGATGAATCCTCACGAAATTCAAGATGGTTCTTTTTGCAATATTGGACTATTTCGTTGCGAGAGGCATAAAGTAAAGGCCGTACGATTTTACCGTTTACAGGTTTCATTCCTGTCAATCCTGAAATTCCCGTCCCTCTTGCAAGGTTGAGGAAAAATGTCTCCATCTGGTCATCCCTGTGATGAGCAACAGCTATCCGGTCATAATGATGTTTATGTCTTATCTCTTCGAACCAATTATATCGCAGTTCTCTGGCAGCCATTTCAATGGATATACCTTTCTCTGAAGCATATTTCTTTGTATCGAATGACTTTATATAAAATGGCCGCTGGTATTTTCTTGCAAGATTTTCAACAAAAGCTTCGTCTTTATCCGATTCGGTATCCCTAAGTTTAAAGTTACAATGGGCAATCCCTGTTGAAAATCCTGCCTTATTAAGAAGATCAAACAAAACTGCTGAATCAATACCTCCACTCACCCCGATTAGAATAGTATCTTCGGTGGTAAATAAGGCATTGTCTTCAATATATTTGATAAAGCTTCTCAGCATTCTTATATCATTATGGCAGTTAAAGATAAAAAAATAGTTCTGAATTATTATTTATGAATGATGAATGTCTGATTGCACGAATTTTGGACGAATTTCATAAAAGTGATTGTAGAGTTCTTTTTATTATTTTATTGTTCACCGATTACTGTTTATCATTCACTTCTCACCTGCTGTCCCCCTTTCTCCAACTATCCTGGCTATCTCAATTATTACCTGGCAGGCTTTCTCCATGGAGGGAACGGGAATATATTCGAACTTGCCGTGAAAATTATGTCCTCCAGCAAAAATATTCGGACATGGTAATCCCATAAATGACAACCTTGCTCCATCAGTTCCTCCCCTTACAGGAACCATTTTAGGTATGATTCCACAATTTCTGATCGCATTTTCAGCTATATCAGCCACAAAGTTTACCTGCTCTATAATCTTACGCATATTATAGTACTGGTCCTTTAGAGTTAGTTCAGCAGTTCCTTTCCCGTAAAGATAATTGATCTTTTCAGTAGCTTCCTTTACCACCCTTTTGCGTTCCTCGAATCTTTCCATATCAAAATCTCTAATAATATATTCAATCTCTGTACACTCTATCTCTCCATGCAATCTGGTCAGATGGTAAAATCCCTGGTACCCTTCTGAATTTTCAGGGGTTTCCAGTTGCGGTATCATCGATATAAAGCGACTGGCAATAAGCATCGAATTTTTCATCTTGTTCTTTGCATACCCCGGATGTACACTAATGCCGTGGATTACAACGTTGGCCCCTGCGGCATTGAAATTTTCGGTTTCCAATTCCCCAATCTCTCCGCCATCTATTGTATAAGCAAAATCAGCTCCGAATTTCTTTACGTCAAAATGATCT
Source organism: uncultured Bacteroidia bacterium (assembly GCA_963810555.1). Lineage (GTDB taxonomy): Bacteria > Bacteroidota > Bacteroidia > Bacteroidales > Prolixibacteraceae. Next base: position 68,189 of record CAWENX010000007.1, on the reverse strand, counting down.
GCTCCCTGCCCTATCTCTTCATCCGGAGTAAAGGCTATCCTTATTTTCCCGTGCTTTATCCCGGGATTTAAGATAAGAAATTCCACAGCCGTCATGATCTCTGCCACTCCTGCTTTATCATCAGCTCCAAGGAGTGTCTTTCCGTTCGTAACTATAATGTCCTGCCCCTTGTAAGCTTCCAGTTCAGGAAATATTGATGGTGACATGATAATACTATCATCCCTGTCCAAAATAATATCTCCCCCGGGATAAGATTCAACAATTCGCGGAGTTACATTATTCCCCGTAAAATCAGGACTTGTATCCATATGGGCAATAAACCCAATAACCGGTGCATTTTTCTGGTCATTTGAAGGCAGTGTCGCCATAACATAACCGTTTCCATCAACTTCTACCTCACTCATCCCGATTTGTTTAAGCTCCTCCCCCAACATTTTAGCAAAAACCATTTGCCCCGGGGTGCTCGGTGTTACTTTTGTACGCGGATTTGATTGTGTATCATAAGTAACATAACGTAAAAAACGATCTTTAACTTTTTCCTTCATGCCTGTTCTTCTTTACTTTTAAATCTTATCGAAAGTTATTATTTTTTATCGGAAGAAACATATGAGGTCACGATTTTGGTCTTGTTGGACATCCTTATTGCTACTTCCTGACAAATTTAGTTACATTAGAAATATTATTTCGTTTCATTAATATTCTGATAATCAAGTAAAAATTTTCTTCCCTTTTTGATAAAATTGATTTTGTTTACTATATTTGTTGAGACTAAACCAAAGCGTTTGACTATGAGAAAATACCATGATTTTCCTGATTAACTATAACTGCTTAGTAATAAACCTGTTACATCCTAAAGAAAGGCAGCTTTCCTTTACTGGAAAACCATTATTGGTTCATACGATCTCTCATTGAAATATCAGAAATCGAAGTTGAAAACTTCCGGGAAAATCGAATTTATTGAAGATTATGGCAAAAATCTTTAGAATTTCTTGGTAGTAATGATTTGAAAGATCAGGAACAAAAATTAAAAGTGCTGAGAAAAAAACATAGGGAAATTAATTCTCTCCATTAATTTTCTTTAAATTTTATTTTGTATGATTTTGTAATGAATATTTGGAATATTTTCCATACATTTGGTGGGCTTTTACAATTTAGGTTAGTTTTTTGAACTTCGGCTTTGCCCTCTGCATTCTCGTGGAGGGCATCCGTTTTTATTATGGGGGAGACTTTTTTCATATCTTCTTAAAAACAGTAAAAAGATTCATATGCAGTTATTTCTAAAACCATGTGTTATGGTGTAGTATTTCCTGCCAATTTTATTTTCAGCATTTCTTATATTGTTGAAACAAATAAGGGTGGGTTTATCTTATCCTCAAATAGATTTACCTAAAAGTAAATAATTCTTTGGCAATTATTAACGCAAGTCTGCCTGGAATCATAAATGTCAAACAGGTCAGATTGTCAACCTATCGTGGAAAAGAATTTAACTATGTCAAGTATTTTCCCTGCATTATAACTTGTCCCACATATTTAAAAAACCATGGAATATGTGGAGAATTATTTAGTATGCAACAGCAAAAAGCACCCTCCTCTTCGAAGGACGGCCTGTCACCATGCACTTTCCTTCCTCCTCTGGTGTATCAAATGGAATGCAGCGGATAGTTGCTTTGGTTTCTTCCTTGATCAGTTCTTCTGTTTCTGTAGTTCCATCCCAATGGGCAAGAATAAAACCGCCTGTGGTTCTGATGAGTTCTTTAAACTCTTCATATGTATCCGCTTTCCATGTATTCTCTTCTCTGAATTTCAAAGCTTTGGCATAGATATTTTTCTGAATTTCCTCCAGCAGCGCTTCTATTTTCAGTTCAATATTTTCACTTTTTTCAACTTTCTTTTCGAGCGTATCTCTGCGTGATACCTCAATGGTCCCGTTTTCGATGTCACGGGGACCTATTGCAAGTCGCACGGGTACCCCTTTCAATTCATATTCAGCAAATTTCCATCCCGGTCTCTGTGAATCGCGATCATCATACTTAACACTTATACCTCTTGCCTGAAGGCGGGGAATAATCTCCTTCACCTTTACTGAAATTTCGGAAAGCTGTTCGAGGCTTTTGTATATAGGCACAATCACAACCTGATAAGGTGCAAGCCTCGGAGGGAGAACAAGACCGTCGTTATCCGAATGTGCCATGATTAATGCACCGATCAACCGGGTTGACACTCCCCAGGAGGTTGACCATACATATTCCTGTTTCCCTTCTCGTGAAGAGAACTGCACATCGAAAGCCCTTGCAAAATTCTGTCCCAGGAAATGCGAAGTCCCCGATTGAAGCGCCTTTCCATCCTGCATCATTGCTTCAATACTGAATGTCTCCAAGGCTCCTGCAAAACGTTCGTTTGGCGTCTTTGACCCTTTGATTATGGGCATAGCCATATAATCCTCAGCAAACTGCGCATATACATCAAGCATGCGAACAGTCTCGTCAAAGGCCTCCCCTCTTGTTTCATGAGCAGTATGACCTTCCTGCCATAAAAATTCTGTTGTACGGAGGAACATCCTTGTCCGCATTTCCCATCGCACTACATTGGCCCACTGATTGATGAGGATCGGAAGGTCGCGGTAAGACTGTATCCAGTTTTTATAAGTATCCCATATAATCGTCTCCGAAGTTGGCCTGATAATTAATTCCTCTTCAAGCTTTGCCTCTGGATCGACGATCACTTCCCCGCTTTTGGCATCATTTTTGAGTCGGTAATGTGTGACGACGGCGCATTCCTTGGCAAAACCTTCAACATGAGCAGCCTCTTTGGAAAAATAAGATTTCGGGATGAAAAGAGGAAAATAAGCATTCACGTGCCCGGTATCTTTGAACATTTTGTCAAGCTGAGCCTGCATTTTTTCCCAGATGGCATAACCGTAAGGCTTGATTACCATGCATCCCCTTACTGCTGAATTTTCAGCAAGTTCAGCCTTGGTTACAATATCATTGTACCATTGTGAATAATTTTCTTCTTTTGTAGTGAGAACCTTTGCCATTATTGTATCTTTGGTATAATATTTGCTTAATATTTGATGGATTGCAATGTGCAAAAATAGTGAAAACTTGAGGAATATTTAAACATAAAAGGAGAACTAATCATGAAAAACCGTTTAAGGATACTTTCGATCGTGGCGCTCTTATGGGGTGCCTGCACAACCGGTCAACAGGTGACATCGGGAGGTTACACCGACGACGTGTATTATACCCCTGGTAATAAACACCCTGCAGCCGTGGTAAATACCCCTCCTGCAGCAGAATCTCAACAAAAACCTGCTGCAGTTCAGTCGGAAACAAAAAAGGAAATGGCTTCCCGGATCGTGGACGAATACTTTAACCAGAGCAATAATAACGCTTCTCAGGAAAATACGGATTCAATTGCAGGAACCAATGATGAAGATCTTAAAAATATCATCGAAGATTATAGTGAACCCGGCGAAACCGATTACACAACAAAGATCAGGTTATATATAGATCCTTACTTTTACGATCCCTTCTGGGATCAATGGAATTATGGAGGATTCGGCTGGAACTTCGGATATGGTCTTGGTTGGGGAGGCTGGTACGGAGGCCTTTATTCAAGCTGGTACAACCCTTACTGGTATGGTGGAGGGTATGGTGGATGGTATGATCCGTGGTATTACAGTTGGGGTCTTGGTTGGGGAGCCTACCCTTACTACTATGGAGGATATCCTTATGGGGGAGGATATTACGGCGGATACTGGGGAAACAATTACTGGGACGGAGGATATTCTGCAAACGGAAATGGCTTTTATTACGGTCGACAGAACTATAGGGGACGTCTTGCAGGAACTTCCGGCGCTGTCAATTACGGAGGCAGCACATTAGGATTACAATCAGGAAGACAGGGATTTACTTCAGCATCAGTCAGAACTTCAACCGGTTCAGCAAATACCACCTTATCCGGAAGACAAGGTACAATCTCTTCGGGTTCTTTATCAACCCGTCGTGCCGGTACGCGATACACAGTCGATCAGAATGCCTTAAGGAGTGCAAGACTTAGTACTTCTGGACAAAGGGGTTCAACAAGTACAAGAAGTAATGAAACCTTGTTAAATCTGCGTCGAAACCAGCCTACAATTTATACCCGTCAAGGGTCAGAAGCCTCTTCACCGGTACAGGGAAGACAGTCAACTACAAGATCAGGTTCGTTGTCAGGATCAACACAACGTTATGTTCCCACCTATTCAAGGCCGAGAACAAATACTCAGGCTATTTACAATAATGGCGGAACAAGAATGTATGTCAGACCACAGACACGTTCCTCTTCAGAAAGTTCCGGATTCAGCCGTTATGCAAAACCGCAGAGTTCTTATAACTCGGGACGTAATATCGGCCCTTCCTACGGTACAGGCAATTCCTACCAAAGGAGATCAGAAGCAGGATCACCCGGATCGTATTCAGCCCCTTCGTACAGAAGTGAAGGAAGTTCAATATTCAGAGGGCGAAGCAGTTCATCAGGATCTTATTCTGCACCGTCGAGAAGTTCAGGCAGTTATTCTGCACCATCTTTCGGGGGTTCGTCCGGTGGCGGATCATTTAGGAGCGGAGGTTCTTCATCCGGCGGTTCATTTGGCGGTGGCGGTTCTTCATCAGGTGGTTCATTTGGCGGTGGCGGTGGCCGCAGACGTTAATTGAAGTTGAATTGAACAAATTGGAAATAACTTCGTTTATATAGCTAATTCATAACTTAAAATCTCATGATATGAAAAAGATATTGCTCATTGTTTTCACTATTGCAGGCATAACTTCCATCGCTTCAGCTCAGTATGTCGATGAGGCGTTGATTTTCTCACAAGAGTATTTCGGCTCAACAGCTCGTTCCAGAGCGATGGGAAACGCCTTTGGCGCACTTGGCGGTGACTTTTCCTCCCTCAGTATCAATCCGGCGGGAATAGCCATTTACCAGAGACCTGAAATTTCCCTTTCAGCCAATATCCTTAACCTGAACAATACAAAAACCACTTACCAGGGGCAAAGTGGAGAAGACAGAAGTACTAATTTTAATTTAAGCAATTTCGGATATGTCTTCGCCGCACAAACTGGCAGTAACGGTTCCGGTGTAGTCTCATGGAGTTTTGGAGTAGGATTTAACAGGCTGAACAGTTTTAACCAGAATGTTTTTACCCAGGCGATGAATTCTCCCTATTCAAGAATGGACGCTTTTGCCGCCAATACTGACGGTATAAACAGTACCAGCCTTCTCTCTGAAAATAATCCTTATCAGAATGTTCCATGGGAAAGTGAAATGGCTTGGCAGACCTACCTGATTGATGTCAGTAATCCCGATGCAAATGGCATGGGTAACCAATATCAGTCAATTCTGTTTCAGAATGAACTGGTCAATCAGCAGCAATCAATCAACCGTGAAGGATATATCAATGAGTATCCGATTTCGGCTGGCGCGAATTTTAACAATAAACTTTACCTCGGAGCAACACTCGGACTGCAGGACCTGTATTACAGGGAAACAAGCACGTACAGTGAAAATGGGGGATTTGGAAATTTTGATTATATGAATTATGCAAGTACAAGAGCATTTGGATATAACCTGAAAATTGGATTAATCTATAGGGTGGTAAATGGTTTACGTCTGGGTGCGGCAATTCACACCCCCACTTTCTATGACCTTACGGAAACATATAACTCGGTAATGTCCTCCAATCTGCAGAATGTGAGCACTGCTGCGGATGGTTCACATTCTGAATCCTCACCAATTGGCGATTATGGATACAAGCTGGAAACCCCTTTCCGTTTTATTGGAAGCTTAGCCTACCTTTTTGGAGATAAAGGATTGATTTCCGTTGATTATGAATATGTGGATTATTCAAAAGCTAAACTGCGCAGTGGCCGTGACGGTTATAACTTTGCTTCAGAAGATCAGGAAATAAATACAATCTATAATCCTGTAGGTAATATTCATGTGGGTGCTGAGTTGAGGGCAACCGATGCATTAAGCCTGAGAGCAGGATATGAATATTTCGGGAATCCGTATAAATCTGTAATAAACGGAATCTCCCAGCCTAATAAAGATTTCAGTTTCAACACTGTTAACTTCGGTCTTGGTTATCGGGTTGATAATGTATTTATTGACCTTGCATACAGCCTTGGTACAAAAACAAATTACATGTACATTTATCAGATTCCCGGTGTAGACGTTTCTCCCGTTAAATATCACAACCTGAACCATCAATTGGTTTTTACAATCGGGGTAAAACTTTAAATCGGGATATAATTTCTATAATATATTCTTCTTCAATCAGAATAAATAAAGAGGGGCATTTGCCTCTCTTTATTTTTTGTGCATTGCAGCACCCGTATTAAAATTTCATGTTCAGGAGGAGGAGTTGGTTGGGCGTTGGCTTAAGTAATCTCTGTATTACTTGATTCGATTTGCCATAATTGACCATAATTGCCTATAACTTGTTTTTTCGTAAGTCCGGTATTGGTTATATACCCTTTCAGCCCATCCCACACATTATCCGAAGAAAATTTTTCATAATCTCTCGATGCAGCTATCTCCCCATTGCGAAAAACGTCTGATCCTTCTGTTTGTGGATAACCAATCTGATCGTAAATTTCACCCATGATTATTTCAGCCCCTGCAATTTGCAGGTTATCCTGACATAAGCTATCTACAAAATTATCCACAACGGTGTCGTCGTACTCAATAAAAAGACTTTGTAACTCCTGCAAACGCCCGATTTCGGCCCTTACTTTATACAGCAAAACTTCTTCCTCCTGCATTGTACGGGCACAACCAACTGTTGCAACAACCTTGTACCGATTGCCGCTTTTTGTAATGATCTGGATACTGACCGAACAACTTCGGTTCTTATTTTTCCTGATAAACATACCGAAAATATAGCTTGCAGCACCCTGCAGGTCAAAACTTTATTTTTTTATTTACTGAATATCAGATATATAATTTTTTAGCGATCATGTGCCGCACAAAACAGGAAAAAGGAATCGAAAATCCAGAGTTAAAGAATATTATTTTAAAATGATAATAAGGGGATTGATGTGCTGAAGGGGGATTTTATTGTTTCTTTTCAAACCGGGCGGCCCATCCCCCGCCGTTCATCAGCTTCACTTTAAGCTTGTCCCCGGCTTTGACGGTTGTTACTTCCCTTTTATAATCGGTGGCATCGCGGCCGGCATTGATGCCGTCGCTGAATATCTCAGCCGTGTATTCGCCGCTGCCCAGGAAGGACAGGTCGATGGTCAATTCCCTGGGGCTCCAGTTTGTCATGGCCCCCACATACCAGGTATCTCCTTTTCGCCGTGCCACCGCAGCATACTCAGCCACTTTTCCGTCGAGGGGAACCGTTTCATCATAAGTGACCGGTATCTTTACGATAAAATCAGTGCATTCCTTTTCTTTCATATAGGCTGTGGGATTATCGGAAAGCATCTGCAGGGGTACATGGAATACTACGTACATGGCGAGTTGGTGAACGCGGGTGCCCTGGCTCATGGGCATGGAACTGACCGCCCTGAAATTGGCCCTGTTAGCGTTGCGCATGGCCCCTGGAGTATAATCCATGGGGCCTGCCACGTTCCGGATAAAAGGCAGGGTCACATCGTAACGGGGTATATTATCCTCGTTTGACCATTTCACGTATTCCATCCCCCTGACTCCCTCATAACCCACCACATTGGGGTAAGTGCGCTGAAGGCCGGTGGGCTTAAAAACTCCGTGGTAATCCACCATCAGATGATTTTCGGCTGCCTCTTTCGCGATTTCATAAGTCGAGGCTACCGCAAGCTGATCGTCACGGTCGATAAAATCGATTTTCAGTCCTTTTAATCCCAGCCGTGCATAGAGCGGGAAAGCCTGTTCCTTTTGCCGGAGGACATCCTGCCAGGAGGCCCATACGATCAATCCCACATTTTTCTGATTGCCGTAAGCCACAAGCTCCTCCAGATTTATTTCGGGACGTGCCCTCGTAATATCGCCCCTCACGCTCCAGCCTCCGTCGAGAATGATGTAAGGGATATTGTTCGCTGAAGCAAAATCGATAAAATATTTGTAGGTATTGGTGTTCATCCCGGCCCTGAAACCGACATGGGAAATATTCAGGTCGTTCCACCAGTCCCACGCCACCTGTCCGGTTTTGATCCATGAAATATCCTCAAGCCTGCAGGGAGAGGCCAGCTTCTGCACAATATCGCAGTTCAGCAGATCCTTGTCCTGTTCCGCTATGACGACCGCACGCCATGGAAAACTGCGGGCGCCGCTTGTCCGGGCTATGTAATCCGCCCTTTTTGACGGGATGATATTGATGCCTTTGGTGTAAGTCTCAAGAGGATACGGGGCATAGACGCCTTTAAATCCTTTGCCGGTCTGATTCAGGCCGAGATACATTCCGGGGTAATCTTCCAAATCAGCTTCGAGCAATTCGATTTTCGTGTCGCCGGCATCCACCAATACAGGCAGAAAGGCCAGCGAATCCTTTGGGAACTGTGAAAGCCTGATCTCCCGGTAAAGGGCCTCAAATGACGAGTTGAATATTTTGCCGTCGCGGTATTCGTTCTGCATGGGAATAAAAGCCCTGTAGTCTTCAGGGAAATTAAAGCCGGCTTCCTCATTTTTGATGAAAATCTCCCCGGCTCTATTTGTAAAGAAGCGGTAAGCCACAGCATCGTCATAAACCCGGAAGATGATGCCCCAATCGCCTTTACAGTTCAGGGTGAACTGATTGCAAATATCGGGTACAATCGATTTGATATAGTTAACGGCCTCAAATTTTGTATTGATGCTTACGATTTTGGAAGAGGTTATTTTAGCATCATCGCCGAGTACTTCACCTTTTTCCAGTATTAATGAAACGGCGGAGGGTTTGATAACCTGCTTTCCTTTGTGCTGAACCGACCAGAGCAGTTTGCTTCCTGACTTAACCTTTAAAACGATTGAACCATCCGGGGACTTCACTTCGAAGGTTTTTGCTTTTGGGACACAATAAGCTGCCGGAATCAATACAAGAAGAAAAATCAACGAGGCTGCTATTCTTTTCATGGCCATAAGCTTTAATCAACACATCAGAAAAACCTTGCCAGCGCGTGAGCGGCTTCCATATAAGCCCTGAAATTCTCCAGAGGCGTTTCGGCAGGTATTTCGCATCCCGCTGATACGATTCCCCGGTGATTTGTCTTTTCAAAGCAGGAATCCACGCTCTCTTTGATCGACTCCGGAGTGCCGTCCTTCAGGACAGAGACAGGATCGCTGTTGCCTGATAAGACCTGATTTTTGCCCACCAGCGGGGCATAATCCTCCATTGTCCTGACAAGATGATCGACATCGACAATATCGGCCCCTGTTTTGATCATATCGGGAAGAATAGCAGTCGTGTTTCCGCAGATATGAAGCTTCACCATTGCCCCAAGGGAATGTGTATGATCGATCAAAGCTTTCTCCCTTTGGAAGATGTATTGCTGGTACAACTCGGGGGAAATAAGCGAGCAGGCGGCATCTCCTATGCCTATGCAATGGGCCCCTGCCTTTACCTGGGCAGTTATAAATTTCATGCTGAACCCGGTGATCAGGTCAAGGGCTTTCTCCATTTGATCAGGATTGACATAGAAATCCATTAAAGCAGCAGAGATGTCTTTAAGGTCGCAGTATTCAGCCAGAGGGCCTTCAACCCATCCGGTGATCATGGAAGTATCACCGACCATCTGCCTGTAGAGCTCTATTTCCCTGAGCCTTGCCATAAGTCTTTCGTGATCGCTGATCACCGGCATCGCCAGCTTATCGTAACCCGACGGATCATCAAGCGGATACTTTTTGGCAAGCGGAAGATTGTTCAAGGGATACTCTACTTTTACACCGAAGGCTTCTGCTTCGGCATAGGGATCAGACATCACATTTACCCAGTCGTAACTGAAATCAGTCGAGCATTTGATATTTGCCCTGCATTTTGTTTCAGGGTCAAGGCAGAAATCCCGGTAGTTGACCCCTGCATATTTGGCCGTAAACCGCATGACGATGGGATGGAAAGGCGGACGGTCAACCGAACGGCGGTTGATAAAGTCGATGGTTCGTTGTAAAGAGTTCATATTAATTTAATTACGAATTAGGAATTACGAATTACGAATGAAGAATTATGAATTATCAACATTTAATTTAGATTTCATTGTCTTCTGGATAGTTCCTATAATTTTCTGTAATTCATCAATATCAATTAACAATTCTATTGAAATATCTTTGTTTAAATAGTCTGAATCCCTCAATAATTTAATCCAGTATTGCGTTTCTCTTGCTTCTTTGTAAGCAATAGCCATTTTTGCTACAAAATCTTTCTTTGTTTGTGCTCCTATGGCTTCTTCAACTAATGCTCCGATTGAAGTTCCGCACCTTAGAAATTGCTTTGACAAAGTGAATTCCTTTTTACCCTCAACTAAGGATTTGTATATCTTAATTACCTTTAAAGCAAATGAATAACTCTTCTCCTGAATAATATTCCCGCTTTTCATCAGAAATTAATTTTTAATTCGTCATTCGCAATTAGCTTGCAAGCAGTCCTTCAAGATATTTCCGGGTATTTATGACGTAATCGTTGTTCTGTCCCGAGATTTCACATTCAATGATGATTTCACCCGTAAAACCGGTCTCTTTGAGATGGGATATAACGCCGGGGAAGTCCACGATACCTTGAGGGATAGGGGCTTCTTTTCCAAGCTGTTTTGGATTTGTCGGGTAATTACCGTCCTTGGCATGAAGAGACCGCACATATTTGGAAAGCATCTTCAGCCCGTCAAGCGGATTGGCTTTGCCATACAATGCCATGTTGCCGGTATCGTAATTGACAAATATATTGCCGGTACCTGCATCCTCGATAGCCCTTTGAAGGGTGGTGGGCGTTTCCTGACCCGTCTCGCAGAGGATGTTCACCCCTTCTTTTTTTGCATTATTTCCAAGCTCCTTCAGACATTCAATAAATTCTCCGTAAAGGGGATCGGCCATATCCTCAGGGATAAATCCAAAATGGGTATGGACAGCGGGTATGCCTGCGAGAGCCGCAAATTTTATTCCGTCGTTCATCCGTTTCATCCGTTCAGGACGCGTGGCACGGGGAATGATCCCTATGGTTGAGGGGCCTTCTGTAAAATTCCAGACCATTTTACCGGGGCCGCTGCAAAGAAGGGCGTTGGGCATGATGTTGTACTTTTTAATGGCGGCTTTAATGGCGGCTGCCTTCTCGGGGGTATACTTTCCGACACTCAACTGGCAGGTTTCAAAGCCCAGGTCCAAAACTTCCTTAAAACCCTTATCCGGATTGTCGCCGTCGGTGATAATCCCTAACCGGATCTTTTTCTGTCCCTGCTGACTCCCGGCTGAAGGAGCTTCAGCCTGTGCGCTGAATGATTCCAATGTAAGTAATGAAGGAGCTGCCATTGCAACTGCTGCTGAATTGATAAATTTTCTACGGTTAATGTTTTTCATTTTTATAAATTGAATTATTTGTCAAATTGCGTAAGATCAAGATGAGGATCAAGTTTAGCGCGGGAGGCCCTCAGTTTATCCCATGTTAATGGTTCACCCGACATGGAAGCATCCCTTCCGAGAATCGTGGCAAGGGTGGATTCCGATCCAGAACGGGCTTCATTGAGATAATTCCCCGTCTCGATACTGTTGATAAAATGCTTCTCTTTGTTGGGATCAGCATCCCCGAGGGCGGACTGAAAGACCCCTGCCCTTCTCTGTTCGTCAGTTACCTGCTGACCGCTGTATCTTAAAACTCCTGAATCCCAGGGTTTGGAACCGCTGATGTATACCCCTCCGGAATAATGAGCTTCGGCAGTTCCTTCCGTCCCGATGAATTTTGCACATACATCACCGAAATAAGGCCCGTACTGTGATCCCTCGAGGGCAACATGAGTTCCGGGATATTGATACAACACCTGGAAGTATCTCCACACATCGCCGTAGGTCTGGTTTTTATCCTTTCCTCCTACCCCCATGGCACTGACAGGATGATTCTGAAGGGCCCAGTTGCAGACATCCATCATATGAATGCTCTGATCCAGCAAGGGACCTCCGGATATGGCCAGCCAGTTGTAATGGTTTCTGATTCGCGCCTCGTCAGCCGGAAGTCCTTCAATCCTGCCAACACCCGTCCGGTTGGCAAGGTAATTCAGATTAACGCTTAAAATTTCGCCGATATCGCCTTGCTGAATCCTTTTTACCATTTCCACATAAGGAGTGGCATGGCGAATCTGAAATCCGATAACCATGCTCAGTTTACCATTGCCTTTTTCGCCTGCACGTTCCACTCTCAAACAGCCATCCACATCAGGCGCCACAGGCTTTTCGCAATAAATGTGCTTGCCCGCTTCAACGGCAGCTTCGAAGAACCAGGGATGAGAATAACAGGGCGAGGATATCTGAACCACATCAACATCTTTATTCTGTAAAAGTTTCAGGTAGGCCTTTGATCCTAAATAAGTGTTGGAAGAATTGACCGCCGGGAATCCTTTTTTAGTATTCTCTTCATCAAGCGTTTTTTTGGATCTCTGCAACCGGTCTTCAAAGAGATCGGCCATTGCGACAAGCTGAACATTGGTATGGCGTAAAAAGGACGTCATGACAGTTGTTCCGCGATTGCCGCAGCCGATAAGCCCCATACGGATAACTGAATTGGCTTTTGAACCGAAAGCAATCGAGGGACTGATCAATGTTACACCGGATAGTGCGGCTGTGCTGTTTAAGAAATTTCTGCGTTTCATAAGGAAGCTTTATTAATTACGAATTACGAATTACGAATTGAAGAGAATTATGAGCTATGAATTTGAAAGTCCTAAAGTAATTTGTTTAAGTTATAAGTACAAAGATAAAAAATCGAAGCATGTTTGATCTTATTTGGGTCAAAAAAGGGATTCAAACCTTAGGCTGAAGGCTGAAGGCTAAAGACTAAAGGAAAATGAAAGAAATTGTAATATTGAAAAATGAGAATATTAAAAATCTCTCATTCTCACTTTCTCATACTCTCGTGTTCACCATTCTTTAATTCCATGTTCCCTATTGCCTATTTATCCGGATCAATGTAATACTTTTCCATGAGGGGCCTCCATTTCAGCATAAGTTCTTTATTCAGGTCAAGCGGCGGAGTGGCTTCTTCCGGAAGAAATGGTTTGTAGGGATGATCTTTGGCGCTGGCTTTAAATTCATCCTCTATCCCTTTCAGCAAATCTGCCTGGGTTAAAAGATCGATGGCAGATGCAGCTATAGCCTTTGCCCCGGCATTTAAACCTTTCCAGGCAGTTGATCCCCATCCTGAAGCAACTGTGGACCAGTGATGCCCGATATACCCAGGAACGTTGCCGGGAAATCGTATTGTTGCCGTAGGAGCTATAAGAGTTACATCCCCCACATCTGATGACCCTCCTCCGACAAAGGTTTTTTCAGGGACTTTCAGAGTATCAACATCCGTCGGCATACCTTTTTCTTTTTCTCCCAGTTCCTTCTGAAGGCTTTGGCATATTCATTCTCTTCTTCGGACCATTTCGGCATTCCAACCAGTTCAATGTTCTTCTGATATAATTCAGCCGCTGCCTTATTCAGATGCTGCTGATGAACAGCTGTAAGCACCCTGACTTCTGAAAGTTCGGTTCCGGTAGCCAGAGCAGCACCCTTTGCACAATTCGTCACTCTTTCATACATATCTAAAATCCGATCATCTGTATTACGGATATAATACCATACACTTGCTTTATCCGGTACTACATTGGGAGCCTCACCCCCATTGGTGATAACGTAATGCATTCTCTGGGTATAATTAAGGTGTTCCCTTAAAAAATTGGTTGCAACATCCATTATTTCAACAGCATCCAGTGCACTTCTTCCGCTCCAGGGAGCACCGGCACTGTGGGCAGTTTTTCCTTTAAAGGAATAAATGACCGAGAATACAGCATCTCCGTTTATGCCATATTGCGTTCCAAAACCGCTGCTGCTGTGATTATCGATAACTACATCCACATCTTTAAACAATCCGGCTCTTATCATATAGGGACGGCTGATAACAGTCTCTTCGGCAGGTGATCCAAAGACTTTAATGGTGCCTTTTATATGGTATTTATCCATTGCCTCTTTAACAGCAATTGCTGCAGCAGCCGATGCCGTACACATCGTGTTGTGCCCGCAGCCATGACCTGGCGCTCCGTCCACAATGGGATCCTGTTTAGGGACTCTACCCTTTTGTGAAAGCATCGGCAGGGCATCAAATTCTCCGAGTATCCCTACAACAGGTTTGCCGGAACCGTATGTTGCCACAAAACAGGTAGGCATCCCTGCCAGTCCTCTTTCAACTTTAAATCCTGCTTTCTCAAGAGTGCCGGAAAGAAGGGCCGAGGATTTGAATTCCTGTAATCCCAGTTCGGCATACGACCAGATGGCATCGGAAATCTTTCCGAATTTCTCAATGGTGGCCTGCCTGGAAAGCTGATCAAGCACATATTGTTTTTCAGGATAGATACGTGCTTTGGATTGATCTGACTGACTAAAAGAGAGGAATGGAAGTCCAAGGCTTAAGGCAATAAGCAGTAATAAATTCTTCATCGTTTATCAGGTTTAGAGAATTGTATCGTGAAACTATCCAACAATAATAAGAAAATTCAGATTAATGTGAAAACCTTATTCCATGAGTGGTAAAAGAATCTTTTTTGTCTTTGACCTTATTCGCCTATAAATAAGGTAATAAGGTTAAGAACAGGTAATGGGATAATTTTTCTACTGAGGTTAAAAGAAAGTAAAATAAGGTTTTAATGGAATGCTATAGGATAATTGAATGGAGCCAAAGACAAATTACAATTCCCGGACACCTACTGAAATCCTGAAACTTTGAAACTCTGAATCAACTATTGCCTGATACCTGTTGCCTGTTGCCTTTCGTAAACAACCTTCCCTCCGACAATAGTCATATCGGAAACGATATCCTTGATCTGTTCAGCGGGACATTCGTAAATATCGGCTGAGAGAACAGCCATATCGGCAAGCTTACCCGGTTCAATTGATCCTTTTATTTTTTCTTCGAATGATTCGTAAGCATTGTTGATGGTATACATCTTAAGAGCCTCTTGCCTCGTAATGGCTTCATCAGGCATAATAACTGTACCTCTTTCCGTCTTGCGTGTCACAACTGTATACATCGCAATGAAAGGATTATACGGGTTGATAGAGGTATTGGGATCCATTCCCACCATATGGTCTGAGCCCCCGTTAACCATTATTCCGTTATCGAGCAGGGTCCGGTAATTATGGAAGTTTTTGATCCTTTCATCGCCCAGGATATACTTCATGGCATCGGCATCCTTGTAAAACCATGCCGGTTGTGCATCGGCACAGACACCAAGACGTTTCATCCTGTCAATGGCATCCTGAGTAAAGAAATTGCCGTGTATAATTGACCAGCGAAGGTCCTTAATGGGTTTGGTCTTGTTTACTTCATCATACACATCGAGCAAAAGGTCTACCCCACCCCCGCCTGTACTGTGGGCCGTAAATTTCCAGCCAAGTTCGTCTGCCGCCTTTGCTATGGTTAACACCTGATCACGGGTATAATTGACAACTCCCCGGTAGTTGGGATCGGTAATTCCGTAAATTTCCTGAGCTTTGTCTCCCCAGGGCTGCCTCATATAAGCCGTTCCTGTCAGGATACCTCCGTCAAGGATTATTTTCAATGCGCCGTATCTTACCCATTCATCTCCGGTGCCGGTTTTATAATTGAGTGCCTTTAAAGAATCCAGCAAACCGCTGTAAGACTTTGCAGCGCCCTTGGAAACCATCACGTTACCAAATATGCGCACGGTCAGTTTTCCTTCTTTCTGAAGGTCGCGGAACATCTTAAAATTGTCACTGTCATTTGAACCGGAGCAGACGCTTGTAATGCCAATCTCATTATATTTTGAAAACATGGACTGAAGCGCATCAAGCCTTTGCTGGTACGACAGATTTTCCTGCCTTGGATATTTTACAAGTCTGAAAGCTGCTGCCCTGATGATTCCGGTCAGCTCTCCTGTCTTTTTATCCCTCAGCAGGTTTGGATTATCCGTATGTTTATCGATCTCTGAGACTTTCATGGCACATGTATTGATCATCCCGCCGTACGATCCGTCAAGGAAAACAGGGTGTTTTGGTGCGATACTGTCAAGCTGTGCCAGTGAAGGTGATCTCAGCTCCCTTAACCGGGTGAAAAACATCTTGGGCATAACGATCCACTCGCCCGGCTTCTTGATCTCCGTTTCACTCTTTATCCACGACAACAGTTCCGCAATGTTGTGTATATCCGGTATCTTTTCTTTCAGTTCGCTGACCGAGGCCATTTCAGGATGGCAGTGTCCGTCATATAGTCCGGGGACCACAGTCTTTCCCTTCACATCGATCATCTGAGTCTGTGGTCCGGCAGTTTTCTTTATTTCATCATTCGTTCCCACCGCAAGTATCTTTCCGTCCTTCACCGCCACAGCCTGGGCGATAGTTGATTTCTGGTCTACGGTGATTACCTTCCCGTTAAATAGGATCATATCCGGGGTAACGGCCGGTTTACAGCCAAAGAGAGCGAACAAGAGATTTATTTGCACAGCTAAGAATAGTTTTGAAGTGAATTTCATAATTAATGACGAATTACGAATTACGAATTACGAATTTTGTTGATATCATGAAAAGAATTGGTCAAAGTTATCATTTATGAATTAAGATCCCGATAATTATCGGGAGAATTAAGAATGAAAAATTAAATAAGTGTCTCGTCCTGTAATAGCTTTGCAAACTCCTCAATCCAAATCAATGGTCAAAAAATTGACTATTCTGAAGTAGCATCAATATTGAAATTATCAGGATTTTGACTGCTGTCCCAAATCGTTAAGATTTCAACAATATGAGGCCCGATTTTATAGAAAATGCTGTAATCGCCTTTTATTAAAATTCTAATACCTTGTATATCAGTTTGTACTCCAATATCGGAATAGCGTTCCAGTAATCTTATTGATTTACGAATATTGGAATTAAGCTTTTTACTGTAAGTTTTAGTTCCGTTTCGTTTATAATAGAAATCAAGTATCTCAAAAAAGTCCAGTTTGGCCCTGGGAGACCATATTATTTTTCTTTTAGCCATTTGTCAATCTCCATTTCGACTTGTTCGTTAGTAAAGTATTCACCGTTAGAGATTTGTTCCCGGCTAATTTCAATTTGTTTCCGTTGTTCCGGAGTTGTTTTAAAGATGGTTGATTCTGATTTTATTTCAATTATTGTATTAAGGGCATTCAGAAATTCTTTATCATTAATCCCAGCGATTTTACGCATCAGCGTTTTTTTTAATTCAATTGTCGTCATTTTCTTTCTTCTTTTCTCAAAGATACAAATTTTAACCGGTCAAAAAGAGCGCTGTTTTCCTGCTTCCGGATTTATCCTGTCATCTGTACAATAGTCAATGTGAATTCTCGGAATTTTCCCCGTTTCCCCGTTTTCCCTGATTACTATTTTTTACTACAATTCCTACGTCTTCCTACTTCCTACATTTCCTGCTTTTTCTTTATTTTTTTAATTTGTAATCTGATATTCAATAAGTATAATAAAATTTATGATACTTATGATACCTTGCTACACATTGCTAAATTATTGCAGACTCATGCATTACTCTGTTCACTATTTACTGATCACTGCTTCAACATGAATATGGATTGTCTTGTCCTGAAACAGGTTAACAAAAAAGTAAACAAATTTCAGGATAATGATACATTTCCTACGATTCCGACTTCCTGATGCAGCCAATATTAATAATGTGAATAACAGGATATTATGACAACTGATGAATCTGTAATGGTATAAATTAATCTGTGTTCATGATCGATCCTTCTGCTCCAATAGCCTTTAAATTGGAATTTAAGCGCTTCAGGTTTACCCAATCCTTCAAATGGAGTTTTCAAAATATCTTTTATAAGATCACCAATTTTCAAGGCAATCCTTCGATCGGTTTCAATCCATCGCTGGTATTCTTTAAAGGCAGATGGTACGAATTCAATATTTCTCATAGAATATCATCTGCTTTTAATGATATTACCTCCTTTCTTCTCTCATAAGCTTCGAATTCTATCCTCCAATTCCCTGGCGTACACCGGATTGCTTAAAATGTATTCTGTCTCATCGGCAGGCTGTATAATAATCTCAACGGTTTTATGCGGAAAAAGCTTCTTAATCCCTTCAATAAAATCCGGAGTGATAGAATCTGTGTTTATCTTAATTATTGTCTCCATATTGCCCTTTTCACAAAGTTAATAAGAAATCATTAACTTGCTCCATCGATTTAAAATCTGATGGGATTAAACAGGGAACTTGCAATTCCATTCTCCAATGATTAAAAATCAACGGTTAAACGGAGCGGGGTGCAAATCCGCATCAGCGGGATTTGCTCCCTGAAAGCATTTATATCTGATTATTTACCTATTCTGTAGATCCTTCGGTTTCATGTTAAGGAATGGCGGGGAATGTGAATTATTACCATCTTCAATTAGTTTTGATAAGTAATATTTTACTACGATTACTCCGTTTCCCCCTTTACTATTTTGCGAAATGCCTGTTTTTGTAATGTCCGGATAACATTTTAATACCTGGAAAACCACAATAGGCATTAACAAGATCATACCCCATGTGATAGTAATATGTTTAAAAAAGCATGATTTTTTTATTATGAAAAATATTATTTATTATGTTTTTTGGTATAATATAGACCCGCTTAACAACTTCGCTTTTTGTTCCATTAAGATGAAATATAAGCTATTGACTCAACGATGAAACAGTTGTTAGTAATAAGAGAGACTAAAGGGCGGATAAAACCGTGTTCGATTATGATGCTGAACTTATTTCGCTGATTAAATTATTTCCTTATATCTACACACATATGACCACAAAAGGTCTTGATAAAATAAAAAGTCCGTTGGATAACCCGGATATTTAAATATGTTATATTTAAGACAAAATATTGACGGATTAGGCATCCCGCACATATGCGAAATATACGCTATATGCGTATACCCAACCTTTGGCTGTAATTTAAAACAAGAAAGATGTTTATTGAACAAATTGCGATTACCAATTTTCGAGGAATATCGAATATTAAAACCATCAAATTAGACCTTCTAAATGTGATTATTGGTCGTAATGATGCTGGCAAGTCTTCAATATTAAAGGCTTTAGACCTTTTTCTTAATGAAACTACTTTTGACAAAGATTTAAAAAATAGACAAACCGAAAATCCATTTGTAGAAATTGAATTATTTATTAAACCAGACAACGTAAGTATCATTGTTGACGAAGCAATTGAAACCACATTTGAATCAGAAGAACTAGTAAACAACCAAGGATTTTTGCAAATCAAAAAAGTTTGGGATTCATCCAAAACAGGTAGAATATCACCTGATTTATACATCAAAAGGAAAGTCTATGAAGAACATGACTTTTTTCTAAAAACTGAAGCTCAACTAATTACTTTATGTAATCAGTTAGGTATAGAAACTCAAAAAGCCAATGGAGAAGAGTTTAATAACGTTGAAAAAAGAGAAAAAATTAGACTTCATCTAAATGAGAATCAAACAAACGCTGATTTTGAATATGAAAAGATACCAACATCGGGTACATCGAGATTAAGAAATGTTGGAAAAGAAATTAAAGATAACTTGCCTAGATTTGAATATTTTAGGGCAGACACATCATTATCAGAAACTGATACTGCAATTCAAAATTTTTTTAAAGCAATTGCATCTGAGTGCTTAAAAAATATTGGTGAGATTGAAAATATTGAACAAACTGTAAAAACAGAATTAGAGACCGTTCTAACGAAAATCACAGAAAAAATAAATTTAGTTGTTCCTGAGAATGAACAAATTTCACCCTCAGTTGAATTTGATTGGACAAAGCTTGTTAAAACTTCTTTTAGCAGTAACAACAATGAAGGTGACATGCCGCTAAGTTCAAGAGGAGACGGATTTAGAAGAATTACAATGATGTCTTATTTTGAATATTTAGCTGAACAAAACAAATCTGAGAAACAAAATATTGTTTTTGGTTTTGAGGAAACCAGAAACATTTTTGCACCCGAAAGCACAGGAAAACTTATTTGAAAAGTTTATTACACTTTGTTCAAGTGGCTACCAATTAGTTATAACAACTCACTCACCAATAATAGTATCTCAAACATTATCCGAAGACTTAATTCATATAACTAAAACAAACGGAGAGTATAATGTAAATCAGAAAGTTGAAAATCTTGAAGAGATAGCAAAAGATATTGGAATAACAGTAGATAATCAATTCATTCAATTATTTGAGAAAGCTAAAGTAATTGTTTTCGTAGAGGGAGCAGACGATACTCTTCGCATTAAATCATATAGCAGGAACATACAAAGACAGTGGACAAATCCAACATAACTTTGATGATTTGGGAGTTGTGGTAGTACCCACTGGAGGATGTGGAAGTATTAAGCATTGGGTAACTTTAGACTTAATAAATAAACTTGGTAAACCCTTTGTCATATTCCAAGATTCGGATAAAAAAGGTAGAGATGAAAATTCATCAACAAGAGACCTCCTTCTAAATCTTGGATTTGTCGAAGGAGAAAATTTCATAATAACAAAAAAGCGCGAACTTGAAAATTATATTCCTTTTCAAACATTGAATAATTTGTGTCCTGGCGCAAATTTGGAATATGGTGACTACGATGATGTAAAAGACTTATGTTTAAGAAATAATGAAAGAGATAGCTTAGGCAAAGATAAAGTTCTAAAAGAACATTTTACAAAACTAAACTTTGACCAAATTAGGTCAACATTCTTTGACGGGAATGAGGATGAATTTTTAAACTTATACGAATTGACAAGAGAAAAATTATAAATACTAAAGCCAACACATGGTATAAGGCATGGCTGGATTTGGCTCGATTCGACACAGTCGAATCTCGTGCCTGCCTCAGTTTCGGTCGGACACACAGACTCTCGTCTGACCGTCACGACCTCATACCACCACCGTTGTATATCATGTTAAAAACCTAGCGATCAAATAGTAACAAATGAAAAAAGAGATCGAAACACACCTAATATTTTTAGATTCTTCAATATTTATTAAGGAGAATTTTTTTGCTGGTAATAAGTTGAAAGCTTTCTTAAATTATGAGAAGGAATCTAAAATTGAGTTGATAACGACTGAAATTACAAAAAATGAATGTATTTCAAATTTAGGAGAATTCTTAGCAAACTCGAATACAACATTTAACAAAGCTTTAAAAGAAATAAATAATAAAGCTAAAACATTTAAAAATATTGATTCATTAAATCATATTTTCAACTTACAAACATCCTTCAATTTTGATAAAGAAAAAAAGAAATTAGAGAAAAAATTTATCAAACTAATTTTGGACCATTTTAAAGAAATAAATATCGATTCAAAAAAAACACTCAAGATTGTTGATGATTATTTTAAACAGAATGCTCCATTTAAGAATGGCAAGAAAAAGCATGAATTCCCTGATGCTATAGTTTTAAACTCACTTGATTCATGGTGTCAAAAGAAAAAGAAAAAAATTTATGTAGTTGCGACGATGAAGATATGAACTCATATGAATCAGAGTTTCTCATTTCTATCAAAGAATATGATAAACTCCTAGACCAAATTAGTTTTACATTCAGTGATGAAAACAATACTCAGAAAATAGAAGAAATAATCGAAGACAATCGCAAAGACATTATTTCTGTGATTGAACAGAATTTTGTTGACAATTTCCCAAGTGATGGATTTGACAACTCTCAGGGATTTGAATATGAAATTAATTCTATTGAAAGGACTGAATCATACATTGAAGAATACTCTATACTTCAAATATTTGATAACGTTGCTACTGTTGAATTATCAGTACCAATGGATTATGACTTGGATGTTTCATACTATAACACTGATACGGGTTGGTATGATAAAGAAGATGACAGATGGTACGGAGTTGAACATGTTAATAGAGAAATATCAGACAATTGTACATTGACTGTCATCGTTGAAATAGAATTTGAATTACCGGGCAAAGAGGTAATATCGAAAGATTGGGAATTTAAAGAAATTACAGATGGAATTCCTTCAGATATTTCAATCGATAATTATTAAAATAATATATTCTAAATATTTAATGTTTAACCAAATAAAATCAAAATGTTAGGACCTGATGAACTTATAGATAGAGTTTTGGAATATGCAAAAACACAAA
The DNA here is from genome assembly GCA_963810555.1 of uncultured Bacteroidia bacterium. Taxonomy (GTDB): domain Bacteria; phylum Bacteroidota; class Bacteroidia; order Bacteroidales; family Prolixibacteraceae. The sequence continues at coordinate 45,891 of CAWENX010000007.1, read as the reverse complement.
ACAACGAAGGGCGCTTTATAATTAGCAAAAGAAAGTTGTGGAACTACATCCAAAGGATAGACCCTGAAGCAGACCAAAGGAATATGTTTGAAATTATCAGTGAATTAGATGCACGTGGCTGGTTATTAATTAACTCGGAAACTGAAATAGAATTTGACCCAGCATGCTTTTAATACACTACTGACGATTTGCTTTGAAATAAGAAAAAACAATGTACAACACGTGGTATAAGGCATGGCTGGGTTTGTGCGGATTCGACACAGTCGAATCTCGTCCCAACCTCAGTTTCGGTCGGACACTCAGACTCTCGTCTGACCGCCACGACCTCATACCACCACCGTTAGCGCTAATATTAACAGACGCAGTTAATTGATCAGAACCTATTAACAAGATGAAACGACAATTTTTAATACTCTATATTTTCTCATTTTCTATCTCTTCTGCATGTAACGCGACAGAGAAAATGGCAATTCAAATTTCATCAACTCAACAAACAGAAACTGACTCTCTGAGGAATCCATACCATTTCTACTACATGGCAGACTTATCATTAAAAAAAGCCGGAGAACTAATTTTAAATGATAGCATTCATCCGTCGGACAATTTCATCACATTCTCCCTGATGGACACAATCTCTGGTTGTAAAGAGAACGACCTTAACTTCTTTCTAAAAGTATTTGAAAAAATACTTAATGACGCTGATGGAGCACTCGCTGAGGCTGTTGGTTCTAACACCTGGAATTTTATAGAAAATAGACCAGTTGAATTCATCAATCATATTGACAAATTGAATAATGACCAAATTATAAAATGGGCTGACTACACATTTTCTGAAATGTATTTTGCCTATTCGGAGGAGGAGCTTAAAATTAAATGTCAGGAATTAGTAAATAAGCTCAAGAAAATCAAAATAACAAAAAGTGTTGACTGTTTCGAGAAAGAAATGAAAAATAGGGTTCAAAATGGAATATAAAATACTAGCGCTAACATCAGCTACCCGTCAAGTGCGGCAGCAGTGGTTTTCGGTGGGCATCTTTCCGCTCGGGCTGCTTTTCGGCTTGACAGGAAATCGCCCGCAATCCGCCCCTGCGTGTAGCTTCCTACGTTATGTGCGCCCATAATAAAGACAACTACAAATATGATTGTAACTGAAACAAAATATTATTTTTCAATTAAAAGTATGATTTTTGCGACATTATTTATCGGAGGGATAACAACTGTAGTGTTATCGGTTTCGATTAAATTATTTCAGGAAAGTTTGATTTGGTCAATTGCTTTTGCAACACCTTTGATCGTCATAATGATTGCACTACCAGATTATCTAAGATTTTTATATTACACTATAATTGACAGACCTGCATTAGAACTTACAAATGAATTGTTGATAAATAATACAAAAGGTCAGATTTACAAGTGGATTGATATAAAAGAAATAGTATATAAAGATTTCACAGGATTTAGAGCTCCACCGGGAGGATATATTGAGATTGTTTTTCTTAATTCAGAAAAAAGGATTCGACTTCCCAATAACTCAATCAAGTGTAAAACTAAGGACTTGTTAAAAGATTTACAGGAATTTTTAAGGAATTCGAAAATGAATAATAGATAATTAAAAAAATGGCAGCACATAACATCAGCTACCCGGCAAGTGCGGCAGTAGTGGTTTTCGGTGTGTATCTTTCCGCTTGGTCCAGGTTAACCGGGATTGACAGGAAATCGCCCGCAATCCGGCCCTGCTTGTAGCTTTTTACGTTAGGTGGCATAATAAAACAGAGACTGACACACTATGAATCAAATATCTTGGAGACATCATTATATTCCGCAATTTTATTTAAATGGATTCACTTCTATAAATGGCCATTTCAAGATATATGATGTTCAAAAAAATGACTTTTTAAAAAATGGTAAAGACTTTTATCCAGAATCATTTTTCTTTGAGAAGGATGGAAATTCAATGATAACAGAAGATGGTAAAGTTGATTCCATTGAGAATTCATTTAAAGTAATGGATAGTAAAACGGCTGAAGTATTTAATAGAATTAACAATTCCACATCAAAAGAGAAATATAATATTGACGAAAATGATATCGCTTTACTTCAATACTTCATTGGGATAATGTATTGGAGGATTCCTTCTAATTTTGACGAGATTAAAAATATTGTTGAAAGGAAAAGATTTAGGGAAATCGGATTGAAGATAGTTAATCAACAAGGAGAGATAATTGACGATTCTGAATTTGAAACAAGGTTAAAGTCAGATGATAATTTCTTTAAGGCTATGAAATTCCATTTTCCAAGTATTTCATATCCTGAGATTTTTAACTGTAATACTCATTTACATATTATTTCTACATCTCAAGGATTTCCTTCAATTTGTAGTGACAATCCTATCATTTGTAGGAATCCTGAGACTTTTCGAGTTTACTCTGATGATTTTATTTTTCCATTGACTTCTACGAAGCTCTTTATTAGGGGAGAAAATTTAATCGATTTCATGAATACTGTTAAAATTGAGATAGATTTACTTACATTCAAACAAGCAAAAAAATATGTAAGTTGCACCGACGAAAAGTATTTAGTGGAATTAGAGAAGATGTATCAAAAAAGTAGTAAAAATTTAAATGACTTGAGATTTTCGATTTTTAAACAAATATTAAATTACGCCACCTAACACGCGGTATGACAAATTGCCTGGACAGTAGGTTATTCAAGGGTTGTAGCCCGCTTCAACTTTTATGTTAACTTGATATGTTATCGCCCGCAATCCCCTGCTGGCGCGCGATTGCATCGCGTGCCTGTTATTTATCCAGAATATCAAAGATATAAATTACGATCTTAATCAAGTAAATCAAGGTAATCGAAGTATTGTTTATCAGTACATCAAAGATACGATTCGAAAGCAAATCACAACTGTACTATGGAAAGGAGAGAAATATTTAAAACAGGTCGGAATGGGTCCCTGTTCCGATAAGGGTAATGGTTTTGGCTTTTTCGTCTTTCAGCCAGATCAGGAGCCAGTCTGTTTTAATATGGCATTCCCAATATCCTTCCATCTTTCCTGACAAGCATATGAGGCCTGTGCTTTACAGCAACGGTTCCTGTTTCAGCAAGAGACTTCAATATACCATTTAGCAATAAGATGTCGTATTTACGTTTTTTACACTGTTTGTAATCTCTTTGAAAAGCGGTTAGTTGAGATTACTTCATACATAATTCTATTTGTTCAGCTTTTCAATCAGTTCATCGCATGTTCTTTGCTCTTATTACTTTCCCGCTTTTGGCCTCCTCCATTGATTTTCTCAATGAGGGACCCGGTTCCCGGTCTTCAATGATTTTGGCATAAGGAAGCGTTCTCAGGTACTCAATCATCTTTTTTGCCCCGATCGATTTGTCATCGATAATAATTGTTGTCATGGCGCATATTTTTTACAAATATAATCAATCGGGATCAAAGATAGAAATCACAACTATAATCAGGTTAATCAAGGTGTTGTTTATCAGTGCATCAAAGATATGATTCGAATTGAACTGAAGTGTAAACCGGCGAAGCCAAAGCAAATCGCATCTGTAATCAAAATAATCCTGTTAATCATGATTTATGATTCAAAAAAGGGTACGAAATCACCCGAAAACCTGGTTAATAATTTTCTATATTATGATTATAATGACCACTTTTGGCAAAAGCGGACTTAAAGCGGACTTAACACGGAGCAAACAGGGAGCTGAAATATTCATGATATTGTTAAATACACGCAATACTGTCCCGCTTCCCTCAATGACCTGTATAAAAAATATTGATTGGCTAAAAAAGGTTAAGAATTTTTGATTTTTTCTCTAATCCTTTTATTTCGCATAAACGACTTTACCGGCCACAATGGTTTTCAGAATCTCCAGTTTGTTATTTTCAATCCGGAAGAGAACCAGATCCGCCCTTTTACCTTCCTTTATCTCCCCGCGATCATTCAATGAGATCAATTTGGCAGGATTGGCAGTGGCCATTTGAACGGCATCCGCAAGGCTGCATCCGGTAAATCTCATAATATTCCCGACGCAGATACTCAGATTGGTTGCTGATCCTGCCAACACATTATCGGCCGGATATTGTACCACATTTTCAGGGGAAAGTACAAATGTCTGTGCTCCTTTTTTGTACGTCCCGGGAGTCATTCCCGCAAGATAAACAGCATCAGAAACAAGAATGGTTTTCTGCGGTCCTTTCACTTTATAAAATGTCCTGATCTCATCCTTTGTCAGATGAAATCCGTCGCAAATAATGCTGATGTTCAAACGGTCATTAGCCAGTTGAGGCCACAGGGGATTTAAATGGCGATTGATCATATTTGCACAGCCATTTCCCAAATGAGTCGAAAGGGTAGCACCGGCATCGACGGCAGCATCGATCTGTGCTGCAGTACCATTATGATGGCCCAATGAAACCACGATATGATTTTCAATGCATTTGCGGATAAAAGGGATAGATCCTTTCAATTCCGGGGCAAGGGTAAGCAGTTTTATATTGTGATGGGATGCCTGAAGCAGTTCATTCAGTTCATCAAGATTGGGCTTACGGATAAAATTTGCTGGATGAGCCCCGCGAAATCCTTCGACAGGTGAAATATAAGGTCCTTCCAGGTGAAAACCCGGGATGGATACCGCGATTTCAGGATCCTTCAGCATCCCTGAGAGCAACTCAAAGCTTCTTTTAATCTGGTTAAAGTCAGCGGTGACTATCGTCGGCAAAAAAGTAGTTACTCCCTTTTCCCTCACCGATTTAATGGCTTTCTTCATATCTTCAGCCGTTAAATGCTGGTCGGCAAAATCAACGCCCATGTAGCCGTTTAACTGAAGATCAATAAATCCGGGCGCCACATAAATATCTGACTTTGAATCGCCCTGAATTTGTTTTATTTCACTGATTTTTCCGTCCGCAATAGTTATCGATACCGGTTTTCCGTCGCTGTAAAGAAGTCCCTCAACTTTGGAATTCTGGCTATATGAAATGGAGAAAGAAATAAGAAGTGTGCAGAATAATAAAATAGCTCTATACATAACCTGGTTTTTTTGATTACACTTTAATTGTAAAGATAAACCCTTTTTCTTAATCTCCCGAAAAAGTAATTCATAATTTGTCATTCGTCATTGGTCATTGAAGAAAAGGTTACACAGAGTAACGCAGAGGAATAGAAGGAGTTACACAGAGAAAGAGAACACTACTCACTGATGCAGAGACGTGGCGCGCCACGTCTCTACTGAACACTGATCACTGATTACTTACTTTTGCATTTTTTTAATTCGTCATTCCTCATTCGTAATTAATCTTGTCCTTCTCCCCTACCTGCACATCAAATCCTCCCTTCCTGCTGCCTTTTAAAGAAGAAGGATCGAATTTTCCCTTTGCAGGAGTCCACTGCCAGGTATCGTTTACATTACTGCCGGTAACTGATAATCTGAACCGATCCGTCAGCGGCTGATTTGGTGCTGACCTTGTAATCCCCGCCCCACGGAGTCATCAATGTAGCCAGCTTCAGGGCATCAGTGTGGCCTTTCATCTGAAGCTGCTGCCAGCCAAGAGGACCCGCATTTCTGCCGTGATTATCGGCCGGTAGATATTCCGATTACCGGATCAAGACTTACATTGCCGATCTGGTGAATCTGCATCCCGCATGACAGCATCCGGGGTGTTTTAATTCAAAATTCAGATCCTTATCCCCTTGCCTTGTCAATCTGGGGAGCCTGCATCAGCCAGGTGATATCAACGGCTTCAGGGGCTTTAATATCATCCAGAACAAGTAGGTAACTTCCTTTTACCCACATAAAGGTTCTGCGGTAACGGTCCAGCGCCGGACGTGCAGGATTTTTTGCAGTCTGTTTAATGGCAAGATAAGATCCTGCAGCCTCACCCTCACAGACCACTACATCGCCTGCATCCTTAAATGCAGTTACAACAGCCATCTCCCGCATATCATCAGGCCCCGGCTGACTCCACATCTGAGGTTCCATCCTTCCCGGGAACCATCTGCCCCATTCCATTGATCAGTATGGTATTGTGATGGGCAGGACTCTCTTATGAGGGCTGTACCGGTCAGTTTCAGCCACCAATGCTCCGTTCGACCAGATAATAAAGGAATTGGCATCAGGATCATCGTGTGCCACATTGATACCTCTTAACTGCCCGTTTTTAGCAGTAAGCCTTACGGTATTCATTCAGTTTGTATCCCCCCAGCGGCCCGCATTTAAACATGGCGCCTATATTTTTTGATTCCCATCCGTCACGTACGAATTCAAGACCCATATCCTTAAAGAAACTGGTTTTAGGTAAATTATCTATTGAGCCGATCTTTGCATCCGGATCCAGCCATACAATTGTCATCCAATCCCACATGAAAAAGTCCGGCTGAACTCTGCCCATATCCAAAAGTGCGGCAAGCTGATCGGCCTCATGGTTTTCACAGGCAGCTTTTAAAGCAAACTGACCGTACGATCCTGATCCCCCTCCTGAATCACCGAACTGAAACGGGAAGGTAAATCCCGGGCACTGGCTTTGCAAAAGAAAATTATCGACATTTTTATAAAAAGGTTCCTGAAGATATTTTGTCCCGAAAAGACGGTCGCACACATTGTTTGCCAGGGTTAAGTGTGCTCCGCCGAAAACAAGATAAGTAGCACCTTCATGGCTTGTGCCGTCTTCGGGCAGCCAGGTATTGATAAATTTCATCTCATTATACGCCTGCCTTATCATCCACGCTTCACCCGGATCTCCTGTAGCAGCAGTCCCGATAGCCATAAGCATTCCGGCATCGCGGTGCCAGCGGTGATTGTTCTGCGGATCGCCCTGCCAGTAATGGTTTACCGGCAATCTCATCAGATGTCCGCCGTAATATTGCGCTCTTGCCATATACCACAGCTTCCGGCGGAATTTCTCCCTGAAATCGGCAGGGATATCATTGTAAAGCAGATCGAAAGTAAACGCCGCACCGATCATGATGTTGGCCGAACTCATTCCGCTGTTTATTTCCCCGCCCGATTCCCATTCAGGTAAAGGCTCAAGAAACTTTAAATATCCCAATGCCTTTTCAAAAGAATTTTTATTTCCGGTCAAAGCATAATGCAGTGCGACGGTAGGCATTCTCCACAATCCCTGGCGCTGACCGTCGGTGGCATTCCTAAGAAATCCCGGTTTCTCAGGCGCCTTACATACCGGGAGCAGCTTTTCGATCCCCTCCCTGTAGGATTTACCCCTTTCGGAATTATAAAATGCCTTTAATTTCGGTAAATCTTTCGGCCCGAAAAGCAGCCTCGGATGGGCGCTCAGGACCTCCTTGTTCAGATACAACTGCCGGCCCTGTAAGTTGAGGATCCTTTTCAGGTACAACAGACTGATTCTGTCCCATGACAGATAAAATACCTGTGGCTGAAAGCATTCCGCTTATCAGTAAAATGTGAATAAATCTCTTCATAAATCAGATTTTCAATAAATAGGAATATTAAACAATTAATATTGTTTGTCAAGTAGTGCAAGAGGGTTCAAATGATAAAGATATCTTCCCGCAAATATAGCATTTGCATTAAAAAACTTATTGACCGGCCGGATAATTTAAACAGAAAAAAATATCTTCCTGAATTTTTTCCCTGTATAGCAAGCTCAGATAAACTTCCGGACTTTCAATTTTTATTAACATTCCCCCTTATTCTGTTTTGGACTCTATTTACAGATATTGAACGACTTATTACCTCCTATTTTTTTATGGGGGATTTTATGTTCTTTTTTGATCCTGGCATCGAACATATCCCATCGGCAAAATCCATTGGAATTGTGACTATTATTGGGATTATTTACGATAAAAGCCTTGCAAATTAACGATTTGCAAGGCTTCTTGTGACCCAGCTGGGATTCGGACCCAGGACCCCATCCTTAAAAGGGATGTGCTCTACCAGCTGAGCTACTGAGTCATCCGGATAATCCCTTTGTTTTTCAAAGGCGGTGCAAAGATAACCCATTTTATTTAATTCAAAAAAACAAAAATTAAAATCCTGATTATAAAATTCCTATTTACATAAAAACCAATATTATAAAGACTAATCTATTGAAAAACAAAGCTATATCCCGATAACAAACCTTGATTTTCAGCTACAATAGATTTCTGTTTTCGCAAACAGCCTGTCCGCCGGGTCATTCAAATTGAAAAGTGCCGAAATTGTTGAAGTCGTGAAAATTGACATTTGTCTTTTGCCATGAAAATGTTGCCGCATTTTTCTGATCATAATCAATTCGGTACAGGTTCGCCCGCCACTTTGTACCGGAAGAAGGCGGGACATTGGGCAGAGGATTAAGCAGCTTATAGGGAATAAAGAATTCAGCCATCCAGCCCGAAACTTCTGCATTGCTTTCTTTCATACCTCCAGTCACAGTGGTGGCATGTCTCGTTCTCCTGTCCCCTTCATACATCCGCGGGAGCCAGCCAAAGAATTTGCCTTTGTAATTGGGGACAATAAGAGGCAGTTCATAATTAAGCGGGGATATTTCATATTCAAAATATACCGGAAAATCTTCAGCCGGCCATAAAAAAACCTCAACCACATCTTCTTCATACAGATTCATATTATCTGCTTTCATTGTGGCAGTCAGCTTCTTATCCTTGCAGTCAAATAAAAAATAAAGCCCTGTACCTGAATAGAGTACTTTCGCTTTTGTTGTGTACCCTTCCGGATTAACCCTTCTGGGCGGTATGTTTATCCACTCAGTTTTTTGCCATGAAGGATTGATACCGTTACCGGTAATTTCAAAATCCTTGCATTTCTTTACCCGGATTACATTTTCAGCATTTGATTGGGCCAAAAGTACATTATACGGTAAGGATAATCCGGCTCAATATCCACCAAAATGCAAGTTTATAAATAAAGCGTAATCTCATCATAATTAAAAAGTTATTAATATTTACGTTAAGTGTTAAAAAGTTGATTATTCCTCAAAAATACTCAAAATTTTTTTGCAAGTGATTTGATAGAAATAGGATCACCTAAAATTAAAAAGTCGAATAACTACTTATTTATTAACTTGTTGTACGTTTGAAAACAAAGTTAAAAAGTTGTTTTTTGACAGGATTCGAATAGATCTCTTTCCCTGCACTGTCCGGATATCGTTTTTGACATTATAACTCATAAAAGCCAGGTTTTCTGCTCATCCAATGTTACTTCTTCTTACTTTGCCCATGTTTAATCCATATCTAAAACAGTATTTCATTTATACAAAGACAGTATTTAAATAGTTAAAACTGAACAAAAATAATTGTAATACAGGAGATGTACTGAACAAGGTACGAATAAAGTTTATCTTTAAATGAAGGAAAAAATGGAAAGGTCTAAACCAGAATCAGGAAAAATCCCGAAGTTTTGGGATTCAATTTTTAAATTTAAATCGCCGGTCAGGGCAATGTTTATCACGCCCAACCGGTTATCCGGCCCGATCGGACGAGCCCGGCCTGATGGGCTTTGTATATTTGTTTTAAATTACAAAATGCGTCATACATTATTAAATTTTAATCATTTTTGTAATTAAAGGTGTATAATAGTAACTTTAAACAATATAGCTATGAACTTTTGAATGATTCATCCGTTTACTTAACATTAACAAAAATATGAGATGAAAAAATTTGATCTTGCAGTGATTGGGAGCGGTCCCGGTGGATTCAGCGCTACGATGCGTGCCGTCGATTTCGGGAAAAATGTATGCCTTATAGAAGCCGGACATTTGGGCGGTGCAGGTATCATGAACGGGGTTCTTAGTTCAAAGACAATGTGGGAACTCTCTGTCGATTACTCGATAGCTGCAGCAATAGACCGTGGTTATCGCGCCTCCGGGCTTCAGGTTGACTACAATCATGTAAAAAAAACGGTTTTCGCAGCAGCAAAAACGAGACAATATCAGATACTTTCTCAAATAGAGACTTTTGCGAATAAAAGCAATTCTTACGGCAGTATTACATACAAACAGGGTTTTGCGCGATTTCTTAATCGCAATACTTTGGAAATCAAAGGCGAAAACGGAACAGAAACTATTGAGGCGGAATATATTATCATTGCCACGGGCTCGCGTCCCCGGCCACTTCCCGATCTTCCGGTAGATCAGGAAAGGATCTTTGATTCGGACGGATTATTGAATCTTGACCATTTTCCCGAACGAATGATGATTCTTGGATCAGGTATTGTCGGTTGCGAATTTGCGACAATATTTTCAAATTTTGGCCATACTGAAGTTCATCTGCTGGACCGTTTAAGGCGGGTTATGCCTTTTGAAGATGATGATGTGAGTGATTTTGTGGCGGATCATCTCCAAAAAAACGGTGTAATCATTCATTATACAGCATCACTTCGTACTGTTCGGAAAGAAAAAGACCATCTCGAAGTGGTTCTTGATTTTGATGATGGTCATAGCCAGGTTATTGAAGTAGATATATTGCTTGTATCTATTGGACGGATTCCAAATACTGAGGGGATTGGTCTTGAGAATGTTGATGTTGTTCCTAATGTAAAAGGGTATTTGAAATTTGATTTGGAAAAACTTAATCCTGATTCAGGAACAAATATATTTGCCGCCGGTGATGTTACCGGCCAAAAAGCGCTTTACGGGATAGCAGAAGAACAGGGGCGATATATTGTTGAATCCATTTGGGGGAAAACTGCCAGGCCTTTGAATTATATGCAAATACCTACTTTGATGTTTTTTAAGCCGGAATTGGCAGCGGTTGGTGCAAATGAAAAAATGCTTCAGGAGAAGAAGATTCCCTATCGTGTGGCCTATTATTCAAATGAATTGGTCAACAGGGCAATAGCCATGAGAAATACAACCGGTTTTGTCAAAATACTCGCAAGTAACGATGGTAAAGATCAAATACTTGGAATGAGAGCTGCGGGACCACAGGCTTCTGCGTTCATTGTTTCGATTGCCTATCTTATCAATTCCGATATTCCTGCTTACGAAGTCTTGCAAAGTGTTCATCCGCATCCGAGCGTTACTGAAGGGGTTCAGGAATGTCTCAGGGTTCTGTCAGGTCAATCAATTTTTAAACCTAAAGCATTTCCAACGCAGATAATAATAAAAGAATGGAATCCCTGACAGGAATGGAACTCATTCAACAAATAGTCGTTATAATTACTTCGAAAATAAAACAGGTTATAATATTGAACTATAGGATGTCCTGTTTCTTTCCTGAGACCACTGTTCAACATACCTCATTTTAACCCTGTATTAACTTCGCCATTAGTTATTTTAACGCAATTTCGAGGTAAGAAATTGGAAAAAACCTATGGTAAATTAATAAATCGCATTATGAAAAATCTATTCGCATTGTTCAGTTATGCGGTGCTTACCTTCAGCGCTGCAATTCTATGTGCCCGGCCGACTTATAGGATAGTCAATCAATTTCATCTTGAAGGCGAGGGAATTTCCTGCCACTGACGGAAAAGGAAATATTTTCGTGAATATAGAAGATAAAAGCGAAATAAGCTGTATAAACGCAAAGACATTACAGGTTGAAAAAACATGGTCAATCGCTCCCGGTGAAGAACCAAGCGGCCTTGCACTGGACAGGGAAACAAACCGTTTATTCAGCGTTTGCGGCAATAAAATGATGATTGTATCGGAAGCCGTTGCGGGGAAGGTCATTGCCAATCTGCCGATAGGCGGCAGATGTGATGGAGTGGCTTTCGATCCCGGACTGAGACGCGCCTGCAGTTCAAACGGTGAAGGCACCATCACAGTGGTTCAGGAAGTCAATAAGGATAATTTCAAAGTGCTTGAAACGATTCCCACAAAACTCGGAGCCAGGACTATCGCATGTGACAAAATCACCCATCATCTTTACCTGCCAACTGCTGAATATGAGCCCGCCGCTGCAGGTAACCGACGTCCTGCCATGAAACCGGGGACTTTTATGGTGCTGGATGTTGCGCCGGTAAAATAATCTAAAACAGGTTTTTAGAATTCGGGCTGACAGGCTATCAGCATTTTAATATTTTAGTGAAAGCAGCAGTGAGCAATAACAGTATAAGGCCAGACCGCTGTCACCACTGCTTTCCATTGCTGCCTGATAGTCTTTTAATTCATAATTCATAACTCTTCGTTAAATCTTTAGTATTTTTGTACTATAATAAAGGTCAATTATGAAAAAAATCAAAATATCAGCAGTATCCTACCTTAACACAAAGCCGCTTGTTTATGGTATACTTCATTCGGAGATATATAATAAAATTGATCTCTCACTGGATATTCCTTCCGTGGGTGCCGCTAAGCTTAAGGAAGGAAAAGCAGATATCGGACTGATTCCTGTTGCCGCAATACCTGAAATAAAAGAAGGAAATATCATTACGGATTATTGTATTTCATCTTCAGGTAAGGTCCGCACAGTAATATTGGCAAGCCAGGTACCTCTTTCAGATATTCATACAATCATCCTTGATTATCAATCACGTACATCAATCAGGCTTGTACAAATTCTTGCCAATTTATACTGGCATATTACTCCCCGATGGGAAAATGGCAAAACTGATTACCTGCAGAAGGATATTAAGGACTCAACCGCAGCAGTGGTTATCGGGGACCGTGTTTTCGAGGCTGAAAAAAGATTCAGGTACATATATGATTTGGGTGAAGAATGGAAAAAGATGACCGGACTCGATTTCGTCTTTGCCTGCTGGATATCGAATAAATTTATTGACCCGGAATTTATATCAGAATTAAATAATGCCTTTCATTATGGACAATTACATCTGAAAGAAGTCATTTCTGAAAACAAAGCCCTATATCCCGGCTGCAATCTTGAAGAATATTTTCGCGATAATATACTTTTTGACTTTGACAGTTCAAAAAGAAAAGGTCTTGAATTATTTTTGAAATACAATGAAAGTCCGGAACTGAAATAAATATTTACTGAATGCGGTACATATTAGTTGCCATTACAATATTATTGAGTTTGGACCATTTTAGTGGACAATCCACCGGTTCCATGAACTCTAAAAAAATCGTGTATGTATTTCCTGTTATGGAAGACATAGGGCCGGGCATTTGGCGGAAAACAAAAAAAGCCTTTGCTGAAGCCGATACCATGCATGCTGATCTGATACTGATCCATATGAATACATACGGGGGCACCGTTTTGGATGCTGACTCGATCAGGACGAAAATCCTGAATTCTCCTATTCCGGTTTATGTATTTATTGACAATAATGCCGCTTCTGCGGGAGCCCTTATTTCTTTGGCCTGTGACAGCATTTATATGAGAGAAGGAGCCAATATGGGGGCTGCTACTGTAGTTAATGAGACTGGTCAGGCCATGCCGGATAAATATCAGAGTTACATGCGGTCTATAATGAGGTCAACGGCAGAGGCTCAGGGGCATGACACCATTATTTCCGGTAACGATACCATTGTAAAATGGCGCCGTGACCCTAAAATTGCAGAAGCCATGGTCGATCCGCGTATTTATATCAAAGGTATTATTGATACAGGCAAGGTCTTAACAATGACGCCAACAGAAGCTATTAAATACGGTTTTTGTGAAGGTGTCAGGAAAGATATACGGGAAGTTATCGACAAAGCTGGAATGAAGAATTATGAAATTCGTGAATATCATACAACCGGAATTGATAAGATCTTAGGATTTTTACTTAATCCGATGATTTCCGGTTTATTGATAATGGCCATCATTGGAGGTATTTATTTCGAGTTTCAAACCCCTGGTGCGACATTTCCTATCGCGATTGCAATTTTAGCCGCTATGCTTTATTTCGCTCCGTTATACCTGGAAGGATTTGCAAAAAATTGGGAAATTGTTATGTTCATAGTAGGTGTAATTCTGCTTGCCGTTGAAATATTTGTAATTCCAGGTTTTGGTGTAGCCGGGATACTTGGAATAATATTCATTATTTCTGGCCTTGTTCTTAGTCTGTTGAATAATGACTGGTTTAATTTTAGAGGGATTGGCTCCTCTCGGATTTACAGTGCTCTTGGAACGGTTCTGATATCAATAATACTGGCTTTTATTATGTCTCTGTGGGGCAGCTCTAAAATCTTTGGTTCCCGAAAAGGATTTTTCAGAAATATCGCATTAACAACAGTAGAATCAAAAGACGAAGGTTATATAGGCGTTGAAGTACATACATCCTCTATGATTGGTAGAACAGGCATTGCTGAGACAGTCCTGCGTCCGGCCGGTAAAATTTCAGTAGAGGGAACCATATATGACGCCATGACGGAAGGTCCGTTTATAACCAGGGGTGAAAAAGTCAAAATTACCCGTTATGAGACAGGACAATTATATGTTGAGCCTGAATATTAGCTTCACTGATCTTCGATTCCTCTGAAGAAATATAGATTTAGGGAGACGCACGCCGTGTGTCTTTACCATACCATGGAGGTCTTGTATATGTTTTATAGATATAATCATTTGATTAACAAATCCTCACTACTTTTATGCCTAAAATCTTTCCAAGTTTGTCAATTTTTTCAGCTATATGCCCTACCCCTATTGCGCAATGATGTGCAGGGCCCTGTTTCGACCATTGATTCATAAATTCCCTTGCACCGATTGAAAATCGGTACCGGCTGTTAGTATTCCCGATTTCAAGTACCGGCCCGGAAACCGACTCTCCTTCTGCAACAAGCAAAAACAATTCGTCCTTTCCTTCAACAACCGAAAGTAAGGTGACAGGACCATTTTTTACAGTCATCTGGATGGATAGACCTTTACCTGGTTTCCCATGATAAACAGGAAGCGGAACCAGTTTTACACGTCCCTCTGCAATAGCAAAATGTGCCGGACCATCATGACCAAGCAAGACGATATCATCTGTAAAATCCATCAGATAAAATTCAGAAAACGAACCTCCGGCGCCAAATTCAGACATAATTTTCATGGCCTGGGCATTTTTCACTTCACATTCTCCGGCAACCGGAATATTTTTTCCTGTCAGCAATGTATTCCCGCAATGACCGAAGTCACAATATTCTCGTATTCATTGCCCGGATGTCCCTTCATAATAATAAGCCATCGAACCCAGATTATGATTCTTCACCAGTTTATCAAGTGCAACGGAAGTTATGGCAGCTCGTTCAATCTCTTTTTCTCGCATTCGGAAGAAACATCAAAGAACGTATAGAATTCCTTTATTTTGTCATTAACTTCCTGATCAGGTAACTTCATCACGATATTTTTTTAATTCACACATTTCAACAATTTCGAATATGTGTTCCAAAAACAGCAGATTGTTGGTAAGGTCAGTATAAACATCCAGCATTCCACCGTAATAATGGCCTAAAATGCCCATGCCGGTTATCCCTCATTGCTGCAGCCACTCTTGCAGCTTCAGTCCATGCTTCAATTTCTTCCCATGCTTTCTTCTTCACTTAAATAACCTGTAACAAAATCATATCTGATTCCTGAACGATTAAATACACTGGCAATCTCAGGAACTGAACAAGCCTGGCAATGCTCCAGCCATACACCTGTCATTTTTCCTCGGTCACCCAATTGATTAAAGGATTTCATAATCAAGCTGGGGAACGGGCTGCAGATTAAGGATAACAATCGGCACCTTTACCTTTAAAGCCACAGGAAGCACAGTTGACGATAATGCATATGTTGAAACATAGAGGAATACGATTTCAACATCATTCTTTTTAAGAAGATCAGCTGCTTCGACGCTTTGACAGGATTGTCAACCATACCCGCATCAATCACTTCGACATCAAATCCTGCTATCCTATTTTTTATTTCCTGCTGATAACCCTTCAGGTGATCAAGCAAACCATCAAATTGCGGCCAATATGTATCGAGCCCGATACCAAATAATCCTACTTTAGTCTTCATTTACCAATATTTAATTAATTGATTATTAGTTTATTGATTTTCAACTATAAATAATGAGTGATAAGGTTTCAGTTTTAGTTGTAGTATTGTGGAATTTGAATCTTTACCTGAACTTTGATTAACATCACTATTTAACACAGAAATTTCACCTGTATGAGGATCCCATCCTTCAAATCTGTAATCGCCGCGAAAACTTACAGACGAATCAACACTATTTCTTCCGATGTTGGCAATATAAAAGACATTACGGTTGTCGATAACCTTATGAAGGTATCTCAAATCTTCATTTTCAGGATAGTTTACATCAAAAGTTAAACCGGAATGTTCAAGAATCTGTCTCAACAGTTGCCCATCAGGTTTGGGAATGTAAAATGCTTTACCGCCCTGGGAATTGGACTGTACCTGCATTTTGTCACTATCTTTTAACGGAAATACAGCATTTATCAGTTTTAGTACCTCATTATCTTTCCCGTGTTCAACAGATTTTGAAGGTAGTTGAGTAGTAAAAATAACCATTCCTCCCCTGTCATAGAAAGATTTAATCTTCTGAAGATTTGAAATTTTTATGGTCTTGCAGGATGGAACGATCAATATTCTAAAATCTTCCCAATTTGTTCTATTCTCAAGATGTAGAGACGCACGGCGTGCGTCTCCTCTGTTATTAATTGCGTCTCCTCTGTTATTAATTGCGTCTTCTCTGTTTTTAATTGCATCTCTTCTGTCAATAATCTCACACTTTTCATCCAAAACTTCAGGATGCAGAAATGTGTAATCCTTTCCTGCGACATTGGTCAGCCATTTGGCAACATCAACATAATCAGTATTTGGAATATCAACTCCTCCCTTGTAATAACCAAGAGGACCGTCAAAATAATGTTCTCCCTGCAATGTTGAAATCGGATAAAGCACTGCTATATCGGCTACATGTCTTCCCTTATTCTGAAGCATCACATTTAACCTTGATAAGAAAAGATTGAATATTTTAAGACTGTCACGATATATCGGATTCCGTTGCGATAATTCCGGTTTAAAGGTCACGTTATGATTATCATACCAAACAGCATGGGGAATAAGCATATTGATTCCTTTGGCATACTGATCCATTGCAATTGACATCATTTGATTCCAGCTTAAATTCCCCATCGCACCGTATGTTTCAGACATTACATACGACTTGTCCCAATTATTTGCCGAAGAGCTGACAATTTTATAGAAATCCTCTGCAGGACGATTTCCTCCGATTTTATCGATACCTGGAATATCAAGATACTTAAAGCATTTCATTAGGTCTCCTGAAACACTGACCGGATTCTTTACTTCTTCCTGATCCTGATGGCCTGTTGCTGTAATACCATGAGATTCTGACCAATCACTTACCAGTCTTGTAAAACCTTCTGCATATAAGTTCAGTGCGGAAACCGAAAAGATAATTCCGTGCCGATTGAGATTCTTCTCCTATATCGTACCATAGGGCAGGATACCAAAAGAACCGGGCTGAATCCATATTTCTTTTCAAAGGCCTCATTGTAATTCTCCGTCCACATTCTTCCGTTTGCCCTGTACATTGTCGGTTCATCAAAGAAGGTACCTGAAATAACTGAACCGAAATATTCTTTAAAATGCTCGTAATAAGCCTCATGTGTCATTTTAATGAAATTCTTTACTGCCTCCGGATTTAAATAATCCAGTATAGGATCCCCATCCTTAACACAGTTAAAAATCATGATTTTCCAGTTTCCCGGTAACACATCCCATTTTAATTCACCATCCTTAACTTTAGCTGTAAGATCGATTCTCTTCTTTGTTGCCGTTTCCATAGCAACGATGCCCATCAATGTCCCTTCTGGAATTTTGCATCGATAAACTGTCGGACCGGTAATCTCTGTTTCAATTTTATCAAGTCGTTTTATTGTCAGTGAAGGATATTTCAGTGCAAACCTTGGTTTATCATCTCCGTTTACCGCGCCGGCGCCTCCGCTGGGAAATCCGAATTCATCATACAGACACATTTTCAAGCCCAAGTTCCTTGGCTTTTTCAAGTGCTTTACCATATACTTTAAAGTATTGGTCTGATAAATATTCAGGTTTAAATTTCTTTCCGAAAGGTAATATCCCAAATCCGCCGTAACCGCATGAATCCCGGAATGCCTGCATCTGTCTTTCTATCTCATCAGGTTGAACAGTTGTATTATTCCAGAACCAAAGAGGCCGGGGCCAAAACTGAATGGGTGGATTTTGAAAGGATTCCTTTGAAAACTCTTGTCCGGGAGAAAGTAAGGGATTAAAACCCAATAGCAATACAATGCCAATTTGCACAAGGTACCTCAAATGTCTATTAACATTAAGTCTTGACACCAAGATCTTTTTAATTGAGATTAACTTCAAATGAATACTTGCCCGAACCTACTTTAAGGATCATTTCATCAGAAGAAGAAGCGACTTTCTCAAATTGATTGTTGTCCTTTACCGGTTTACCGCTTTCAGTAATTTTTTGCAGATCTTTTACAGGAAAATAAACATTCGCTGTAGAATTAACAGGTATTTCAACTTCCAGATTAAGTTTTCCATTATTTTTTGTCCATTCACTGGATATCAAACCGTAAGGTGATTGATAATCTGCTTTTGCGTGTGTAATATCGCCTACCATAACAGGATGGATCTTAATTACCTTATAAGCTGTTGAGTTTTCTTCCTGGCTGATTCCTCCCAAACCGGTATAAAACCACTCCATAATATGGCCCAGCATCAAATGATTGTTTGAAACCTCCTCCAATGCCGGCCATGATTCAGTAAGCGCTGTCGCTCCTTTTTTAAGCTGAAAACCATATCCCGGCACATCATCCCGGTTGTTCATTTCAAAAAGAAGCTGCGAAGCCCCTCCTTCTGTCAAAGCCTGCACAAGGTAATGAAATCCCACATCTCCTGCTGTAAGGGCTTTATTATGAATTTTAATTGAGTCAACAAGGTTTGCTACAACTTTGGCTCTCAGGTTTTCATCAACCATTCCGAAGCACAGGGGCATTGACATGGCCGTCTGACTTCCTGTTGAATAAACGCAGGTCTTTTCATTGAAAAACTCTTTATTAAACGCCTCTTTTACCTCTTCAGCCCATACCGACAACTTTTGCTGTTCTTCCTTTTTACCAAGGAGTTCAGCCATATTGGTCAGTAATTTTAAATCATAGTAATAAATTGCCGTTGCAGTCAGGGCCATTGGAGTCAATTGTGCCGGTCCCGGCTCTCTCGGACCATAATCAAACCAGTCACCTAATCCATGAGAGACAATATTATCCCTGGATTTTGATTTAAGATACTCCACATACCTGTTCATCATAGGCCAGGCCTTCTCTATTATCGATATATCTCCGTACCATTTGTAAACCATCCAGGGAAGAACAACCGAAGCGCTCCCCCATTCAGGTGAATCCCTGAATCCTTTTATAAATACAACATACTCAGGGGCAATATCAGGCACAAGGCCGTCTGTGGTCTGAGCCTCCATCATATCCATTACCTGCTTGGAGTAAAGATTGTAGAGATCAAAATTGTAATGAATTCCCCCTCCCATCAATAAAGTCTGTTCAAGCCATCCCAGTTTTTCACGATGAGGACAATCCGTAAGCACACTTTGAAGGTTGCTTTTAATTGCCCATAAAATGAGGGAATTAATCCTGTTGAACAGCTCATTTGAACACTCAAACGAACCCACTTCAGGAGTAGAATTTCTCGTATGCAGCATCTCCAAACCGATTACTCTTGGAAGGTCATTGTTTGATCCGGCGGTATCTGGAACAGCTCCTTCAACCTGTACATAACGGAATCCGTAATAGGTAAACTTAGGTCTCCATGTTTCAATCCCGTCTCCTTTAAGCGTGTATGAAAAATAATAGGGGTATCCTGACGCCCTTTGATTGGCTAACTTTTCTTTGTTAATCAGCTCAGCAGGAATCAACCTGACTTCCTGTCCTTTTTTCCCTTTTACCTTTAATTCCACGATTCCCGATGCATTCTGCCCGAAATCATACATATAGCTTCCGGGCTTGAGGCATATTAATTGTTTTTACGCCGATTTTCTCTTTAACTTCCAATGGATAATCAGCTTCAGCCATCAATTTTCCTGAAGGCTGTTTCACAATCAGGGCATTTTTCCAATTGTTATCCGAAAAACCGGGAGAATCCCATCCCGGCTGCTCAAGCCTGGCATCATAATCTTCTCCTCCGTATATGCTTGTAAATGTGATTGGTGAAGGAGAAGTTTTCCATTCACTGTCAGAAACTATATTATCTTCAGTGCCATCATTATACCTGATCTGAAGTCTGGCAATCATCTTTGGCGTCCCGTATGCAATTGTCAGTTTGAAATATCTCTCCCGGTTTATATTATAAAAACCATTACCGACGATTACACCTATGGCATTATTCCCTTCTTTAAGATCACCTGTAACATCATAAGTATTATAAAAGATCGTTTTGTCGTATTGTGTCCATCCCGGAGTCAGGAAATCCGTTCCCTATTTTTTGCCCGTTAAGGGAAGCTTCATATTGACCCAGACCACTTATATAAAGAGTTGCGGATTTTATAGTCTTTGTAACACTGAATTCTTTCCTGAACAGAGGTATAATATCCCGTTTCTTTGCTTTATCGCTCTTCTTTTCCGTGCCCTGATGCAAACCAGGAACTAACCTTTCTTCGTCCGGCAAATCCTCATAACCAATCCATTTGGCATTTTTCCAATCGGCTTCTGATAATAATCCCATCTGCCAGAAAGCTGTTTCACTCCAATCCGATTCAATATTATTCTTATCCCATGTTTTAACCTTCCAGTAGTACTTCTCACCCGGTTTTAAAGGCGCTCCGGAATATTTTATCAGGATTGACTGATCAGAATTGACCTTCTTTGAATCCCAGATATTCCCTTTCCCTGTATTCAATAACTCAGGATCATCTGAAACAATAATCTGATAAGCACTCTGTGACTGGTTCCTTTCATCTGATTTTAACTGCCAGCCTAATCCCGGATTCGGTAATTCAATGCCTAAAGGATTAGTTTTATATTCGCATGTCAAATTAACAACGGACAGCTTGTCTCCTTTGGCATGATCAGAATTACAACCAAAAACCAATGCGGCAATAAAAGGTAATAAGAGTTTTAACTTATTCATAATTAAAGGCTTTAAATAGCTGAGGACGATCAAAAAGAACTTCTTAAACGCATAGTCACATTAAGGTGGCGCAAATTACACTTAAGATAAATAACTAAACTTCAACTCTTTGTGTCCTTGATGAATAACCTTTGCGACCTCCGCAGTTAATTTATTTTAACTTTTTGGATCCTCCTCAAAATTAAATTAAAATCCCTTATAACCGACAATGATAAGTAGGCAAATAGCCTCATATAGGCTGAAGGCTAAGGATTGAAGACAATAGTTCATTGATTCACTGATTCGTAATTGTTTACTGATTCATTCACACATACTTCCACAACAGTCTTTCAGCCTGCGAATAATATCCTCTTCCAAACAGATTCAGGTGATTCATAACATGATAGAGTGTGTAAACATCTTCGCGGAATTCGTACCCTTCTTTAAGCGGAAACTCTTCCTGATAGGCTGCATAAAATTCTGATGAAAATCCTCCAAACAATTTTGTCATGGCAAGATCTGCTTCGCGATGGCCGTAATAAACTGCAGGATCAATTAATACAGCATCCCCGTTCTCATCCGACATATAATTGCCGCCCCACAGATCGCCATGCAAAAGTGATGGTTCTTCCTCGCTTCCTTTTAAAACAGACTCAATTTTTCCCTCTAATAGATTAAAACCCTTTCGCAGTTTTTCAGTTGCATATCCATTTTTCTCCGCAAGATAAAACTGGAAAAGAATACGTTTGTTGAAATAAAATGAAGTCCAGTTAAATGCTTCAGATTCATTGGGAATATTCTTTTGTGGTGTTGCTCCAATAAAGTTATCCTCATAAAAGCCATACTTTTCTGCGTTAAAGTGATGAAGCCTTGCAAACTGCTTTCCAAAGGATTCAAAGAATCCTGACTTTTTCATCCCGCTTGTGATATATTCCATTAGAATAAAGTCTTCCTCTGCCAGGATTATCTTAGGAACCCTTATTACCTCTGCTTTAGCCAGCTCCCTAAGTCCATTGGCTTCTTTAAGAAACATCCCGTTGGAAGAGCCTGATTTCAGAAAAAATATCCGGCCTGACTGCATCACCAGCTTCTCAGCATTGCTGATGCATCCTCCTCCCACAGACGATTTTCCTGAAATCCTGTCACTTAAGTGTTCCTCAATATCTCTATACAGCCTTGACATATCCATTTTTCAGATAATCCAAAAGTCCTTCACATGAATCTTCCAATAAATCCAGTACAAGCTCAAATCCCTGATCGCCGCCATAATAAGGATCCGGAACCTGATCATAATTGTGCTTCAAACTGAAATCTGACATTTTGTAAATTTTTTCCTTATCCCGTTGAGTTCGCGCAAGTGATTTTAAATCTCTGATATTCTGATCGTCCATTCCGATGATCATATCAAAGCGGTCGAAATCAACTTCAGGATTAACAGGCCGGGAAATACTTGTAAGCCTGTACCCCCGTTTCCTTGCATGTTTTTTCATTCTCTTATCTGCAGGCTCGCCGGCATGATAATCCAGGATGCCTGCAGAGTCGCATTCTATCTCATTTTCAAGGCCTTCCCTTTTGATCAGTCCGTTCATTACCGCCTCAGCGCTCGGTGATCGGCAAATATTTCCAAGACAGACAAACAATATTTGTTTTTTCATCCGATAATTTTTATATCAGTCTTCAAAATTAATTCAAATATCTGTATCGTTGAAAACTTCGCGCCTGCAGGAATGACCCTTCCACAGCTGATCCTTCACTATACTTTCTCCGGTGTTTATTCGTAGATTATTCGTAGTTTATTCGTAGATCATTCGTATAATATACGAATAAAGTACGTATAATGTACCAATAATCTACGAATAATCATTGGAGATAACACGACGAAGAATGCTGTATGAATACAGACAAATCCTGGTAAGAAATCACCTAACGGACAGATGCATCGATTGCTTTGGGGACCTCGTTGTAAATTTCCTTCCTGTTTCGAAATTGCAGATTTTTCACGAAGAGAATCGCCGCATAGTCTCCTGATTTATCAATATAAGGGAAGGTGCCGAACAAACCGGGACTGCTGACTACGCTGCTTTCACCTCTTTTATTCTTTTGAAGAATCCATTCGCCATAACCGTACTCATATCCTTTGGCCTCAGCAGGTGTATAAAGAATTTTTAAACCTGATGTCCGGTCGATTTGCATTTCACTTACTGAGCGGGGACTCAGAATCCGTTTGCCGTTATAGACGCCATCGTTAAGTATCATTACAAGGAAATTCATGTAGTCCGAAGCGGTTGAATATGCTCCACCGGAAGGATTGACCGCTTTGCTTTTGGAAAAGGTTGTATGTTTCATGGCAAGCGGAATAGCGAGGTTTTGCTGAAAAATGGATTCAAAATCCTTTCCTGATACAATTTCAAGGATTCTTCCAATAATATTCAGTCCGATATTACCATAGGCGAAGACTTTTCCAGGTTCTCCTGCCATTGGTTTTAACGCAAAACTATTCACTTCTTCAGCCAAAGAATTGAATTTTCTTCGCTCAAGAATTGATCTGAGAGTTATCTTTTCGCTCTCTATGCCGGTCGTATGGCTAAGACATTGTTTTATTGTGATGAATCCCTTATGATATTTTGTAAATACGGGTAAAAATTTCCCGATCGTATCATTAACTGAAATCAGTCCCTTATCAATATAAATCATCGCTAAAGCAGCTGTAAACCATTTACTGCAGCTCGCAATCGGTTCGACTGTATTTTTGGTGTAGGTGCCCATATCACGCTCAAGTATGATCTTACCGTCTTTATAAACCAATAAGCACGCATTTCCACCCAACTGCCAGCGCTTTGCTTTTAAGACTTTATCGACTTCATTAACAGCAGCCTGAGCCTTTGCAGGTTGTGGATTTAAGAATAAACAAATCAGAGCAAAAAGAATTGCACTTATAATTGAGGCAGGTTTAGTCAGATTCTTTTCCATAAACTTTGTCAGATTTTTCGTTTAATTCCTGAATCAAACGACCATTTACCACCTCCATAGACAAACAGATAAATGAGGAGCAAGGTCATCGCAAAATCAGTGCGGTACTCGTGCATAAAGGGCCAGAATCCCTTAACAATCAATAATGGCCACTTGGTTGTGATAAAGGCAACTACCATCACCAAGAACAATGGAACCGACGCCAGACGGGTCAGTAATCCTACCAGAATAAGAGCTCCGCAAATGATTTCAAAAGCGCCTGCAAAATAAGCCCAGAATGCGGGATCGGAGAAGCCGATTTTTGCAAATCTTCCGGTTCCTAAAAGTTCAGGAAACATATATTTTTGCAGCCCTTCAGTTAAAAATATTATACCAACCACTACCCTGACGATAAGGGACTGATAACCTTGCAGCGGTAAGGAAGTCTTAAACAACAATTCTTTGATTGCTTTCATAGCAAGTGAATAATAAGATTGAGTGATTACAAATTCAATTTAATGATTTTAATGAGATAATCACCATTTCAGTCCTATCATTCAACTACAAATTTAAGTCCAAACAATTTAATAATCTCAACAAAAAAACCTGTCCTTTTCAGAACAGGTTTTCATTTAATTTAAAATTTGAGTTGAATAACTCTTTCAATATCTTGCTATTTGATCACTATCGGGTATTCCCGATAACCGTTGCCTGTGGTCCAACGGATTTTATAATCTCCTTTGAAATTTATTTTGCCTGAAGGATCTTTCCCATCCCATGTTGTTGTATAAAATCCTTCGCCGATTTTCCCGTCATATAGGTTAAGAAGCTTTTTACCGTCTTTTGAATAAACATCAACTTTCAGAAAATCAGGAACTCTGGATTTGCAGATTATTACCGATGACTCACCGTTTGCGATGATATGCGGAAGAACAGCAGCCATATAAATATACCTGCATTCTGTAAAATCTACTTTGGGAACCGTGACATTCCCTTTCACATATTTCCGTTTGAAGCTGGGAGGATTAGCCAATACCGTATTTTTATATAACTGATACTGCGGAGAGTTTTTATCCTTAAAACGCAATTCATAGAGATCACGTATTGTCTGATCAAAATCGAGGAGGCCTGTCCAGAGCTCGCCGGCATTTTTCTGAACGTTTGAATGGCCGTATGTGCGTTTGAAGTCAGCTATACCAGTCGTATCGCCGTCAGCTCCCAATCCGTTTGAATTGATAAACTTAGGATGGATTCTGTCACCATTCCACATTACTTTCAGGTTGGTGTTAATAATCCTTTTTATATCTGTTTCGTCAAATACGATGCCGTAATGATAAGCTTCGGCTATCTTATCAACTTCACTTGCCTGGTATCCTGATCTCCACATATGAACATCCACCCAGTGCCTTGTCGTATTTCGCCTGACATCAACATCGCCTTTATACAAAGGATCGAAGTAATTCCAGCAGTAGTGATTGTCAAAATACTGGAAATGGCTTTTTGCGGTGAAGAAGATTTTTTGAGCCCTGTCCTTATAAAAGTTATCTTTAGTGATTCTCCACATTTTCAGGCATACAATTCCTGCATCCATCTGCTTGTTAAAGGGATTGCTGATTCCGGGATTGGTATTTCCTGGTCCGGGTACCCAGTGTGTCAGATCGTTGGGTTTCAGAAATTTGACAAAACCAATATACGTTCCGTAAGGACCATCCTCAACCCAGCAGCCGCGCTTATCGTATTTCTCAAAGAATTCCCTTTTAATCAAATTAACATATTCATTTGCCTTTTCACCGTATTTTGCCTTTAAGTTACTGTCTTCCTGCACCAAAACACAAAAATTAAGAATCCCGTCCATCAGAATGGCATCTCCCACCATCGCATCCTGCCAGAGATTTCCATCGGCAGGGCCTATCCATCCTTTGTAGCCGTCAGGATCGGTATCCATTTTACTAATTAACCAATCGTAATATTTTATTCCGGCATCGAGCCATTCACTGTTTTTCGTCAATTCATAATTATCAACGTACCCGTCCATACCGACCCTGGCATTCCAGCAAAAACTTTCACCTTTGGCCGCATCTTTTATAAATACCGGATTATGAATCATTCTTTCGGCCATTGCCATTGGGGTTTCTTTAGTAATTGCACCGCCCTGTGAATAAGCATTGGTCCATAATCCAAGGAAAACCATGAAAGCTGCTGTATAAACAGCAATTACAACTTTTGATCTTTTCATTCTTTTTTCTCTTCTTTATTTATTAATAATCATTTAATTTTCAATTTATTTTTTGTCCTTACAATATTCAAAAGCCCCGATATCGATTCTATTGCCACCGCAGGGAGGAACCGGGAATGAAGGATCACCGGCATCGATAACAGGAGAATTGGCGGCTGGATGAAAATCATTTGCCGCAGCATTGATAAACAAGGGTTCTTTTGTGTTGATGATATCGTGCTCCCCTGCCGTGATTGGCTTCCAGCAATTGAAAATCAGGTTGTAATCGCCAATATTTGATTTGTCATTGGTCATGTAGGCCCTTTCTTTAATGTTCATGAAAATATTATTCTTTATCATCCTGTTTTTCCCGTAGGGTCCGCTTATGCCGACTCCATAAGTGCCTGTATCAAAGAAAATATTGTTAATGATCTACGCATGGTCAATATCTTCAAGACAGTTTCCCCAGGCAAGTGCGTGGGCAAAAATATTGTTTTTTACTAACAGATTGGTTGATATATGGGAGAAATGAGCCTCCCCCATTATTCCCTGATCGCAGTCCATGCAAATATTGTCCTCGATTCTTACTTTGACACTCCTTCGCGGTGAAGATATGAAAGTAATCTTTGCATCTTTTGTACCGCTCCTTTTGGTCTTAACTCTTTCGAAATAGTTGCCAATTTTTACAAAGACAGTATCGCCGGGATTTGCCACCTCAGCGGCATGATTAATTGTGAGAAAAGGTTTTTTCTTTGTACCCTTCTTGGAATCAGAACCTAAGTTTGACACATAATAGTTATGTGCAAGGAGGCTGGAACTATACAATAAAATGATTGTCAAAATCTTAAATATTCTGGTCACATTATTTTTAGGTATTGATGAATAGTATCGGTTTCCTTTTTTAACCGGCAGAAATTTATTTTTAAGGAAAATTGTCCTTGAATTGGTTTGCTTTTGGATCGAATCACATTTGGTATTTATTGGCATCCGATTCTTATCTGATCTGCCAGAGTGAACTTCATCTTCAAATCACAATTCATACAGATTTTCAACAAGCCGGCATTTAAACATTATCAATTATTTTTGTCAACTTTTAAGAAATAATTGTTTAAAATTTCGTATTTATATAAACCGGTGCAATTTTCTGTAACAATGCATTAAACCTTTATCTCATTTGGTTGTCGAAATTGTGTAAGAAAATTACATTCCGGGTTTTCAGTAAAATACAGCAAATATTTCCATCGGGTGAAAATAGAGATTATAGGACTGAATAAGGTATATCCAAACGGGAATCATGCGTTAAAAGATATAAACATGACCATAGAGAATGGCCTGTTTGGTTTGCTTGGCCCCAATGGTGCCGGGAAATCAAGCTTAATGCGGATTCTCGTCACCTTAATGAAACCATCTTCCGGAAAGGTATTGGTAAATGGCCTGGATTTGCAAAAAAACAGGAAGGAAATCAGGACAATGCTGGGATATCTTCCCCAGGATTTCCGCTTTTTTGCCCAGCTCCGCACTTATGAGTTTCTTGATTACGTGGCCCGTCTTGCCGGTATTACCAATTCTGCCCGGCGAAAAGAGATGGTTGAAAAAATGCTTGAGGAAGTCGGTTTATATGAAGCCCGCAACCGTTTTGCCAATAATCTTTCAGGAGGAATGAAGCGCAGGCTTGGAATTGCCCAGGCGCTGATCGGCGATCCTAAAGTCATTATCGTGGATGAACCCACGACCGGCCTTGATCCTGAGGAACGGATCAGGTTCAGAAATTTTCTTACAAGAATCACTGACCGCGATGTTATTATCATTCTTTCAACTCATATTGTGGGCGATATTTCCAGCACATGCACCGATATGGCCCTTTTGGACCGGGGAACTTTAGCATTTAAAGGTTCTCCTGACGCGTTGATTGACATGGCCAAATCAAATGTCTGGAAAATTTCTGCCACAGAAGATCAATACAGGGAAATACAGGAAAAATATCCGATCATTTCTTCCATTCCCTCCGAGATGGGATGGGATGTGCAGGTTGTCTCAAAAAACATCAACGGCTTTGACGGCGAGCAAATTGAGCCCAATCTTGAACATGCTTATGTGAATTTCATGGAAAATGAACTGAATCAGCACTGGCATGATATTTAAAAACGGTTAACCTAATACTTATAAAAGCAATTATAAACAGATGAAAGCATTATTTAATATACTGACTGTATCGAAATACGAAGCAAAAACCCTCTTCAGGAGCTGGTTCTTTCGTATATTTTCGATCCTGGCGCTCATCTTTGTTTTCTTTTATAACCTGTTCACACAGACCAGCCTCGGTTTTCCAAACGGCGATATGGTTGCCCTGCCTTCAACCATTCCCTTTATGAACCTGTATATCATCAATGTGGCGCAGGCCATTATAGCCGTATTTCTGGCATCTGACTTTCTTAAAAGAGACAAAAAGCTGGACACCACCGAGGTAATTTATATGCGGTCAATGACCAATGCGGATTACGTGATTGGAAAAACACTCGGCAACATATGGGTATTTCTGATTTTAAATATTATTGCCCTGGGTATGGTTGCAGTCTTTAATTTCTCCTCTCCCTATACGGAATTCAGGCTGATGCCTTATATCTGGTATTTCTTGATCATCAGCTTACCGACATTGATATTTATTCTCGGATTCTCGTTCTTTCTAATGTCTGTCATACGAAACCAGGCAGTGACTTTTGTTGTGTTGCTGGGTTATATTGCCGCTACCCTTTTCTACCTTCAGAATATTTATCACTACCTTTTTGATTACATGGCATTTCATCTGCCATTGACTTTTTCTGATTTTGTAGGATTTGCTTCGACGAAAGAAATTATACTTCACCGTGGTATATACGTTTCCCTGGGACTTGGATTTATTGGGCTGACTATTATGATATTAAAAAGATTGCCGCAATCCAATATCATCAGAAAGACGACCCTGGTTTCCAGCATTGTTTTTCTGGCGCTGGGATTGGGATTGGGCTGGTACTATATTCAAAGGATTAACACTAAGGATAGTTATCGAAAGGAAATGCTGTCACTTAACGATAAATATGCCCAGACACCTGTTCCCAAAATGCAGGATTGCAACCTTGTACTGGAGCATAAAGGAAATCAAATTAATGTCAGTGCAGATCTCGGTATATTTAATAATACTGCAGTTCCAATCAGTGAAATCATCCTTACGCTTAATCCCGGACTCGAAATAACCAATTTAACCGGAGCGAAATATGTACGCGAAATGCAGCTTATCAAGGTCACACCCGACTCACCGCTTCAACCGGGCGGTTCATTAAAATTGAATATGTCCTATCATGGAAGGATTGATGAGTCATTCTGTTACCTGGATATGACCCGTGAAAGGCTGGATTTACTGATGAGCCGGGGAAATACTTCAGCAGATACAAAACATGCCTTTATCAGACCTTCTTACCTTCTACTTACACCTGAATCCGGCTGGTATCCGACGACAGGAATCAGTTACTCTTCAAAAGGGCTTGCCTGGCTGGAAACACAATTTACCAATTATTCCCTGAAGGTAAAGACTGACAAAGGATTAAAGGCTATCTCACAGGGGAAAGAGACCGATGATGGCAATGGCACCTTTGAATTTAAACCTGATACAAAGCTCACTCAAATTTCACTGGCGATAGGCAACTACCAAACCAGAACTATTGTGGTTGACAGTGTAAGTTATTCATTGAATTTTCTTGAAGGCCATAATTTCTTCGATAAATATTTCAAAGACCTAACTGATTCAATAGGTCCGGTTATCAGGGATATAAGAAAGACGTGGGAGGCAAAAGTACAGTTTGTCTATCCGTTCCACAGGTTAACTCTCGTGGAAATACCGGCTCAGTTTTGCTCATATGAACATGTCTGGAATGGCTTAAACGAGCAGGTGCAGCCTGAAACAGTTTATCTGCCTGAAGGTGGATACAAATTAAACAGTGCCAATTTTGCGTTGTTGGAAAAATTTGCTACCCGTATGTTTCAGCATGATAATGAAACGGTAAGTCCAAGGGAAAGGGAAGAAAATTATTTAAGGCGATTTGTTAACGAGACTTTTTTAAGTGCCAAAACCCGTCCGTTCAGGGGAGGCGCCCACGGCGGCGCCATGGGAGGGGCAGGAATGGTGGTTCAGGTGGGTCAAAGCGGCCCTAACATTATTGCTGAACAGGCAAATCCCTATTTTATTTTTCCAAATTATTACGATTTTGTTACTTATATAAAATCAGACAAATATTCCATCTTAAACCGGGTCTTTGAAGCTTATCTTTCCAAATCAACAGAGGGGACCAATCCTTTCATGAGAAATATTACAGGGATGTCTTCGAATGAAAAAGGGAATATTGCTTTACAGGATAAATCATTTGCCCAGATTCTCGGTGATCTGAGTGATCCTGATATTATAGGGAATGTAATTCAGACCAAGAGCGGTTTTCTTTTTGCACTGATGAAAGGCGCAGTGGGTGTTGATAAATTCGATGATTTTATACATAAGTTTTTAGAAACCAAACAATTCAGGGCTGTCCCGATAGACGAACTGAATGAACAGATGAAAAATTCATTTAATCTTGACCTTGAACAATACCTGCCCGTCTGGTATAATTCAAAAACTTTACCGGGTTATATCATGTCAAAATTCCAGGCTGTAAAGATCAAGGATGAGGATCAAATGAAAACGATGGTATCCTTTATTATGACCAATACCGAAGATATACCGGGAGTTGTATCTGTCACTTTCCGTCTTGGCGGAGGAGGACGGGGAGGATTTGGCGGAGGAGGAAGAGGCGGCGGCGGATTCGGCGGACTTGACAACGTCGTTGAAAAGATTGTATTGATCGGGGCAAAACAATCAAAGAGTGTCAGCTATCTCCTTAACAGGGATCCAAGAATGATGACCATTGATACTTATGCCTCACACAACTTGCCATCCTCCATTGCCCAGGGTTTTGAAAAAATTGAAACCAATGAGAAATTAAGCGGTGTTGAAGGGGAAAAAATTGTGCCTTATACGGATGGTTCAGATCCTTTTGAAATCATTGTGGATAATGAAGATAAAGGATTTAATGTAGAGGAACCTGTTTCTCAAAGTCTTATTAAAAAAATATTTTTCAGTTCCAGCGATCCGGAGGATAATCTTAAATACAAGGGATTGAATTTCTGGAATCCTCCGGTAGATTGGACATTGATAACTAGTGATCAGTTTTATGGCAAACAAATCCGTTCTGCCTATTACATCAAAGGGGGGACAGGTAACTGCAAAGCCATTTGGAATTTGCCCGTAAAACAAAAAGGTTATTATAAATTGTCTGTTTACGTACCCAAAATCCGTTTTGGCGGCAGGGGGCATCATGATGAAAGTACGAATGAAGAATACAACTATACTGTTTTTAATGATGACGGACATGACCGTCAGGCTGTGGACCTGAAAAACATCGATGGCGGATGGGTAGAACTCGGATCGTATAATTTTACACCCGGCTCAGCTAAAGTCGAACTTTCAAATTTATCAAAAGCCAACAGATCCATAATTATTGCTGATGCCGTTAAAATTGTTAGAGAAAAATAATCTGAACTTTTAAAAGAATATGAAAAACCGAAAATTACTATTGTTAATGATGTTATTGGTTTGTTTTCAGCCAGGGTGGGGCCAGCAAATACTGACGCTGGAACAAGCGATGGACATAGCTGAGAAAAACAGCCCGACACTTCAGAGTACATTGTTTAACCTTGAACGTGCAACAGAGTCGCTCAACGCTCAACGTGCAGCGCTTAAATCAAGTTTCTCGCTGACTTTGAATCCGGTAACATATAGCAACTCCCGTCAGTTTGACAACAGAACTTCTACATGGTATACAAACAACAGGTTCTCCACAGGCGGTACTTTTCAGGTTCAACAGCCAATTCTTGCAACCGATGGAGTTCTTTCATTAAGTAACAGTTTCAACTGGAGTTCGAATACATCATCCGCCACGGGGGCCCAGGAAAACAGGGCCTATTTAAACAACCTGATGCTAAGCCTTACACAACCGTTATTTACCTATAACAGGACAAAGGTTTCGATCAAAACGCTGGAATTAAATAACGAAAATGCCATGCTCAGTTATGCCATTCAACGGCTTGGACTTGAAAAAAACGTGTCACAATATTTCTATAATGTCTATCTGGCCCAGATGAGCCTCACAATAAAACAGGATGAACTGGATAACTCTCAAAAGAGCTATGATATTATTAAAAATAAGGTTGATGCCGGCCTTTCTGCACTTGGAGAACTTTATCAGGCCGAAGTGAGCCTGGCTTCAGCACAATCGGGAGTGGAATCTGCCAGGGTAGCTCTTGAAAACGCAAAAGATATTCTGAAACAGTATATCGGGATGGATATTTTCGAAGGCATTACCGTGGCTGCCGATGTTGTTGTAACACCTATTAAAGTTGATGAAGAAAAGGCTTTGGATCATGGGCTTGCCTCCCGCATGGAGATCAGACAACGAAAGATCAATGTGGAAACATCTCTCTTCGATATGCTTTCTGTTAAAGCGCAAAACGAATTCAGGGGAGATATGAGACTTTCGTTTGGCTATACAGGACAAAATGATATTCTGGCTGACTTGTATCAACAGCCAACCAAAAGTCCCGGTGTAAATCTTAGTTTTAACATTCCGCTTTATGACTGGGGGGAGAAGAAAGCTCGAATCCGTGCCCAGGAGGCCGTAATCAATACTCAGAAGCTGGGCGTTACAAACGAAGAAACGCAGATCAAAGTGGATATCAGACAGAGTATACGCAATCTCGGCAATCTTGAAAATCAGATTCGAATTGCACAAGTGACACAAAAAAATTCACAGCTTACATATGATATTAATCTCGAACGATATAAAAACGGCGATCTTACCAGCCTTGATCTCAATCTTTATCAGCAGCAATTGTCAAATGCAAAAATGAGCTATGCGCAATCGATGATCAACTACAAAATTGAGTTGTTAAATCTTAAAATTCAATCGTTGTATGACTTTGCTACGAATGAACCGGTTGTACCGGAAAAATATATAGAACAATACCGCACCAGCAAAATGAAATAAAAAATCAATAAACATATCATGAAAATAAAAATGAAAAATAATAGCAGATATATCCTGGCAGGATTAGTACTTTTTCTGGCTTCTTGTGCAAATCAGCAGAATCAGTTGAACAATGAATTGGCACAACCCGTATCAGTGATGGATGTAAAGAAAGGATCAATTGTTCAATATTTAAGCACTACAGGAACTGCCAATGCCGCCAGTCAGGTTATCCTTTATTCGGAAGTGGAGGGTGAGTACAACCTTCAGAAAAATCCACACACAGGAAATTTCTTTAAATTGGGGGATGTGGTTGAAGCAGGACAAGTAATTGTTCGTCTTGAAAATCCTGAATCCGTAAATAACATTGCGATAGAAACAAAAAAACTGACTTTGGATATTGACTCCCTACAATATATAAAGCAGAAATCCCTTTTTGACAAGGGCGGTGTCACTTTAATGGATTTAAAGACTGCCGAAATAGCTTTGGAAAATGCCAAAACAGCGTACGATAATGCTAAAATACAACTTGATAAAATGGAAGTTAAGTCACCATTTAAAGGAGTTATTGTTGACCTTCCTACTGTTACAAACAAAACAAAAGTCAATGCCAATGTTGCAATCATGACGTTGATGGATTATAGTAAACTGCTAATGGAAGTGAATCTACCCGAAAATGCCATATCTACCATAAGGATTGGACAGGAAGTATTTATTACAAATTACACTTTGCCAAAAGATACTCTTAAAGCCCGGATTAACGAGCTTTCACCGGTTGTTAGTACTGAAACCCGGACATTCAAGGGTAAAGTTCTGATAAATAATCCCGATTATAAATTAAGACCCGGCATGTTCGTTAAAGCCGATATCGAAGTTGACAGACGTGACAGCGCTATTGTGATTCCTAAAGAAATCATAGTATCCGGGGCACGTGGTAAAACGGTATTCGTTGTTGAACGAGGGGCCGCCCAGGCTCGTATTATCAGGACTGGCATTGAAAATGAAAAATTCATTGAAGTACTCGAAGGCCTGAGAATTAATGACCGGGTTGTAACCAAAGGTTATGAGACACTTCGTGAGCGCGGTTCAAGAGTTAAAATTATCAACTAATACCAATACAAAATATAATTGTTTCAGTTTGGGAAAATACAGAAATCCTGAAACAGTGGAACAATAAAACTACGATCATTCGTTATAATTCGTGAAATTCAAAACATGAAAAAACTCACCAATTTTGCAGTCAATTACCCGGTAACGGTTTTAATGGCGATTCTGGGGATATTACTGCTGGGGATCATATCATATCAGAAACTTGGCATCGACCTTTTCCCTAATCTGAACTCGCCCCGTGTATTTGTGGAAATTAAATCCGGCGAGAGACCTCCGGAAGAGATGGAAAAGCTGTTTGTCGAAAAAATGGAGGCCGTGGCTATCAGACAGAGCGGCGTCATGGAAGTTTCCTCAATATCACGAACAGGTTCCGCACAAATTACTGTCGAATATGCCTGGAATAAAGATATGGATGAGGCATTCCTTGACCTGCAGAAAGCTTTGACCAGTTATTCTCAAAATACCCAAATTGATGAATTGACAATCACTCAGCACGATCCCAATACCGATCCGGTCATGATTATCGGGATGTCGCATGAATCGATCAAGGATATGAATGAGTTACGAAAAGTTGCACAAAATTATATACGTAATGAACTCGTTCGTCTTGAAGGTGTTGCTGAGGTTGATCTTGAAGGAGTAGAAGAAAACGAAGTCAGAATAGATACTGATCCCTATAAATTGGAAGCATATGGTTTGACCTCTGCGCAGCTTTCACAAAAAATCCAGGCTTTTAATCAGAGTATTTCAGGCGGGACTATTACAGAGACCGGATTACAATATGTTGTAAAGGGTGTAAGTCTGCTTCAGCAAAAGGAAGATTTTGAGAATCTTCTCATTGGTTATGCCTCCCCTTCTACAAATCCGAACGGTGAAAAATCCGCAACTTATCTTCGCGATGTGGCGAAAGTATCGTTTGCCAATAAAGAACCTACCAATATAGTCAGGATAAACGGAGTACGCAGTATCGGACTTTCCATCTACAAGGAGACTAAATTCAATACAGTCAAAGCTGTAGAGGATATAACTACGGAATTAGAAAATATTAAAAAAGCTCTTCCCGGGTATAAATTCACAGTGGTTGCAAATCAGGGAACTTTTATCAAAACCGCTGTAGATGAAGTAAAAAATACGCTTCTCATAGGAATCTTTCTGGCTGTCATTGTTCTGTATATCTTCTTACGCAGAATCGGAGCTACCTTGATTGTAAGTCTTGCCATTCCAATATCCATTATTGCATCCTTCAATCTGATGTACTTTAATGGCCTTACCTTGAATATAATGACCCTCGGGGGTCTTGCACTTGGCGCAGGAAGGCTTGTGGACGATGCAATCGTGGTAATGGAAAACATTTTCAGGAATCATGAGAATGGTATGTCAGCCAAAGAGGCTGCCGTGACAGGTACAGCAGAGGTTGGCGGTGCCATTACTTCATCAACACTAACAACTATTGTTGTATTTCTTCCTATTGTATATATACACGGAGCTTCGGGTGAATTGTTTAAGGATATGGCCTGGACGGTCGCTTTTGCCCTATTATCCTCTCTTGCAGTAGCAATCTTTTTAGTACCAATGTTATATCACCGGTTTTTTATGAATAAACCGACGATACAAATTAAAGGAATAAAATTTCCTAATTACCATAATTTCATAAGAAGAATCCTTCAACACAGATGGAAAATCACAATTGCATCGCTGGTTCTAATGGGGTTGTCTTTTCTGCTGGTCCCATACATTGGAAGTGAGTTTATGCCTTCATCTGAAGGCAAGCAGTTTTCAATCGAAGTTCGGATGCCTGAAGGGACACCTCTTGAAAAAACTTCTTCAGCTATCGCATCCATTGAAGGGATGCTTAAAGATTTGTTGGGTGACAATATACAATCTGTGTATTCTTTGATTGGGCCTTCAACCGGGCTTGCAACAACTGCCAATACTGTCTTCGAAGGGGAAAATACTGCTGAAGTAAAAGTTGTTTTGAAACCAGAGGCAAAATATGTTGCATCACAGGTAGTTTCCGCCATGGCTTCCTGGTATGCGGAAAATCCACAATTTGAGGTCAGCTTCAAACAAAATGAAACGGCTTTGGAAAGTATTCTTGGAACCGAAGATGCACCGATTGTGGTTGAAGTGAAGGGTGATGATCTTCAGGAAATTGAAAAAATAACAGATCAGGTTAAAACGGCCATCAAAGATGTTCCCGGGCTTTATAATCTTCAAACAAACATGGAGGCAGGATATCCCGAGGTGAATGTAGTTGTTGATCGTTTTAAGGCCGCTTCATATAATCTGAGCGTATCCGAAATTGTCAATCAGGTCACAGCAAAACTTAAAGGCCAGACCGCAGGACAGATAGACTCTGAAGGAGAATTAAAAGATATTACCATTTATGTCCCAAAAATCGGAGTGGCTGAACTTGGTAATATGATTCTAAAAAACGGAACACAAATTATCCGTCTTTATGAAGTTTCAAAATTAGAAAAATCTGTGGCCCCGAAAGAGATTTACCACCGGAACCAGGCCCGGATTGGCAAAGTAATGGCGGAATTGGGAAAGAACGTATCTCTTGATAAAGTTGTAAAAAATATCCAGGCAAAAATTTCAACTGTAAACCTCCCACCTTCATATTCAATAAAGGTAGCAGGCGAAGAACAAAAGAGACAGGAATCAGTTGAAAATTTACTTTTTGCATTGATTTTATCCATTGTTCTGGTTTACATGGTTATGGCATGTCAATTTGAGTCTTTGCTTCACCCACTTATTATATTATTAACAATACCATTTGCAATTGTAGGAACCATAATTCTCTTTTACCTTATGCATCTGACATTTAACATGATGGCTCTTATTGGAGTAATCATGCTTGGAGGAATTGCGGTGAATGATTCAATAATATTAATTGACCGGATAAACCAATTGCGAAGGAGCGGTATGGAGAAACAAGAGGCTATAGCCCTTGGCAGCCAGCAAAGGTTAAGACCCATCTTAATGATGAGTATTATTACTATAATCGCTCTTCTTCCTTTAACATTTGGTTTTGGAGAAGGAGCTGCCCTGCGCTCCCCAATGGCTTATGCGGTAATCGGAGGTATGATAACGAGTACTCTTCTTACAATTTTAGTGATTCCATGTGTTTATGATCTGATGACAAGCAATAAACCTTTTAAGGAAGATGAATAAGCATCTGCCCTGGAAAATATCATCAAGACTATTTTTGGCAGATTTAATTTATGACTTATAAAAATGATAGAAAGAAATACCAGCAGGGTAATTGAAACCAGTATAATATACTTATGAATTTTATTATCAAAAGGAAGGTATTTATCAGCATGCTCTTCATTGGGGTGACGATGATGGGTTATTTTTCATGGAGAAATTTATCTATGGAACTTATCCCAAGTGCAGAACTCCCTCAATTGTATGTCCAGGTTTCCTGCCGACAGGATGTCGACCCGAAATACATGGAAGATCAGGCTGTTATACCTTTAGAAGGTGCAATCGGAACCATGGCCGGCATCGAAAATATTCAATCACAGGCACAATCAAGAAGAGGAACTATACTGGTTGAATTCAATAAAAACGTGAATTTCAAATTCACCTATCTGAAATTGCAGGAAAAGGTCAATGAAGTAAAAGCTAAAATTCCAACTGAATTTACTGTAAGTGTTCAAAGAGTTGACCAAACCCAGATGAACAACCTCTTCATGCAGCTCCAGGTGACAGGAAGCGGAGGTGTTGACCGGGTGAGAAATATAACTGACCTGGATATTCAACCTGAACTTCAGAATATTGATGGGATTGCAGGAGTAAATGTTTATGGTGGCCGTCAAAAATCCATTGAAATACAGCTGAATATGGATATTTGTGATGCTTACAAAATAACGGCTGCAACTATCAGAAATAAGATTTCTCAAAATTATAGCGCCAGATCTTTTGCGGGATATGCTTACGATTCAAATCTTGAATATTTTGTCCAGGTTTCTTCTGAGTTCTCTGAACTGAAAGATTTAGAGAACATTGTAGTTGCAAACGGACCAGTTTTATTAAAAGACGTTGCCAAAGTCTATTTCGGAACAAAAGAACAAACTTCTTACTCAAGAGTTAACGGGAAAGACGCAGTTTCAATAACTCTGGTCAATGATGCTCAATCTAATCTGATAGATCTTTCTCACAGAACGCTGGCAGTCATTGACAAATTAAATAAAACTCTTGCAGAGAAAGATATCCAGATAGCTGTCCAGAGTAATACGGCCGATATCATGGAGAAAAACCTTCACCAGATTGGTGAACTGGCATTGGTTGGTGCCCTGCTGGCTATATTTATTCTTTGGATATTCCTGAAAAACATTCAGCTTGTATCAATTATTACATTGGCCATACCTATTTCTATATTCACTGCATTCAATTTCTTTTATGCCGCAGATATTTCCATCAATAGCCTGACATTGGTGGGAATGGCTCTCGCTGTGGGAATGTTGCTTGACAACAGTGTTGTTGTTTTGGAAAATATCTATCGCCTGCGTGGACTGGGAAAGCCTCCAAAGGAGGCTGTAATCCAGGGCACTAAAGAAGTGTGGAGGTCCGTGGTTGCTGCTACTCTGGTTACCATTACAGTCTTTCTGCCTTTTGTGTTTTCAGATGATCCAATGATCAAGCTTATCGGGAAAAATGTGGGCATTGCAATTGTTTCAACTCTTTCTGTTTCTTTACTTGTAGCATTATTTCTGGTTCCGATGCTGGCCTATACCTTCTTGAAAAGAACCGAAGGAGGAAATCTCAGTTTCACGGTCGTATCAACACGGAACAAACTGGTCCAGGCTTATGTAATGATATTGAAATATTCCCTGAGAAAACCTGCCCAGACTATTTTCGGAGCAGTGATCGTATTTTTCATTACCATTTCCATTTGTTTAATGCTGGGCAGCAACAACCTGAGGTCGGTTGAAACAAATGCTTTCAGAATCAGTGTAACAATGCCTTCTGGCTCCACCATTGAATCAACTGATAAACTTGTTACAGAAATCGAAAATCGTCTTGATACAGTACCTGAAAAGCAGGATGTAACAAGCAACATTCAGGCAGATGCCGCCACAGTCACTATTAAATTGAAGGACAATTTTCAAAAAACAAGTAAACGAACGATCGCACAGGTCCGTGATGATGTGACCAAACGTGTCACATCTATTCCCGGAGCACAAATTGATATTACTGATGCTTCAATGACGACAGGCGGCTCTTCTCCTGCAGGCGGATCAGGAATCGGAAGAAGCGGTTCAAGTAACATGTTGCGGTATATGGGGGTAGGAACCAACCAGGAAAGGATTCTGATTAAGGGGCAGGATTTTGAAGCCATGAAAAATGTGGCCAGTGATTTGCAGTTCTTTCTCGAAAACCTTGAATCGATGAACCGTGTACGCGTCAGCTCTTCTGACAACAGACCGGAAGTACATTTACGTTTTCATCCTTTGCTGATAAGTGAAAATAATACATCTCTCGCCAGTATATCCGGTGAATTAAATTCTTTCAGCACTGAAATCAACACTACAATCCCTTTCATGCAGGGTACTGACCAGTATGATATTATTATCAAGGAAATGCCAAAAGCAGGCCAGACAGAGGAAGATCTGAAAAAAGGACGGTCAATTTATAATCTGAAAACGCTTCCGATACCCGATACCAACGGTGGAATGCATGAACTTCAGACTCTCAGCGATATAGTTTTTTCGACCGGATATTCAAATATTACCCGTGTAAATCAGGAAAAACAAATAGAAATTACATATTCATTTATCAGCGCCGCTCAGGATTCAAAGGATTTATTGAATTCATACCGGGATGAGGTCGATCAGATAGTTGAAAATTATAATCTTCCGGCCGGTATTGCCATTCAGGTCATTCATGAAGAAAACGAAATGCAGGGTTTTTATTATCTTATTCTTGCAGCTTTTATTATCATCTTCATGATTTTGGCTTCGGTTTTCGAATCTGTTACAACACCTATTGTATTAATGTTTTCTATCCCTCTTGCCGCTATAGGCTCGTTTATTGCACTGATTTTAACCAACAACAGCCAATTCACTACCAATACAATTATAGGATTTCTTATTTTGCTCGGCGTGGTGGTTAATAACGGGATCATCCTGATCGACTATACGAACATATTGCGTAAAAGAGGATTTCGTGTCGACAGGGCATTAATTATGGCAGGAATGTCACGTATCAGGCCCATACTGATTACGGCTATTGTAACAATGGTGGCTATGCTGCCACTTGCAATGGGTGATAACGAATATGTCGGGGCCATCGGGGCGCCCTTTGCTATTACGGTTATTGGCGGATTAAGTATGAGCACATTATTAACGCTGGTTTTCATTCCCACATTTTACTATGGTATGGGAAATACTGTTACATGGCTCAAGTCGCTCCCTGATAAAATCAAGATCATACAGTTGGTCCTGGTAGCCTTTGGTTTATACTTGATTTATAGAAATGTGGATGATTTCCTCTGGCAATTGATAGATGTAGTAATTATTGCGGTCGGAATACCCGGAGCCACCTGGTTTATAATGAATTCCTTAAAAAAAGCACAAGAGACTGTGGTCGATCCCAAACAGCAAATTCATATTACCATTCAGAATCTTGTAAAGATTTACAGCTGGGGAAGCCGTTTCCGCAGGGAATGGATAGGTAACCGCCATATACGTGACAGAGCAGGAATAACCAAATACCATCATCGTATCGTGGATTTTGATGACTTTTTATGGCAGTTGCCTCTGTTGGGATATCTTTTTTATTTCACTTTCGGTTATCTGAAGAATGGATTGTTCATGTTTATTCTTGCCCAATTCACATATTTTATGGCATTGGGATTATGGGGACCCGTGACAGAATATATGACATGGAAAGCAGAGAAGAATAACCGAAAGTGGTTGATATCCTTAGCTAAAACAGGATGGAATATCCTTTACTGGGGATTGCCTGCATTATTCCTTGTATTATTTTACTTTCGATGGGAAACCTTATGGTCTATTGTTATAATAGGCATAATCTGGTATTTCGCCCTGACAGTTAAAGTAACGGCAGAAATGCTTTATCGGGAGAATGTTAATATTGAAAGATTGAAAGGACGTTTTGCGGGGACCCGAAGGCTGTTCTTTAAACTGGTTGAAAATATTCCTATGATTGGCCGTAAAAAGGATGCATTTAAAGCACTGAAAGGCGTTTCACTTGAAATTAAGACAGGTATGATAGGCCTTCTCGGACCTAACGGAGCAGGGAAATCAACAATGATGCGCATTATTTGCGGAATCTACGAACAAAGCTACGGTAAAGTATGGATCAATGGAGTTGATACACAGGAAAAACGCGAGGAACTTCAGGGACTTATCGGGTATCTGCCACAGGAATTCGGAACTTATGAAAATATGTCTGCCTATGAGTTCCTTGACTATCAGGCGATACTCAAAGGTCTGTCCATTCCTGCAGAACGTCACTCCCGTATTGAATACGTGCTGAGTTCAGTTCACCTGTGGGATCGCAAGGATGATAAAATCGGCGGATTCTCCGGCGGAATGAAACAACGCATGGGAATTGCCCTGATACTGCTTCATCTGCCTCGTATCCTTGTAGTTGATGAACCCACCGCCGGCCTTGATCCCCGTGAAAGGATCAGGTTCAGAAACCTTCTTGTGGAACTGGCCCGCGAACGGGTGGTCATTTTCTCAACTCATATTATTGAGGACATTTCCAGTTCTTGCAACCAGGTGGTGGTGATCAACCGCGGACAAATGTGTTATGCGGGAAATCCTTCTGATATGGTGCATATTGCAGAAGGGCTGGTATGGCAATTCCATATACCTGCAAGCGATTTTGAGAACTTCCCGGCCAAAGATAGGGTTGTGCATCACATGCGTGACGGTGATATGATAAGAATGCGGGTATTGTCACCAACAAAGCCGACTGAAGACGCCATCCAGGTAAGACCTGTACTGGAAGAAGCTTATCTGTGCCTGTTAAAAGGAATTAAACGGGATGGATAATTAATATTGCTTGTTTCTGATCACCGTTTACAATTAATTGAAAAATAATGAGTACATCGACAAAAATATTCGCAAAAGAAAGCAGGTTAAATTTCTGGTTCAACCTTATACAAAAGATGGTCCGCTACAACCTGAAAATTATCTTTGCAGGCAGATTTATATGGTTCGTTCTTGCTGCATTGGTATTTTTCCTCCTGTTGTCCGTAAATCTTGTAATAAAGGTACCTGGATATAACTCCTCTTCTGTATACAACTTGCTATTTCTCCCGGGGATTCTGCTGATCTTCTACCCTACCGTTTTTGGTATTCAAAGCGATGCAGATTCGCGAATTTTAGAGATTCTTTTTGGCATCCCTAATTACAGATATAAGGTCTGGATGGTTCGTTTAATCGTAATTTTTCTTCTCACCTGGATCTTTCTTTACCTCTTCTGCTGGATAGCCTATTATGGATTGATCCCTTTCCGGGTGTTCGAGATGTCGTGGCAGCTGATGTTCCCAGTGGCATTCCTGGGCAGTCTTGCCTTTCTCGTTTCAACTATTGTAAAAAACGGTAATGGCACTGCAGTAGTCATGATAATCATCGGGGTGGCTCTTCTGATGATCAGCAATTCACTTACCCGTACTCAATGGGACGTTTTTCATAATCCCTACTCTCTTCCAACTCAGATGAACGAAATGGTATGGGCCCAGA
Organism: uncultured Bacteroidia bacterium; assembly: GCA_963810555.1. Classification (GTDB taxonomy): domain Bacteria; phylum Bacteroidota; class Bacteroidia; order Bacteroidales; family Prolixibacteraceae. The sequence goes on along the minus strand of CAWENX010000007.1, from coordinate 2,798 downwards.
TATCCCAGAAAAACAGGCTATTTCTTGCCGTGATGAGTGTCGTTTTCCTGCTTGGAGGCCTGACAAATCTCCAGGCGCGTGAAAAATTCCTTAAATAATTACGAATTATAAACGAATTACACGAAATATGAAAACATTTATTTCCCTCATAGGAGGTATCCTTTTATTCACTTCGGGGACTTCAAGGGCGGCAGACTGGAAACAGGTTCAGAAAATGAAACTTGAATATATCACTTTGGTGGCTCAGCATGCCATGGAACAACAGAAACGCTTCGCCCTCCCCGATGTGCCGATCTCTTTTCCATCCTCCATCAGCGACAGCCCAAAAATGAAAATCCTTTCCAAGAACGGCAAATCAATAAAAGTGCAATTGAGTGATATCATAAATGAAGACAGAAAACCCGCAGATGATGTTATCCGTTTCAACCTTCCGAAACCAATTGATATGCTTGGCAAAGGAAGCGGTATTACTGTTCTTGTTAAAGCTGAACCTAATTCTTCTCAGGAAATTCGTTTGGGCCTGAGGCTGATAAGCCAGGGAGGAAAAAAGACAGCCGATATTATTCCTTATATACCTGTCGTTGATACCTGGGGCGACCCTGTTCATGAAATCTACTTCGACTGGTCATTCATCAATTACAAAAATGTTTACGATGCCATTGAAGTTTTAAAGCACGTAGAAGCCATTGAAATCCTGACGGCTGCCTTTCAGCGGGCTCCCGAACGCGGACCGGTTAAAACACCTCAATCGGCAACTGTTACCATTTCAAATATGCGCCTTGTCGATTATCTTAAAGGAAGTTACGATCCCGCAAGGAACAACTGGAAAGAAGGAGTTGAGCCTGATCTTACCCTTCAGCAGCGCTGCCAGGAAGTCACAGGAGTTGTTGCTTCCTATGGAGGTAAAGAAGGAATCAAATCAGCCATAGAATCGCTTGATCATGTTGCTAAGACTCAATGCTGGGATGGCAGTTTCCTTGACGGACGCAGAGGCGCAAGGACCGTTGTAAGCGGCGAATACACCTTTGGATTTGCTATATACGGCTATCTGACCAGTTATCTTGCTCTTGAAAAAGCTAAAGTCCCCGCATTAAATGAAAAAATGACCATCGGACCGAATACGATGACCCGGCGGGAGTTTTATAAACGCATGTTTTACCGTGCCGCATTGGCAAGGGAAAGAGTTGCAGGCCCAACTAAGTATCGCGATGACATTATCGGAGGAAATACATTAATTACCGGCGCCAACAGGGTCCTTGGCTATGCTATCGGCATGAGAATGGTGGCTGATATATTCCCCGATGGAGATGCCAAAAAGAAAGAGATCATGTCGAAATACAACGAGATAATGGATGAAATCCAGGATGCCCAGGGTAAATTCTCAGGAGGATTTCCTATTCTCGCTGAAGGTGACAGGTTCAACGGGGCCGGAATACATTACGATGCAGGATATACCCGCACTCATATGGACTGGCTGATTATCGCCGTTCAACGCACGGGTGATCCGAGATTTATAGATATGCTCAGACGTTATCAGGAAGTCTTTACAGCGAATATGAATCAAAGAGGGGACGGCCTTTTAACCCTTTATTCCGAAAGAGGGCACAGCAACAATACGATGGGAAGCGTTCAGCTTGTCATTCCTGATGCTACAGCCCAGGTAGGAATGAAATATGATCTCCCTGTTATTGCTCAATGGGGCTATAACTGCGGATTGGCTAAATGGCTCGAGTGGAATGATACTTCGAGCAATTTCTGGTCAAGCAAGAGCCAGGAACATGGTTATACACTGGGCGCTCATTCGGCCAGGCTTCTGGACGATTTCGTCGCTGAACCTGAACCCCGCGATATCGGATACCTTTTTCCAAGACAGTTCCCGATATGGTCAACAACCCTTTACAACAAGAGCAATCAGAAAGTCAGAACATCGCATATATATATACATCCTGACGGAACAATGGATAATGACTTTAAAATTGAAGTAGGCATGTATCCTGAGACAGTCGGCGTTCCTGTTTCAATAACCAGTATTGAAGGAACAGTTATTGCCACTGCCCTTAAACTGGACGGCTGGCCAAAGCTGCTTCCTCAGGATGCTGATCTTACCTTAACAGTTAACGGCGAAACGGTAAAGAAAATAAAACCGGATCAACCCTGTCAGATTACTCTTGACGGCAAAGCCATCATCATGATAACCGGTCCTGAAATTCAGCTTCCCAAAGAAGCCGATAATGAAAAGGTTCCTTTTAAAGCTATTTTTCTGATTGAACCTCAGGGGAGTAAAAAACAACTTCCGGTAAGCCTTACCATAAACAGGGAAGCCGTAAAATATAATCAGCGGATGATAGATATTCAACAGAACTGACTTATTATTCCTGCTTATGAAAAATATCCCCGGGCAAAAACCCGGGGATATTCATTTTACTTTCGTACAACTAATAAATTTTTCAATTTTCAGTGTTGAATGCTTACTATATGTTTTTCACTTTCCCTAAAGCCGGGAGCCCACAAAATTTAATAATACCACAAAGCATATGATCCAAATTCCGGATCGGGAGTGTAGCCGAATGAACGGGTATCGATATGAAGAAAACGTTCGCTTATGCCAAAACCATTGATACCGGCAGAGCGGAGAGCATGATAGAGAAAGCCTCTTCGGAAAAGATTTTCATTGATCAGTGATTGTTTTAAAGGACAACGCAGGTCAATTGCCATACCTCTTAAATGAAAAGAATCAGGAGCGCCGCCGCAAGCTTTATTTCCATCAGGAGTTCTATAAGAGCTTGAAATAAGAACAG